>NZ_VUNA01000004.1 GCF_009695905.1 Mogibacterium kristiansenii
CCTTCCGTATTCGCCATATTTGTACGGTATTTTCGCTTTTTACTCTAATTTTAGCCCCCTACCAGAATTTACTTTTGCAAAGCGGAAAGTTTTTTGGCTGAACTGGAACTTACTTTTTCAATTCACCAAATCCGGGCTAAATGAAGGGAATTTTGACTCAGGATTAACTTAAATTAGAGCATAAAGCGTGAAGAAATCGTTAGATTGACGACAGACTACCCGGAACAGAAGGTCTGTCGTCAATTTTTTGTGGGCCGAATGCAAATTAGAGCAGGCGGCATGAGAAGATGATTAGAATTGACGACGAACGGGGGAAGATGGGGTGTTCGTCGTCAATTCTTTCCTTTTGGAATTTCTAATGATGGGAAGAGATGCACGAAGGCCGTGAAAGCCCTTCGCGCATCTCTTTTCATCTAAGAGCGGCCCGAGTCTAAGTCGGGCCGCCGGGACAAAATCGGGAAAATGATGCAGGAACGCGGAAAAAAGAGGTTCCTGCATCATTTTGTTGTGGTCGCCGGGCAGATTAGAGAAAAGATGCCCGGCGGAAATGGCAAGATGTGATGTCGGAATGCTGAAAACAGCTGCTTATGCATCACTTTATTACCTGATTGAAAGCAAAGTAGAAGAAAAACAGTATAAAAATAATTAGAAGTGATGCATGGTATGGAAAAACGGGTACTCATGCATTAACTCTGAAAGTGGAGTTGATGCATGAGGCGGAAAAACAAGGGCGTCAACATCACTTTCTCCCTTTATCTCGCTCGCCGCCGACCCATGTTGGCGCCGCCCCGCCGGCAAAGCCTTGATCCACCGTCGGACCACGCCAACAGGACGCCCCGAATCTCACCCGGCGCCAGCCCATGTTGGCGCCGCCCCGCCGGCAAAGCCTTGATCCACCGTCGGGCCACGCCAACAGGGCGCCCCGAATCCCGCTCGCCGCCGGCCCATGTTGGCGCCGCCCCGCCGGCAAAGCCTTAATCCACCGTCGGGCCACGCCAACAGGGCGCCCCGAATCCCGCTCGGCGCCGGCCCATGTTGGCGCCGCCCCGCCGGCAAAGCCTTATCCCACCGTCGGGCCACGCCAACAGGGCGCCCCGAATCCCGCTCGCCGCCGGCCCATGTTGGCGCCGCCCCGCCGGCAAAGCCTTGATCCACCGTCGGGCCACGCCAACAGGGCGCCCCGAATCCCGCTCGCCGCCGGCCCATGTTGGCGCCGCCCCGCCGGCAAAGCCTTAATCCACCGTCGGGCCACGCCAACAGGGCGCCCCGAATCCCGCTCGGCGCCGGCCCATGTTGGCGCCGCCCCGCCGGCAAAGCCTTATCCCACCGTCGGGCCACGCCAACAGGGCGCCCCGAATCCCGCTCGCCGCCGGCCCATGTTGGCGCCGCCCCGCCGGCAAAGCCTTGATCCACCGTCGGGCCACGCCAACAGGGCGCCTCAAATCTCACCCGGCGCCGGCCCATGTTGGCGCCGCCCCGCCGACATCCCCTTATCCCACCGTCGGGGCACGCCAACAGGGCGTGCTCTTCCCCCGAAGGGCCCCTCTTCCCGGCGGGCCTGCCCCTCTTCTCCCGAAGGGCCCCTTCTTCCCGGCGGGCCTTCACCTCTTCCCCGTAGGGCCCCTACCGGCAGGCGGTTCTGCCGCCCCGTTCAAATCGAAATTTAGTAGGAATAGCCGGTTCAAAAGTGAAAAATAAGCCCTTTCCGGCAATTTCAACCGAAAATTAAAATTGTATCCATAAAAAAATCAAGAGCATTCTGGGGGAAGTATTAATTTTTTGAGTAGCCGGACCGGTTGAATTATTTATTGAAAGTGTTACAATTTTGACTAGGTATAGAACACGGTCTATGCTCCGGAGTTCTACCGCGTGTTATTAAGGAGGGAAACAAAATGACAGAAGTTGCAAAGCGCATTGAACAGCTTCGCAAGCTGATGGCAGAGCAGAACATCGACGCATATGTCGTTCCGACTGCAGACTTCCATCAGAGCGAGTATGTTGGCGAACATTTCAAAGCCAGACAGTTCATTACCGGTTTCAGTGGATCCTATGGAACAGCTGTTATCGCACAGAACGATGCCGGTCTGTGGACGGATGGAAGATACTTCACCCAGGCACTGACCGAACTGGAAGGCAGCGGCGTCCGTCTGATGAAGATGTTCGTTGATGACACTCCATCCACTACCGAGTGGCTGGCAGAACAGATTCCGGAAGGCGGCAAGGTTGCCTTCGACGGCCGTGTGCTCTCCATGGGCGAAGGTCAGGAATACGAAGAAGTTCTGGGATCAAAGAACATCACCATCGAGTACGAAGTAGATCTGATCGATCAGATTTGGAGCGACCGTCCGGAACAGTCCAAGAAGCCATGCTTCTTCCTGGAAGACAAGTACACCGGCGAGAACGTTGCATCCAAACTGGCAAGAGTTCGGGCAAAGATGGCAGAATGCGGTGCTACCGTACACCTGATTGCATCTCTGGATGACAATGCCTGGTTGCTGAACTTCCGTGGTGACGATATTGACTTCTTCCCACTGGTTCTGGATTATGTAATCGTTGGCAAAGACGATGCACACCTGTACATCGACGAGAGCAAACTGAACGACAGAATCCGTGAAGAACTGGCGAAGAACAACGTTCAGATTCACCCATATAATGACATCTACGAAGATGCCAAGAAGATTGGTAAAGACGAAGTCGCTCTCATCGACCCGATGAAGATGAACTACGCACTTTACAAGAGCCTGCCATGCAAGGTGGTAGAAGGTGCCAACCCAACCATCCTGATGAAGGCCATGAAGAACGAAGTGGAAATCGCAAACATCCGGAAAGCAGAGCTGAAGGACAGCGTTGCCCTCACCAAGTTCATGTACTGGATTAAAAAGAATTACGACAAGATGGAGATCACCGAGTTGTCCGCATCCGATAAGCTGACATCCCTCCGCGCTGAACAGGAAGGATACATTCGGGATTCCTTCGAACCTCTGCAGGCATTTGGTGCACACGCAGCAATGATGCACTACTCCCCGACAGAGGAGTCCGATGTTCCGCTGAAAGAAGGCGGCATGCTGCTGACCGATACCGGCGGCGGCTACTATGAAGGTTCCACCGATATCACCCGTACCACCGTTCTGGGCCATATCACACCGGAGCTGAAGAAATACTACACCGCAGTATACAGAGCAATGCAGCACTTGAGCGTGGCAAACTTCCTGTACGGAAACCACGGCTGGTCCCTGGATGTACTGGCAAGACAGCCAATCTGGGATCTGAACAAGGACTTCCAGTGCGGAACCGGACATGGATTCGGTTATCTGGGCAGCATTCACGAACCGCCAACCGGATTCCGCTGGTACATCGTTCCGTCCAAGAATGAGCATCACCAGTTCGAAGAAGGCATGGTTATAACCAATGAGCCGGGAATCTACGAAGAAGGCGACTTCGGTATCCGTATCGAGAACAACCTGCTCACCGTAAAGGGCGAGAAGAACAAGTACGGTCAGTTCATGCACTTCGAGACACTGAACTTCGTACCGATTGACCTGGACGGTATCGATCCGGAAGAGCTGACACGCTCCGAGAGAGAATGGCTCAACGATTACCACAAGGATTGCTACGAGAAGGTTAGCCCATTCCTCACCGACGAAGAGAAGGAATGGCTCAAGGAGTACACCAGAGCCATCTAGTTAGAAATCCAACACTCTCGGCGAACGAGAGACCGGTGCAGCTCTGCACCGCCGGACCACTGGGACACTTGGAATTTAGAAAATAATTATTTTATAAAAAGAAAGTATATAATAACTGTAGATTCTCTATCAAAGTGCCGGCGGTCGTGCTATAATGATTTGTGGATGTTGTTTTCGGAACAATCCGGAAAGATTTAAGAAATGGAGGATTACATCATGTTGAAAAAAGATCGTTTGGAGAGAACCATTGCCAAGATGAAGGAAAAAGACATCCCTCAGATGCTCGTTTCCGACCAGTACGCACTGTACTACCTGCTGGACAAGACATTTGTTTTCGGCGAAAGAATGGGTGCGCTGTACATCAATGTTGACGGTACCGTTCACTTCGTACTGAACAAGCTGTTCCCACAGGTGGAAGACCTTGGCGTGGAGATTACCTATTACGATGACGTGGAGGACGGCGTAGAGATTCTGTCCCGTTTCGTCGACAAAGAGAAGACAATGGGTATCGACAAGACTTGGCCGGCAAGATTCGTTCTGAGACTTCAGGAACTGGGCGCAGGCAGCTCCTTCGTAAACAACGCATGCGTAATTGATAAAGTTAGACAGGTTAAGGGTGAAGATGAGCACAAGATCATGAAGGAATCCGCTCTGAAGATCGATCAGGTTATGGATAAACTGATTCCATGGGTTGCAAAGGGCCTCACTGAAATCGAGCTGAACCAGAAGACTGCAGAACTGTGCAAGGAAGTTGGTTTTAGCGGCATGTCCTTCGACCCAATCACTGCATACGGTAAGGGCGGCGCAGATCCGCACCATATCACCGACAATAGCAAGGGTAAGCACGGCGACTCCGTTGTCCTGGACATCGGCGGAATGTGGAAGGGTTATGCTTCCGACATCACCAGAACCGTATTCATCGGCGAAGTAAGCGAGAGACAGAAGCAGATTTACAACATCGTTCTGGAAGCCAACAAGAGAGGTATTGCAGCAGCAAAGCCGGGCAACAAGATGAGCGACGTAGATAAGGCTGCAAGAGATTACATCACCGAGCAGGGCTTTGGTGAATACTTCACACACAGAACAGGTCACTCCATCGGTCTGGAAGACCACGAGGTTGGTGACGTATCCCTGGCGAACGACGAAATCATCGTACCGGGACAGTGCTTCTCCGTTGAGCCGGGAATCTATCTCTATGACGAGGGCATCGGCGTAAGAATCGAGGACATCCTGTACATCACCGAAGATGGCTGCGAAGTGCTCAACGAGTATCCGAAGGATGAAATCATCGTTGTTCCGGACGGAGAATAATTGTTCATAAAACAAAGTTCGCCTCGGCAGACACTTCCGAGGGAATAAAACGGAAATGATAAGGGTGCCGCGGTCTGCGGGCTGCGGCATTTGTTTTACAAAGGAGAGTTAAAAAAATGGCAAAGATTACAGAAGGTTACATGCCGTTCAGAGGTTATCAGACGTATTACAGAATCGTTGGTGAGCAGAAGGACAACGGAAAGGCTCCGCTGATCTGCCTGCACGGTGGTCCGGGATCCACCCACAACTACTTCGAAGTACTGGACAACGTAGCAGACGATGATGATCGTATGATCGTAATGTACGACCAGCTTGGCTGCGGAAATTCTTACCTGGACGGACATCCTGAAATGTGGACACAGGATTTGTGGCTGGACGAGCTGGATGCTCTGAGAGAGCATCTGGGTCTGGATAAGTGTCACATCATCGGTCAGTCTTGGGGTGGTATGATGCAGATTGCATACGCAATTGAGCGTGGTGCAAAGGGCGTAAAATCCTTCATCATCTCCTCCGGTCACCCAAGCAGCAGCCTGTGGGCAAAGGAAGGTATGAGAAGAATTAAGATGATGGATGAGGCAGATCAGAAAGCCATCAACCACGCACTGGAAACCGAAGACTTCACCGGCGAAGATTATCTGAAGGCAGTAGATCACTATATGGACAGATACTGCACATACTGGAGAGAAGATCTTCCGGAGTGCTGCACCAGAGCAAAGAAGAGCGGCGGCGAAGCATATCTGTATGGATGGGGCCCGAACGAATTCGTACCGTCCGGTACACTGAGAGACTTCGAGTATATCGACAGACTGCCTGAAATCGAAGTACCGTCCCTGATCATGAGCGGTATCTCCGATCTGTGTTCCCCGCTGGTTGCAAAGACCATGGCAGACGGAATCCAGCACACCAAGTGGATTCTCTGGGAAAATGCAAGACACACCACATTCGTAGACAGACACGATGATTACTGCGTTGAGCTGATCAAGTGGATGAACGAATACGACAAATAAGAACTGACAGCACATCTGTGCTTTAATCGATTTTAATCCGGACACGATCGAAAGATGCCGTGTCCGGATTGCTCTATAAAAAAACAGACCGGGTGAAAGCCCCGTGTCGGGAGGTGTACGATGTTACATGAAGTAAGTTTTAAATCCTTTAATGAGAGAGATGATGTGCAAGGCTGGATTTACGTTCCGGCAACAGAGCCATGCGGAATCATTCAGCTGGTGCACGGCTTCGGAGAGCATTCCAGAAGATATTTCCATATGATCGTGAATTTTATGGAGGCCGGCTATATCGTCGCGGCCGATGATCACGTAGGTCACGGCAAAACCGCCATGGTGAACGACACCTGGGGCGATTGGGGCGACAAGGGTTTCCGCACCATGATGGAGGACGAGCACACGCTCACCACCCTGGTCAAGGAAATGTATCCGAATCTTCCGTACTTCATGTTCGGCCACAGTATGGGTTCCTTCATCGCGCGAGATTACATCACCAAATACGGCGATGAACTTACCGGCGTAACCCTTTGCGGCACCAGCGGCGTATTCCCGCACGTAGAAGAAGGAATCGATCTCCTGGAAAAAGAAGTGGCAGCCGGTCACGGAGAGGATCCGGCCACCGAAGCACCGAATGTGGTGATGGGCTGGATGTTCGACCGCTGCGATGAAGAGATTAAACTGGGCAACGAGTGGATTTGCACAGATCCTTGCGTTCAGTACGACCACGCCCACGACCCGTTTGACGCTTTCACAAAGCCGACCACCAATCGGTCCTTCCTCTACTTCTGTCAGATGATTACCGCCATTACCGGAGCGGATTGGGCGAAAAATGTTCCGACAGAACTCCCAATCTTCAATATTGCCGGCGACCAGGACCCGGTGGGGCAGTATGGCGAAGGAGTGTATCAGGTATCCAATTGGCTGACGGAAAGCGGACATGCCGTAGAGACGAAGCTGTATCCGGGTTACCGCCACGAAATCCACAACTACGAAGATCTGAAGGATGAAGTGGTAGAAGACATTATTTGCTTCTTCGACGCTCAACTGGATTTTGATGACGACGATGACGATGAGGAATAATAGAATTGATTAAATCCACAATTAGGAAGCGCACCTATCGCGCAATATATCGGTTACTGGACCGGGTATCTCCGGTGGATTACGACTGCGGCACCCTTTGCGGTGCCGCATGTTGTATGGTGGAATCGGAGCCGGATATGGAAATGGGCATCTACCTGCTGCCGGGGGAGGACAAAATCCACCGCCGGGAAGGCGAGGGCTATCGGTGGACGGAAGAATCCACAGAAGAGTTCGAATTCCCGGAATCCTGGAAGGGGAAGGTGTTCTTTTTGCACTGCATGAATCCCCCGCACTGCCAAAGAGCGCTGCGGCCCATTCAGTGCCGGACATTTCCGCTGCTGCCCCATTTGACGGAGGAGGGCGAGCTCATCATGATTTATGATGATACGGAGGTACCGTACGCCTGTCCGCTGATTGAAGAGACCCTTCCGCTGAATGATGATTTTGTGAAGGCCACCACTACGGTGTGGCGGCATCTGATTCGAGACCCACTGATTTACGACCTGGTAAAAGCAGATTCGGAGGACCGCTACGAATAGCCCACCGTGCGGAATGGAGGGTATCGGTAGAATATAGGAATAGCGGAAAGAATATTTTTACAAAACGAACACATAACATCGGGCGACATGAAAAAAAGTGCTATACCCATAGGAATAATTCGTTTTTCAAGGAATTGTGAATATGTTAACATCTGTACCGTAAGGAAAGAGTGCTTTAGGTACATCCCCGGAGAAGCGGGGATGAAAAGTATGAGAGGTATTGAAATTATGGAACAGAATGGTAAGACAAGAAGCAAGCGTTCCGCCATTATCATCATGGGTCTGGCGCTGTTTGCAACACAGTTCGGTGCCGGAAATCTGATTTTCCCGCCGTTCCTGGGAAGAGACACCGGTTCTTCCTGGTTCGTTGGATTCATCGGCTTCTTTCTGATGGACGTTGGTCTGGCGGTAGCAGCGATTATTGCAACCGTATCCAACAAGAAGGGCGGCGTTGACGGCGTTATGGGAAAAATGGGCCGTATCCCGGGAAAAGCGATGGTAACCGCTATCATCATCTGCCTGGGACCGCTGATCGCAATTCCGCGTACAGCAGCAACCACCTATGAAATGGGCGTTAAGCTGCTGATTCCGGGACTTCCGCAGTGGGCATTCGGTGCTATTTTCTACGGAATCGCACTGCTTCTGGTAATCCGCCCGACAAAAGTAGTAGATATTATCGGAAACTATCTCACACCGATTCTGCTGGCAGTAATGGTACTGCTGATCGTGATCGGTATCGTGAATCCGATCGACGAGGCCGCAATCTTGGCAAACGCATCCCCGATGCACGACGGTATCGTAAACGGATACCAGACATTGGACGGTATCGGCGGCGTTCCGCAGACACTGATGATGATTACTGCGGCATGTGCTTACGGATATACCACAAAGGATGAAATTCGTCAGACTGTCAGCGGTTCTGCAGTGATTTCCGGAACTTTACTGGCTCTGGTATACGGCGGACTGACCTATCTGGGTTCCACCATTTCCGGTATCGCAGAATATAAGAATTTGGAACAGGCTCCGCTGCTGATGGCAATCACCAACAAACTGCTGGGCAGCTATGGCGTAATCGCGCTGACCATCATCGTACTGATGGCTTGCTTGACCACCGCAATCGGACTTTCCGCAGTAGTAGGTGATTACTTCAAGGATCTCACCGACGGAAAGATGCAGTATAAGCACACCGTTGTCGCAGTTATTGTATTCAGCTATATTCTCTCCAACTTCGGACTGAGCAACATCATCGCGCTGGCAGGACCGATCCTGTCCATCCTGTATCCGCCGTTGATCGTTCTGGTAGTAATGACGCTGCTGGAGAAGGTGGTAAAGAACGATATGGCTGCATGCGTGGGTGCATATGTATCCCTGCTGGCCAGCCTGGCGGGAACCCTGCCGATGGGCGCAATCTCCGACATGGCTGCAAAGCTGCCGTTCGCGGCAGATGGTCTGGGCTGGATTTTTCCGGCTGTAATCGGATGCGTGGTAGGCGCATTCCTTCCGAAGCCGCAGAGCAAGAAGGTTGAAAATCTGAAGGCAAATGTGAATCTCGACTAAAAGTTTATAAAAAGAGTTTTTCCTCGGCCATTGACGAACCCGATTTCCGGTCCCCCCGGAAATGGATGCAAAACGAAAAGGCAGGCACTTCACGAAAGTGGAGCGCCTGCCGGTTTTTTTATGAGATGAATTAACAGGTGACGATGCCGTGCTGGTTGATGAATTCGATGAGCTTCCGCAGAGGGTCGTTCATGTATTTGGTGCTGTAGAAGAGCTGAAGCATTTCCACGAATTCTTCTCCCAGCGGGAAACATTCAAAGTCGCTGTCTGCGTCGACTTCCGAAAGGGGAAGGATGGCAAAACCTTGGGACAGAGCCAGCATCATGGTCTGTACATCCTGACTGCGGGCGACCCGAACTTCGTGGAAGGTTGTGCCGTATTTTTTGTGAAGATTGGTGCGGCAGTATTCGTAATACTCTTCATCCACGGATTTGGTAATCAGGGGAAGGTTCTCAATCGCCTTCTCGATGGAACCGAAGTGGCGTACCGTATTCGGCGGAAAAACCAGGTAGTCCAGGGCCTTTAGAATGTCGATGCTGCGGATTTCCGGATAGGAGCGAACTTTTTCGCTGATGTTGTCCGGCATGACGATGGCGTGGAGTCGCTGGTGTACCAGATCGCTTACCAATTCCTTTTCACTGCCGAAGGCGGCTTTCAGGTTTACGTCCCGATAGGCGGTTTGAAAATCCGTAAAGAGGGATACGTAGAAATGCGAACCGTCCAGCCCCAGGTTCAAATCCCGGGAATGATCCTGCTTCAGGGCGGCCACCAGGTTGGCATAATCTTTTTTCATGACCAGCGCCTTTTCGTAGAAAATTTGTCCCTGGTCGGTGAGCTCACAGCCCTTATTGGTTCGGTAGAACAGCTTGCAATTGAATTCGCTCTCCAGTTGGGCAATGTACTTGCTCATGGTTGTCTGCGCAATTCTGCATTGGTCGGCAGCTTGGGTAAAATTCCCGGTATCTGCTGCTGTCAAAAAATAGTCTAATTTTTGAATATCCATAACCTTTACCTCTCATTCTTATTATAACGGATAAAAAATAATAAACAATAGAATAAATTGGTTTAGTATGTCAAAACATGAAAAAAAGTGCTTGCAAGATGAAAAGAATTCTTTTTTAAAACACATTTCTTCATGGTAGAGTAGGTGCGTATTGGTTATATGTATTAATAGGTAAGGTGAAAAAATGGAAAAGAAAAGAAGTAAGTTCTCTGCAACCCTGTGTATGGGACTTGCATTGTTTGCCGCACAGTTCGGTGCGGGAAATCTGATTTTCCCGCCGTTTCTGGGAAGAGAAACGGGAAGCAGCTGGATCAGCGGATTCATGGGATTCTTCATCATGGACGTGGGACTGGCAGCAATTGCGATTGCGTCGGTAGTGCTGAACCGAAAAGGGAACGTAGACGGAGTGGTTGGCAAGATGGGAGCGAAGCCGGGAAAGGTACTGCTTACCACCATCATGCTCTGTCTGGGACCGTGCGTGTGCATTCCGCGAACCGCGGCTACCAGCTATGAGCTGGGATTCAAGACCATCGCGCCAAGCGTTCCGCTGTGGCTCTACGGACTGGTGTTCTTCCTGATTACGTTGGGTCTGGTTATCCGCCCATCGAAAGTAGTAGACATTATCGGTAATTACCTCACCCCATGTCTGCTTGCGGTGATGATTCTCCTGATTGTCATCGGAATCATCAATCCGCTGGGCGCTTCCGTTTCCCCGGAGGAAATTGTTCCTATCGCATCCGGCATTCAGAACGGATATCAGACACTGGACGGAATCGGCGGCGTGCTGATTACCATCATGCTGATTACCGCTGCGTACAACTATGGCTACAAGGAACACGAAGACGTTAAAAAGATGATCGTCGGCGCGGATCTCATTTCCGCAGCGCTGCTGGCCATCGTGTATGGCGGACTGACGTATCTGGGCTCCACCGCATCCGGTATTCCGGAATATGCCGGACTGGACCAGGCCGGCCTGCTGGTAGCGATTACCTACCACTTGATGGGAAAATACGGCGTATACGCCCTGGCGACCATCGTAATCCTGGCTTGCGTCACCACCGCACTAGGACTCAGCTCCATCGTAGGAGACTACTTTGAAGAGCTGACCCACGGAAAGCTGAAGTATAAGCAGATTGTAATCGCTCTGATTGCCATCAGCTACGCCATGTCCAACTTCGGACTGAGCCAGATCATCGCCATCGCGGGACCAGTGCTGAACATTCTGTACCCGCCGCTGATCGTACTGGTACTGGGTGCCTATGTGGAAAAAATTACGGATAACGATCACGTCATCTGTGTGGGAACCTATGTGGCGCTGATTACCAGCATCCTGAGCACCATCAGCACCTCCGGACATCCGATTGCGTTCATCGACAACCTTCCGTTCGCATCCTTCGGATTGGGCTGGGTCATCCCGGCACTGATCGGCTGCGGTCTGGGTGCATTCTGGAAGAAAGATGCTGCTTTGTTCTCCGGAAAGGAACTGAAGGCCGGTAAGAAGCTGGAAGCAGAATAAAAACACTTAAAACACTAATTTCTATATTATATAGGGGAAACACCGTCTCGGTTTCGGAGGCGGTGTTTTTCTGTTATACGCAGTGTTGGCCGCATTTTCCCGCAGTGATAGACCAATGATTATACCGAAGTCGGTATAAAAAAACATGATAGCAAAAAAGAACAGTTGAAAAGTGGGCTGGAAAAAATTTTCAATTTATACTAAAAATTGGTTGAATGGATAATTAATCAACAATCAGGCAAATATGAGCGTTTATATTGATTTAAAAATGAAAAGAAAACACAATATATAGCGGTTTTAAAAAAGTACGACAATAAAATAACGAAATTTTGCTTTTAAAATCGTACAAATTTCTAAAACCCTATTGTTCAATAGGTTTCCGCCAGTATTAAAAATTGTAAAAAGTTTTCTCGCTTTAACTAAATATACAGAATATATGTTGCGAATGTGAAGAACAGGTGATATACTTTGAGCATAAATTGTATAGGGCGGATTAACCAATAGAGTGATTATTCCGATTTAGTCCGAAAGGTATAATGTCTTATACAGAGTTCTTATATGTGTCGTTTTCATTTTTGTATGGAGGTATTGAAATGGAACAAGAAAACCAAAAAGGCCAATTTAATTCCAATTTTGGATTCTTGATGGCAGCACTTGGATCGGCCGTAGGTCTTGGTAACCTGTGGTCCTTCCCTTACAAGATGGGTATGAACGGCGGATTCGCTTTCCTGCTCTTGTACGTAATTCTGGCAATTGTAACCGGTTACCCTCTGATGCTCTCCGAGATGGCTCTCGGTCGTAAGACTCAGAAGGCGGCAATCGAGGCTTACAAGGAAGCCGATCACAGATTCACCTTCAACGGTGTTCTGCAGACCATCGTTCCTTGGCTCTTGATTTGCTTCTACTGCACATTCGGTGGATTCATCACTAAGTACCTGGGAGACTCCATTCTGGCGCTCTTCGGTAAGGGTGTTCTGAACACTGCAGATCCGGGCGCACAGTTCGGCGGACTGCTGACCAACACCGGAAACTCCGTTGCATGGATGACAGGATTCCTGCTCCTGACGATGGTTATCGTATTCGGTGGTGTATCCGGCGGTATCGAGAAGTTCTGTAAGGTAGCAATGCCGTTGCTGTTCTTCATGCTGCTCATCGTAGTAGTAAGATCTTGCACACTGCCTGGCGCAGGCCCTGGACTGAAGTTCCTGTTCAGCCCGGATCTGAGCGCTTGGGGAAGTGCAAAGGGATTCTTCAGTGTACTCTCTTCGGCAGGTGGACAGTGCTTCTTCTCGCTCTCCCTGTCGTCCGGTTGTATCATTGCTTACGGTTCTTACCTGGATAAGAAGGAGAACCTGGAATCCAACGCAGCAATCATCACCTTTGGTGACTCCTTGGTAGCGGTTCTGGCTGGCGTAGCTATCTTCCCGGCTGTATTCGCATTCGGTCTGGAGCCATCCGCAGGACCTGGACTGCTGTTCGTATCGATGACAACCGTATTCACATCCATGGGCACTGCCGGAAAGATCTTCCAGCTGCTGTTCTGGCTGCTGGTATTCTTCGCAGCACTGTCTTCTTCCATCGGAATGATGGAAGCCGGTATTTCCGCAATCTTGGACTCCAGAGTGAAGGCCGGAAAGAGCGCAAACAGAGTAAAGGTTACCGTTGTCATGGCAATCATGGCATGGATTGGTAACTTCTTGACCACAGCTGACGGACTGGGCACAAGCCAGAATGCATTCTTCGTAGCATTCCGCGGCCTGTTCAGACAGCCGGATGTACTGGACGTATGGGACTGCATCGCAGAAGGTATCCTGATGCCGCTGACCGGTCTCATCATGACAATCCTGCTTGGCTGGTTTGTACCTGGATATCTGGATGATGAAATCAGCAATGGCGGAACCAGAAAGTTCAAGTCCAGAGGCTTCTACAACTTCTGCATCAAGTGGGTTGGACCGATCTTCCTGGCAATGGTAGTTTATGGACAGCTCACAAGCTTCTGGGGTTAATTTAAAGACTAGTTGTAAGACTTTAACTTAAGGCAAATATAAAGAACGCACAAATGCTCGGATTCTCGGATTCGAGCATTTGTGTTTTTTGAAGGAGAATGAATGGTGTTATTCTTTAAAATTTTTTTGACGGAATTCATTGCAGAGATGGGGGATAAGACGCAGCTGATGCTGATTGCGCTTAACTCGAAGTACAAATTAAAGGACATTATACTGGGAACTGCGGTGGCGATTCTCGTGCTGAATGGACTTGCAGTGCTGGCAGGTGGACTGGTGAGTGAATTTATCCCAGATTGGGTCATTAAGATTGTTGCTGCACTGGCATTTCTCTATTTCGCTGCATCTACCATTGCGGGGGATGAGGATGAAGAGGAAGAAAATGCGAAATCCGGAATTCAGTTCGCGCCACTGGCTGTCTTTTGCACATTCTTTGTGGCAGAGCTGGGAGACAAGACGCAGCTTACTGCCATCACCTTTGGTGCAAATGAGGGAATGAGTGCGGCGTTTATCGTTTGGCTTGCTTGTTCTCTTGGATTGTTCGCAGCGGATATCCTGGGGATGATGGTGGGATATCTGCTGAAAAGCAAGACGCCGGACGGACTTCTGAACAGTCTTGCATTCGTAATATTCTCCATCTTTGGAGTGTACACACTATACCGGGGACTCCACCTCATTCGTGAAGGCGTCTGTCCAATCCCGGTGTGGCCAATATTAATCGGGGCTACAAGCGTATTCGTTGGTTTGTGTGCATGGTTGTTTGCGCGGAGAAAGAAGGTAGAACAGTAATATATTTTACAATAAACATGCATAACCAATCATCAACAGAAAGATTAGTACAAAGAAACGCCAGAACCGGCATTCGCCGGAACTGGCGCTTCTTTATTTGCGGACTTATTTTACAGTCCCATTTCTTATTTTTCTTCTACTTCTTTTTTCCGGATCGCCTTTGTCTCAATTTCTTCCACAATCTGGCGGACGAATTCGGACAGCGGCTTGCTGCCTTCGTCACCGGCGAATCTGGAACGAACGGAAACGGCATTTTCTTCCTCTTCCTTGGCACCCAGAACCAGCATGTACGGAATCTTTTCCATCTGTGCCTTACGGATCTTATAGCCGATACGTTCCGTGCTGTGATCCACGTGAACATCGACGCCGTTACGACGGAGTTCACGGAATACCTTTTCCGCATAGTCATCGTACTTGTCGGAAATCGGCAGGATGCGAACCTGTTCCGGACAGAGCCATGTCGGGAAGTTGCCCGCATATTTTTCAATGAGCCATGCCAGTGTTCTTTCGTAGCAACCAATGGAAGTACGGTGGATGATGTACGGGCGCTTCTTGGAACCGTCCTTATCGATGTAGTACATATCGTAGCGTTCTGCCAGGAACATATCCAGCTGAATGGTGATCATGGTGTCTTCCTTGCCGTATACGTTCTTGGCCTGAATGTCCAGCTTTGGACCGTAGAACGCTGCCTCGCCGGTCGCCTCGGTGTAGTCCAGACCGATTTCATCCAGGATGGTTCTCATGGCATCCTCTACGCGGTTCCAATCCTCCGCAGTTCCCAGATACTTCTCGGAGTTCTCCGGATCCCACTTGGACATCCGATAGGTTACATCTTCCTCCAAACCCAAAGTGGTGAGGCAATATTTTGCCAGGCGAACGCAGTTCTTGAACTCCTCGTCAATCTGCTCCGGAGTGCACACCAGGTGACCCTCGGAAATAGTGAACTGACGAACGCGGGTCAGTCCGTGCATCTCGCCGGAATCCTCGTTACGGAACAGAGTGGAAGTCTCCGCCATTCTGTAAGGCAGATCGCGGTAACTCTTCTGACGCGCCTTGTACACATAGTACTGGAACGGGCAGGTCATCGGACGCAGTGCGTATACATCGCTGTCCGCATCGTTTTCAATCATCTTCAGGTCCTGAACACCGTGAATCTCACGGGAAGCGTCCTCCGCATTGTTCAAATCCTCCAGGTTATCGTAGCCCAGCAGGAACATACCGTCCTTATAGTGGTACCAGTGGTCCGAGATTTTGTACAGGGTGGACTTCGCCATCAGCGGAGTACGGGTACGAACATAGCCCCACTCGTAATCCTCCAGATCCTCAATCCAGCGTTGCAGCTTCTGAATCATTTTGGTACCGTTCGGCATGAACAGCGGCAGGCCCTGACCCACTACATCCACCGTAGTGAACAGGTCCATCTCACGGCCCAGACGGTTGTGGTCTCTGTTTTTGATATCTGCTAGGTACTCCAGATACTCTTCCAGATCCGCCTTCTTGGTGTACGCGGTTCCGTAGATTCTGGTGAGCATCTTGTTGTGCTCGTCCCCTCTCCAGTATGCACCGGAAGAAGAAGTCAGCTTGAACGCCTTGATCTGCTTGGTGCTCATCAGGTGCGGACCCGCACACAGTTCGATGAAATCACCCTGCTGGTAGAAGGAAATGGTCTCGCCCTCCGGCAGATCCTCAATCAGCTCCACCTTGTACGGCTCTTCCCGATCCTTCATCATCTGAATCGCCTCTTCCCTCGGCAGTGTAAAGTACTCCAGACGGTCGCCCTTCTTGATGATCTTCTTCATCTCCTTCTCGATCTTGTCCAGGTCCTCCCGGGTCAGCGGCGGCATGTCGAAGTCATAGTAGAATCCGGTGTCGATGGAAGGTCCGATGGCCAGCTTTGCCTCTGGGTACAGGTTCAGCACCGCCTCCGCCAGAACGTGAGAACAGGTGTGGCGATATGCGTGTTTGCCCGCATCGGAATCGAAAGTGAGAATGTTCAGCTCACAGTCGCTGTCGATTACGGTACGCAGATCCTTCACCTCACCGTTCACCTCGCCCACGCAGGCAACACGGGCCAGACCCTCGCTGATATCCTTCGCGATATCGTAGATGGACATCGGTTCTCCGTATTCACGGGTACTTCCGTCTTTCAAAGTAATAATCATTTGGTTTCCTCCTTCTTGAAACGGAAGGTACCAAAAAGTCCCTTCCGCAGATATACTGTCAGAAGGGACGCATACATTTCGTATTCGTGGTTCCACCCATCTTCCGGGAAAATCCCGGCACTCATTATGGCTTTTCACGCGGCCGGCGGGCAGGATTAGTGCCACTCGGAGGTGGTGTTCCGCAAGTCCGAATCTGGGATAATTTCACCGGCTATCCCTCTCTGTAAGATTCTCCCGACAAGCGTACTGTCCTCGTCATCGTTTTATTTTTATAATCATAGATTTTAGCACCGGCGCAAAACCTTGTCAAGCGATAAAAACAAATTCGCCGCGGCCCGCTCGTCCGGCAAGCCCCCTAGATTACCAGTCCGTAGCGGTTGGCCAGCGGCAGAAGCTCCTCCTCCGGCAGATCGCCGGCATAGAGGACCCGGCCCTGATAAATTTCCAGCGCCTGCTCCAGAAGGGACGCATCATTGCAAAGAATGCACAGCGGCAGCGAGATGGCGTATTGGAAGTCCTCCAGGTGATCCAGCTCCTCCTCCGCTTTCAGTTCAATCGTCATGAAGAGAGCCTCGTCGTCCTCCTCTGCCTCCTCGCAGGAATCCTCCAGGTGCTCATCGCAAGGATAGATTTTGCCGATTTCGAGATCCGTCGGCAGGAGGTAGAGATTCTTCTCCGTCGCCAGAGGGATTTTGCCCTGAAAATCCGGGTGAGGCGGAAGGAATTCCACATTCTGAAGCTCTCGGTGAATCGCCCGAATGTGCTCCTCCGTGGAGCCGCAGCAGCTCCCGAAAATGCCTACGCCGGCGGCCGCCAGATCCTTCACGTAGGACGCCAGTTCCTCCGGACCGCAGTCGTAGTAGGTCTCCCCGTTCTTCGTCTTTGGCATGCCCGCATTGGGCTTGGCGATAAGAGGCACCTCCGCGTACTTCTGCAGCCGCTGAATGTGGGGCAGCATCTGATCCGGCCCCGTGGAGCAGTTCAGCCCGAAGGCATCGATGCCCATGTTCTGCAGGATTACCAGCGCTGCCGCAATATCGTTGCCCATCATCGTGCGTCCGTTGGCCTCACAGGTAAAACACACCATGATGGGTTTATCGGAAATTTGCCGGATGGCCAGCACCGCCGCCCGGGCTTCCGCCAGGTTGGTCATGGTCTCCACGGCGTACAGGTCCACCCCGGCTTCCTCCAGGGCTTCCGCCTGCTCCCGATAGATTTCCAGCATCTCTCGGAAGGTGGTGTTTCCGATAGGCTTTAGAAATTTGCCGGTCTGGGAGATATCCCCCGCCACCAGCGCGCGCCCCTCGGCATTATCCAATGCTATTTTTGCCAGACGTCGATTGTACTCCGGCACCTGATTGAAGACGCCGTACTCCTCCAGCTTGACCCGGTTGGCCCCAAAAGTAGGGGCGTACAGCACGTCGCTTCCGGCTTCGATGTAGTTGTTGTGCAAATCCGTAATGGCATCCGGGTGCTCCAGCACCCACTGCTCCGCGCTGATGCCGCCCCGGTAGCCCCGTTTTTGAAGCTCGGTCCCCGTGGCGCCGTCCAGCAGAATCGGAAAATGAAGTTCCATAATATGCTCCTTTATGCTTGTCTCTTTGTCCCTATAAAATCTTTTCTTAATATTATAGGCAGAGGGTTTTGGAGGTGTCAAGAAAATATCAAAAATGGTATAATGAATCATTATACCGAGGGGGTAGGGAAATGAAAACAGAGGAGCTCATCGAGCTGGCACTGGAGGTGGGATTCGACCACGCCGGAGAACTGAATATGGGGGCGCTGGACTTCCGGCCGGAGGTGCGGGATATGTGTTCAAGCGGACGCTGCCGGGCCTACGGCACCCGGTGGAGCTGCCCGCCGGCGGTGGGGGATCTGGAACGCAGCCGTCGGCGCACGGAGAAGTATCATCGGGGGATCCTGGTACAGACCACGGGGCAGATGGCCCACGACTTTGACAGCGAGGGAATTTTACAGGCAGAGAAACGCCACAAGGAACGGTTTGCCACTTTGGTGCGGCAGATTCGTTACGGATATCCGGACTGCCTTCCCATGGGAACGGGGGCCTGTACCCTGTGTCGAAAGTGCACCTATCCGGACCGGCCCTGCCGCCATCCGGAGGAAATGTTCACTTCCATGGAGGGCTACGGCTTGCTGGTAAATGATGTGGCAAAAGCCTCCGGACTTCGGTACGACTACGGGCCGGGCACCATCACCTATTCCGCTGCGGTACTGATTGACTAGAAAAGGGATTGTTTTAGGGACAAAGGAGAACGCAAAATGACACCAAAAGAAATATTTCTGGAACTGTTGAAGAAAGAGGGGCGGCCGGAGCGCCTGCTGGACCAGTATGAAGCTCTGCAGATGGCGCTGGGGGATCCGGTGAGCCGGTACCTTCGGGCCGGTCAGGTTCGGGGATCTCGGACCATCGACCGCTGGGGCGTGACCATTCTTTTCCCGGAAGATGCGCCGGGCACCATCCCGTATCACTCGGAGGAAGCCACGGTGCTGAAGGACATTACCCGATGGAAAGAGGAGGTCCACGCACCGGATATTAAAAGCAACTGCCAAGAGGGCTGGGAGGAATTCCGAAAAATCCAGCGGGAAAAGGCGGGAAATCAGCGCCTTCTGGCGGGTTTTATGGGAACCGGAATCTTCGAACAGTGCCACTTCCTGATGGGTTTCGAAGACACCCTGACCAATTTTTACGAGCACCCGAAGGAGATGCACGAGTTGATTGACTACATCCTCAGTTACCGCCTGGAATATGTTCGGATGCTGATTAAGGGATTGCAGCCGGACGTCATCTTCTCCCACGACGACTGGGGTGCGAAAAACCAGCTGTTCATGAAGCCGGAAATCTGGCGGGAATTCTTTAAGGAACCGTATCGGAAGTTCTACGGAGAGATTCGGGATGCGGGATGCATCGCCATCCACCACTCCGATTCCTATCTGGTGCCGATTCTGGATGATATGGTGGAAATCGGCATTCAGTGCTGGCAGGGAATCCTGCCGGAGAACAACATCCCGGAAGTGGTGCGCCACCTGGACGGCCGAATGATCGTCATGGGCGGCGTGGGCGCTGAGATAGACCGGAGCGATGCCACGGAAGAGGAAATTCGGGAATACATGCGCAAGATGCTGAAGCAGAACGGATCCCTGGAGCACTTCATCCCATCCATCACATATGGGCTGAGCGGCACCATTTTCAAGCACGTGGATCCGATTATCGACGAGGAAATCGCCCGGTACAACAATGAGCTTCACTTCCGGCACTACAACTATCCGGTGACGGGAAAGAAATATGCCCTTTCCACGGACAAAAATAAATCCGCGTCTCACGGGGAACAGAAGGTGTCCGACAGTGTTCGGAAGAGCCCGCTGGGAAAGGTGGCGGACGTGCTGATGAAGGGAAACCGGAACCGGATGGAGAAGGTGTGCCGGGAAGCCCTGGATGCGGGATATGCGCCTCAGGAAATTCTGAACAAGGGATTGATTACCGGAATGACGGAAGTGGGCAATGCCTTCTCCCGGGGAGAGGTGTTCGTCCCGGAAATGCTGATGTCGGCAAAATGCATGACCACAGCACTGGATCTGCTGAAGCCCATGCTGGTAGCCGATGCAAGCGCATCATTGGGTAGAGTGTGCATCGGCACGGTACAGGGGGATATGCACGACATCGGAAAGAACCTGGTGAAAATCATGCTGGAAGGAAACGGCTTTGACGTGATTGACCTGGGAAGCGATGTGCCGGCAGAGACCTTCGTCCGCACCGCCAAGGAAGAGAAGTGCGATATCATCTGCTGCTCCGCGCTCCTCACCACCACCATCGAAGAGATGCGGAAGGTGGTGGAAGGCTGCAAGGCAGCGGGTATCCGAGAGGATGTGACCATCATGGTAGGCGGCGCCCCGGTGACTCAGGATTTCTGCGACAGCATCGGCGCGGATATCTATACGGACGATGCCACCGCCGCGGCCAAAGCAGCGGTTCAAGCGATGGAAAACCGGCAGAGGCCGGCGTAACGAAATATGGTTTTATAGGAGGAAAAGAAAATGCTGTTACTATCGAAAGAAGACATTCGCAAAGTCGTAACCATGGCAGATATCATCGAGGGCAACAAGGTGGCCTACAAGAGCGTGGTGGACGGAGAAGTGGAGAATCCGCTGCGCACGGTAATTCCGGGAAAATATGACGGATCCTTTGTGTTCATGCCGGCCTACGCACCGGGACTGGATGCGGCGGCGCTGAAGGTGGTGGATATTTTTCCCCACAACCCGGAACAGGGGCTGAAGACCTCTCCGGCGCAGGTGCTGCTCATCGACGGTAAGACGGGATACATCCGCGCCATCCTGGACGGCACCTACGTGACGGAAGCCCGCACCGGTGCGGCATCGGGAGCCGCTTTCGATATTCTGGGAAAGAAGGCGTGCCGCAAGGGGGCCATGATCGGCACCGGCGGACAGGCGGCTTGCCAGCTGGAGGCCATGCTGACGGCAAGAAAGTTGGAAGAGGTGGCCGTGTACAGCCGGAACAAGGAGAAGCGAGAGGCTTTTGCGGCGGAGATGCAGGAGGAACTGAAGGAATTCGGCACCCGAATCTATGCGGCGGACAGCGCCGACGAAGCGGTGGAAGATTCAGACCTGCTGATTACGGTAACGGGATCTTCGGAGCCGGTATTTGACGGCACCAAGGTAAAACCGGGCTGCACCATCAGCTGCGTGGGCACCTACGAACCGCACAAGCACGAACTGGATCCGGCGGTGCTGCCGAGAACCGCTAAGATTATCTGCGACTCCAAAGACGCGGTGATGGCGGAAAGCGGGGACCTGCTGATTCCGATTCGAGAGGGCATCATTTCCGAAAGCGACGTGCTGGGAAGCCTGGGAGACGTGATTAACGGCACCGTGGCCGGCAGAGAGAACGACGACGAGATCATCGTCTTTGAGAACGTGGGCATTGCGGCTCTGGATCTGGTGGCGGCAAAGGTCATTTACGATAAAGCGGTGGAGAAGGGCATCGGCCAGAGCTGGGGCTAGAACCGACACCGAAGCGGAACATGGGAAATAGGATATGGAACAAATCGAAAAGACAGAAAAATATATTTTGGTGGCGGTAGCCACCGGCGAGGAAGAGGCGGCCTGGGCATCCCTAGAGGAGTTGGGGGAACTGGTGCGCACCGACGGCGCAGAGGTTTCCTCCATGGTGGTGCAGAACCTGGACCATCCGGAGCGGGCCACCTATGTGGGCAGCGGCAAAGCCCTGGAAATTCGGGAGATACTGGAGGTGCAAGAAGCGGACGGAATCATCTGTGACGATGAACTGACCCCGTCCCAATTCCGAAATCTGTCGGAAGCCATCGGGGCAAAGGTGCTGGATCGGACCCTGCTGATTCTGGATATCTTTGCGGCTCACGCCAAGACAAAGGAAGGAAAGATTCAGGTGGAAATCGCCCAGCAGCGATACCGGGCCTCTCGCCTCCGGGGAATGGGAGAAGCCATGTCCCGGCTGGGTGCGGGCATCGGTACTCGGGGACCGGGCGAAACCAAGCTGGAGACGGACCGCCGGGTGATTCAGAAGCGAATCAAGGTGCTGTCCGATGAGATCGAGGATATGAAGCGGGTGCGGGAAACTACCCGGAAAAAGCGGTCCGAAAGCGCCACCATGACCGTGGCCATCGTGGGATACACCAACGCGGGGAAATCCACCCTGCTGAACAAGGTGACGGATGCGGGCATCTTGGCGGAAAACAAGCTTTTTGCCACACTGGATCCCACCACCCGAACCGCGGTGCTGCCGGACGGACAGTCGGTGCTGCTGACGGATACCGTTGGTTTTATCAACAAGCTGCCTCACCATTTGGTGGACGCCTTCCGAAGCACGCTGGAAGAGGCAAAATACGCAGACATCATCATGCACGTGATCGACGCATCCAACCCTCAGTGGGAACTGCACCGGAAGGTGGTGCTGGACACCCTGAAGGAGCTTGGCGTGGTGGGCAAACCGCTAATCACGGTGTGGAACAAGATGGACCTGCTTCCGGAAGGAGAGAAGAGGCAGGATTTTCAGGCAGATGCATCGGTGATGATTTCCGCCAAAAAGAACCTGGGCTTGGAAGAGATGTTTGAAGAGCTGGGACGAATCGTTCGGGAATCTCGGGTGTACGTGAACACGGTGCTCACCTACTCGGAGATGGGCATTCTGGAACAGATTCGGAAATTCGGACAGCTGCTGGAAGAAAAATACGAGGGGGACGGCATTCACGTGAAGGCCTACGTTCCCCATGCTTTGGCGTACCTGGCAGAACGGTAACATAGGGCCGGCGAAAGCACCGGGAAAGAAAACGAGGCGATGATATGATAAAAACAGTTATTTTCGATATCGGGCGAGTGCTGATCGGCTTCGAGTGGAAGGATTACGTCCACCGACTGTTCGGCAATCCGGAGGTGGAAGCCCGGGTGACCGATGCCACCTTCGGCAGCGGAATCTGGAACGAGATGGACCGGGGAATTTGGTCGGAGGAAGAGGTGCTGGCGCGGTTCATCGCCCGGGCGCCGGAACGGGAGAAGGAAATCCGGGTCGCCTTTGACCGGGTGGGATGCTGTACGGAGCGAAAGGAGTACGCCATCCCGTGGATTGAGGATCTGAAGGCCCGGAGATACCGGGTGCTGTTCCTGTCCAACTATTCGGAACATGTGCGAAAGCGAAGCACACATACACTGGATTTCCTGCCGTACCTGGATGGGGGCGTGTTTTCCTATCAGGTGCACCGCATCAAGCCGGAGCCGGAGATTTACCGCATCCTGCTGGAGAAGTATGAGCTGAAGGCAGAGGAGTGCGTCTTCGTGGACGATAACGGGAAGAACATTCAGGCGGCCCGGGAACTGGGCTTCCGCACCGTGCATTTTGAGAATTACGAACAGGCTCGCGAAGCGCTGGAGAAGTTGCTTCGGGAAGACGGGGAAGCGGATGAATAGCCGGATTGAAAATCAGAAGAATCCGGGCATCCGGCGGAGCCGGGTCGGTGCTGCGGCGGGAGGTCTGGTGCGGGGCTTGTTCCTGCTGCTGGTCCTGTCGCTGGTGGTGTTCTTTCTGGCGCGGGCGTGCCCCGGAGATCCGCTGCGGTCCTGGTACGGGGACGGGGTGGACCGGCTGAGTGCGGCACAGAAAGAGGCCATGCGCCGGAACCTGGGACTGGACCGGTCCCTGTGGGTGCAGTACGGCCTGTGGCTTCGGAACCTGTTCCAAGGCAACCTGGGAATCTCCCTTAAATACAAGCGGCCGGTGACGGCGGTGCTGGGCAGCGTGGCGGGAAATACCGCCATTCTGGGACTCCTGGCCTACGTGATGACCTTTCTGCCGGCTTTCCGAATCGGGAGCAGCTGTGCCCTGAAAGAGGGCAGCCGAAAGGACCGCCGGCTCTCCCGTATCGCCGTGGTGACGGGAAACATTCCTTCCTTCTTCCTGGGACTGCTGCTGATTTTGTTTTTCACCGTGAAAATCCGGCTCTTTCCCTCCGGCGGCGCCTATTCCTACGGTATGGCTCACAGCCTGCCGGATCGCATATGGCACCTGGTGCTTCCATGTGCCGTGCTGGTGCTGGAGCACGTGGGCTACTACGGCCTGATGGTGCGGAACCTGCTGGTGGAGGAAACCCGAAAGGACTACGTGCTGCTGCACAAATCCCAGGGCATTCCCCGGGAGAAAATCCTCCGAAGATACTGCATGAAGAACATCCTGCCGGGCATGATTCCGGCCATGACCATGGCGGTGCCCCACATCCTGGGCGGTACCTACGTGGTGGAAATGGTCTTCGGTTATCCGGGGCTGGGCACCCTGGCCTTCGAAAGCGCCCTGTACAAAGATTTCAACGTGCTGATGGCGGTGACCCTGCTCACCGGCGCCCTGGTCATCTTCTGCAACATGCTGGGAGAGGTCCTCAGTGCGGCCATCGATCCGAGAATGAGGGACGATGCGGCGGAATTCCGGGAGGTGGATTATGAATAAAAAAAAGAATCGCCTCGGCCCGGGCGTCCGGCTGAGCATCATTCTATTGGCTGTCGTGGGCATCGCTTCGCTGCTGGCGCCTCTGCTGGCACCTTACGGCCCCAACGAGATGGGACCGGCCATCAACCAAGCCCCTTCGGCAGATCACCTGTTCGGCACCGATTCCATGGGTCGGGATCTGCTGAGCCGTATTCTGTACGGCGGGCGGGCCAGCCTGTGCATCGGACTGATGGCGGCGGCCATCAGCACCGGCATCGCCATGGTCTACGGATCCCTCAGCGGAATGAGCCGCCGGTGGGTGGACCGGGGACTCATGGGTTTTGCGGACCTGATGCTCAGCGTGCCTCAGATCCTGATTGTGGTATTTCTCCAGGCGATTTTCGGAAAATCCGGATACCTGTCTCTGGCCCTCTCCATCGGCGTGACGGGCTGGATGGCCATGGCCCGGATCATCCGAAACGAAGTGCGGCGGATTCGGGAGACGGATTACGTCACCGCGGCCCGGATGATGGGCGGCAGCTTCGGGTACATCCTTCGGAAGCACCTGCTGCCGGGCTTTCTGCCGGCGGTGCTGTACGCGGCGGTGAGCAGCATCGGCGCGGCCATGATGACGGAGGCCACCTTGAGCTTTATGGGATTGGGACTCCCGGTGGCGGAGGTGTCCTGGGGAGGCCTGCTGTCCGACTCCCGGAATGCACTGCTCTCCGACAGCTGGTGGATCATCCTGATTCCCGGCATCGTGCTGATCGGAACACTGATCGCCATCGCGGCGCTGGGGGAACAGGTGCGGAAGGGGAACACCCGGCTGCACAGCAATTTATAAGCCCTTGAAGGGGAAAACCGGGCAAAGAGATTGGCGTTATTTCTGCGTAAGCGAAAGGTAGAAACGAGATGAAAAATATTTCTAAGAAGTGGAAGCGAATTCTGCCGGCCATGCTGCTGGTTCTGGCATTGGCCTTTCTGGCCGGATGCGGCGGCGAGACGAAGCCGGCCGGCGACACCATGGTGTACGGCAGTCAGGACTATACCGCCATTAACCCGGCATTGTACGAGCACGGGGAGATTAACCTGCTTATTTTTGCCGGATTGACGGCCCACGATGCGGACAACAACGTGGTTCCCGGACTGGCAGAGAAGTGGAGCTACGACAAAGGCGCCAAAACCTGGACATTCCGCCTGCGGAAAAACCTGACCTTCCACGACGGCGAACCTCTGACCTCAGCGGACGTGAAGTTCACCCTGGAATCCATCCTGAACGAGAAGAACGGATCGGAAATTGTGTCCAACTACGCGGACATAAAGAAGATTTCCTGCCCGGATGCCCGCACGGTGAAGATTCAGTTGAAGGAAGAGAATGTGGGATTCCCGGAATACATGACCATCGGTATCCTGCCGAAGCACCTCCTGGAGGGGAAGGATCTCACCACCGACGAGTTCAATCAGAAGCCGGTGGGCGCCGGACCGTACAAGCTGACGGAGTGGGACGAGGGACAGAGCATCACCCTGGAGCGGTTCGACGGATACTATGCCGGAAAAGCCAACATTCCGAAAATTATTTTTAAAATCGTGCCGGACAGTGCCACCCGTCTCCTGCAGCTGGAATCCGGCGACCTGGACATGGCCCAGCTGACTCCGAAGGACGGCAAAGCCCTGATGAAAAAGGATTCGGACTGCAGCGTGTACGAGATGGACACTGCGGACTACCGGGCGATTGCGTATAATTTTGCGGGCAGCAAGCTGTTCAAGAAGTATCCGGAGCTGGCGAACATCCTCAGCTACGGCATCGACCGGCAGGCGATTCTGAAGAGCGTGCTTCTGGGCGAGGGGGAGATTGCCTACTCGCCGATTCAGAAGAATCCGTTCAACGACAGCAGCATCGAGAAGTTCAATTACGACCCGGCGAAAATGAAATCCCTGCTGGAGCAGGACGGCTGGAAGAAAAACAAGGACGGTTGGTACGAAAAGGACGGCACGGAGCTGAAGTTCACCATCGCCGCCATGTCCGATGATCAGGTGCGGGTGGATATGGCCAACATGTGCGCGGAGCAGCTGAAGAAGGAAGGCATCCATGCCACGGCGGAGAACCGGAAGGAGCTGGATTGGGCCGGTCAGGATGCCTGCATCATCGGATGGGGCAGCCCGTTTGACGCGGACGACCATACCTATAAGGTGTTCACCACCGGTGCGGGAGACAACTACACCGGATACTCAAGCGCCGATGTGGACCGGACCCTGGAAGCGGCGCGCTCCACCGACGACAACAGCCTGCGGAAGCAGTATTACAGCACCTTCCTCCACCGCATGACCGAGCAGATGCCGTTCACCTACATCGCTTACATCAAAGCCAACTACGGCGTGAACAAGGCGGTAAAAGGCGTGGACAAGAACGTGGTCCTTGGGCACCACGGCGTGGGGATTTTCTGGAACGTAGCGGATTGGAAACTGGAACGATAGAAGATGATGAAGGATTGCGTCAACAAGGGAGAAAGGAATACGGGCAAAAATAAAACCGTTCTGAAGGTGGAGAATTTCCGACTTTGCTTTAACGGTCGCTTTGGCGCGGTGCATGCGGTGCGGGATGCCAATCTGGAAGTTCGGCGGGGCGAGATTGTGGCCCTGGTGGGCGAATCCGGCTGCGGCAAAACCGCACTGTGCCGGGCCATCCTGATGCTTCACTCCGCCCATGCCCGGTACCTGTCCGGAAGAATTCTCCTGGACGGCCGGGATGTGCGGACTTGCAGCGAAAGGGAAATGGAGCAGATTCGGGGCAAGGCGGCGTCGCTGGTATTCCAGAATCCGCTGAGTTCCCTGAATCCGGTGTACCGAATCCGGGAGCAGCTGGAAGAACCCATGCGCCGTCACCTTGGCATGAAGGATGCCGGCGCGTTGGAAGTCCGCTCCCGAGAGCTTCTTCTGGAAATGGGCCTGAAGGAGCCGGAGGAGATTCTGGAAAAATATCCCCATCAACTTTCCGGGGGACAGCGGCAGCGAGTGGCGGTGGCCATCGCGCTGGCGGGAGATCCGTCTCTGATCGTCGCCGATGAGCCGACCACTGCCTTGGACCCGGAAACCGCGAAGATGGTAACGGACCTCCTTCGCCGGGTGGCGGATGAGAAACAGAAGGGCATCCTCTTTGTGACTCACGACCTGGCGGTGGCGTCGGCGTTGGCGGACCGGGTGCTGGTGATGAAGAACGGGGAAATCCTGGAGCAGGGAACCACGGAAGATATTTTTGCGCGGCCGAAGGAGAACTATACGAAGAAGCTGGTGCGCTGTGCGGAGTGGGGACGCGGGAAAGCGCCTGCGGAATCATTGAAGCCGGAGCCGGAAAGGAAGCGCCTGGCAGCGGTGCATCACCTGACGGTGCGGTATCCCGGAGCGCCAAAACCGGCGCTGAGGGACTGCAGTCTGGACATCCGGGAAGGGGAAATCCTGGGCCTGATCGGCGAGTCGGGCTGCGGCAAATCCACCATGGCTAAGGTGCTTTGCGGCATACTGAAACCTTCCGCCGGGGAGGTGGAATTCTTTCGCCCGGTGAAACCCGTCCTGATCTTCCAGGATTCCGTGGCCTCCTTCAACGAACGGATGACCCTGGGCGAGATTGTTCAGGAGCCGCTGGTCATCGGGAAAATGCCGCCGGAGCGGCGAAAAGAAAAGCTCCGGGAGCTGACAGAACAGGTGGAGCTGGAAGAGGCATTGCTGGACCGGTATCCCTATGAGGTTTCCGGGGGACAGCGGCAGCGGGCGGCCATCGCCCGAGGGCTGGCCATGGATCCGGAATTCCTGATTGCGGACGAGCCGGTGTCCTCCTTGGACGCCCCGGTGCAGATGGAAATCCTTCGGCTGCTGAAGCATCTTCGGGACCGCCGCAATCTAACCCTGCTGATTATCTCCCACGATATTCCTATGGTGGAACACATCAGCGACCGGATTATCCGGATGGAAAAGGAAGGACTTAGAGATGAATTCAAATAAGTTACAAGAGAAGGAAGCGCAGCTGCGGGAGAACCTGCGGAATCTGGGCTCTCTGGCGGTGGCGTTTTCCGGCGGGGTGGATTCTACCTTTCTGCTGAAGGTTGCCCATGAGGAGCTGGGGGACCGGCTGTTGGCGGTGACCGCAAAGGGCAGCGTGTTCTCGGGACGGGATCTGTCTCAGGGAATGGAATTCTGCCGACAGGAAGGCATCCGTCAGGAAATCGTGGTGATGAACGAGCTGGAGATTCCCGGTTTTCAGGACAATCCCCCGGATCGCTGCTACATTTGCAAAAAAACAATTTTTCAAAACCTGCTGGATACGGCGGCAAGTCACGGCATCCCTCACGTAGCCGAAGGAAGCAACATGGACGACCTGGTGGATTACCGGCCGGGACTCCGCGCCCTCCGGGAGCTGCAGGTGCTGAGCCCCTTGAAAGAGGCGGGCTTATATAAAGAAGAGGTTCGACAGCTTTCTCGAGAGCTGCTCCTTCCCACCTGGGACAAACCTTCCGCCGCCTGCCTGGCCTCCCGTTTCGCCTACGGCGAACGGATCACCCGGGAAAAACTCCGCATGGTGGAGCAGGCAGAAGACTTCCTGGCGGATCAAGGTTTCCGGCAGGTTCGGGTGCGCATCCATGGGGCCGACCTGGCCCGGCTGGAGGTGGCGCCGGAACAGCGGGAGAAGCTGCTGTCTCTGGGGGACTCGGTAACGGAAGCCCTTCGGCAAATTGGTTTTACCTACGTCACCATGGACTTGAAAGGGTACCGCACGGGAAGCATGAACGAAATTCTGAAGGATGAGAAGAAGAAGGGAGTTGTCAATGGATAGAACATTGTACTTGGAATGTGAAAGCGGAATCAGCGGAGACATGTCGGTGGCCATGCTCCTGGACCTGGGGGCGGACCGGGAGGTTCTGGCAGAGGCCCTGAAATCCTTGCCGCTGCAGGGGTACGAGATTCGGATTTCCAGGGTGAACCGGAACGGCATCGATTGCTGCGACTTCGACGTGGTTCTGGAGGAGGAGAACCACGACCACGATATGGAGTACCTGTACGGGGAAGGGGAAGGCCATACCCATGCCCACGAACACGAGCATGCGCATGAGCACACCCACGAGCATGAGCACGAACACACCCATGAGCACGAGCACGAACATTCGCATGGCGACGACCATGCCCATGCCCATCATCATTCCCACGCTCATGTTCATCGCCACCTGGCGGAAATCAATCGGATCATTGACGCCGGCAATCTGACCGACGGCGCCAATGCCCTGGCAAAAAAAATCTTCCGCATCATCGCGGAGGCGGAGAGTCGGGCCCACAACCTTCCTTTGGAGAAGGTGGGCTTCCACGAGGTGGGTGCGGTGGACTCCATCGTGGACATCGTGGCTTTCGCCGTGTGCTTCGATAACCTGGACATCCGCCGGGTGCTGGTGCCAAAACTCTGTGAGGGCACCGGAGTGGTTCGCTGCCAGCACGGAATCCTTCCGGTCCCGGTTCCGGCGGTGACCAACATCCTGGAGGGTTCCGGGATTCCGATGGAAATTCTGCCGTACAAGGGCGAGTTCGTCACTCCAACCGGTGCGGCCATCGTAAAAGCAGTTCGTACCGGCGGCGGTTTTCCGGCGGGCTGCACCATCGCCCGCACCGGAATGGGTGCCGGCAAGCGGCAGACGGAACGGGCCAACGTCCTTCGGGGCATGCTTCTGGAGTCTGCGGACGAAGCGTCGGATTCCGTGTGGAAGCTGGAATCGGATATCGACGACACCACGGGGGAAGTGCTGGGCTACACCCTGGAGCGCCTGCTTGAGGCGGGGGCTAAAGATGCCCACTACCTGCCGTGTTTCATGAAAAAGAACCGACCGGCGTGGCAGCTCCAGGTAATCTGCGATGAGGAGCACCGGTCGGCGCTGGAGCGCATCATCTTCCGGGAAACCACCACCATCGGCATTCGGCGCATCCGGATGGAGCGAAGCATCCTGAAGCGGCAGACCGGAAATGCCCGGACCCCCTTCGGAAATGTGAGAATTAAAATCTGCCGGAGCGGGGATGAAACTTATTTTTACCCGGAATATGAGGACGTGGCGGCGATTGCTCGGGAGAAGAACGTTCCTTTCCAGGAGGTGTACCGGGCGGCACAGCAGGAGGCACGGGAGTTGTAAGGAGAACGGTATGGATATTCAGGAGATTTTGAGAGGCTACAAGGCGGGGGAGATTTCCCTGGAGATTGCGGAGGCGAAAATCCGCCAGATTGATGAGCGGCCGGGGAAGGGCTATACCAACATGGGATTCGCCCGACTGGACACCCAGCGGAAAGAGCGGTCGGGTTTTCCGGAGGTGATTTTCTGCAGCGGGAAGCCGGACGATTATCTGGTGGCCATTTACCGCAAAATCACGGAATTGGAGGGCCGGGCGTTCGGCACGCGGGCCACGCCGCACCAGGCGGCGCTGGTACAGGAAGCCATCCCGGCGGCGGAGTATGACCCGGTGTCCCGAATCTTGAAGGTGGAACGCAGTGGTGGTGCCTCCGGCAACACCGGCGCCTCCGGCAACACCGGCGCCTCCGGAATGCATGGAGTCTCCGGCAGTTGTGACATCTCCGACGTTAGCGGAGCCACCGGCGTGCACGGCGTCTCCGGTATCGGTACTGCCTCCGGCGCGCATGGGGCTTCCGGTAATAATGGGGCCTCCGGCGGCCGGGTTGCGGTATGCACCGGCGGCACAGCGGATATCCCGGTGGCCGAGGAGGCAGCGCAGACGGCGGAATTCTTTGGCGCCCGAGTGGACCGGTTCTACGATGTGGGGGTCAGCGGCATCCACCGGCTGTTCAATAACATGGATGAAATCCGCAAAGCCGATTGCGTCATTGCGGTGGCGGGCATGGAGGGGGCGCTTCCGACGGTGATCGGCGGAATGGTGCGAAATCCGGTCATCGCCGTCCCTACTTCTGTGGGTTACGGCGCCAACATGCAGGGCCTGACGGCATTGCTCACCATGATCAACTCCTGTGCCAATGGAGTGGCAGTGGTGAACATCGACAACGGCTACGGTGCCGGGTACATGGCAACTCAGATCGGCCGGCTGGCAGCATCCGGCCGCAACCGGGAATAATAGGAAAAAAAGAAACCGAAGGCGCGCGCCTTCGGTTTCTTCATTGTTGGGATGCGGCGCGCGGGCCCGGGCGCCGGTAAGGTTCGCGCTCGCCTGCTCGCAAAGCCAACGAACTCGGTTTCCTTGCGCGAACCGCGGGCCAGGAAAAGAGGAAAATGCGGCCCGGTCGCCGGCGAGGTTCGCGCTCGCCTGCCCGCAAAGCCAATGAACTCGGTTTCCTTGCGCAAACCGCGGGCCGGGGAAAGAGGAAAATGCGGCCCAGGAGCCGGTAAGGTTCGCGCTCGCCTGCCCGCAAAGCCAATGAACTCGGTTTCCTTGCGCGAACCACGGGCCGAGGAAAATGGAAAATGCGGCCCGGTCGCTCCAATTTCCTATTGCTTTTTTCAATTGGCAAAAGCGCCGGCAATAAAATACAATCACATTTATATGCCGTACACGCACAACATGCCAACATGCTGCACATGCACGGCGCGCCAATAGGTTGCGCATCCACAGCGCGCCAACGAGGCGTGTCAACGCAAAGGAAGGAAAAGGAAAACAATGAGAGGGATGACATTTCGGAAAATCCGGAAACTGGGGCTTATCGGAATTCTTTTTATGATGGTAATGGTGCTCTCCCTGCAGGGGGCTTTTGCCGGGGAGAAGCCGGAACTCCGGAATCCGAAGCTGGTCTCGGACGGAGGCAGCCAGAATACCCAATGGGATACCGTTTATTACGGATACTATCCGCAGACGGAAATCGTGGGGGAGGCCGGACAGTGCGGAATCAAAACCACCCTTTGGAACTCGGAGTCGGATTATTCCCTGGAGCCGGAAGTGTATGCCAAGCTGGAGAAGGCAAGGTACACGGCGGATGGGGATACGGTGCTGAACGGCATCAAGTACCGTCGTATGAAGGCGGAGGACCGGACCTACATCTCCAGAGGTGAAATTGACAATCGTTACTTCTGGAATGCCAAAATCAAATACCACTACTTTCGCTACGAGCCGATTCGTTGGCGGGTTCTTTACGTGCAGGACACCGCCAAGGGAAAATGGGCACAGCTTTTGGCGGACAAAATCCTGGACGATCGGAAGTACAACGAAACGCAGACTGACATCACCTGGGAAAAGTCCACGATTCGAAGCTGGCTCAACGGATACGGTGCGGAAGCCAATCAAAACGGGCAGGACTACAGCAAGAACGGTTTCATAAAAACAGCATTCCGAGAGGCCCAACAGGCACCGATTGTTGCCGGGCGCGTGGAGAATAAAAACAATTATGACTGCGGCACCAACGGCGGAAACGACACGGAAGATCGCATCTTTCTTTTATCGGAGGATGAATTGTACCGGTCTCGGCTGGCGTGGTATTATGGATTCGTCGCAGCACCGAATTCCGGTTCGCCGGAGGATATCAAGCTGGCGCGGGATATGGAGGATGAAGGCAGGCGCGCTCAGGGCAGCACCTACTCCAAGGCGAAGGGACTGTGGTGCAATCACGAAAAGGGTTTTGAAGGCAACAGCATGTGGTGGATGCGTTCCCCGGGGCAGTTCGAATGGAATGCCGCGTTTGTGTGCAACAGGGGCTTTATCCGCTACTTCGGAACGAGAGTGGAGGCCGCAGACGTGGGAGTTCGTCCGGCCATGGTTTTGAATATGGATGATGCCGACTGGACATACGGCGGAACCGCAATCGGTCAAAAAGGCGGAACGGAGACCGCTCCCCCGTCCATGAATGTTTTTGGGGACGAGGTTCTGGAATATGAAGAGGGGGAACCGGAGGCACCGGCCAAGGTCATGGTTTCCAAAATCTCCATCGCCGCATCGCCGTCTCTGAAGATTGCCGCCGGTAAGAAGACCACCCTAAAAACAAAAGTCTCCCCGGCGAAGGCGACCGACCGCTCCGTCACGTGGACCTGCAGCAATACCAAATACGCTACGGTAAACAGCAAAGGCGTGGTGACGACTAAGTCCAAGGGGAAAGGAAAGACGGTGACCGTCACCGCAAAGGCCAAAGACGGAAGCGGAAGTGAAGATGCGGGCGTAAAGACTCTGTATGCGAAGGACATCGTGACCCTCAAGGGAATGAAGGTGAACGAAGTTTCCGGATCCACCCGGACTCCGCTGAAGAAGGACGTTACTTTTGTTTTCTATGATAGTTCTACTCAGACAATTGAAGCAAAAGTTACCGCAAAGAACGGCGTTCTTCCGGATGTTTCGATGTACAAGGATCACCGTTACATCGTCTATGCACAGGACAGCCGGTACGAAATGCCGAATTACTACATTCAGATTTCCGCGGATGGCAAAGTAACCACCTACAAGAACGGAATCAAGGAAGTATCCGGTTTTGACATGACGCGCCGTGCAGAAGACTTGGCAAAGCCGGAAGATGCGGCTAGAGTGCACGTTACCATGCCGGTGTTCTACGTAGATAAAGACGGAAATCAGAAGACCGTTTCCGGCGTAAAAGTAAGATTGGTGAACCAGTACGATACCGTAGAGACTGTCAGCGATAAGGATGGAAACATTAATGTTAATCTGATGGAAGATTACAACTACATGGTTCTCGTGGACGATGAGAAGTATAGCATTGAATCCTTCCCACTCACCGTCAAAGACAAGTCTGAATACGGCTGGGGAAAATACACATTTAACCACTTCAGCTGCGGAAGTGTCAGCTCCCTCTTCCTGGTAGACAAGGGAACCGAGCATGACAGAGACGTGCAGATGATTGGTTCTTCAAAGAACACGACCGTAACCGGACTGAATTTCGGAAACGGAAGCTACTTCATCAACGATCGTGTGGTAGACCAGAAGGTTAAAGCGCTGGAAGGCAAGGACTATGAAGTCGTAGATGTGGATGCGGTGAACATGTATCGTACGGAGATTTCCAAGCTCTCTGCAGGTGATTTTGTTTATACCCGTGCGGTTCCGGAAGGAAAGAAGGTTTCGAAGGTATACTATATCGACGATAATGACAAGCTCCATGAGCTGAAGTTCATCGAAAGCAATGGCGTCGTTACTTTCAAGATGGGATCCGTTTCCCTGTACAACAATGTAATCGTATACGCCGGAGAGAAGCTGCAGGCAAAGGATGTTTCCCTGTCCAAAACCGCTTACACTTACAGCGGCAAGGCAAAGAAACCGGCAGTGACTGTAAAATTCGACGGTAAAAAACTGAAGGCAGGAAGTGATTACACCGTAAGCTATTCCGCAAACAAGAATGTGGGAAAAGCAAAAGCAGTCGTTACCGGCAAGGGTAAATATGAAGGTACAATCACAAAGACCTTTAAAATCAACCCAAAGGGTACTTCCATCAAGCATCTGAAGAAAGGTGTGAGAGCGTTCAAGCCAACCTGGAAGAAGCAGACCAAGCAGATCAGCGGATACCAGGTTCAGTACTCCACCAAGAAGAGCTTCAAATCGGCAAAGATCAAGAACGTTTCTTCGAAGAAGAAGTCCACATGGGTCATCAAACAGAAGAGACATAAGAAGTATTATGTAAGAATCCGTACCTACAAGAAGGTAGGCGGAAGCAAGTACTACTCCAAGTGGTCTTCCGCAAAGAGCATCAAAACGATGTAATTTTCGGGAAAACGAAAATCATCCATACTTTAAAGAAGAGATTGGCGCTGCCTTCGGGCGGCGCCAATCTCTTCTTCTTTTTATCACCGTATGAACATTGAAATGGGACGTCGTTCGGGCTATAATGATGCTGTTTGCGAATTGGGCGAAAGCCCGCAACGGAAAAGGAGAAAAGAGTGGAGAAAAGTCTGGAAAAAGTTTTGAGCGTGCTGCTGTCCAAGGGAATGATTATCAGCGCCACTTACGTTGTGGCCGCCTTCATCTTGGTAGTGTTGCTGAACCATTTATCCAAGAAATATCGGGAGAAAATCGATCCCGCGGACATTCGTCTGAATGCTTTTGTGCGGAGCGTTTTCAATACCATCAAGGGAATCGTTGTTGTCATCTGCCTGTTTGCGGTGCTTCAGGCCAACGATATCAACATCACGTCCATGATTACCGGCGTCGGCGTGGTCAGTGCCATTGCCGGCCTTGCGTTGCAGGATTTCTTCAAGGACATCATCATGGGGATTCACATCGTGAACGATCATTCCGTAGTGGTGGGTGAAGTGGTGGAAATCAACGGCGTGGAAGGCATCGTGCTGAGCTTCTCCCTGATGACTACGGTGCTTCAGGACCTGAACACGGGCAATACGGTGGTGATGTGCAATCGAAACATCACTCAGGTGGCCAAGGTCAACGGCATCTACGACATCGATCTGCAGCTGGCTTATTCGGAAGATCCGGATCGGGTAAAAGAAGTTTTTAGCGAGGCGGCAAAAGAAATCGCCAAGAACAAGGGGATTACCCGAGCGGAGTATTTGGGCATTCAGCGGTATGAGGCGTCCGGGGTGATCTATCGGATTCGCTATTACTGCTCTCCGAAAATTCACTGGCCGATGCTGCGGGCATCCATGGCCATCATTCAGCGATATATTATCGCCTCCGGTTTGGAAATCCCGTATCCGCAGATGGATGTGCATCATCGGAACATGTAATCTATGGGAATATCTTTTTTTATTGAAAAACAAAATAGTAGACCAAAGTTTAGACTTTATACTAGTTTATGAAAACCAATCGTGATATTATAGGGTCAGAGTCATTATATATAAGGAGGACGAAATAATGAACGAAAAATTCACTGCAAAACAGAACGAAAGAATTGCTCGTGTAATGGAGAAAATGAAGGAAAACGGCCTGGAGCAGCTGCTGATCAGCGATCCAAAGAGCATCGCATTCCTGACCGGTATCTTCGTAGATCCGTATGAAAGACTTTGGGCACTGCTGCTGAAGTCCAACGGGGAGCACGTATTCTTTATGAACACACTGTTCTTCGTTTCCGAAACAGGATACAAGGAAGTTTGGTTCACCGACATGGACGACCAGATCGGTCTGATTATGGAGAACATCGACAAAGAGGGCACCCTGGGAATCGACAAGACATGGGCGGCTCGTTTCCTGATTCCGCTGCAGGAGCGTTGCCCGAACCTGAAGACCGTATGGGGTTCCAACTGCGTAGATGATGTTCGTGCAGAAAAGGACGAAGAGGAAATCGCTCTCATGAAGAAGGCTTCCGAAATCAACGACGTCGTAATGGAGAGAGTTGCAGAGTACATCAAGGAAGGCATGACCGAGAGACAGGTTGCAGACTTTATCGATGCAGAGTACCTCAAGGAAGGTGCATCCGGAAACAGCTTCCCGACCATCGTATGCTTCGGTGAGAACGCTGCAGACCAGCACCATGAGCCGAGCGAAACCAGAACGCTGAAGGCCGGCGAGTGCATCCTGATTGACATGGGCTGCGTATGGAAGGGTTACTGCTCCGACATGACCAGAACATTCTACTGCAAGAGCGTAGATGAAGAGCAGGCAAAGATTCACGACATCGTTCGTACCGCTGTTCTGAAGGCAGAGGAAGTAATCAAGCCGGGAATTCCGGTTTGCGACATCGATAAGCAGGCAAGAGATTACATCGATGAGATGGGATATACCAAGTACTGGGGCGTTCGTCTGGGACACTTCATCGGTCAGGACGACCACGAATTCGGTGATGTAAGCCCGATTAACCACAATCCGGCTGCTGTCGGCAACATCTTCTCCATCGAGCCGGGAATCTACATCGAAGGAAAATACGGCGTTCGTGTAGAGGACCTGGTTCTGGTAACAGAAGATGGTCACGAACTTCTGAACCACGTTGAGAAGAAGTATCGTATCGTTGGCTAATCTCTGAGCAATCGGAAGATTTTGAATTTCAGACGATGAAAAGAAGCGGATGTAACCTAGGTTATTCCGCTTCTTTGTATTAAGGGAAAAGGAGAGTTGTGTATGTTGGAACAGGTGCTGCTGATATTGTTGGTTCTGATGAGTGCCGCCATCATTGCGCTTTTGTGGATGCTGGCGGGGGGCGTGCGGCGGAGCGGCGCCAAGACCGGGGAGTACTTCCGGTTGTACAATCAATCTGCGGTGGAAACTCAGAAGGCCATTGCCCAGCAGCAGGACGCTTTGCAGCGGGCGGTGGCCCAGCAGCAGGATGCTCGGCTGAAGGCTTTGGACGAGAATTTCAGCCGGCTTCGTCAGGAGAACGCCCAGCAGATAGAAAATATCCGAAAGACGGTGGATGAGAAGCTTCAGGATACCCTGGAAACCAAGCTCACCCAATCCTTTGGCCTGGTCAACGAGCGATTGGAACAGGTGTATAAGGGCCTGGGGGAAATGCAGACCATCGCCTCCAATGTGGGAGATCTGAAGAAAATCCTTTCCAACGTAAAGACTCGGGGCATTCTGGGGGAGGTGCAGTTGGGCGGAATCCTGGAGCAGATTCTCAGTCCGGAACAGTACGAGGAGAACGTGGCCACCCGGCCGGGAAGCTCGGAGCGGGTGGAATTTGCGGTAAAACTTCCGGGTTCCGGTGCGGGAGAGACCGTATACCTTCCCATCGATGCCAAATTCCCCGGGGACACTTACAGCGCTCTTCAGGAGGCGTATGATACCGGGGACAAAGCGGAAATTGAACTGGCGCGGAAGCGCTTGCTTACGCGGATTGCTTCGGAAGGGAAGGACATCTGCGATAAGTACATTGCCGTCCCGTACACCACGGATTTTGCAGTGATGTTTTTACCCTTTGAGGGGTTGTACGCGGAAGTTGTGCGTAACGGGATGATTGAGATGCTCCAACGAAAGTATCGGGTGACCATTGCGGGACCGACCACCATGGCGGCGCTGCTGAATTCCCTGCAGATGGGTTTCAACACTTTGGCAATCGAGAAGCGGTCTAACGAGGTGTGGAAGCTGCTGGCGTCGGTGCGCTCGGAATTCGACACCTTTGCCGACGTGCTGCAGAGCACGCAGCATCGGCTGAATCAGGCCAATGCGGATTTGGATCGGCTGGTGGGCGTGCGAACCCGGCAGATTCAGCGGAAGCTTCGAAATGTTTCGGAGATGGGGAATGAAACCGAACAAAAAAATCTGGACGAATAAAGTAGTTGACTACTGACTTGGTATGTGATATTTTTAAATAATGTTGCACGAAAATGAATAATGTTTCAAACTGCAGTGGCGACAGGAAAGAATGGGGAATTTGAGGACTGGAGAAAGAAAGGAATAAGAAAAATGCTTTTTACAAGAGAAACGGATTACGCATTACGGCTGCTGCGGAATCTTGATGCAAAGGAGCACAAGAGCATCAGCCAACTCATCGACAAGGAACTTATGACCACTGCTATTACCTATAAGGTTGCCCGAAAACTGGATCGAGGCGGCCTGATTGAAAGTGTCCGGGGAAATTCCGGTGGATATAAGTTAACCAGGGATATGAGCGAGATTACCCTCTATGATGTTTTCAAAATCATGAATCCGGACACGGTACTCAACGATTGCCTGCATCCGGATGTGAAATGCCCGTTGGATTCAGAGGATGCCCCTTGCCGATTCCATAAGGAGCTTTGCCGAATCCAGAAAGTCCTGTTTGAAGAGCTTCAGCGAAAGTCTCTGGCGGAGATTATGAAGGAAGAGGCTGCGGAAGAGAACGCAGAATAGAATGTTATTTTAGCAAAAAACAGCGGATGGAGGCGATTCCACCCGCTGTTTTTTATCAAGACTTAGTTGTTGGAAGTCGGAATATACTTCGCTACGGCGTCTGCCAGGGAGTGCACGTTCCGGGTCTGGATGATGACCTTGCCGGTTCCGTGGAATTCGTTTACAAGACCTTCGCCGGACATGAAACCGAAGGTGCCGGAGGCCACGCGGATGTTGTAATCCAGGGAGGCTTCCCAAGCAACTACGTGCTCGTTGTCGATGGCCATCGGTGCATTCGGGGTGATGTCCAGGACAACCAGGTCACCGAAGGCATTAATCAGAACCTGACCGTTTCCTTCCGTTTCCATCACGAAGAGACCACCGGTGCCGCCAAAGAAGGCTTTACCGATGTCCTGGCGCTTGATGTTGTAGAATACGGAATCATCGCAAGCCAGGAACGCACCGGTGTTCAGACGGTACTGATTTCCGCCGCCTACGTTGAGGCATGCTACCTTTCCCGGAACGGCCGGTGCGATACCCAGCCGGGCACCTTCCGCCTGACCGACTGCTTTTGTGATGAACATGCTCTCGCCACTCACCGCACTGCGGGCAATCGCGCCTACCAATCCGCCAAAGCCGGACTTCTTGCTGTTGGTTTCTGCCTGAAGGCTGACGTTCTGCATAAATGCCATAGCGCCCCGTTCCACTTTGATGGTTTCGCCGGAGCTGAGAGTAATATCTACGATTGGCGCATCGGAGTCGCCGATAATTTTATAATTCATTTGATCCTCCTGTCTATACGACGAGAATTATACGGTTGGTTTATTATAGCATATGGGAAAAGGAATGGAAATTACACCTTTGGGTACTTTCCCGTATGTGTCGGACGACTGTTCGTTTGCGAAGAATCCGATAGACGGTTCACACAGAAGGCATATATTCAGTTAACAAAAACTACACAAACGGGTGGTACTATAATGGTGCAGAAGGGAAATGACACAGAGTACCGGAAGCGAGAAACCATAATGCATTTTCTTTAATTGTTCTTTCTTAATTAATAATTTCGTAGTGGTAAAAAGTCGCCGAGCCCCCATCGGCGGCTTTTTACGTTTCCCAAAATAAAAACGGCGCTGCAATCGCAGCGCCAAAACGATTCTTAATAATTAGTGCAGCACGCCGAAGTACAGGATGACCAGTGCGCCCAGCACGATTCGGTACCAACCGAAAGGTTTGAAGTTGTGCTTCCGGATGTAGGAAAGCAGAAACTTAATAATGAACAGGGAGACCACGAAGGCCACGATCATGCCCACCGCCAGGATGACGTATTCCGTGGGGGTGTACAGCAGTCCGTTCTTCAGAAGTTTTAACAGGCTGGCGCCGGCCATTACCGGAATCGCCAGAATGAAGGTGAAGTTGGCCGCAGCCGGACGGGATACGCCAATCATCAATCCTCCCAGGATGGTGGCGCCGGAACGGGAAGTACCCGGAAATACCGCCGCAATGACCTGGAACAGACCGATGGCAAACGCTTCCTTATAACTGATGCCCGCCATGGTTTCGGTGCGCGGGGTCTTATGGGAGTTGCGGTTCTCGATGATGATAAATGCTACACCCACCACAATCAGCATGATGGAAACCACCAGCCAGTTGTAGAAGTGAGCGTTCAGCCAGTCATCAAAAGCCACGCCGATTACCGCCGCCGGAAGACAAGCCACGATGGTTTTACCCCAAAGGTTCAGGACGCCTTTATCCAGGCGGATTGCTTTCTGGGGATTGGTGGCGTGCTTTCCCTCCACGATGACTCTTTTCAGCGGCCAGATTTCGCCCCAGTACAGAAGCACCACCGCCAGGATGGCACCCAGCTGGATGACCACCAGAAAGGTGTCCCAGAATTCCGGGGAGACATTCATCTTGACGAATTCGTCCAGAAGGATCATGTGTCCCGTGCTGCTCACCGGCAGCCATTCCGTAATACCTTCCACAACGCCGAAGAGCACGGCCTTCAGAATTTCAAACATATATTACCTCATTTCTGCGATTTCCCTAAAAATAAAAATCAGACGAGTACAATACCGCGTCCGACCATGTATACCATATTGGTGCGCCCGGCGAGATTCGAACTCGCGACCTTCACATTCGGAGTGTGCTACTCTATCCCCTGAGCTACGGGCGCTAGGCGTGATTCATAAATCACTCAGTGTAGTATATCAGATTTTATGAGAAAAAACTACCCCCGAATTGCATTTATTCCCATAAGTTTTGAAAAGAGAACGAGCCGAACGGCGCCCTTCCGGGGAAAGGCGCCTCAAATTTCCGGAAAAAGTCCCCAAAACCCTTGACTCAGAACCTCCGGAGGATTATAATTTAAAGGCTTGCAAATGCGAAACTGTATTTGTGTGCAAAAAAGGAGCAGGCCTCGTGCCGGTAACTCCGACGCTAATAATTTATTTTTAGTATGCCGAACCAGATCGAGAGATTCCAGTAGGCAATGCCGAAACCGATTGAGTTGTAAGCAATCTGAGTAGGTAGAAAGGAAGAAAAATGAAGTCTTACATTGCAAAGCCTGCAGAGGTAGAACGTAAGTGGTACGTTATCGATGCAGAAGACAAGACTCTGGGAAAGATCGCATCTGAGGTTGCATCCATCCTGAGAGGAAAGAAGAAGCCGATTTACACCCCGCACGTTGACACCGGTGACTATGTTATCGTAATCAACGCAGAGAAGGTTCGTGTAACCGGTAAGAAGGAAGAGCAGAAAATCTACAAGAGCCACAGCGGTTATCCGGGCGGCTTGAAGGAGACTACTCTCAGAGAACTCCGTGCGAAGAAGCCGGAAGAAATCATCCGTCACGCTGTTAAGGGCATGATGCCAAAGGGCAAGCTGGGCAGACAGATGTTCAAGAAGTTAAAGGTATACGCTGGACCGGAGCATCCGCACACTGCGCAGAATCCGGAAGAGTGGACATTCTAGGAAGGGAGGAATAGAAGATGGCTAATACACAGTATCAGGCAACAGGCAGAAGAAAATCTTCGGTTGCAAGAGTCAGATTACTCCCAGGAACCGGAAAGATCACAATCAATAAGAAGGATCTGGAAGAGTACTTCGGAATGGATATTCTGAAGAACGAAGTAAAAAGACCTTTCGACGTAACAGGCACAGCCGGCAAGTATGACGTTATCGCAATCGTTGAAGGTGGCGGTACAACAGGTCAGGCCGGTGCACTGAGACACGGAATTTCCAGAGCTCTCTGCGTAGCTGATGAGGAAGCAAACAGACCTGCACTGAAGGCAGCTGGTTTCCTGACCAGAGACCCGAGAATGAAGGAAAGAAAGAAATACGGACTCAAGAAGGCGAGAAGAGCGAGCCAGTTCTCCAAGCGTTAATTTCAGAGAAGTATTGCAAAACCCCAGGAAGCATTGTTTCCTGGGGTTTTCTCTTTTACGTTTTTTTCTCGGACGTTGGGGCGGTGGTGAAACTCCTTTTTTTGTGATACACTGAAATTCAGAGTGAGACGGGGAAGGAGTTTTTTGCTATGCCTTTGAAGATTATCCGTGACGATATCACGAAATTGAAAGTGGATGCCATTGTAAATGCTGCGAAGCCAAGCCTGCTGGGCGGCGGTGGTGTGGACGGCTGTATTCATCGTGCCGCCGGACCGGAGCTTTTGGAGGAATGCCGCACCTTGCAGGGGTGCGAAACCGGCGGGGCGAAGATTACTAAGGGGTACCGGCTGCCGTGCAAGTACGTAATCCATACTGTAGGACCGCAGTGGCGCGGAGGAGAGCATGGGGAAAAAGCGCTTTTGGAATCCTGCTACCGTGCGTCATTGGAGCTGGCGCGGGAATACGGATGTGAGACGGTAGCCTTTCCGCTGATTTCTTCGGGGATTTACGGGTACCCGAAGGATCGGGCGCTGCGTGTGGCGGTGGATGCGATTGGGGATTTTTTGTCGGAAAATGAGATGACGGTGTATATCGTGATTTTTGACCGGCAGTCCTATCGGATTGGAAAGAAACTTTTTTCGGAAATCGCGGAATACATCGATGACCGATATGAGGCGGAACACACGGTGCGGAGGTTCTATACAGAGAATCGGGCGGATGTGGAAATCGCTTCCGCAGAGGCGGATATTCCGGCGTTTTCGCTGGAGGATGCGCTGTCTCAACTGGATGAGAGTTTCTCGGAAATGCTGCTTCGAAAAATCACCGAGTCCGGCATGACGGATGTCCAGTGCTACAAAAAAGCCAATATCGACCGGAAACTGTTTTCCAAGATTCGTTCCGACAAATTCTATAAACCGTCAAAGACCACGGCAATTGCCTTTGCCCTGGCATTGGAGCTGCCCCTTTCGGAAATGCAGGATATGCTCCGCAAAGCCGGTTTTACCCTGTCCCACTCCAGCAAGTTCGATATAATCGTGGAGTTTTTCGTACAGCAGGGAAATTACAACGTGTTTGAAATTAACGAGGCGCTGTTCGCCTTCGACCAGCGGCTGATCGGGATGTAGGCGAACTTGGGGGCTCCAATCGGAGATGTCGCCATCCATGCGACCAACTCCCCTGCCATCCCCGGTAAAATGTGACTGTAAGGTTTGATTACCGAGCAGTCATTTTTTTAAATTGGGAGGAAAAGCAAATGAAAAAGAATCTGACAGAGATCGTATTCATACTGGATTGCAGCGGATCCATGAACGGGCTGGAGGGCGACACCATCGGTGGGTTTAATTCCATGATTGAGAAGCAGAAAAAAGAAAAATGGGAAGCGCTGGTTTCAACGGTGCTGTTCAGCAGTCGGAGTGAGGTCCTGCACGACCGGGTCCCGGTGCAGGATGTGCCTCGGATGACGAAGGCGGATTACGTGGCTTGCGGCTGCACGGCGCTGCTGGATGCGATCGGAGGTGCGATTCACCACATCGGCAACGTTCACAAATATGCTCGGCCGGAGGACGTGCCGGAGCACACCTTATTCGTGATTACCACCGACGGACTGGAAAATGCCAGCCGCCACTATAATATCGACCGGGTAAAAAGCATGATTGAACGCCGGAAAAAGAAGTACGGATGGGAGTTCATGTTCCTGGGGGCCAATATCGATGCGGTGGAGACCGCCGGATGGATTGGCATCGACGCGGATCGAGCGGTGAATTATCGCTGTGACGGAATTGGAACCGCCTTGAACTTTGAGGTGCTGAGCGACGCAATATCCGATGTGCGTGCGGACGAGGAGTTAACGCCTCAATGGAAAAAAAGAATCGACGCGGACTTCCGTGCCCGGGACGGCCGAAAAAAATAAAGGGGAGTGGACTTGTCTCCGGTCGGTCTAGGCGCCGCCGCCTGCCACCGGCGGCTTTTACAGCGGCGCGATTTGCTCCCCGCTCCCCGCAAAGCCTTGCGGCTCCGTTCCGGGGAGCAAAATCTTCACAGAGATTCCGCGCCGCCGCCTGCCACCGGCGGCCTTTACAGCGGCGCGATTTGCTCCCCGCTCCCCGCAAAGCCTTGCGGCTTCGTTCCGGGGAGCAAAATCTTCACACAGATTCCGCGCCGCCGCCTGCTACCGGCGGCCTTTTACAGCGGCGCGATTTGCTCCCCGCTCCTCACAAAGCCTTGCGGCACCGTTCCGGGGAGCAAAATCTTCACAGCAATTCCGCGCCGCCGCCTGCCACCGGCGGCCTTTTACAGCGGCGCGATTTGCTCCCCGCTCCTCACAAAGCCTTGCGGCACCGTTCCGGGGAGCAAAATCTTCACAGCAATTCCGCGCCGCCGCCTGCCACCGGCGGCCTTTTAAGTTAGATGCCTATAACTTTTTTCTGAAACTTTATTGACAAGAGGGAAGAAATCGCTATAATAATATAGAAGTTAGTTAAGCTGAACTAACAAATGTAACACAAGACTAACAGAAGTAATATACAGCTAACGAACCGGTCGCGAATGCCGGAAGCGTCTGCAAGAAATGCGAAGCGCCTGCAGGTCCTGCGGAGCATCAACGGAGCCCGCGAAGCACCGCAAAGACTGCGGAGCACATGCACGTGCACACATATACGACGAGACGGAGAAGGCCTTGTCAGGATGAATGATACAGGAGGTGGGAACATGCCAATCACAATTGCAAAAACCGGTGATATCGTTCGTATCATCCGAATCACAGGGGATGATTCCATTCGGACCCATTTGGCGGAACTGGGTTTCGCAGTGGGCGCGGAAGTTAAAGTCGTGAAGGCGGTGAAAGGGAATTTAATTCTGCAGGTACACGGAACGCGGCTTGCTTTGGATCAGAGCATGGCCAGCCGGCTGCTTGTGGAGTTTTAGAAGTTAAGGATAGAGAATGAAGTAATTCAGGTCACTATTTAAGAGAACATTAAGGAGGAAAAAATGGAGACATTGAACAATCTGGCGGTGGGCGAAAGCGCAACCATCAAGAAAATCGGAAGCGTGGGACAGACCCGGAGAAGAATCATGGATATGGGCCTGACCAAAGGAACGCAGGTCTATGTTCGCAAAGTCGCACCGCTGGGAGACCCGATGGAGCTGACCGTAAGAGGGTACGAGCTGTCAGTGCGGAAAGGCGATGCGGAACTGATTGAAATCGAGAACATTCAGAAAGCAAAGTAAAATTTTGGAGATAAACGAATTTAGGATATTAAGAAAGGAGTTATTCAGTGGCAATTAAGATCGCACTTGCAGGAAACCCGAACTGCGGAAAGACAACGCTGTTCAACGCGTTGACCGGAAGCAACCAGTATGTGGGAAACTGGCCGGGCGTTACTGTAGAAAAGAAGGACGGTAGATTAAAGACCGACAAAACCATTACAATTCAGGACCTTCCGGGAATCTATTCCCTTTCCCCGTACACCATGGAGGAAGTGGTCACCCGGCGGTACTTGGTGAACGAAAGACCGGATGCCATCATCAACATCATCGACGCCACCAACCTGGAGCGAAACCTGTATCTCACCACACAGCTGTTGGAGCTGCACATTCCGACCATCATCGCATTGAACATGATGGACATCGTGAATAAGAACGGAGACCGCATCGACGTCCCGCAGCTGAGCAAAGAGCTGGGCTGTCCAATCGTTCCGATCAGTGCTCTCAAGGGAGACGGCAGCGAGGAGCTGATTGATCAGGCGGTCAAAGTGGCAAAGAAGAGAACCATGGGAGACACCCCGCACGTGTACTCCGGCAGCGTGGAGCACGCCATCGCACACATCGAGGAATCCATTGAAGACAAGGTGTCTGCAAACAACCTGAGATGGTACGCCGTCAAATTCTTCGAACGGGATGAGAAGGTTCGGGAAGAAATCAAGCTGGGCGCTTCCGTTCTCAGCGAGATTGAAGGTCACATCGAGGACTGCGAAAAAGAAATGGACGACGATGCGGAGAGCATCATCATCAACCAGCGCTACGAGTACATCAACCGCGTGGTCCCAAAAGCAATTGAAAGAAAACAAGGTCACGAGAAGCTGACTTTGTCCGATAAAATCGACCGGATCGTAACCAACCGAGTGCTGGCACTGCCGATTTTTGCCGTAGTGATGTTCCTGGTATATTATATTTCCGTTACCACCATCGGTGACATCGTTACCGGCTGGACCAACGACGTGTTCGTTGCGGGAATTCAGGACTGGGCGTCCAACGGACTGACCCATATGGGTGCATCGGATTGGGTAATTTCCCTAGTATCCGACGGTATCATTGGCGGCTTGGGTGCGCCGATTGGATTCGCACCGCAGATGGCCATCGTGTTCTTCTTCCTGGCATTGCTGGAAGACTGCGGATACATGGCGAGAGTTGCTTTTATCATGGATAGAATCTTCCGTCGGTTCGGACTGTCCGGAAAGAGCTTTATCCCGTTCCTCATTTCCTCCGGATGCGGTGTGCCGGGAATCATGGCAACCCGTACCATCGAGAATGAGAAGGACCGCCGCATGACCATGATGACCACCACCACCATTCCATGTGGTGCAAAACTTCCGGTAATCGCTACCATCGCAGGCTACATCGCCGGCGGTGCATGGTGGGTGGCTCCGGCAATGTACTTCCTGGGCATTGGACTGGTTATCGTATACTGCATTATTTTGAAGAAGACAAAGATGTTTGAAGGAGACCCGGCTCCGTTCGTTATGGAACTTCCGGCATACCACGCACCGTCTCCAAAGAGCGTGCTCCTCAGCGTATGGGAAAGAGTATGGGCATTCCTGAAGAAAGCGGGAACCATCCTGTTCCTCTGCTGTGCGGTAATGTGGTTCTTGGGCAACTTTGGTTTTGCGGGCGGAAGCTTCGGCCTGGTGGACGCAGAAGACTCGCTGCTGGCGGTTATCGGCGGCGCAATTGCTTTTATATTCAAACCACTGGGATTCGGAACATGGCAGGCTGTTGCGTCCTCCCTGTCCGGTTTTGTGGCAAAAGAAGGTATCGTATCTACCATGGGCGTTCTGTCCGGACTGGGCGAGATCGAGGGATACAGTGCAGCGTACCAGGCACAGTTCGCCGCATTCTTCCCATCCATGCTGGCAGCGTTCTCCTTCATGGTATTCAACCTGTTTGATTCCCCGTGCCTGGCGGCTCTGTCCACCACCGCGAAGGAAATGAACAACCGGAAATTCTTCTGGTACTCCGTACTTTTCCAGAACGTCAGCGCATACTTCGTGTCTCTGATTGTGTACCAGATTGGCGGACTGATTCTGGGCGAAGTGTCTTTCGGCATCGCAACGGTAGTCGCATTTATCGTGCTGGCATTCGTGCTGTACTTGCTGTTCCGTCCGGATCTGAACAAGAAAGCAAAGGTTGCGCTGGAGAAGAACTAAGTTATAATTGTAAAAGGAGAGATGGCATTGAACGGCGTAGACGTGATTGTACTGGCCGGAATCGGCATTCTGATGGTGATAGCCATTCGAATTGTAATCGGGTTTTTCCGATAAGATAGGAAAGGAGGAAATGCTTTGAACGGAATTGATATTGTAATCTGTCTGGTTATTTTGGCCCTGGTGGTTGTGGTAATCCGGTATCTGATTAAGGAAAAGAAGGCAGGGCATAAATCCTGCGGCTTCGATTGTTCCACCTGCTCGATGTGTTCTCACGGAGGACACGGCTGCAGCGGAGGATGCCACCCAAAGAAATAACAGGTAAAGCAATTCCCCGGCAGCCTTGTCGGGGATTTTTGCTTGACGAATTTGTTTTTACGGTAAAAAAAGGAGATGGAGAGATGCGTAAGATTACGGCACATATTGACGGAATGCAGTGCGGCATGTGCGAGAGCCATGTGAACGACCTGGTCCGGAAGAATTTTAGGGTAAAAAAAGTGAAATCCTCTCACCGAACCGGGGAGTGCACCATCGTTGCGGAGTGCGATATTCCGCAGCCGGAGCTGGAGAAGAAGCTGGGGGAAATGGGCTACCGCCTGCTGGATATGGAGAGCGAAGAGTATCAGAAGAAAGGGCTGTTTAGATAGGCCTTCGGTATGAGCAGGGCCTCCGGCCGGTGTGATAGGCTTCCGGCTCGGGGTGGAGCATTGCCTTCGGCATTGGGCGATGCCGCCGGCCCGGGACCAAGCATTGCCGCCGGCCCGGGGGTGGAAAAATTCCCCCAAATGGTCTATAATTCTCTTATATCATTTGCACTGAATGGAAACTCTTTGAGCCGGGCGCCGGTGGGCGAAGAAAAACCGGCTGGGGAAATAGAAAGGAGTGGACCGTGGCTTCCAAGAACAATAAGAAGAAGAAAAACGAAGCGGCCAAAACCGGTCCGACCGGTTTCGCGACGGACCGGCGGAAAATTTCAAAGGTCAGCCGTGTCATGGCACTGTTGTTGGGTATCATCATGATTGTCTTCATGCTGTTGTCCTCCAGCGTGTACTTATTTAATTAATTAAAAGTGCCCCGCGGGACTGGGACCTGCGGGGCACTGTTGAGGAGAGGGAAGCACCTTGCCGATAAACCGGCAAGGTGCTTTTTGTGCGTCGGCGCGGAACGGTGCGGAGTGTGACCGCAGGGGCTGAAAAGGCCGCCGGCCCCCTGTGTCGGCGCGGGAAAAGTGTGAAGACTTTGCTCCCCGGAACGGAGCTACAAGGGTTAGCGGGGAGCGGGGAGCAAACCGCGCCTTGGAAAAGCCGGCCGGCCCCGGGTGTCGGCGCGGAATTTGTGTGAAGAATTTGCTCCCCGGAACGGAGCCGCAAGGGTTCGCGGTTAGCGGGGAGCAAACCGCGCCTTGGAAAAGGCGCCCGGCCCCGGCCTGCGGTTCGCGCCCGGAAACCGAAAACAAAGGGCTTGCGGGAAGGTGAGCGCGAACCATGCCGGCCGGCGGGCCTCCAAACCCGAAATTCCCAGCCCGAGGTTCGCGCCCGGAAACCGAAAATAAAGGGCTTGCGGGGAGTCGAGCGCGAACCATGCCGACCGTCGGGCCGCTAATCTCGAAAAACCCGGCCCGAGGTTCGCGCCCGGAAACCGAAAACAAAGGGCTTGCGGGGAGTCAAGCGCGAACCATGCCGGCCACCGGACCTCCAACCTCGAAACACCCGGCCGAGGTTCGCGCCCGGAAACCGAAAACAAAGGGTTCGCGGGGAGTCGAGCGCGAACCATGCCGGCCGGCGGGCCGCCAAACCCGAAACACCCGGCCGGCCGCCGGGCCCACTTTGCTTACCGGAGGACCTGCAAGTATGCCCGGCGGGCCCATCCCACTTTCGGCGGACCCGCCCCGGCCGTCCCCCGAGCCCGCTTTGCTTCCCAGCGGGCCGGGTCCCAACAAAAAAACACCGGGCGGCCGCCCGGTGTTTACTCCTATCCTATTAATCCTATCATCCCTGCTATTCCAGCGGACTCAGGTCGATTCCCTCGAATCCTTCCAGGTACGCTTTCAGCAGCGGAAGCACTTCTGCGATGCCCCCCTCGTGGGTGGCTTCCACGTTCAGCGGAAGCACCGGATCGTGCAGGGACTTCCGCAGGAGGAACCAACCGGTGTGGCCGTTCCGATCGTAATTGACCCGGACACCTTCGTGATTCGGCTCTTCCAGGGAAAGACCGGTTGTTTTTGCAACCCAATCCGGCATGCCTTCCAGAATACCGGTGCCGATCTCCACAAAATTCTCCCGATCCAGGTTGAACCGAATTTCCTTGGCCTCCGCCGGAGAACCCAGTGCATCGATCAGGGTTTCGATATCCTTGCCTTCTTTTTTCAGCTTAGCGGCGGCGGCCACAATCAGGCAGGCCAGGTAGGCGCCGTCATCCAGGTAGTAGTTGTCGGAATATGCGGCATGGCCGGAAGTCTCGATGGCCAGGAAGGCATCCTCGCCTTCTTCTTTTAGCTGAATGGCCTTGTTGATTACGTTCCGGTAGCCCCGCTTAAAGCGCAGGTGTTTGAGACCCAGTTCCTGTTCCAGGAAGGTGTGAAGCTCGTTGGAGGTGATGCTGTCGGTAACCACGGTGCCTCCCGGATGGTTTGGCGCTTCCAGAGCTGCGGCCAGCGCCACGATGGCATTCCGGCTGATCGGCTGACCGCTTCCGGTTACCGCCGCACTGCGGTCCACGTCCGTGTCAAAAATAATTCCCAGATCCGCACCGGCTTCCTGCACCCGGGCGCAGATGGACGCCATAGCCTCCGGGTTTTCCGGATTCGGCACGTGATTCGGGAAGTGGCCGTCCGGCTCCAGGAACTGGCTGGAAGAAACATCCGCTCCCAGCGGTGCCAGAACCTTCTCCGCAAAAAATCCGCCGGCACCGTTTCCCGCATCCACGGTGATTTTCATGCCATCCAGCTTTCCGCCCACTTTGCGGGTGATGATGGAGCGCAGGTGCGCCGCATACATATCCATCAGTTCGTTTTCCTCGCACTCGTAATGCTCCGCAATCGGGTAAATGGTGGACGCCCGCTTTAGAATTGCCTGAATGTCCGCCTTCTCCAGTCCGCCTTCTGCGGTGAAAAACTTGAATCCGTTCCGGTTCCACGGCAGGTGGCTGGCGGTAATCATGATCGCCCCGTCAAACTGGTACACCGGCATCACCGTGGACATGAACATGGCCGGCGTGGACGCCAGACCCGCATCCGTGCAGCGCGACCCCAGCATGCAGATGCCCCGCATCACGTCCTTCTTCAGATTCTCCCCGGAAAGCCGGGAATCCGTGCCAATGCAGATGTTCAGGTCGTACTCGCTCTTGCCCAGCTTCAGCGCCAGCCAGTAGACGAACGCCTCTCCAATGGCAATCGCGTCGTAGCGGTCCAGGTTCACCTCTTCTCCTTCCACGCCGGGAAGGGCGATGCCCCGAATATCGCTGCCGTTCTGCAAATTCATAATATTTTTCATTTCGATACCTCTAATTCTAATCCGGCCCCGCGACGTCGGACGACCCCGCGAAACGCCTGTATTTTTATCACAATGCTATACTAACCGATTTGTGAACCAAAGTAAAGTTGTAAAGCCCAGGGGTCATGGTATAATAAGAGAGAATCGGTTTAGAAGGAGGGTGTATGAACTCGGGTAAAAATAAAAATACGGCGGACCGAACACGTCCGACTCGTCAGGAGAAGCGGGCGGCGAAGAGGGAAGCGAAGATGCGGCGGAAAGAAGCGCTTCGGAATGCGCCCCTGTCGGTGCGGATTCGAAACGGGGCGCTCAACGTGATTACCGTTTGCCTGATTGGAATTATTTTGGTGAGCGGATATAAGATCGGAAAGACCATGTGGGAATACCAGGTGGCAAAGTCCGCGTATACGAATATCAGTGAGAAGACCGCGAAGGTGGATCCGAAGCAGTTCACCGGGGTGGTGGATTGGAAGGCGTTGAAGAAGGTGAATCCGGATGTGCAGGGCTGGCTGTACCAGAAGGGCACCGTAATCAACTATCCGGTGGTTCAGGGAACGGACAACGACACCTACCTCCATACGCGCTTCGACAAGCAGTGGAGCGGCGGCGGCACCCTGTTCGTGGACTGCAGGATGGAGAAGGATTTTAAGGGCTTTAATTCCATTATATATGGTCATCACATGAAGGATGGCAGCATGTTCCGAAGCATTCGGGGATATACAAAGGAAGACGGCTATTACGACAAGCACAAAAACCTGGAGCTTGCGACGCCTCACGGAAACTATCATCTGGTGGTGTTCTCTGCTTTTATCACGAAGGCAACGGACGAGGACACCTATAAGATGACGTACGGCGAGGCGGAGAAGCAGGCCTATATCGACCGAGCTTGGGAGCGGTCGGAGCTGCCCATCACCAGGGATTCGGTGGACGTAACGAAGAACGACCGGCTGGTGACCCTGAGCACCTGCGCCTACGACTATGAGGAGGCCCGGTACATTGTGATGTGCAAGATGGTGCCGTGGACAAAAGCGGAAGTGCAGGCGGGCAAAGACGCCCAGAAGCAGATTGACGCACAGAAGAAATAGAGGACAGACATCGAAAAAGCTGCGGCCGGACGCCGCAGCTTTTGGTATAGGAAGAAAAAATCCCCGGAGCCATTGCTTCGGGGATTTTCGTCATCAGTATTTTTTATTATTCCTTGATGGTGCCGTCGGCATTGAATACCGGCAGGACGTTCAGGTAGGTGATGTCGTCTCTCTTCGCCGCATTGCCTTCGGCCAAAACCGTCATTTTGCCGACGATGTTGCCGCCCACGCTGTTCACCAGCTGTTCCAGGGTTGCCAGCGACTCACCGGTGCTGATAACGTCGTCCACAATCAGGATGCGCTTGCCGTCCATGGCTTCCCGCTCGTCGTGGCCCAAGCACAGGGTCTGCACGTGATCCGTTGTGATGGAACGAACCTCGATGGTAACCACATCCTGCATGTACAGCTTGCTTCCCTTTCTGGCAACGATGTATGGCTTGTTGCCGGCCTGGCGCGCCATCTCGTATGCAAGAGGAATTCCCTTAGACTCCGCCGTGATGATGACATCGAACTCCGGAGCTTTCTTCAGAAGCTCGGTGGCAGCGGCTCTGGTAATCTCCACATCATTGAAGAGGATAAAAGCGGCGATGTACAGGTCATCGGTGACTTTGCAAAGCGGCAGGTTCCGGTCCAATCCGGCGATGTTCATTTTGTAGTCCATGGGTAATCTCCTTATATATGCTCAAAAAATAATGTTTTATCAAACGTAACAATTATACATGGGCGGCCGGGAAGTTACAAGGGGGGTGGGGAGGCCGGATGTGAAAAAATTTGCTCCCCGGAACGGAAGAACAAGGGCTAGCGGGGAGCGGGGAGCAAACCGCGCCATGGAAAAGCCGGCCGGCCCCAGGTGGGGGTGCGGAAATTGTGTGAAGATTTTGCTCCCCGGAACGGAAGAACAAGGGCTAGCGGACAGCGGGGAGCAAACCGGGCCATGGAAAAGCCGGCCGGCCCCAGGCGGGGGCGCGGAAATTGTGTGAAGATTTTGCTCCCCGAAACGGAGCCACAAGGGCTAGCAGGCAGCGGGGAGCAAACCGCGCCTTGGAAAAGCCGGCCGGCCCCAGGTGGGGGTGCGGAAATTGTGTGAAGATTTTGCTCCCCGGAACGGAAGAACAAGGGCTAGCGGACAGCGGGGAGCAAACCGGGCGATGGAAAAGCCGGCCGGCCCCAGGCGGGGGCGCGGAAATTGTGTGAAGATTTTGCTCCCCGAAACGGAGCCACAAGGGCTAGCAGGCAGCGGGGAGCAAACCGCGCCTTGGAAAAGCCGGCCGGCCCCAGGTGGGGGTGCGGAAATTGTGTGAAGATTTTGCTCCCCGGAACGGAAGAACAAGGGCTAGCGGACAGCGGGGAGCAAACCGGGCGATGGAAAAGCCGGCCGGCCCCAGGCGGGGGCGCGGAAATTGTGTGAAGATTTTGCTCCCCGAAACGGAGCCACAAGGGCTAGCAGGCAGCGGGGAGCAAACCGCGCCTTGGAAAAGCCGGCCGGCCCCAGGTGGGGGCGCGGAAATTATGTGAAGATTTTGCTCTCCGGAACGGAGCTACAAGGGCTAGCAGGCAGCGGGGAGCAAACCGCGCCTTGGAAAAGTCGGCCGGCCCCAGGTGGGGGCGCGGAAATTGTGTGAAGATTTTGCTCCCCGGAACGGAAGAACAAGGGCTAGCGGGGAGCGGGGAGCAAACCGCGCCTTGGAAAAGCCGGCCGGCCCCAGGTGGGGGCGCGGAAATTATGTGAAGATTTTGCTCTCCGGAACGGAGCTACAAGGGCTAGCAGGCAGCGGGGAGCAAACCGCGCCTTGGAAAAGTCGGCCGGCCCCAGGTGGGGGCGCGGAAATTGTGTGAAGATTTTGCTCCCCGGAACGGAAGAACAAGGGCTAGCGGGGAGCGGGGAGCAAACCGGCCGGCCAAATCGACGGCAAACCTGCGCTTTCCGGCCGGGAATTGTGTGAAGATTTTGCTCCCCGAAACGGAGGCATAAGGCCTAGCGGGGAGCGGGGAGCAAACCGGCCGGCCCGGCCGCCGGCGAATCAGAACTTTCCGGCCGGGAATTGTGTGAAGATTTTGCTCCCCGAAACGGAGGTATAAGGGCTAGCGGGGAGGGGGGAGCAAACCGGCCGGCCAAATTGCCGGCGAAACTGCGTTTTCCGGTCGGGAGTTGTGTGAAGATTTTGCTCCCCGAAACGGAGCCACAAGGCCTAGCGAGGAGCGGGGAGCAAACCGGCCGGCCAAATCGACGGCAACCCTGCGCTTTCCGGCCGGGAGTTGTGTGAAGATTTTGCTCCCCGAAACGGAGGTATAAGGGCTAGCGGGGAGCGGGGAGCAAACCGGCAGACCAAATAGCCGGCCGGCGGGCCTCCAAATTCGAAAATCCCAGCCCGAGGTTCGCGCCCGGAAACCGAAATTAAAGGGTTAGCGGGGACTCGAGCGCGAACCAATCCGGCCGCCGTGCCGCTAAACCCGAAAATCCCGGCCCGAGGTTCGCGCCCGGAAACCGAAACCAAAGGGTTAGCGGGGAATCGAGCGCGAACCAAGCCGGCGCCCGGGCCGCCTTATCCGAAAATCCCGGCCCGAGGTTCGCGCCCGGAAACCGAAATCAAAGGGTTAGCGGGGAATCAAGCGCGAACCAATCCGGCCGCCGGGCCGCTAAATCCGAAAATTCTGGCCCGAGGTTCGCGCCCGGAAACCGAAATCAAAGGGTTAGCGGGGAGTCGAGCGCGAACCAATCCGGCCGCCGGGCCGCCAAACCTGAAAATCCCGGCCCGAGGTTCGCGCCCGGAAACCGAAATCAAAGGGTTAGCGGGGAATCGAGCGCGAACCAATCCGGCCGCCGGGCCGCTAAACCCGAAAATCCCGGCCCGAGGTTCGCGCCCGGAAACCGAAATTAAAGGGTTAGCGGGGAACAGAGCGCGAACCAAGCCGGCCCCCGGGACGGCCGCTTGTCCTATTTCCCTTTCAGCGGCCCCGACCTCCCGAGTTCCATCCCTCACCGCGCCATATAAATTGTATTGTACCACAATTTATACAGCGTAATTTCTACAAATAATACAAAAAACATATTGAAATCCTGAATCGAACAGAGTATAATTCAGATATTCGGATGAAGTGTGGCAGCGCCCACCGGTACGGCGGAGCCCCACATGGCGGCAGCGCCCACCGGTACGGCGGAGCCCCACATGGTGGCAGCGCCCACCGGTACGGCAGAGCCCCACATGGCGGCAGCGCCCACCGGTACGGCGGAGCCCCACATGGCGGCAGCGCCCACCGGTACGGCGGAGCCCCGACAGGAAGGAGGAGCCCGCACAGGGGCAACCCTAGCAGGTCCGACTCCATCCGACAGAAACCGGACAAACCAAAAGCAAATATAATGAAGAGAGTAGGGGAACAGAAATGAAAGAGTTATTATCCAAAGCGTATGCGAAAACCGGCGAATCCTTTATCAGCACAATCCTGACCGCGGCAGCGGATCCCAACGTGATTTCTTTCGCGGGCGGACTTCCCAATCCGGCGTCCTTCCCGATGGAAGCGCTGAAAGAATCCTGCAACAACATTATCGATAAATACGGTTCCGCCGTATTCCAGTATGCGAAGACCGAAGGTCTGCAGGCATTCCGTCAGTACCTGGCAGAGGACTACAACAAAACCTACGGCGTGAACCTGGATGCAGACAACATCGTTGTCACCACCGGTTCCCAGCAGGCACTGGATTGTTTTGGAAAAGTATTTATCAACGAAGGCGACGGAATCCTGGTAGAGAAGCCAAGCTATCTGGGTGCGTTCCAGGCATTTGACCAGTACTGCCCGGAATACTATCCGGTCACACTGAATGACGATGGACTGGACATCGAAGAACTGGAAGAGACTTTAGAGAAGTACGGCGACAAAATCAAGCTGGCCTATCTGATTCCGGAGTTCCAGAATCCGACCGGCTTGACCTACACGGAAGAAAACCGCGCAAAGGTCACCGAAATCCTGAAGAAATACAACGTCGTTCTGATTGAGGACGATCCGTACGGCCAGCTGCGTTTTGAAGGAACCAAACCGCCGTACATCGGTCTGGGCAAGCTCCCGCAGGCGGCGCTTCTGGGCACCTTCTCCAAGGTGGCAACCCCGGGAATGCGCGTGGGCTACGTGGTAACCGAGAACAAGGAACTGGCCAAATACATCGCTATGGCTCTGGAAGCCACTTCCTTGCACACCAACATCTTCTCCCAGTACCTGCTGCTGGATTACCTACAGAACAACGACCAGCCGGCACACGTTAAGGATATTCAGGATTTGTACAGACAGCAGTGCCACTGCATGCTGGACGCCATGGACAAATATTTCCCGGAAAACGTCACCTACACCAGACCGGAAGGCGGCATGTTCATCTGGGCAACCCTGCCGGAAGGCGTCAGCGCCATCAAACTGTTCCCGAAAGCAGCGGAGAAGGGCGTGGTATACGTTCCGGGCGATCCGTTCTACGTAGGCGTTCACGATGCCAACACCCTGCGCCTCAACTTCACCAATGCTTCACCGGAAGCCATCGACAAAGGCATTCACCTTCTGGGCGACATGCTCAAGGAAGAGTGCGCCGGAAAATAAGCCTAATATTTTCATAAAAATACATTCATACATGCAGAGACGGCCGACCCGAAAGGGCAGGTCGTTTTTGCATGAGGATTATTCTTCCGGAACGCTATAATTTGTTCCCAATAAGATATAAGGGTGATATAATCAAACCATGAGTAACGAAAAAAAGAATCTACAACAGAATCCATCCCGGTATTTCCGGGTATTGACGGCGGTTCTTTTCTTGGCGGATGTGGTGTTGGCACCATGGCTTCGAGAAGGGAACCGAAGTTTTTCGGTGCGTGTTTTTATTCATGGTGTGAAAGCCGCCGGCGGAATTGAGAAATTCGCACTAACGGAGGCCGGAAAGGGAAACACCGAGGGGATTGCCAATCTCACCATGAACTATTGGTGCATTTATCTGATCATCTTTTTGGGGGCGGTGCTGCTGCTTCGGGCGGCATGGCTTCTTGCCGGCCGAAAGGAACGATTCCTCAGCGGGGCGGCATATGCTCTGGGGCTTCTGTACCTGTGCGCCTTTATGATTTTTAATTATTACGGGTACTCCGGCGGAATGATCGTGGGAATGCTGCTGGTGTTCCTGGATGCCATGCTTGGAAAATACCTGGACGAGCGGCAGGCCCTACGCGAAGCGGAAGCGGCGCTGCGAGCGAAAGAGCAGGCGGAAAAGGAAGAGAAAAAGCGGCGAGAGGCGTTCCCGGGCCGGTATGGGAGTGAATTCTATCGCGTGATTTTCAAGAACTTCCGGGCCAACATTCGGGATTTCCTGCTGTTCCTGGTGGGAGCGGTCCTGACCATGACGGTGCTCCTGGTCATCTGGGGAATGGAGCAGGGGTGCGGCGGAATTCGTCTGCTGGGGGCATCGGCGCTTCAGCAGCAGATAGCAAGCAGCCTGAAACAGCTGCTGCCGGTGTTCATGCTCCTGGCGGTGCTGATGCTGTCCCTGATTATCAGTGGATACCTGCGGACCCGCATGAAAAATTACAGCATGTACATCGCCCTGGGAATTCGGAACAAAACCCTGATTCGAATCATCGGGCTGGAATACGGCACCTGTATCCTCACCGCGTTGGCGGGGGGAATCCTCCTGGGACTGGCCACCCTGAAAATAATCGGGGTTCCGATTGCCGGGAATTTACTTCGAATGCTTCCGCCGGCCGTGCTCTGCTACCTGCTGGTGGTTCTGATTTCCACTTTGGTGAACTATCATATTTTTGAGTTCAAAAATGTCCTTCGTTACAACCGATCTTCCGCCAACGAACCGGTGCCTCGCTACGGCGCCGGCGTGATGATGGGAATCGGCCTGTTTGTCATGCTGGGAAGCCTGGGCCTCTTCGCCCGCCGTGGCTCTGGGGAGGATCTGTACATCCTGGGCGGCCTGATTGCCGGTTTTGGCCTGTTCCTGTACGGCGCGGCCACCCGAATTCTGAAAAAACGCGTCGACCGGCTCCAAGTAACGGAAACCGGCCTCCTGACCATCCTCCCTTGGCGCAACCGGTTTCGCACGAACGTTCGATTTTTGTTTTTACTGACGGCGCTGCAAATCATGCTGTTTGGCATTTTCCTGCCGCGGCTGGCAGCACAGGGAATTCCGCCGGAAAAAACCGCGCCCTATGACTACGTAGCAATGGTGTACGATTCGGATCTTCCGGATCTTCAGGGACTAAAAAAAGAAGGCACCCTGCAGGAACTTCCGATGCTGCGGGCGACCACGCCGCTGGGGGCAGATATTTCCCGGCTGAAGAAGGATTACCGGACGGTGCTGTGGCCCCAGGGGCAGCACATTGCGGTGTCGGAAAGCAGCTACCGGAAGCTTTGCCGGCAGGCGGGAAAAACCCCGCAGAAGCTGAATCTCAGCGCGGATGGCCATCGTGTGCACATCGTGATGCAGCAAAACGCCGCAAGTGAGGCGCACAATCTGGAATGGTACAGCGGGGGCGGCGGCAACCTGTTCCGGCTGGGGCAGCCGCTGGTGGCCTACGACCGAAATCAGGTGACCCGGACCTACATCCCCCACGACGCGACCTATGAGCGGACGAATTTGGTGGGCGCTTTGCATGCAGGAAATCAGGAAAACATCCTGGTTCTGTCCGATTCGTATTTCCGGTCCGTGTATTCGCAGAAGCGACAAGCGCGGGATCCGTCGGTAAGCATTCCCCCTTCCGCCGTGAAGGAGGGACCGGATCAGCTGGTACTGATTCGGGTGAAGACGGGACAGAATAAAGCGGTGGAATCGGTACTGAAGAAAATTCAGAAGAGGCATTCTTCCGACCTGCAGTACGATGAATCCATTCGGACCTGGTACGGTGTGGCGAAGGCGGAGAAGAACAACGAAGCGGCCGCCGATTTTGCCCGTCGGATGGAAGAGATGACCGCGGTGGGATTGTTATTGATGGTGCTGTTTACCTTCTGCATTCGATACAGTTTGGCGGGAGCGGAGCAGCGGAAGGAGTACCGATTGCTGGGCACTTTGGGGATGAACGACCGGGAGCAGGAGAAGCTGTTCAATCGGGAGGCTCGAACCTATGTGCTGTGCAGCATGGGGGCGGCGTTGGTACTGTCGGCGCCTTTTGCCGCATTGCTGCCGTTTCTGCGGATGTTCCGCCGGAGTCAGAGCCTTTTGTACCTGCGGAATCTGCTGGGACTCGGCGGCGGAACGATGGCCGTGCTGCTTCTGGTTCTGACGGTGCTGACGAGATATTACAGACGAGTGAATCGATAGATGTGCGGCGGTGAGCTGCCGCCGGCGAGACGTGATGGAGAGGATAGAGAATGAGCAGTGTGATGGAGCTAAAGGGGCTTCGGAAGAGATACGAGGAGAAGGGAGATTGGATTCTGAAGGGAATCGATCTCCGAATTGAAAAACAGGATTTTATTGCGATTATGGGACGATCCGGCTGCGGAAAGACCACGTTGCTGAAAACCCTGGGGTTGATTGAGTCTGCGACGGAGGGGGAATACTTCTTTGAAGGCAATGCGGTATCCGGACTGTGGGGAAGCGAGATCGCGGATATTCGCCGGCGGAATATGGGATTTATTTTTCAAGACTACAACCTGATGGGAAGCCTGACGGTGCGGGAGAACATCATGCTGCCGGCGCTGCTGGATAAAATGGACGAGCAGCAGCGGAAGGACCGGACGGAGAAGCTGATTCAGCGTTTCGGAATTCAGGCATATCGGGATAAGTATCCCCATGAAATGTCCGGCGGTCAGCAGCAGCGAGTGGCGCTTTGCCGGGCGCTGATCAACGATCCGGATGTCATTCTGGGGGATGAGCCTACGGGAAATTTGGATTCCGTGATGGGACAGCAAGTGATTGAAACCCTGGCGGAATTCAATGAGACGGACGGAAAGACGGTGATTCTCGTTACCCACGACCCGAAAATCGCCATGTATTGCCGGAAGGTTATTTTTATGAAGGACGGACATTTGCTGGATTGCTTGGAGAGACGTGATGCCGAGAAGGAGACGTTCTACCGGGAAATCGCGGCAAAAATGGAAGAATTGTAGCGCAAAAATGAAGAAATCAATGGATTTATATTGAAATTCGCGCATTTAAATGCTAAAATTTATGCGTATTTTTTGGGATCATGAAGAATTAATGGGGGAATAATGAAGAAACCGGCAAGAAGTGAGTATTTTTTTGGATGTGTATTGCTGATTATCGGCGTGATGGTGGGTCACCTGAGCATGGATTTTTTGGATGACGGAGAGATTCAGTCCATGTCCGTGGAGATTACGATGAGTGCAATTTTCATCCTGTTATTCACGGTGCTGATGGAAATTCTTTACGTTCTGTGGCGGCGAAAGAAGAAGCAGGACGAGGGCCGCCTGGATATTCCGGCCACGACGATTATTCTCCTGCTGGTCATCGGTTTTCTGGCGTCCATTTGCATACGCCTGATTAACGATGTGACGGGCATGAGGGAGTTTCTCCTAAGTGAGGATTTCAAGAGCTTCGTGGTGAATGCGATAAAGAGCAAATTCTAAATGGAAATATATGGATTCGGCCGTGCGCGGGAAAGCACGCGAGGAATCGAGAGAGAAATCGAGAAAATTGACGACAGAGTACCCAGAAACGAGGGCCTGTCGTCAATTTTTTTTGGAGGTCGGTCGGACGCCGCTGGATATCACGAAGCTGTTTTTATGAGCAGATTGAAGTCGGCGAAATCGTGAAGCTGTTTTTCCCGGATGGCCAGAAGGGATGTGGTCGGGACGGAATTGTATAAATATTCAATTTGGCCGGAGATCCATTCTAGGTCCAGCCCGCTGTCGGTCTCGAAGGACATCTGGAGGTTGATGCCGGGAATAAAACCCAGCTCCCGGTAGATGTCGGTTTTCCAGTTGAAGCTGTCGCGGTACTGCCGGGAATTCTCCGCGTGAAACCAGCGCCCCAAGTGCTCCCAGAGAATGACCTGGCCGGTGACTGGGTGAATCAGCAGGAAATCGGGGCAGAGGTATTTGCCCGGGGCGTATTCGACGGGATATTCGTAGAGGACGTAGAAGCCCGCGGCACAGAAACGTTCGTACAGCAATGCTTCCACGCGGCTTCGCACCAAAGTGCCGTCAAAGGTGGTAATCCGAAGGGCCTCCGGATGCCTGGGCGGAATCGCAGCCTTCCGTTCCCGCATCGCCTGAACGCGGGCTTCGATGCTGTCGGTGTTCAGCTCCAGGATGTCGGTCAACAGAGGAATGTACTGCTTCGGGAGACGCTGCCGAACGGATTCCACGTCGGTGTCGCAATACCGTTCTGTGAACTCCCGGAGGAGACGGATGTTGTCATCCAGAATTTCCACCATTTTCTTGCAGAAGCGCAGTTCACGAATCTTTCGGACGACCTCGTGGGTTTCCCGACCTAAATAGCGCCGCTTGCCACCCTTCTTAAGACAATAATAGTAAGGTGTTCCTTTGCGAAGACTGGATTGTAAGAGAATTCCATCGTAAGCGGAGAGGCTTCGCATTTTCTTTTGATACTGTCGTTTGAGCTGTCGGTGATCGTTCAAAGCCAAGAGGCAGATTTTTTTGTAATCATTCATAGTGGACCTTCCTTTCCTGTTTCAGAATTATTCTCTTATCATTATGACAGAAAAAAATTTCCCCTTCAGTACACATTTATCGAGAAAAATCGAGAAATCTAGGTTAGAAGACAGAAATTGACGATGAAACCCTGGTTTTTTAGTGTTTATCGTCAATGCTCATGAAAGAACAAGGCAGTATTAGAGTTGAGAGCTAAATAGAAACGGAAGAATTGACGATAAGGGGTTCTTTTATGGGGCTTTGACGTCAATTGCTTTTGTTTTGAAAAGCAGCGAGCGGAGATTTCAATAGAAGAAAAGAGAGAGTTGACGATGAAGACTTGATTCTGAGGGCTTCATCGTCAACTTTTCAAAAAAAGTATTACTTTATTAGAGCAGCTAAAACGCCATTGAATTAGAATTGACGTTGGGAGGCGGTTTCCCGGAGTTTCATCGTCAATTTGCACGAAAGACGGCCGGGAAAATGACAAAGGGCGGCCGGGTGAAGCGACCAAAGCCGGCAGAATCCCCGGGTCCAGCCGCCTCGGGCACATCACCGGCTGTTCATGGAACGCACATGAAACAGTTACGGATTCCGGAAGTTCAGATGATACAATGACCGTACCGAGGAGGGGGCGCCGGAGTGTAGGGTATTCCGGCAGAGGTCTTCTCTGGTGGAAAGGAGAAAATGAAGAAGATGAATAATCTGAACATTCTGAAATTGGAAAACGCCGTGCTGCAGAAGCAGATCGATGTGGTACGGAGAAATATACGCGCCGGGCAGAACCGGGATCTTACACGGGAAGAAGTAGAAATTCTGAGAGGTGTGGGCGAACATTATGCCAAGAAGTGGGATGTTCTGTATCCGATGCTGAAGAAGGGATACGGGGCTGCCGGCTGGGTGAAGCAGATGAAAATGGAAGAGGATGAAATCGTCGCGGAATTGCGTTCCCTGGTGCGCTTCCCGGATAAGGAGGAGTGGGAAGAGAAGGTGGAAGCGGTGCTTCGAAAGATGGAACGTATGATTTACGAGGAAGACTACATGCTCTATCCGAACTGCCTGCAGTTTTTCCGGAGGGGCGAAGGTATTTGGATGAACCGGAGCGACCGGGATGGGTATGCGAACTACCGGGCGCTCCGGACTAAAGTCGTAAGGTACCGGAGGGCGCTGCAGCAGCGAAGCTTTCGATAAAAAAAGATGGGAAGGCATTCGGCGTCCGAGCGGACAACGGATGAGGAGTGTAACCGGTGGGGAAACCTGCCGGTTTTTTTAGGGATGAAAGCGTGCAACATCACTGCTAAAACGGGAAATCTCGAGATTCATGCAAAAAGTTCAGATAAAAAACAGAGGTAAACCAATTTTTAGTGCAAAAAATCTTTAGAATTACTTGAAAAATAAGGAAGATATGTTATCCTTAATACAAATGTTTTTAAATATTGGAGGAGCATGATGAACGAGGAAACCAAACGCTCCTGTGTGGACTGCGGTGTATACAACTGTCACACGCGGGACAAGGAATATCCGGACTTCTGCCTGACCACGGAATTGACGGACGAGGAAAGAGCGGAAGTGTGGAAGCTGTACGAGGAGCCGGAGAATCAGAAGGCGTCGGTAGTATCCGCTCAGATTGAATCGGATTTTTACCTGCGATACACTCGGGTGCAGGAAATCGTAGCTTTTGCAAAACGGATGGGCTATCACAAGATCGGAATTGCCACCTGTGTGGGTCTGATTGAGGAAAGCCGGATTTTTGCCCGGATCCTTCGGAAGAACGGATTCGAAGTGGTAGGCGCCGTGTGCAAAGTGGGTTCTTTTGAGAAGACCAAGGTGGGCGTCCCGGAAGAGGACACCCGGATTACCGGTCCGATTATGTGCAATCCGATTATGCAGGCGAAAATCATGAACCGGGAGAAGACGGATTTCAACGTGATCGTGGGGCTATGCGTGGGACACGACAGTCTTTTCTATAAATATGCGGATGCCCTGTGCACCACCCTGGTAACCAAAGACCGGGTGATGGGTCACAATCCGGTGGCGGCGCTGTACCAGGCGAAAGCGTACTACAAGCGTCTCAGCAACGAGCCGATTGCGGCGTATCCGGAGGACGTAAACCCGAAACAGCCGGAAGCTTCTGCGAGATAGCGATTTTATTTTTGGAGGAGAGAGGATGCTGACAGGAAAGCAGAGAGGTTATTTGAAAAAACTGGCGCAGACCGTGCAGCCGGCGGTAATCGTCGGCAGAGCCGGAGTGACGGATGCGGTGATGCAGACCATCGATGAATATCTGACCGCCAATGAGCTGCTGAAAGTGGCCATTCAGGAGGGTGCAGAATTGGAGGCCAAGGAGACCGCCAATCAGGTTGCGGATGAGCTAAAAGCAGATTTCGTCCAGGCCATCGGCCGGCGGTTCGTGCTTTACCGGAGAGCAAAGGATCCGGCGAAGCGGAAGATTACACAGCGCATGCAAGACGAGATGTAGTTTCCCGGCGGAGACTGCGGGATCGTTGCAGGATATTTTTACTTGAGGAAGGAGTTAGAAATGCACAAGATTGTACTGAAGAAACAGCTCAGCCACGATATGTTCTGGATTGAGTTCGAGGCACCTTTTGTTGCAAAGAAAGCGAAACCGGGACAGTTCATTATTTTCCGCGTGGATGAATACGGGGAAAGAGTTCCGATTACCATGGCGGGAACAAATAAGGAGACGGGAACCGTAACCCTGATTTTCCAGGCAGTGGGAAGAAGCACCATGCTGCTGTCCCAGCTGGAAGTAGGCGATTACATTCAGGACGTGGTTGGACCGCTGGGAAAACCGACCCACATGGAGGGCCTGAAGAAGGTCTGCGTGGTTGGCGGCGGTACCGGAAACGCACTGGCATACCCGGTGGCAAGAGGTCTTGCGGAAGCCGGCGTGAAGGTGGACATGGTTTCCGGATTCAAAACCGAGGAGCTGATTGTGCTGAAGGAAGAGTTTGAAGAAGCGGTAGATAATTTCTACCTGATGACGGACGACGGTTCTGCCGGCGAGAAGGGGTTCACCACCACGAAGCTGGAGGAACTGATTAAGGCCGGAAACGATTACGATGAAGTCATCACCGTTGGACCTCCGATCATGATGAAGTTCGTCAACGAGGTGACTAAGCCTTACGGAATCAAGACCATCGCATCTCTCACGGCGCTGATGATCGACGGAACCGGAATGTGCGGCGGATGTCGAGTTTCCATTAACGGCGAGACCAAGTATGTCTGCGTAGACGGACCGGAATTCGATGCGGCAGCGGTAGACTGGGATGTACTCATTGCCCGCAATGCATATTACCACGAAGAAGAGAAGGAAGAACGGGATCATATCTGCCGACTGACAGGAGGTGTAAGACACTATGAATAATCAGATGACAAAGACACCGATGCCGTCTCAGGAACCGGATGTCAGAAATAAGAATTTTAAGGAAGTTGCTCTGGGATACACCGAGGAGATGGCGGTAAACGAAGCGCAGCGTTGCCTCAATTGTAAAAACAAGCCTTGCGTGACAGGATGTCCGGTAAACGTACGGATTCCGGAATTCATCGCAAAGGTAGCCGAGGGGGATTTTGCCGGTGCCTATGAAGTGATCACTTCCACCAACTCCCTGCCGGCAGTGTGCGGCCGTGTATGCCCGCAGGAAACCCAGTGCGAAGGAAAGTGCGTTCGCGGAATCAAGGGCGAGCCGGTTGCTGTAGGCAGACTGGAGCGTTTCGTAGCGGATTGGCACAGAGAGCACATCGGCAATGATAAAGTAGAAAAAATCCCATCCAACGGCAAGAAGGCTGCCGTTGTCGGTGCCGGCCCGGCCGGACTGACCGCTGCCGGTGATCTGGTGAACAAGGGATACGAAGTAACCGTTTTCGAGAGTCTCCACAAAGAGGGCGGCGTGCTGGTATACGGAATTCCGGAATTCCGTCTGCCAAAGGATATCGTGGCATACGAAATCGACACCCTGCGGAAGAAGGGCGTCACCTTCTACCACAACGTGGTAGTGGGCAGATCCCTGGATATCCAGGACCTGTTCGATGAGGGATACGACGCTGTATTCGTCGGTACCGGTGCCGGCCTTCCGAAGTTCATGAACATCGAAGGCGAGAACCTGGTAGGCGTATACTCCGCCAACGAGTATTTGACCCGAATCAACCTGATGAAGGGCTACCTGGACGAGTACGACACTCCGATCAAAAAGCACAAGCAGGTTGCGGTTGTAGGCGGCGGAAACGTTGCCATGGACGCAGCAAGATGCGCTAAAAGAATGGGCGCTGAGGTCCATGTAATTTACCGGAGAGGCAGAGATGAGATGCCGGCTCGTGCCGAGGAAATCGAGCACGCAGAGGAAGAGGGCATTCAGTTCCACCTGCTGAACAACCCGGTTCGCATTCTGGGCGACGAGAACAACTACGTAAGCCAGATCGAGTGCATCAAAATGGAACTGGGCGAGCCGGATGCTTCCGGACGTCGCAGACCGGTTGCCATTGAGGGTTCCGAGTTTACTTTGGACGTAGACGGTGTCATCATGGCTCTGGGTACCAGCCTGAACCAGCTCATCGTGGATACCACCGAAGGACTGGACGAAAACGCACGCGGCGGCATTCAGATTGATGAAGAAACCGGTGCTTGCACCAGAGAAGGCGTGTTCGCCGGCGGTGATGCGGTAACCGGCGCTGCCACTGTAATCAAGGCCATGGGCGCCGGCAAACTGGCGGCTGCTCACATGGACGAGTATATGCAGAAATAGAATGACGAGTCCTTTAAGTGGACTTCGCAGGCTGCCCCAGGGGGATCTGGGGCAGCCTGCTTTTTTTGTCTCGGCAGGCCGTTGGGCATTCGGGCCGGGAGACGTGGTGCTTGGCGACGAAGGAATAAGGGCTAGCGGGGAGAGGCGCACCACGTCCGGCCCGCCGTCGGCCCCAATTGTTCGAGGGACGTGGTGCTCGCCGACGAAGGAATAAGGGCTAGCGGGGAGAGGCGCACCACGTCCGACCCGCCGGCGGTCCCAATTGTTCGAGGGACGTGGTGCTCGTCGACGAAGGAATGAGGGCTAGCGGGGAGAGGCGCACCACGTTCGGCTCGCCTCGGGTCCCTTGGGTTCTGGAGACGTGGTGCCCGTCGACGAAGGAATAAGGGCTAGCGGGGAGAGGCGCACCACGTCCGGCCCGCCGGCGGCCCCAATTGTTCGAGGGACGTGGTGCTTGGCGACGAAGGAATAAGGGCTAGCGGGGAGAGGCGCACCACGTCCGGCCCGCCGGCGGCCCCAATTGTTCAAGGGACGTGGTGCTCGTCGACGAAGGAATAAGGGCTAGTGGGGAGAGGCGCACCACGTCCGACCCGCCGGCGGCCCCAATTGTTCGAGGGACGTGGTGCTCGCCGACGAAGGAATAAGGGCTAGCGGGGAGGGAGGCACCACGTCCGGCTCGCCGGGGACCCCTAGGGCTCTGGGGACGTGGTGCTTGGCGACGAAGAAACAAGGGCTAGCGGGGAGGGAGGCACCACGTCCGGCTCGCCGGGGACCCCTAGGGCTCTGGGGACGTGGTGCTCGCCGACGAAGAAACAAGGGCTAGCGGGGAGAGAGGCACCACGTCCGGCTCGCCTCGGGTCCCTTGGGTTCTGGAGACGTGGTGCCCGTCGACGAAGAAATAAGGGATTGCGGGGAGGGGTGCACCACGTCCGGCCCGCCGGCTGCCCATCGCAGACCCAACCGGGCCAGAAAGAAGAAAACGGTTAGATTAGCACGCAAATAATACTCTAATACAACTAGTAAATATTTTTAATCCCGAAAAACCGAATAATAAGTTTAAGATTCCCCTTTTCAGTACCCATTCATGCCGGATGAAAACAAACGTGTACTGAAGGGGAATTTTTTATGTGCCATAATATCCCCACAGCAAATGCAAAGTCATCGATTTAAGTTCTAAGGAGGGAAAAATGAAAAAAGAAAAACGGGCCAACGGCCCCCACACAGTGACCGGAGGGCCGGCCAATCACACCGAAGGTCCGGCCAATCACACCGGAGGTCCGGCCAATCACACATCACACAGAATACGGGCAGGCCTGCTGGCCGTCTGTCTGACTTTGGGCGCGGCAATCCCAAGCGGCGCATGGGCTGCGGGAAAGGACCCTCGTCAGGCGGTTTCCGGTGACGAAGCCACCCTGACCATGGGCAAAATCCTCACGGCCAACCATGCCGGAAAATTTCCGGGTACTTTGCGGAACGTGAAGTACAAGCTGACGGCGGTACGAGGTTTTGACAACGCCAACGAAAGCACCGGCGCCAGCGGAAAGCCCATTGCGGCGGAGAATATGCCTATGCCGGAAGCGTCTGCAGCAGAACACCATCAGGTAAAAGTAAACGGCACCAATGCCGAGATTACGGTGGGAGATTTTCAGACGGCGGAGCGGGACAGCGACACGAAGAAGAGCCGCGTGACCCCGGTGAAAATCAAGTTCCGCCGGGCCGGCTATTATCTGTATAAGCTCACGGAAGAAGGCTCCGACCCGGAGAAGGTGCCGGGTGTCACATACGATGACCACAGTTATTTTGTGGCCGTTTACGTAACAAACAAAACCGACGATGCGGGAAACACGGAGGATGGCGTATATGTGCACAATATTACCTCCTATCGGAATGAATCCGGCAAGGAAAATTATCAGCCGAATCTCTCGGACATCTCCGGAATCACCGACAACGGCGGAAGCGATGCCACGGAAAACGTCAGGGAAAATCTGGCAAAAGTCGGAACATCCGACGGCGAGCATCCAAACCGGCTGGAAGCCTATCGCTTCTGGAATGACGCCCACGTCCAGGACCTGGTAATCACCAACAACGTCAAAGGAAATCTGGGGGACCGGAATAAAGCCTTCGAATTTCAAGTAAAGCTGTCCGGATTGGAGCCGGGAACCGCTTACACCACGGAGGAAGCGGCGGCGGATACGGGAGACCGAACCGACGACGGGGTGAATGTGGTACGGGCATCGGTGGGAACAATTCAAGGGAAGACCCTCGTTTCCGACGATTCCGGAAAAGCAGAATTCACCGTTCGTCTGAAGGACGATGAAAAATTTGTTCTGAACGGGCTGCCGGTTTCCGCATCGTATCAGGTAACGGAGCAGGCCAGCGACCATATCGCTTCCTACCGAATCAGCGGTTCCGGAAAAACACCGGAAATTCAGAACAAGATGAAGGATAACGACATCAAGGACAAAGCACTGAGCACCGAAGCGGAACGCGTGGATGAGGCGGACGGAACCGTCACGGTGGCCTTTATCAATGAGCGAAATCTGGCAACCGTCACCGGCGTAGCGGAGAGCACCGGACCGGCGGCACTTCTGGCTATCGCGGCAGCCGGCGCTATTGCCACACGCCGCCGGAAATATGAATAGATCCGAGGAGAGCCGGGAACTGGATCGTTGGAATCGCCGCGTACGGCGAAGCATCCGGGCGGACCGCATCGTCTCATGGATGCTGAAATGGTTCGTGCTGACCTTGCTGATCATGGTGGGCTTTTCCTACTACGACATGTATCGATTTACCCGGGCGGGAATCGACGGAGTGGCGTATCGGGATTTTGCGGCTTTGCGGCAAATTAATCCCGATGTGGCCGCCTGGCTCACTTTGGATGGAACCCATGTGGACCATCCGGTGGTGAAGGGAACGGATAATTTCGAATATTTGGACCGGGACTTCTACGGAAAAACCTATGCCGGCGGCACCCTGTTTCTGGACGAGCAATGCCCCAAGGATTTCGCCCAAGGATACCAGCTCATTCACGGCCACCATATGGCCGGAGGTGCCATGTTCGGCGACCTGAAGAAGTATTTGGACAAGAATTTCTTCCATAAAAACAAAAGGGGTCAGCTGCTGACACCGAAGGGCCGATACGATTTGGAGATTATCGGGGCAGGCATATTCGATGCCTATGATTCCAAAATCTACAGCATAAACGGAAAGAAGAACCGCCCCATGGAATCCTTCCGCCGGTGCAGGCGGAAACGGCCGGTCCGCGGGAAGTTCCGGGACCGGCTCCTGTGCCTGTCCACCTGCTCCGGAGATATGGACGACCGGAGGATCGTGGTGTTCTGCCGAATGACGGAACCGGAAGAGTCTCATACGGAAGGAAGAAAAGAATGACAGAAGAAATTGCGGAAAAAAAGAGAATCGTGAAGAGCATCCGGAAGGGAATCCTGATTCGTGCGGGAACCTTCGCCTTGACGCTATGGATTGTTTTTACGTTCGTATTCGGAATCCGGATTGCAGACAGAAACGATATGGCACCGGCGATTCGGGAGGGAGACCTGGTGGTGTACTATCGGTGCGGAGATTTTGTCAACCGGGACAGCGTGGTGTATGAAGCGGACGGGAACGTGTACCTGGGGCGGATTGCCGGATGCCAGGGAGCGGTTATCGGAAAAACCGAAGATCACCGCCTGACCATCGATGGGCGGATTCAGCCGGTACAGCCGGGACTGGGAATTTACAGTGAAACGCCGGCCGGAGATCTAAAGGCAGAGGTTACCGTGGAACCGGGACGGTTTTTTATCCTGGGAGACTGCAGGGAGGAATCTGCGGACAGTCGATGCTTTGGAACGATTGAAAAGGACCAAATTCGGGGGAAGGTATTTCTCCTGTGGCGACGGCGCAACATATAGAAAGGAGAGAAGTATGACGAGAAAAATAGCGACGCTTTGGCTCGCCCTGATTCTGTGCATGATGTATGCGGTTTCCGTGGGTGCGGAAAGCCGATGGATGACGGAGATCAAGGTGAGCTACAGTGCAGTGGGCAGCCCGGGAGATGCGGAGGGTGTTTTTCAATTGCGGGGGACCACGGAAGATACTCCCATGCCGGAAGGAGCAGTGGGGCACCGGCTTTGTGTGCCGGCGGGAGAGACGCGTTCTTTTGGGGAAATCGTTTTTCCCGGCCCCGGTGTGTATATCTATGAAGTCAATCGCCGGAATAATCCGGAAGGCATCACCGCCCGAGATTCCTCGGTGTACCGGGTAACGGTGGTAGTGCGAAGCGACGGAGATGTGCAGCAGGTGATTGAGACGGACGGAGAGAAGGTGACGGAAATTCGGTACGAAGATCGGTATGAGAAGGCGGCTTTGGTGGAGACGGGAGATGTAAAATCCCTGTTTCTCCCGGGCGCGGGTTTTCTCGGCGCGTTGGCGGCGTTGTTTTGTCTAAGGAAGAATCGCCGAAAACGAAAGAAGGATTGCATGCGCACCCTTGTCGGTACGCTGCTTCTTTTTACCCTGTTCACAATCGGTGCGGGAGTGCCCACATACGGTGCCACCAAAGATCTTCGGGTGACCTACGACCGATTTCAAGAGCTGCCGGAGAATTACGCGAAGATTACCGGACTGCCCCTGCAGGAGGCGGAGATTACCACCACGAACGGAAATATCCACAAGTACAACGGATACGTGGGGAACAATCAGACGGAGAAGCGGGATTTTGTGGCGTACTACGGAGCGGTGAAGTTCGGAACGCGGAATCGAAATGACACAAGCAATGCGGTTACGAAGGCCAACGAGGTAAAAGGAAATATCACCTTGCGCTGGCGGAACCGGGCGGTTCTTTCGGACAACACCAAGGCCGACGTGAAGGTCGTGGTGAGCGGATGGACTTTTTCCCTGGGAAAAAATCAGAATTCAAAGATTGGGAATGACACAAAGGTGTACGTGCCAATTCTTCAGTCCTCAGGACCGAACAGCAAAGCCACGGAGCTGTGCACCGCTTCCCCGCGCACGAAGTACAGCGTGAACAACGGAACCACGGCCAATTCGTTGGCGGGAGCCTGCATCACCACGAAGTGCAATGTGAAGATTCAAATCCTTCAGTCGGGAACGGATGCGCCGGTGGACGAAGCGAAATATCCGCGGTTGCTCTTCGGGTTCCGGGATTTGGATGTGGAGGATACCACCATCGCCAAAGGGAAGAGTGCGGCGGAACGGTATAACGGACCCTACGCAGAGGGCGTAGAGCTGATTTCCGGATTCGAGAGCCCGGTGGCACTGGCGAAGAAAAGTGATTCCAACAAAGCAATGCAGACGCTGGAAAAGGTGATGACGGTAGGAGAGAACCTGCGGGTCTGCGGGGACGGTGCGAAGATGGAAGCCTACAACAAGGCCACCGGAACCAGCGGCGACAACGGAACCTATTACTCCGGTTTTATTTCCCCGGTGCAGCCTCAGGGCTTTAGTTTCAAATGGACGGGTTCCATCAGTATTTCCGGGAAAATGATGGGGACGGCGTTGTGGACGCAGCCGGAGGTGGCGGTGAAAGCCACTCGAGGCGAGGGCGGTTCCATTCAGAAGGAAGGACTCACCACCTACATTATCAACAGTTCCACCACCTACGATTACACCCCGGCGAAAGGGTACCGGGTAAAATCCCTGACGGTAGAGGGGGAGCCGGTGGATTTCAATCCGGCGGGCGGAACCTATCGCTTCGATCGCCTGTACACCAGTCCGGTACACCCGCGAAGCGCCAAGACGGGCCGGGAGCTGGAGACCAAAATCTACACCATCGATGTCCAATTTCAACGGATTGAACACAAAATCACCACCAAGGTGACCGGCGGAACCATCGATCCCGACGTGGTGGTGGGAGAAGGAGATGATGAGACCATTCACTACCGTCCGAACGATGGGTATGAACTGGAGAAGGTGACCGTGGACGGCGAGGCGGTGAATGTAAAAGAATATCCGAACGAATATACTTTTACCGATGTTCAGAAGGATCACCACATTGAAGTGGTGTACCGAAAAATTCCGGTGGGCACCCTAACCCTGCGTAAGGAAGTGACCGGTGCGCTGGGGGATCGAAGCAAGAAGTTCGAATTCCAAGTGAGCTTATCCGGGCTGAAGCCTTCCGCCGAATACGAGGCGGACGGCATCGAAGCGGCGGACACGGGAGAGCTTACGGAAAAAGGTTTTTCTTCGGATGAAAGCGGAAAAGCGGAACTTCGTCTGAAATTGAAGGACGACGAAAGCGCACAATTCAAAGAACTTCCGGCGGGTACAACGTATCGGATTACGGAAGCGGCCAGCGACCACATCGCCTCCTATCGGCAGAAAGCCACCGGTGAAAAACCGACGCATCAAGCCGTGCAGCGGGAAAATGCCGATGCGGGAAAGGGACTCGCCACGGAGGCGGAAGTGCTGGATGAAGAGGATGGGGACATTGAAGTGATCGTCACCAACAACCGTCCCATCGCCACGGTCACCGGCGTGGGAAACAGCGACGCGCCGTATTATGCGGCCGGAATTGTCACGCTTCTTCTGTGTGGCGGATGGATTTTCGGTGTGGTACTATATAAAAGAAAAAAGTATCACTAAAAAGATTGCGGGCGGAACCGGGGTTGGGCCGAATACCGCAATTCCGAACAGAGAAAGAAGCGCGCAGTGGAAGAGAATCAGCAGAAGACGCAATACGTATATATTCTCCGGTGCGGGGACGGCACCCTGTACACCGGCTGGACCACGGATCTGGAGCACCGGGTGGCCATGCACAATGCCGGTAAGGGGGCCAAATACACCCGCGCTCGCAGGCCGGTGCGGCTGGAATATTATGAGGAATACATGGATAAGAAGGAAGCTTTGCGGCGAGAATGCGCCATTAAGAAGATGACGCGCAGTGAAAAGCTTCGGCTGATTCAAGAGTCGGGGAACTTTGCCATCAAGGGGAATCTATGATATCATAGTACTTAACAAGGGGTTTAAAATCGGGTCTATGGATTTAATCTTATAAAGAAAGAATCGTGGAGGACGAATGGAGAATCGAGAAAAGCTGACGGTGATGCGCTGCGTTCGACCGGAGGAGAAGGAACGGGTGCTGACCCTGGTATCCGATGTTTTTGAAATCGAGCAAGGCATCCCGCGGGACATGGATGACATTCCTGCAGAGAAATCACCCCAGTGGTGGTGCATAGAGATTTCCGGCAGGATCGTGGGGGGAATCGTATCCTGGGAAGAACCGGAAGGGCCGCATGTAGGACGCTTTGCCGTTCATCCAAGCTTTCGGCACCGCCATCTGGGCACCGACCTGCTGCGCGGGGTTTTGAGTGCACTGTTTGCTCTGGGGGCTTCGGAGGTGTACGGAGACGCTCGGGATGTGACGCTGAAAATACTTTTGAAAATGGGCGCCGAAGTTATCGACGAGCCGTACGAGTTCTACGGCAGCAACTGCACGCCGTTCCGGGTGAAGAAAAATGAGTTTATCGAGTCCCAACGGCTGAAGTAGAACGCCAAAAGAATCGGGTAAAAGAAAAATCGCAGAGCCGGAGACTTCCGACCCTGCGAATTCTTTTTTTATCGGAGCGTTTCGGGAACGTCTCACGTTGGACTATCCTTCGATATGAACCAACTGCTTGGTTTCGTTCTGCGGAAGCGCTTCGGCCTTTGGAACGGTCAGACTCAGAATGCCGTTGGTGAATGCGGCACCGATGTCCTCGCCTTTTACGGCGTCGCCCACATAGAAGCTGCGCTGGCAGCTGCCGGTAAAGCATTCCTTCCGGATGTACTTGCCGTCTTCCTTGTCTTCTTTGTTCTCCTTGTGGGAAGCGGATACGGTGAGGTAACCCTTGTCCACGGAAACTTCTATATCGTCTTTGTCGTATCCCGGAAGCTGCATATCAATCTGATAGGATTGATCCAGTTCCTTGACATCGCACTTCATGCTTGCGGTCGGCATGTAGCTTCTTCTTGCCGGAGCGTTAAAGAAATCATCAAAAAAGTCATCATTTGTAAAATCATTTGTAAATACACTAGGCAGTAACATAATTAAATCCTCCTTTTACTGACGTTATACACAATCGAAGGAGAACCGGTGGAGTCTCTCAGGGAGAACACTCCTGGTCGGAACTCATCTGTTCTCTTGTTGTAACCTCTTTCCGATTACAACTATGTTATAACTCTTTTTGTTAGCACTGTCAATAGGTGAGTGCTAATTATAGTGTGAAGAGTCTGTGACGATACAAAATGAAAAGGCGAAGAGCCGAAGCAGGATTCCCGCTCCGGCTCTTCGCCGCTATCTCTTAAGTGTTAATTGAGGGCTGAAAAACTATTCTGCCGAGAACTGGTCTTTTCCGACGGAGCACAGAGGACATTCGAAATCCTCCGGAATGTCTTCCCATTTGGTGCCCGGAGCGATTCCGCCTTCCGGATAACCCTGCTCTTCGTCGTATTCCCATCCGCATACATTACATACGTACTTCATAATCGTACCTCCTTTTATCGTTTAGTAATTCTCTGCATGAACTTCAAAGTAGCTCTGCGGGTGACTGCATACCGGACATACTTCCGGCGCCTTGGTTCCTACCACGATGTGACCGCAGTTCCGGCATTCCCATACCTTCACTTCGCTCTTTTCGAATACCTGAGAAGTCTCGATATTCTTCAGCAGCGCCCGGTATCTCTCCTCGTGGTGCTTCTCGATTGCCGCTACTGCACGAAATTTCTGCGCCAATTCCGGGAAACCTTCCTCGTCCGCGGTCTTTGCAAAACCATCATACATGTCGGTCCATTCGTAGTTCTCGCCGGCAGCGGCCGCAGCCAGGTTCGCCGGAGTGTCGTTCAACTCTGCCAATTCCTTGAACCACATCTTTGCGTGTTCTTTTTCGTTGTCCGCGGTTTTCTGGAAGAGGGCCGCCATCTGCTCGTAGCCTTCCTTCTTCGCAACGGATGCAAAATAGGTGTATTTGTTTCTCGCCTGAGATTCTCCGGAAAATGCTTCCTGCAAATTCTTTTCTGTCTGTGTTCCTGTGTACTTATTCTTAGCCATTTTCTTCCTCCTTGTTGAAATTGTGCTATTCCGTCCGGCAATCCGGGCAGATTCCTTTAAAAGAAATATCGTAATCCAGAAATTCCATTCCCCGAGGTCCCCGAACCTTCGACATCAAATCCGAAAGCGCGTCCATCTTCACATCGAAGACCTCGCCGCATCGAATGCACCGCACATGGTAGTGATCCTTCAGGGTAAAATCAAATCGATCCGGGCCGTCCGGGATTTCCACTCGGCGAATCTCGCCTTCCTCCGCCAAAATCCCCAGATTCCGGTAGATAGTTCCCTTTCCGATGTGGGGGTGATTCTTTCGAATAAATTCAAACACCTCTTCGGCGGTAACATGACTCTTCATGGTGCGGATGGCTTCCAGCACCAGATTTCGCTGTATGGTATTGCGTCGTTTCATCGAGCCTCCTTATTAGGAATAATTCTTTATAAATATAATATACTACATGAGTAAAAATGTCAAGGTAAAAATAAACTATTTTCGTACAGAATGTCCGAAGGAAAGAAGAAAACAGGCTCCGAAAAACGGACCTGCTCTCTCATGTGTGATAATGTAATGAATGAAACTTAGGTTGGCAAAGGTACCAATAGTCCCATCACTATGCAATGCAAGGCCGGAAACGCAATTTGTCAGTGGAAGGTTGGACGCTTCCGGCGAGGCAATATATTTTTATGAACATCAATGACTACAGCGAGTCTGCAATCTTGATGTTGGCGCGGATGGCGTTGCAGCTGTCGTTGAACTTGTCCAGTTCTTCCTGCGTCAGCGGGAATTCCACGACACGCTCCACGCCGTCTTTGCCGATGATGCACGGAACGCCGGCGTAGACGTCGCGCTGGCCGTACTCGCCGTTCAACTCGGTGCTGGCCGGCATGAGAATCTTCTCATCGTGAAGAATTGCTTTTACCATGCGTGCGGCGGTGGTGGAAATGGAGTATTCGGTGGCATGCTTCCAGCTGAAGGTGACCCAGCCGCCGTGGCGACCCAGCTGCTCTACTTCCGGTCGGTCAAAATCCCAGCGAGGATCTTGTTTCGCCATCTCGTCGATGGACAGGCCATTGACGGTGACACAGGACCAGGCAGCAAACATGGAATTGCCGTGTTCGCCGAACATGAAGGCCTGAATGGAATTCGGATCCACATTGGTCTTTTTTACAATCTGGGTAACCAGTCTGGCGGAATCCAGACCGGTGCCGGTACCCAGCACGCGGCCCTTTGGGAGGCCAAGGCTTTTGGCGATTTCTCGGGTAACGACGTCGCATGGGTTGCTGATGTTGAGAACCACGCCGTCGAAACCGGCTTTGCGAACGCGGTCCACCCAGGTGTGAACGGCGGGAATCGTGAACTTCAGCTCTCTGGATCGATCGTCGGATCCCAAGAGCAACTCAATGTGCCCGGCACTGTTAACGATTAAATCGCAATCGGCCAAATCCTCATATTCTCCGATGGACACTCTGGTGCGGTGCGGCATATGAGGAAGCGCATCCAGCAAATCCTGATATTCACTCTCCACTCTGGCGGTGTCCGTGTCCGCCAGCACCAGCTCGTCCACGATGCCCTGAATTGCCAAGCTGTACGCAACATGAGCTCCTACGTGACCGACACCGATGATTCCAACTTTTCGATTATTCATTTCCTTATCTCCTTCTATCCCTGTTATATATATTCCTTTGAACCCGCGGAGGAGTTCGCGCCCTTCGGATATCTGCGATTCCTTTGGGCTGTTCGATTGTTTTGATAAACTATATTATACTCAAGAATTTGTTAAATGCAATAAAAATAAGCGATGTACACAAAATAAAACAAATTCTTTGTGCACATGTACAAACATATGCGGCACCCCCTGGGCGGCTGGAAGCCGCCTGCCGTCGGGCCGCAGTGAGGAAAAGTGGGCGGGACTTGGTGCAAAGGGAACGGAGTAATAAGGGTTAGAGGGGTTCCTTGCACCAAGTCCTGAACCGCGCGCCGGCGAAAAGAGGATGAAACTTGGTGCAAAGGGAACGGAGTAATAAGGGTTAGCGGGGCTTCTTGCACCAAGTCCGGCGCCACGCGGCGGCGAAAAGAGGATGAAACTTGGTGCAAAGGGAACGGAGTAATAAGGGTTAGTGGGGTTCCTTGCACCAAGTCCTGAACCGCGCGCCGGCGAAAAGAGGATGAAACTTGGTGCAAAGGGAACGGAGTAATAGGGGTTAGCGGGGCTCCTTGCACCAAGTCTTGAGCCGCGCGCCACCGAAAAGGCAAAAAAAAGCTGCGGCCCGAGCGAGAATCCATCTTTCTCTCCCGAAGCCGCAGCCATTTGCATCTTTTTCTTTTGAAGTTGCCAAACCGACGATGTGAAGTCGCCAAGTCGACTATTTTACCTTGTACATCTCGCCGGAGTAAATCTTATCTTCCGGAATCTTCTCCCCAACATCCCGGTTCCAATCTTCCGGTGCAACATCCTCAACGGATACGGAGAGTGCTTCCGCCGGGCAGCCCAGCGCTTCCTGTGCGCACTGCAGCAGCTTGTCCGCAAGATCCTTCTTCTTCTCATCGTCCCGTCCCGGGAACATCTTTACATTAATATGTGGCATGGTGTGCCTCCCTTCCTTAATTTAAAAACCTATCACCAGTATGTCCGCAAAACCCGGTTCTGTCAATCGGATTTTCCCGTTGAGCCACGCCAACAGATTGGCTTTCCGCAATTGAGAATCTCTACCCGATACTTTTTTATTAAAAAATTTTAACTATATGAAGGATTCTTCACATAACTCGTATTGACACCGTCGGGAACCGGGTGTATTATATTCAAGAATTTTAATTAAAATATTTTATTTAAATTTCTTTACAAAAAATATTTTAACCAACAAACATACCGAAAAAATATTTCCAAATTAAAACCAAGCGAAGAAGGAGAAAAGAAAATGACATTTGACAGAGTAAAAGAAGTGATGATAGACACCCTGAGCTGTGACGAGGACAAGATTACACCGGAAGCATCCATCGCAGAGGATCTGAAGATCGACTCCCTGGATGCCGTAGAGCTGGTAATGGCACTGGAAGACGAGTTCGGCGTGAAGATTCCGGACACCGAGCTTCCGAACATGAAGCTGGTCAGCGACGTTGTTGCTTGTGTTGAGAAATATCAGTAGGTGAATTATGGACAGTCAGAAAATCGTCAAGGATCTTCTGAACGAATTCAAGGAATCGGATTTGACGGAATTTGAAATGGAGACTGCGGAACTGCGGCTTCGGTTCGGTCGAGGCGTAAATGCCGGAAGCGGAATGGCATCCGGCAATTCCTTTGCCCAAAATAATCCGGCCGCGGAACGGGTTTCCGGCAATGCCGCTGCACCGGCAGCAAGTGCCTCGGAGACCGTAAAGGAAAACGCACCGTCAGCAAGTGCCCCGGAGAACGTAAAGGAAAATGCGCCGGCGGCAGGCACCGACGACAATCTGGAGCCGGTAAAAGCACCGCTGGTGGGAACCTTCTATGCGGCACCGTCTCCGGACGCCGATCCTTTTGTTCAGGAGGGCCAGAAGGTATCCAAAGGGGAAACCCTGTGCATTCTGGAGGCCATGAAAATGATGAACGAATTAACCGCACCGTACGATTTGATCGTTCGCCGCATTCTGGGAGTGAACGGAGAGATGGCGGAATACAATCAGGTGCTTTTCGAGGTTGAAAAATGTTAAAGAAAATTCTTGTGGCAAACCGAGGAGAAATCGCGGTTCGCATCATTCGGGAATGTCAGGACTGCGGAATCCCCGCAGTAGCGGTGTTCTCCGAAGCGGACCGAAATTCCCTTCACACCCTGATTGCGGATGAAGCGGTTTGCATCGGTCCGGGGAATGCCTCCGGAAGTTATCTGAATATGGACAATATCCTGCAGGCGGCCATGTCCACCGGATGCGACGGCATCCATCCCGGGTTCGGCTTGCTTTCGGAGAACGCGGAGTTCGCCCGGAAGTGCCGGGAGAACGACATCAAGTTCATCGGTCCGGATGGGGATACCATCTCCAAGATGGGGGACAAATCCACCGCTCGTCAGATGATGATGAAAGCCGGCGTTCCGGTGGTTCCCGGTTCGGACGGCGCCGTGAAGACGCCGGAAGAAGCCCTGAAGGTAGCGGAACGCATCGGGTATCCGGTGCTGGTAAAAGCATCCGCCGGTGGCGGCGGCCGCGGCATGCGGAGAGCCGACTCTCCGGAAGAACTGCCCACCGCGATGGAACAGGCGGGAATGGAAGCGGCAGCGGCCTTCGGCGACGGCACCGTGTACCTGGAGAAGCTGATCATCAACCCGCGGCACATCGAAGTGCAGGTTTTGGGAGATCAGCACCATAACGTGATTCATCTGGGAGAGCGAAACTGCTCCATCCAGCGGCGGAATCAGAAGATGCTGGAAGAAGCCCCGGCCTTCGGCCTTCAGGAAAGCACCCGAAAGACCCTGTGCGAGGCGGCGGTTGCGGCGGCAAAAGCCTGCGACTACGAAGGTGCCGGCACGGTGGAATTCGTCATGGACGACCGGGAGAATTTTTATTTTATCGAAATGAACACACGAATTCAGGTGGAGCATCCGGTAACGGAAATGGTGACGGGAATTAACATCGTGGCGGAGCAGCTGCGGATTGCCTCCGGCGCGCCCCTTCGGTATACCCAGGATGAGATTCAAGTAAAGGGACATGCCATCGAATGCCGAATCTGCTGCGAGGATCCGCTGAATGATTTCGCTCCGTGCCCGGGAAAGGTGGACTTCGTGCACTTCCCGTCGGGTTTTGGAACCCGGGTGGAGAGCGCCCTGTACAGCGGTGCGGAAATCAGTCCGTACTACGATTCCATGGTGGCCAAGGTCATCGTAAAGGGAGAGAACCGAATCGGTGCGGTGCGCCGCATGAGAAGAGTGCTGGGAGAGACCATCATCCGTGGTCCGAAAACCACCCAGCCGTTACAGCAGATGATCCTATACAACCGGAAATTCCTTCGGGGAAATTACAACACCGGTTTCATCGGAGAGGAGCTGCCGGAGCTGACGGAAATGATTCAGACAGCAGGAATGATAAAGGAGTAAAGAATGAATCCGTTTCAGGAACGAAAGGGTGTAATGAAAGCCATTCACCGGCTGGCTCACGCCAAAGAGCCGGCAGCCAAGATTCGCCGGGACAAAGAACCGGTGGAATGCCGGGCCTGCGGTGAGACCGCTATGCGGGAGGAATGGCGGGACAACCTGTATATTTGCCCCCACTGCGGAAACCACCGGGGGATGACGGCCGCATCGCGGATTCGCATCACCGCGGATTCCGGAAGCTTTCGGGAATTTGGCCGCAGCATTCGCGGCGGCAATCCGCTGGGTTTCCCCGGATATACCGAGAAGATTCAGGGAATGCGGGATAAAACAAATCTCAACGATGCGGTGGTAACCGGAACGGCAAAGATTCACGGACGGCGCACGGTGTTGGTCGTGATGGACAACCGATTCATGATGGGCAGCATGGGCATGGCGGTGGGAGAAAAAGTCACCCGCGCCTTTGAATATGCCACGAAGAAAAAACTGCCGGTCATCGTGTTCTCCACTTCGGGCGGCGCTCGGATGCAAGAAGGCATGATGTCCCTGTTGCAGATGGCGAAGACCTCCGCGGCGGTGGCCAAACACGATGAAGCGGGGCTACTGTACGTATCGGTTATGACTCACCCGACTACCGGCGGCGTTACGGCAAGCTTTGCGATGCTGGGAGATATCCAGCTGGCGGAGCCGGATGCCCTGATCGGTTTTGCGGGTCCCCGGGTCATCGAGCAGACCATCGGGGAAAAGCTTCCAAAGGGCTTTCAGCGGGCTCAGTTCCAGTACGACCACGGATTCCTGGATCGAATCGTGGATCGCCGCGAAATGCGGGATACCCTGGGACGAATTCTGGAGCTGCACGCGTAGGTGATTGAAGGAGCAGCAATGATGATGAAGATAACGGAACGGCGGCCGGCGGACCGGGTGCGGATTGCCCGGATGGAATCCCGGCCGACCACGAAAGAATATATAGAAGCGATGATTGAGGATTTTCTTCCCTTGGGCGGAGATCGGGCCTACTCGGAGGATGAGGCGATTATCGGAGGCATCGGAAGCTTTCACGGAATTCCGGTGACGGTAATCGGCCACCAGAAGGGCCGTTCCCTGGAGGAAAACCTGAAAAGAAGATTCGGCATGCCCAACCCGGACGGGTACCGGAAGGCCCTTCGCCTGATGAAGCAGGCGGAGAAATTCCACCGGCCGATTATCACCTTTGTGGATACCCCGGGGGCATATCCGGGAAAGGAAGCGGAGGAGCGAGGTCAGGGCAGCGCCATAGCGGAATGCCTGAAGACCTTGTCCCGGGTGTCTGTGCCGGTGATTTCTGTTTTTATCGGCGAAGGCGGAAGCGGCGGCGCGCTGGCCATCGGTATCTGCGATCGGATGATCATGCTGGAGAACGCCATCTATTCCATCCTGTCGCCGGAGGGTTTTGCCAGTATCCTGTGGAAGGACGGAACCCGGTGGGAGGAGGCCAGCGAAGTGATGCGGCTCACCGCACCGGATCTGAAGAAGATGAACGTGTGCGACGTCATCGTGCCGGAACCGGGAGAGGGAGCGCACGAGCAGCGGCCCTTCGTTTTCGCAGAAGTGGAGAAGGAAGTGGCGCAGGCGCTGACGGAGCTTCAGCGGATTCGCCGAAAGGATATTGCGGAACTTCGGTATCGGAGACTCCGGAACGTGGGACGGGAGCTCCTTCGGGAGAATCCGTGGGATTCAGGAGAAGAACAGGAGTAATTATGGCAGGAATGAAAATCCTCGGATGGGGCAGTGCCCACGGAGACCGATGCGTTTCCAACGAGGACATGAAACAGTATGTGGATACCAGCGATGAGTGGATTCGAAGCAAGACGGGAATCGGCCAGCGGTATTTTGCAGAGAATAAAAGTAATTTGGATATGGCGGCAGAGGCCGGAGCGAAAGCAGTGGCCCATCTGACACCGGAAGAGAAGTCGGAAATCGACGGACTGGTCGTGGCTACTTTTACGCCGGATATGGCGACACCGTCCATGGCGGCGGAAGTGGCGGGTCGGCTGGGCATTTCCGGAAAGGTGATGACCCTGGACGTGAACAGCGCCTGCTCCGGATTCGTGTACGGACTGGTGCTGGCCAACGCGCTGATGAGCAGCGGTTTTCGGCGGATTTTGCTGATTGGAAGCGAGAAAATCAGTCCCATGATGGACATGGAGGACCGGAGAACCTGCGTCCTCTTCGGCGATGCGGCGGGAGCTGTGGTGCTGGAAGCAGATCCGGACGGGGAGTTTGAGCACCTGGAGGGAACGGAACCCAACCACGATATCCTGTGGTGCGACCGATTCGATCCCAATATCCGGATGGCGGGACAGGAAGTGTATCGTTTTGCGGTATCGGCGGTGCCGGAGTGCGGAGAAGAGCTTCTGCGCCGGGCGGGCAGAACCGTCGAGGATGTGGATCGGTATATCTTCCATCAAGCCAACATGCGGATCATTCGAAGTGCCGTTCGGAAGATGGGCATTTCGGAGGAGAAGTGTTTCCTGAACGTGGAGCAGTACGGAAATACCTCCGCGGCCAGCGTAGCGGTGGCATTGGCGGAATGCCTGGAAAGAAAAGAAATCAAGCGGGGAGACCGGATGATGGCAGTGGGCTTTGGGGCCGGACTGACTTACGGCGGTGTTCTCATGACAATCTAAAGGGACAGGAGAGAATATGAAACTGAATCAGATTTTGGGAACGCAATTCCCGATTATGCAGGGCGGTATGGCTCAGGTGGCAACCGGTGCGTTCGCGGCGGCGGTATCCAATGCGGGTGCGCTGGGAATCATCGGCACCGGCGCCATGAACGGCGAGATGATGCGAAAGGAAATCGAAACCGCGAAATCCCTGACGGACAAGCCCTTCGGCGTGAACCTCATGATGATGAATCCGGACGTGGAAGAGATGGCGCAGATCATTGCGGAAGAGAAGCCGTCCGTTGTCACCACCGGGGCGGGAAATCCGGGCAAATATGTGAAGATGTGGAAGGAACAGGGCATCAAGGTGATTCCGGTGGTTTCCTCCGTAGCCCTGGCAAAGAGATTGGAGCGGGAAGGCGTGGATGCCATCATCGCGGAAGGAACGGAAAGCGGCGGCCATATCGGAGAGCTCACCACCATGGTGCTGCTGCCTCAGGTGGCGGATGCGGTTTCCGTACCGGTGATCGGTGCCGGCGGAATCGCTTCCGGAAGACAGATGAAGGCGGCGGAAATCCTGGGTGCAGTGGGCGTTCAGATTGGTACGGTGCTTCTGGGAAGCGAAGAGTGTCCAATCCATGCGAACTACAAAAATGCTCTGATTAAGGCAAAGGACCGCGCCACCGTGGTGACCGGCCGAAGCGTAGGTGTTCCGGTGCGGGTACTGAAAAACGGCATGACCCGAGACTATTTGGAGCTGGAGCAGAGCGGTGCCGAGAAGATGGAGCTGGAGAAGTTCACATTGGGTGCCCTTCGGAGAGCGGTACACGAGGGTGACGTGGACCGGGGATCGCTGATGGCGGGACAGGACGCTTCCTACATCAAGGAAATCCGTCCCCTGCGCGTGATTCTGGAAGAGATGATGAAGGAATACGAGAGCCTGTAGAGATTGCAGATGGATAGAATCGAGGAATGAATATGTACAAAAAATGGCAGGTGCCGATCATTCAAGGAGGCATGGGTGTTGGAATCTCCATGGGCTCCTTGGCGGGAGCCGTTGCCCGGGAAGGTGGCATGGGGGTCATCTCCACGGCGGTCATCGGTTTTCGGGAAGAAGACGCCTGGACCCATCCGGTGGAAGCGGGCATTCGCGCTTTGAAAGAGGAAATTCGAAAAGCCCGGGAAATCTCGGAAGGAAAGGGTGCCATCGCCATCAACGCCATGGTGGTTACCACGGAATACAAAGAGCTGGTGAACGCGGCCATCGAGGCTGGCGTGGATGCGGTTATCTCCGGCGCGGGGCTGCCCCTGGAGCTTCCGGAAATTGCGGGAGACCGGGATGTGATGCTGGCGCCGGTGGTATCCAGCGGCCGGGCGGCGCGCTTGATCGGCCGGGCGTGGAAGAGACACGGCCGGAAACCGGATTTTATCGTGGTGGAAGGTTCCGATGCCGGCGGTCACTTAGGATTCTCCGAGGACGATCTGCTGGCTCACGAGACACAGTCGCTGGAAGACATCGTGAAGGACGTGGCAGCGTTGGATCCGGAAATTCCGGTGTTCGCCGCCGGCAGCGTTTTCGATGCCAAAGACATTCGCCGAATGACCGCCGCCGGAGCGGAGGGCGTGCAGATTGCCACCCGGTTCATCGCTACGGAAGAATGCGATGCCTCCCCGGAATTCAAAAAAGTGATTCTGGATGCGCAGGAGAAGGACCTCCGTATCATCCAGAGTCCGGTAGGACTTCCGGGAAGAGCGGTGGATTCCCCGCTGCTGCAGCGGGTGGACCGGGAAGGCCGCATCGCGCCGAAGCGGTGCCGGAACTGCATTCAGAGCTGCGACCCGAGCAGCACCAAGTACTGCATCAGTCAGGCGCTGATTCAGGCATTCCATGGCAATTGGGAGGAAGGGCTTTTCTTCTCCGGGGCCAACGTGGGCCGAATCCATGGGATGACGACGGTAAAAGAACTAATGGATGAATTGAAGCAGGGCATCTGCCCGGAATAGGGGCGGATTCCTGCAAAGGAGTAAAGCATGAAAACAGCAGTTTTGTTCGCCGGTCAGGGCAGCCAGACCGTGGGAATGGGAAAAGACCTTTATGACAATTACGAAGAGTTTCGCCGGGTGTTCGACCTGCTGACTCCGGAGGAGCAGCAGATTGCGTGGAACGGACCGGAGGAGCAGCTCAGCGACACGGCCTACACTCAGCCGATTCTCTTGGCATTCGGTGCAGGCGTCTATGAGATTCTTCACAAGGACGGCTGGACACCGGATCTGGGCGCCGGACTGAGCCTGGGAGAATACACTGCGCTGACGGCGGCACAGGTGCTGACCCCGAAGGACGGGGTGGAGCTGGTTCGTTTTCGGGCCGAAGAGATGAAGAAAGCCGCTGCCGGTATCCGGCCGGAAATGGTGGCCATCATGGGGCTGGATGCAGATCGGGTAAAAGAATGCTGTCTCCGAGCCGGGGAATCCGAAGGGGTTTCCGGCGTGGCGGAGATTACCAACCTGAACTGCCCGGGTCAGATTATCGTTTCCGGTGAAGCCGGAGCGGTGCAGCGGGCGGCGGAACTGGCGCAGGAAATGGGCGCTCGGCGCTGCATGAAACTGAACGTAAGCGGTCCTTTCCACACTTCTTATATGAAGCCGGCGGGGGACGCTCTCCGGGAGCGATTCGGACACGTGGACTGGAACGAACCTGTTTTTACCCTGATGTACAACTTTATCGGGGATGAGAAATCGGAAGGGGACGCGATCCCGGAACTTTTGGTGAACCAGGTGTCCAACGGCGTGAAGATGGAAGCCATCATTCGAAATATGCTGGCGACCGGAGTGGAACGAATCGTTGAGATTGGGCCGGGCAGCACCCTGGCGGGATTCGTTCGGAAAATTGACCGGAAGGCGGAGTGCATCAGCATCAGCTCCTGCGAGGATGTGGAGAAGGTGCGGGCGCTGCTGAAGGAAGAGGCGTAGTGATGCGGCGGAAGTGCCGATAAAGGAGAGATTATGAAGCAGACAGCGATAGTCACCGGAGGCAGCCGGGGCATTGGAAGAGCCGTGGCGGTGCGCCTGGCGAAGGATGGAATGAACCTGGTGATCAACTACCGAGGGAACAGCGCAGCGGCGGAAGAGACGGAGCGGCTCTGCCGAAAGCTGGGAGCGGAGGTACTCCTGGTGCAGGGCGATGTGTCCCGCGCAGAGGATTGTGAGAAGCTGGCGGCGCAGGCCAAAGAAGCGTTCGGCCGGGTGGACGTGCTGGTGAACAATGCGGGAATCACCCGAGACGGGCTGTTGGCACGCATGACGGAAGAGGATTTTCGGGCGGTGCTGGATGTGAATCTGGTGGGTCCGTGGAATATGATGAAGGCCGTGAACCGCATCATGATGAAGCAGCGGTACGGCCGAATCGTGAACCTGTCCTCCGTAACGGGGCTGATGGGCAATATGGGACAGACGAATTATGCGGCGGCCAAAGCTGGAATCCTGGGCATGACGAAATCCTACGCTCGGGAAGTGGCCAGCCGGGGAATCACGGTGAACGCCGTGGCACCGGGTTTTATCGATACGGATATGACGGAGGCGATGCCGGAAGGCGCCAAGGATAAAATCGTCACCGGAATACCAATGGGGCGCACCGGAAAGCCGGAAGACGTGGCGGAAGCAGTGGCTTTCCTGGCGAGCGAACAGGCCGGATACATTACGGGCGAGGTCCTGCGGGTAGACGGCGGAATGGCGATGTAGAGGCAGAGATAAGGAGAGAACAGGATGAAAAGAAGAGTTGTGATTACCGGAATGGGTGCCATTACACCGGTGGGACTTTCCGCAAAGGAGACCTGGACGAACGTTCGGAACGGCGTGGTGGGAATCGCCCCGATTGAGACGCTGGACACCGAAGAGCGGCAGGTAAAAGTAGCCGGCGAGGTCAAGGGCTTCGATCCGACGGAAATCATGGACAAAATGGAAGCCAGACGGAGTGCTCGTTTTACCCAGTTCGCCATCAAGGCGGCGCTGGAGGCTTTTGAGCAGAGCGGTCTGGACATGGCGCAGGAGAATGCCCTTCGCTTCGGTGTAAATATCGGAAGCGGAATCGGTTCCCTGCAGACCATTGAGCAAGAATACCGGAAAGGACAGAAGCGGGGCTTCGACCGAATCTCTCCGCTGTTCGTGCCGATGGCCATCGTGAACATGGCGGCGGGTTCCGTTGCCATCCGCTTGGGATTCAAGGGAAGCTGCACCTGCTGCGTGACGGCTTGCGCATCGGGCACCAACTCCATTGGCGAGGCCTTCCATGCCATCCGGGACGGATACTTTGATGTTATGGCCGCCGGCGGTTCGGAAGCCTGCATCAGCGACCTGGGGCTGGGCGGTTTCAGCTCTATGAAGGCACTGACCACGGCGGAGGACCCGCTGCGGGCGTCCATTCCTTTTGACCGGGAAAGAGGCGGCTTTGTCTTGGGCGAAGGTGCCGGCGTGCTGATTCTGGAAGAGTACGAGCATGCAGTGGCAAGAGGGGCGGAAATCCTGGGAGAAATCGCGGGATACGGCGCCACCTGTGATGCTCACCACATGACCGCTCCGCTGGAAGACGGAAGCGGTGCGGCTGCCTGCATGACGATGGCGATGGAAGACGGAAATGTGCGCCCGGAGGAAGTGGGATACATCAACGCCCACGGAACCGGAACGCCGCTGAACGACCGATGCGAAACCGCTGCGGTAAAGCTGGCCTTCGGAGAGTCCGCATCCAACGTGGTGATGTCCTCCACCAAGTCCATGACTGGCCATCTGCTGGGCGGCAGCGGCGGCGTGGAAGCGGTGATTACCGCCAGCATGCTGCGGAATCAGTTTGCACCGCCAACGGCAGGCTATCAGGTGCCGGATGAAAATTGCGACCTGGACATCTGTCCGAACGAGGGGAAAGCGGTGGAGACGCAGTACGCGCTGTCCAATTCTCTGGGCTTCGGCGGACACAACGCCACCCTGCTGTTCCGGAGAGTGTAATCATAGAATCAAAGGATAAATGGAGAAAAAATGGAACTGAATTTTGAACAGATTAGAGAGATACTTCCCCATCGCAGCCCGTTCTTGTTGATTGACCGGGTAACCGATCTGGTGCCCGGCGAATCGGCGGAGGCGGTAAAATGCGTCAGCGGCAACGAACCTTTCTTTCAGGGACATTTCCCGGAAAAGGCCGTGATGCCGGGGGTGCTGATCCTGGAAGCGCTGGCGCAGACCGGTGCGGTGGCAATTTTGTCCCTTCCGGAAAACGAAGGGAAACTGGCCTTTTTCGGCGGCGTAAAGAACTGCCGCTTCCGGAGACAGGTGGTTCCCGGAGACGTACTGAATCTACGGTGCTACCTGACCCGCATGAGAGGCAGCGTTGGTTTTGGGGAAGTGGAGGCCACGGTGGACGGCGAGACGGCCGTTACCGGTGAGATTTCTTTCGCAATCGGCGAGGTGTAAGCTATACTGAATCCGTTTTTTCTGATATAATCACGGATGAGGTGAAACAAAATGCTGGAACGAAATTTTCAAAGGGTCTATAACCGATTCAAATTATCATTATACGCCCGGATTTTTAAAGAGGACCGGGACGGGGGAAAGGATTCCCTCACCACACAGGAAGTGATTTCCATGGAAATCATCAACTGCATGAACGAACCGACGGTGAACGAATTCGCCGCCATGGCCACCCTGTCCGCGCCCAATGCGGCGTACCGGGTGAACCAACTGGTGAAAAAAGGCTATATCGAGAAGGTTCAGAGCGACACGGATAAGCGGGAGTTCCATCTCCGGATTACGCCGAAATACGAAGAGGATTACGGAGATATCTTCAACTACATGAACATGGTCTGCCAGCGGATTCGGAAACGCTTTCCGGAGGAAGACGTGGAAAAGCTGGACGAAATGCTGGGCATTATCGTGTCGGAGCTGATGAAGGAAACCGATGTGCTCCGCCTGGTTGCCGGACGAGGCAGCGGCCGGGGAAGCGAGTAGCATGAGAAAGTGAACCGAGTTCGGCCTCGGACTGAAACCGGAAGCCCGGCGCAGCCGGATTGACTCGCCAAACGAGTTCAAAACACCCTCCTTTTGCGGGAGGGTGTTTTTATGGGATGAAATCGGCCGGTCTCCGAAAAGTCTCTCGAACTTGGTGCAAAGGAAACGAAGGAACAGGGTTTTGCGGGGAATCGTGCACCAAGCCTGCGCCGGCCGTTCGCCGAAAAGGCACCCGGACTTGGTGCAAGGGAAACGAAGGAACAGGGTTTTGCGGGGAATCGTGCACCAAGCCTGCGCCGGCCGTTCGCCGAAAAGGCATCCGGACTTGGTGCAAAGGAAACGGAGGAATAGGGCTTTGCGGGGAATCGTGCACCAAGTCCGCACCGGCCGTTCGCCGAAAAGGCACCCGGACTTGGTGCAAAGGAAACGGAGGAATAGGGCTTTGCGGGGAATCGTGCACCAAGTCCGCGCCGGCCGTTCGCCGAAAAGACTCCTGGACTTGGTGCAAGGGAAACGGAGAAACAGGGTTTTGCGGGGATTCGTTCACCAAGTCCGCACCGGCCGGACGCCGCCGCGCAAAGTCCGCGCCGGCCGCACCAAAAAATAACAAAAAGCGTGAAAACACCCGGAGCCTCCGGGTCCGTTCCGCTTTTGTCGGGTCTTGCCGACAGTCAATATTTCCTCGGTTTTGATGGTTTTAAATTCGCCGGTTCATCCTATTCCCCGGAACTGTCGATTTCTTCCTGGATGTCCTGAACCCTGCGCTGATTCATATCGGTGTAATCCTCGCTGATGCAGGTGTATTCTCGGTTGAAGAAATCGCTGTGAATCATAAAATCCGCTGTGGATCGGTTGTTGGCAAACGGCACATCGTACACATTGGCAATTCGAAGCAGCGCCTTGATATCCGGATCGTGAGGCTGGGCTTCCAGCGGGTCGCTGAAGAAAATCACCATGTCGATTTTCCCTTCCGCAATGCGGGCTCCCACCTCCTGGTCGCCGCCCAGAGGACCGCTCTTCAGCGCTTCTACCGGAAGTCCCGTGTTCTCGGAAATCAGCCGCGCGGTGGTTCCGGTTCCGCAGAGGAAATGCTGTCCCAGAATGTCCCGATTCTTCTGACACCACCGAATCAATGCTTGCTTCTTGTGGTCGTGAGCGATCAGCGCAATCCGCTTCTGCAGGCCGAGTGTTCTTGTAATATCCGCCATGTTTTTTACCTCCTTATATGCGTTCAGTATAGCATTATTCGGAAAATGTAATATCCCGAAATTGTATTTTTGCAGAAAAATTTCTGTAAAAAAAGGGACGAAAAGTGCGGAGGCGACCGACACATTTCTGTGGAAAACTATTTCTGTTCGTCACATCATTTCTTCACAATGCGACCATTTACAAAACGCGGGATGTGGTAAAATTCTAGTGTATAGAAATGTAGAGTATTGATTTTTTATAGGGAGAATCCATGATTAACAAACTTGTGGGATTGTATTTCAGCCCCTCCGGCGACACCGCGAGGCTGACCAAAAGAGTAGCAGAGGAAATCGCGACGCGCATGGACGACGCCTGCATTGAGAACCTCTCTGTATCATATATCGATTTGCTGCGCAATCCTCTGATGGAGGACTGTACTTTTGATGAGGAAACAATTGTGGTGATTGGGATTCCGGCGTTTACCGGACGGGTGCCCCTGCCTTGTGTTAAGATGATTCAGAAAATGCACGGCAAGAATACCATGACCGTCTGCTTGGTGGATTACGGCAACAGCTCCTACGGAGATGCGCTGTACGAGTTATATACCTTTATGGAGGACCAGGGATTTTCCGTGCTCAGCGCCGGAGCATTCGTCTCCCAGCACGTAATTTTCAAAAAAATAGCGGCGTGCCGTCCGGACGTCCGAGATCTTCAGAAGGTAAAGGAATTCTGTGAGCTTACCTCCCGCAAGCTGCACCGATTCTGCGGCACCATGATTCAAGAGCTGCGGGCGAAACCGGCACCGCTGGACATCAAGGGGTCCATTCCTCACAAAGCCCCTCTGCGCTTGCCGCTGCACCCGACGCCCAACAAGCACTGCACCAATTGCGGAGCCTGTGCACAGATTTGCCCCATGGGGGCCATTAATCTGAGGGATGTGCGAAAGGTGGATGTGCGGAAGTGCATTTCCTGCACCGCTTGCATCCGGGCATGTCCGGAAGGGGCGCGGGATTTTCACGGACCGATGTGTGCGGCTTCCGGCTTGGCGCTGGAGAAGCTGTATAGCAAAAGAAAGGACCCGGAGTGGTTCCTGTAAATATTGAATACAATCTGCGGCAATCGGAAGCCTCCGGTGCTGCGGATTTATTTTTTTATTTATTTTTTTACAAAAATAAACATAAAGCATTGTTAAAAAAACCATTGACAGGAGAAAAACAGGGGGTTAGAATACAAGTATACAATTTTAAAAGAAGGGGGCGCATGGTGCCCGAACAGCGTAAGAGGTAAGAGATATGAATGAAATTAAACTGAACGAGCGGACCCATCTTTTGCAGGAAGAGCCGTACAGCTATCAACTGCAGGATGTGGAAGAGCCGAATTTGATGCGGGAGTTCTTCGAATATACGGAGATTCCGAAAGTTTCGTTCAACTTCCGGCGGAGCCCGTACAATATGCCGGAGAATATATGGATTACGGATACCACTTTCCGGGACGGACAGCAGTCTCGGGAGCCGTATACCGTGCAGCAGATTGTGGATATCTACAAAATGATTTCCAAACTGTCCGGACCGAATGGCATTATCCGGCAGACGGAGTTTTTTGTATACAGCGACCGGGACCGGGAGGCCATCGAGAAGTGCATGGACCTGGGATTGAAGTTCCCGGAGATCACCACGTGGATTCGGGCGAAGAAGGAGGACTTTAAGCTGGTGCACGATATCGGCGTAAAGGAGACCGGCATCCTGGTAAGCTGCTCAGACTACCACATTTTCACGAAGCTTGGAATGACAAGACGGCAGGCCATGGAGCATTACCTTTCCGTAATCAACGATGCCTTTGAGGCCGGCGTGGTGCCGCGGTGTCACCTGGAGGATATTACTCGGGCGGATTTCTACGGATTCGTGGTGCCGTTCGTGAGAGCCATTCAGGAAATGTCGGAGCAGGCGAAGATTCCGGTGAAATTCCGCATGTGCGATACTTTGGGATACGGAATTCCGTATGTGGGAACGGCGCTTCCGCGAAGCGTACCGGGCATCGTCTACGGCATGCAGAACTACTGCGATGTGCCCAGCGAGATGCTGGAGTGGCACGGCCACAATGACTTCTACAAAGCCGTAGCCAACGCGGCCAGTGCATGGCTGTACGGATGCGCTTCGGTGAATACCACCCTGTTCGGCATCGGAGAGCGTACGGGAAATGTCCCGATGGAAGCCATGGTATTCGAGTATGCACAGCTGAAGGGAACCCTGGACGGGATGGACACCACGGTAATCACCGACCTGGCGAGATACTATGAGAAGAAGATCGGATTCAAGGTACCGCCGCAGACTCCTTTTGTGGGAGAGAATTTCAACGTGACCAAAGCGGGCATTCACGCAGACGGATTGTTGAAGAACGAAGAAATCTATAATATTTTCGACACCAAGAAATTCCTGAAGCGTCCGCCGCTGGTTTCCTTGAACCAGAATTCCGGTGCGGCCGGCGTGGCGCTGTGGATTAACGAATCCTACGGACTGGAGGGAGAACACCGGGTCGGCAAGCACAGTCCGGTAGTGAAATACGTGAAGAACTGGATCGATGAACAGTACGCGAACGGCAGAATGTCCATCATCAGCGGAAAAGAAGTGGACAAGAAGATTGATGAATTTATCGCCTCCGATATGGGGACAGAAGGAGAACAGTAAAAATGGGTAAGACAATTGCGGAGAAGATTATTGAGCAGCATCTGCTTTCCGGGGAAATGAAGCCCGGGGAAGAGATTGGTCTTCGAATCGATCAGACGCTGACCCAGGATGCCACCGGAACCATGGCGTATCTGGAGTTTGAATCCATGGGCGTGGATCGGGTTCGCACAGAACGGTCTGTGGCTTATATCGATCACAATACATTACAGTCCGGTTTCGAGAATGCGGACGATCACCGGTACATCCAGAGCGTTGCGGCGAAGCACGGCATCTGGTTCTCCCGTCCGGGAAACGGCATCTGCCATCAGCTGCAGTATGAACGCATCGGAAAACCGGGAAAGACACTGATCGGTTCCGATTCCCACACACCAACCGGCGGCGGTCTGGGTATGCTGGCCATGGGTGCCGGCGGAATGGACGTGGCGGTTGCCATGGGCGGCGGTGCGTATTACATTCCAATGCCTCGCATGATTCGGGTGAACCTGAAGAACCGGCTGGGCGACAATGTGAGCGCCAAGGATGTGATTCTGGAAGTGCTGAGACAGCTGTCCGTAAAAGGAGGCGTGGGTGCCATCGTGGAGTACGGCGGGGAAGGAATTCAATCCCTCAGCGTGCCGGAACGGTGCACCATCACCAATATGGGTGCGGAGCTGGGGGCCACCACCTCGATTTTTCCATCGGATGAGGAGACGCGGAAGTTCCTTAAAGCCCAGAACCGGGAAGAAGATTGGATTCCGCTGTTCAGCGATGAAGATGCGGTATACGCAGCGGAGTATACCATTGATTTGAGCGAGCTGAAACCGCTGGCGGCATGCCCTCACAGCCCGGACAACGTGAAGCCGGTGGACGAATTGAAGAAAATAAAGGTGGATCAGATTGCCATCGGATCCTGTACCAATTCCTCCTATGCGGATATGTTGAAGGTAGCCAGAATGCTGAAGGGAAAGAAAATCGCCGACGGCGTCAGCCTGGGAATTTCCCCGGGGTCCCGCCAGGTGCTTTCCATGCTGGCGGAGTGCGGCGCTTTGGCGGATATGATTGATGCCGGTGCCCGGATTCTGGAATGCACCTGCGGTCCATGCATCGGAATGGGCTTCTCCCCGAATTCCGGCGGCGTGAGTCTGCGGACCTTTAACCGAAACTTCCTGGGCCGCTCCGGAACCAAGGACGGACAGGTGTACCTGGTGAGCCCGGAAACTGCAGCGGCTTCCGCTCTGACGGGATATATCACGGATCCGACGACCCTGGAATCCGTAGGAAAGGTAGAGATACCGGAGCAGTTCCGGATTAACGACAGTGGTTTTATTCCGCCGCTGCCGCCGGAAGAGGCGAAGGATGCGGAAGTGCTTCGGGGACCGAACATCAAGCCGTTCCCGGAAACCCACCCGCTGGAAAATGAAATTCAGGCGGAGGTCCTCCTGAAAGTGGGCGACAACATCACCACGGATCACATCATGCCGGCGGGCGCCAAAGTGCTGCCGTACCGTTCCAACATTCCGAAGATTTCCACTTTCTGCTTCGGCGTAGTGGACGAAACCTTCCCGGAGCGGGCCAAAGCGGCGGGCAAGGGAATCATCGTGGGCGGATCCAACTACGGTCAGGGATCTTCCCGGGAGCATGCGGCATTGGCGCCGCTCTACCTGGGCATTCGGGCGGTAATCGTGAAGAGCTTTGCTCGAATTCACATGGCCAACCTGGTGAATGCAGGGATTCTGCCGCTGGTATTTGAGGACCCGGCGGACTACGATCGGATCCGGCAAGGCGACGTGCTGACCCTTTCGGATATCTTCGAAGGGTTAAAGGAGAACCGGGTGATTCTTCACGCCGGGGAAAAAGAAATTCCGCTGCGAATGGAGCTGGCGGAAAGGCAGAAGGAAATGCTCCTGGCCGGTGGATTGCTGAAATATGCGGCAGCGACGGGTAAGCAGAGATAAAAGGGAAAGAAGGAAAGACAGTGGACTGCGGAGTTGAAAAGGATATTCAGAAAGCGGTAGCGGAATTTGAAGTGCTGCTGCGGGAACAGGTAGCGCGAAATGAACGGATTCGGAAGAGTCGGGAATCCGCCGGAAACGGCAAAGAAGAAGGCCGGGGCGTGACCATCGGTCTGACGGCGGGAGACGGCATCGGGCCGGTCATCATGAAAGAAGCCCGGGCAGTGCTGGAAAAACTGCTGGCAGAGGAACTGGCATCGGGTGAGGTGCGCCTTCGGGAAATCGATGGCTTTACCCTGGAAAACCGGCTGGAGAAGGGACAGACCGTTCCGGACGAAGTGTTGACGGAGATGCGGCAGTGCGACGTGCTGCTGAAAGGACCCACCACCACACCGAACGCATCCATGAATACCAAGAATCTGGAAAGCGCCAACGTGTACCTGCGGAAAACCTTTGACCTGTATGCCAACGTGCGCCCGGTTTCCATTCCGGAGGAGGGCATCGACTGGACCTTCTTCCGGGAAAATACGGAAGGGGAATACGCGTTGGGAAGCCGCGGCATTCGAATCGGCGACTCCTTGGATGTGGATTTCAAGGTGACCACCCGGGAAGGAGCCCTGCGAATCGCTCGGGCTGCCTTCGATTTCGCCCGGGCCAACGGAAAGAAGCGAGTGTCCATCGTGACGAAGGCCAATATCATGAAGAAGACAGACGGTGACTTCCTTCAGATTTGCCGGGAGGTGGCGGAGGAATATCCGGAAATCGAGACGGACAACTGGTTCGTGGACATCATGGCGGCCAACCTGGTGAACAAGGATATTCGAAACCAATTCCAGGTGTTCCTGCTGCCGAACTTGTACGGGGACATCATCACCGATGAAGCCGCGCAGATTCAGGGGGGCGTAGGCACCGCCGGAAGCGCCAACATCGGAAGGGATTACGCCCTGTTTGAAGCCATTCACGGAAGCGCTCCGCGCATGGTGGAAGAGGGCATCGAAGGCTATGCCAATCCGGCCAGCCTGATGAAGGCGACGGCGATGATGCTGGCCCACATCGGATATGTGGAAAAAGCGGAACGTCTGGAAAAAGCTTTGGATGCGGCGGATGCGAAGCTGGGACCGAAGATGACCGGACTTCCGGGCGGCGGAACCTGCCGAGAGTTTGCGGACGAGGTGCTGGAGGCGCTGTAGGCAAGGTGTCGGAAATGTTCGCCTTCCCAAAAACTCTTTTTGTGGTACAATATTCCTCGTGAATATAAAGAGGAATGGGAGCGATTGATGATACATAATTTTATCGTGTGCTTAAATGCAGTCATCCCGCTGGTGCTGTACCTGGTGGTGGGAATGCTGGTGCGAAAATACAGCGTGCTGACGGAAAAGGATGTGCGGAAATTCAACAAGATGGTATTCGCGGTGTTTTTTCCGGCGCTGATGTTTGAAAATCTCTATTCGGCGGATATTTCGGAAGCCTTCGACGGACGGCTGATTCTTTTTGCCTGCCTCTTCGTGCTGGCAGTGTGCGGAATCACCTGGGGAATCGTAGTTCGCATGGACATACCGGACCGAACCCGGGGCGCCATGATTCAGGCGGTGTACCGGAGCAACTTCATCCTCATGGGGCTTCCGGTGGCGGAGAACATCTACGGCAAGGGCTGCGTGTCGGTGACGGCGGCGCTGATCATGTTCGTGGTGCCGCTGTACAACTTCTTGGCGGTCATCGTGCTGGAATACTTCCGGGGCGGCCGGGCGAATTTGAAGTCCGTGCTGAAAAAAATCTTGACGAACCCGATCATCCTGGGTGCGGTGGCGGCGATTCTGGCGCTGGCGCTGAACATTTCGGTGCCGTCTGCGGTGAACAAAACCATCTCCGGAATGTGCGATGCCACCACGCCGATTGCCATGATTCTGCTGGGCGCATCCTTCAACAAGAGCAGCGTTCATGCGGGCAAAAAAAATCTTACGATATGCGTTCTGGCCCGGCTGGTCATCGTACCGGCGATTGGCTTGGGGCTTGCGGCGATGCTGGGCGTCCGAGACGTGGCGCTGGTTTCCCTGATTGCCATGATGGCGGCGCCACCGGCAGTTTCCTCCTATACCATGGCGGAGGCGATGGACTCCGACGGCGAGCTTGCGGGAAATGCGGTGATTTTTGCCACGCCGCTGTCCTGTGTGACCATCTTCCTGTGGCTGTTCCTGTTCAAGAGCTTGGGAATGTTTTAAACAAAAAGTCTGTTTTTCACTGGCTACCTATTGAAAACTGCATTTTTGGCGGAATAGAACGACCGAAGTCAACGAGACGAAAAGAGCTGCGGCGGCAGCTCTTTTTCTATTCCCGATTCCGAGCGCGCGGTCTTCCCTGTTGGCGCCTTGCTCCCCGCAAGCCCTTGCTCCACCGTCGGGTCACGCCAACATAGGCGCCGTTATCCCGGCGCGCGGGCTTTCCTGTTGGCGCCTTGCTTCCCGCAAGCCCTTGCGCCTTCGTCGGGCCACGCCAACAGAGGCGCCGTTTCCCCGGCGCGCGGCCTTCCCGGTTCGCGCCTTGCTCCCCGCAAGCCCTTGCGCCTTCGTCAGGCCACGCCAACAGCGGCACCGTTTCCCCGGCGCGCGGGCTTCCATGTTGGCGCCTTGCTTCCCGCAAGCCCTTGCGCCTTCGTCGGGACACGCCAACAGAGGCACCGTTTCCCCGGCGCGCGGGCTTCCATGTTGGCGCCTTGCTTCCCGCAAGCCCTTGCGCCTTCGTCGGGCCACGCCAACAGAGGCGCCGTTTCCCCGGCGCGCGGCCTTTCCGGTTGGCGCCTTGCTCCCCGCAAGCCCTTGCGCCTTCGTCAGGCCACGCCAACAGGGGCGCCGTTCCCCCGGCGCGCAGCCTTTTCGGTTCGCGCCTGCCAGCCGGCAAAGCCAATAAATTCGGTTTTCGAGCGCGAACCCTGGAACGGAAGGAAGCGGAAAAGCAGCCCGGACTCAGGTTCGGTTCGCGCCTGCCAGCCGGCAAAGCCAATAAATTCGGTTTTCGAGCGCGAACCCTGGAACGGAAGGAAGCGGAAAAGCAGCCCGGACTCAGGTTCGGTTCGCGCCTGCCGGTCGGCAAAGCCAATGAATTCGGTTTCCGAGCGCGAACCCTGGAACTGGAAGAGGCGGAAAAGCAGCCCGGACTCAGGTTCGGTTCGCGCCCGCCGGCCGACAAAGCCAATGAATTCGGTTTCCGAGCGCGAACCGCCGGCTCGGAATGTGTGAAGCAAAAAACACAGGAATTCCCATCCACTTCCTTGAATGAGTGCTAGGACTCTGTTAAAATTAAATACGTTGAACCAAAACCCGCAAGGGTAAGATATACAAGAAAGAAGGGATAGAAATGACGAAAGTAGATATTTTTTCCGGATTCCTGGGAGCCGGAAAGACGACGCTGATTCGGAAGCTGATTGAGGAAGCTTATGGGGACGAGAAAATCGTTCTGATCGAGAACGAATTCGGAGAAATCGGTGTAGACAAGGGATTCCTGAAGAATACCGGGATTCAGATTAACCAGATGAATGCCGGATGCATTTGCTGCACCCTGGTAGGGGATTTCGGAAAGGCACTGAACGAGGTCATCGAGCAGTACCATCCGGATCGGATTCTCATCGAACCGTCCGGCGTGGGCAAACTGTCCGACGTTATCATCGCCGTGCAGGATCTGGAGAATGAGGAGATTCAGCTGAACGGCTTTACCACCGTGGTGGATGCCAAGAAGGCGAAGATGTATCTGAAGAACTTCGGCGAATTCTACGTGAACCAGGTGGAACACGCCAGCTCCATTATCCTGAGCCACGTGCAGGGATTGAGCCAGGAGAAAATCGATCAGGTCATCGGTCTGCTGAGAGAACACAATACCGAGGCATCCATCGTGACCACGGATTGGAAGGAAATCAGCGGCAAGAAGATCCTGGAAACCATGGAACAGAAGAAGACTTTGTCCGCGGAGCTGGATCACCTGAGAGAAGAAGCACATCGGGAACAGGAAGAGCACGAGGCGGAGCACCATCATCACGATCATGACCATGAGGACCATGACCACGAGTGCGGCTGCGAGCACCACCATGACCATGAGGAGCATGATCACGACCATGAAGAACACGGCTGCTGCGGCCATCACGAACATCACCACGACCATGACCACGAAGAGCACGAGCATCATCACGACCATGACCATGAATGCGGCTGCGGTCACCACCATCATCATCACCACCACCACGGTCACGATGCGGACGAGGTATTCGATGAATTCGGTGTTACCACTGCTCACAAATACAGCAGAGAGCAGATTGAATCTGCTCTGGAAGCCATCCAGAACGAAGCGGAATGCGGACAGGTGCTCCGTTCCAAGGGTATCCTGGAAGGTACCGACGGCAAGTGGTACCAGTTCGATTACGTTCCGGGCGAACCGGAAGTGCGTGAGGGCGAGCCGGAAGCCACCGGCATGATTTGCGTCATCGGTGTGGGTCTGGCACAGGATCACATCAAAGAGTTGTTCGGATTATAATAGCAGGGGAGAATTATGACAGTAAGATTGGAAGATCGTCAAGCCCGAGAACTGCCGGTATATCTTTTTACCGGATTCCTGGGCGGCGGCAAAACTACTTTTATTCAAGATACACTGAACAGCCCGGACTTCGATCCGGAGGTGCCGACGTTGTTGTTGGTCTGCGAAGAGGGCGAGGCGGAATACGATATCAGCGCATTCGCAAGTCCGGAAAACGTTTTCGTGGAATACATCGATGACGAGGCGGATTTGACGCGTATGGCATTGCAGAAGCTGGAGAGCAAGTATCGGTTCGACCGGATTTTGGTGGAGTACAACGGCATGTGGATGCTCCAGTCCCTGTTTGCCAGCCTGCCGCCGAACTGGATTGTGGCGCAGGAGATGCTGTTCGTGGATGCCACCACGTTCCTGATGTACAACCAGAACATGCGTCAGCTGTGCTTTGACAAAATGCAGACCGCGGAGCTGGTGGTGTTCAACCGCTGCACCAAGGGGTTTGACAAAATGCCGTTCCACAAGGAGGTGCGGGTGGCGAACCGGAGATCTCAAATTCTCTACGAGTACGGTCCGTACGATGTGGAGCCGGATGATATCGAGGACCCGCTGCCGTTCGATAAGACCCAGTCTAAAATCACCATTTCCGATGATGATTACGCGGAGTGGTACCGGGATATCAACGAGAACGAGGACGATTACGAGGGCAAAACCCTGACCCTGAAGGGCCGCGTGGCCATGGCGGAGGACCTGGGCACGAAGGGACGTTTCGCCTTCGGCCGTCACGTGATGACCTGCTGCGTGGAGGATATTCAGTTCGCCGGATTGATGTGCATTTACGCCAATGCGGATGATTTCAAAACCGGCGATTGGGTGGAAATCACCGCCAAAGTCCGGGTAGAATACGAGGAAGCCTATGGTGAGAAGGGCCCGGTGCTTTACGCCAAGTCGGTAAAAGCATGTGCGCCGGCGGATCCGGAAGTGGCCACGTTCTAGAAAAACAGGAGGCGCTGCCGAGCCATAGAAGCGGTCGGCCGCACTGAAGAAAAAAGGGAAGACCTGAAAAAAGAAGATTGAAAACAGCGGTGTGCTACAGGTGAAATGCCTGTTGGCGCACCGCTGATTTTGTATAAAGGGAATGTTTTTTATGCGCCGGCGCGGGATTTGTGTGAAGATTTTGCTCCCCGAGACGGAACTATAAGACCTAGCGGGGATGGGGGAGCAAACCGCGCCTCGGAAAACCGGCCGATCCTGTTGGCGCCTGACTCCTCGCAAGTCTTTGATTTTTCGTCGCGGGGCACCACGTTGTTGGACCCGAAAGGGTCTTCGTTCGGGTAAACGTGGTGCTTCACACGCGTCAAAGCCTTGATTTTTCGTCGCGGGGCACCACGTTGTTGGACCCGAAAGGGTCTTCGTTCGGGTGGACGTGGTGCTTCACACGCGTCAAAGCCTTGATCCTTCGTCGCGGGGTACCACGTCGTTGGGTCAGCGTGGCCCACCGGTCGCCGGCCGGCCTCTCTCGGGCCGCGCCCACAATGATGAAGAGGTGCGTTCCCATGCCGCCGGTGGATGGAAGCGGGTCCGGATCCTTTGGGGTAAATTCCCAGGTTCCGGTGAACTTCACATTTCCGTCGCCGGCGGGATCCTTCGGAAGCAAAGCCGTCACTTCTTCCGGCAGTTCTTTGTCGGCGGTAAGACTTTTGAATTCGTATTGAACCGTAAACTGTTTAAATACCTTCTCGAACACGGCGGTGTACACCGCACCCTCCGTGGCATCTTTGATGGTCGGACTCCAGCCTTTAAAAATATAATCGTATTTCTCATCCGATGCTTTAGTGGCGTCCGGCAAGATGATATCTTTGGCGGTGGTGCCCAGCGGGTAGTACGATTCTTTATACACCGTGGATCCGTCTTCATTGGTGAATTTGATGTGTACCAGAGACGGATTTGCGGCGGCAATTAAAGCCACCTCTCCGGAGCCGTCAATGCTGGCATAGCCGGTGTATTCCTTGCGCGCCGCCTTCTCTTGCTCGGTGTACCGAGAATTTGTTCGCGGTATTCTCTGTGACGGTGCATCCCTTGATATTCATATTTGTATAGTAACCGTAAGATGCAATTCCGGCACCGGTCGCTGCCTTATTTTCTTTGACGTTCGTGGTTTCGATGGAAGCCGCTGCCGGCGATTTCAGCATGGACACCAGCACGCCGCCACCCATTCCGTCCGATGTACCAGCGGTGTTGTCCGATATTTGAGCGTTTTTAACATACAGTCCCGGCTTTTTCGTAGCTCCTGCGGCAGGGGTAGCGGCGCAAATCGCGTCCGCAGACGCATAATAATAACCGGATGCAAAAACACCGCCGCCGAAATAGTTGTTTCCTTCTCTTCCCGAAAGGGTCATACCCGAGTACATATTGCAGGTGCCCTCAATATTCAGCATGTCCGGCGCATCGTTGTTCATACCCTCTGCGCTGCGGATGTTCAGGACGTTGCCGTCCGTCGAACCCAATGTCAATTCCGCCCCCTTGGTCACCTGGATGGAACCGTACACTCCCATTGTCAGTGTATGGCCATTTCCCAGAATGGTCGCTTTGCGGGACGAGTCGATGGAAAAGCCGTTGCGGAAATATCGGCGGTCAGCTCGATGGTATATTCGCTGTCGGAATCCTTGTTGACCCGAGCAATCGCTTCCTCGAATTCCTTTTGGTTCGATACGCGGATGACGTTGGACTCCGCGGCAGATGCGGACATCGGCACGAAGCAGAATATCGTGATCAGCGTAAGGATAAGGATTGCAGTTCTTTTTTCATTTATATCCCCGGAAGATGTAGCGTTAATTTTTCGAAACTTAGATCCACCCGTGACTCTTCAGGATGAACAGCCAGAAGGTGAGAGAAAAGGCGGAAAGCAGGGTGGTGAGCATCACCGTGCTGATGGTAAGGTCTCCTTTGTGCCCCATGCCCTTTGCCATGACAAAGCAGCTGATGGTGGTGGACGAACCGCACATCACCAGTGCCGCCACCAGCAGGTCATTCCGGAACCCCAGATGAACTCCTAATGGCAGGAACAGGGCACACAGACCGAACAGCTTGATAAAAGTACTGACCAGCGCGGGAACGGCAGACTGCCGGGCTTTCTCCCACTGAAAGGAAGCACCCATGGCGATGATTCCCAGCGGGGTAGCGCAGCGACCCACGTAGTCCACGGTGGTATCGCCGATGGTCGGAAGCGGTAGGCACAGGAGAGACCATGCAAAACCCAAGAGAATGGATAAAATGATAGGATTGGTGAGAATCCCGTGAAGGGTTTTGCGGAGGAGCATCGCGTCCATTTTCCCCCGGTCCGGCCGGTACATCTCCAGGATGATCACCGCCGCGATGTTGTAGATGGGCACGGCACCGATGACCATCAAAGGCGCCATTCCCACGTTGTGATACAGATTTTGGACCACCGCAATGCCAAGAATGGTAGCGCTGCTACGGTAGGACGTCTGAATGAACTCCCCTTGGATGCTCCGATCCTTCAGAAGATAGGAAACTCCGGTGCAGATCAGGATGCTGGCCAGCGTGGCCAAGGCGCAGTACACCACGTAAGCGGTATTCCAGTTTGTCCGATAGTCCGTCCGGTACATGTCGTGAAAGAGCAGCGCCGGAAGGCAAACCCGGAACACCAGCGTGTTGAGCCGCGCGGTAAAAGCATCGTCCACCAGCTGAATTTTCCGGAGAAACATCCCCAGAAGAATCAGAAAAAAGATGGGCACCGTCGCGTTGAGACAAAAAATCAGATTATTCAGCATGCGTTAAAAACTCTAGTCCTTCCATACAAAATGGGCGTCTCCGGCTTCCCCGCCGTCAATCAGCAGGTTCTGCCCGGTCATGAAGCGATTCCGTACCCCGACGAAATAGATCCATTCCGCGATTTCCTCCGGCGTCGCCCAGCGTCGAAGCGGCGTCAGCGCCATGATTTGATTCCACAGCTCCGGATCCTCCATCACCGGTCGGTTCAAATCCGTCAGAACCCCGCCGGGATCGATGCTGTTGCACACCGCCCGAGGCGCCAGACGAAGCGCTGCGTTCTTCGTATAGGTGAGAAGTCCACCCTTGCTGGCCGCATACTCCGGAAATTCCGACCCTGTATGAGCGCTGGCGGATCCCACCATCACCACCGCCCGAATCCGCGGGTTGGCGATGGCATATTTTTCCGTAATTCGAATCGTCCCCATCAGGTTGATTTCGATATCCCGTCCGCTGTCCTGAACGCCCGCATTGTTGATGAGAATTTCCGGCTGCACATCCTCCGGATAGGCATCCGCATCGCAGATATCCAGAATCTCATGGCGATAATTGGGATGTGCGAGGGCAGGGGGCTTCCGGTCGAAACCCACCACCGAGTGACCCCGCTCCAGAAAATATTCCGCCGTGGCCCGACCGATACCGTCGGACGTGCCGGTAATCAGAATGTCCATGGCAAACTCCTTTTATCACATTCTCCTAAAAACAATTTACGCGAACTGCGCCGTTTTCCGGCAATACTGCAGGTACGGTTCGCCTACTTTTTCCGCTTCCCACTGCAGGCTTACCCGATAGCCGAGCGGGCTGAACACCACTTCACACAGCAGTTCCATTACGGCGCCGGTGAGGGAGCAGAAGAACACCTGCACCGGGGTCCAGCCGAAGAAGTGGTAGGACACCACCAGCGCGAAGGTGAGGTTGTCGATGAACTGCGCGATTATCGTGGAGGTGAAAGAGCGGATGGCGAAATCCCGGTAGCTCGTGTTCCGGAGCCTTTTGCCCAGGAATGAGTTGATGCCGGCGTTGCAGATGGAAGACAGGAACATGGCCAGACTGCTGCCCAGAACCACGTACCAGGCCCCGCCGATGGTGGCGTTCAGCGCGTCGTTCACCTGCATGCTGCCGGTGGAATAGTATTCCCCCCACATGCCCGGCGTCATGGTCAGCGCCTTGAAAATCAAGCTGGCACCCAGGTTGATCACCAGAGCCAGAATGGCGATTTTCGCCGCCGCCTTTCCGCCGAAGCGCTTGCACAGCATATCCATGCACAAGAAAGATACCCAGCTCAGTGCGAAACCGCAGTCCAGTGCCAGATACTTAAACGAAAACAGCTCCTTGTTGGCCAGAAGGTTCATCATGATGACGCTGACCACGAAAAGAGATGTTACGAGACTGGGAACGTTGCGAAGAAGGATTCGGTAATCCTCCAGTTCCCCTTTGATCCATTTTTTCATAATAGTACTCCTTTGGTTTTGATATTTTACAAGCAGGATATCGGACCCGAACTGCTTGATGGGAATGTCTTCCGGCAGAGGCGATCTCCGCCGAAAACACGTACGCTCTATTGTAATCCCAAGGGCGCCGGATTGCAAGGGTAAGAGGATTGAGATATAATAAAAATAGTTTAACGTAATGCAAAAACGACCGGAAAGGAAGGCAAAAAAGTGAAAATCTTTGTATATACCCTGAGAGAGTTCGACGAACTCCCTTTCTTTGAAAAATTTTCGAAACAGTACGGTGTGGAATTCGGCTACACCACCCAGTCCCCGGGACCGGAGAACTACCATCTGGCGAAAGGCTACGATGCCATTTCCATCATCACCACTCCGACCCCGGCGGAGATGATCGATGCCATGAAGGAGAACGGCGTAAAGGTCATCTCCACCCGCACCATCGGATACGATCACATCGACGTGAAGCATGCCTTTGAGGTGGGGATGGGAGTCACCAACGTCACCTATGACCCGGCCTCCGTGGCGGATTACACCATCATGCTGATGCTCATCGCCTGCCGGAAGCTGCGGTACATCATGGATAAGGCCAACGTACAGGATTACACCCTGAAGGGTAAACTGGGCCGGGAAATCTCCAAGAGCACCGTGGGCGTCATCGGCACCGGCCGAATCGGTCAGACGGTCATCGAGCACCTGTCCGGATTCGGATGCCGAATTCTGGCCTACGATATCTTTCCAAAGGATGCGGTTCGGCAGCATGCGGAGTACGTGGACCTGGATACCCTGTACGCCGAAAGCGACATCATCACCCTCCACGCACCGGCGCTGGAGGACAACTACCACATGATCGATGAAACCGCCTTCTCGAAAATGAAGGACGGGGTTATCCTGGTAAACTGCGCTCGGGGCCAGCTGGTGGACACGGAGGCCATGATTCGCAACCTGTCCAACGGCAAGATCGGCTTTGCCGCCCTGGATGTCATCGAAAAGGAACTGGGCATCTATTACAAGGATCTGTCCGGCACCATCATCGACAATCCGGAGATGGCCATCCTCCGCAGTTTCTACAACGTCTTCTTCTCCCCGCACACCGCCTTCTACACGGAGGAAGCGGTAGCCAACATGGTGGAGAATTCCATTCTGGGAATTCAGGCCTACCTGAAGGGAGAAGATCATCCGTTTATTGTAAAGAAGTACTAATCGGCTGAGCGTTTCTGTAAAAGGAGTTAGCGATGAACATCATTGAAGCGATACAGCGGAGGCATTCCGTCCGTCAATATCTGGAAAAAGAAATTCCGGAGGAAATCGTGGAACGCCTGCTGGCCGCCATGCGGGCCTGCAATCAGGTAGGGGGTCTGCACATGCATCTGGTGCTGCACGAGCCGGAGGCCTTCTCCGGACTCCGGTCCAAAGCCATGCGGTTTCGCGGCGTGGAGAATTACATCATTCTGGCGGGGGAGAAAGACGATACTCTGGAAGAACGGTGCGGCTATTACGGCGAAAAAGTGGTTTTATTGGCCCAGCAGCTGGGACTGAATACCTGCTGGGTGGGTTCCACCTTCAAGAAAAAACCGGAATGCTACAACTTGGCACCGGGGGAGAAAGTGGTGGCGGCCATCGCCATCGGCTACGGCGCCAACCAGGGGAAGAGCCGGAAGAGCAAGTCCATGTGCGACGTGAGCGACGGCACGGAGGTGAGCCTCAGCGTTCCGGAATGGTACAAGAACGGCGTGCTGGCGGCCATGATGGCACCCACGGCCATGAACCGGCAGAGCTTTTATTTCGAGCGGTTCGGAAACGTGGTTTCCGTGGAAGCGGGAAAGGGTCCTTTCACCAAGGTGGACCTGGGCATCGTGAAATGCCATTTTGAAATCGGCGCCGGAAAGGATAACTTCCAATGGATGCCGGAGGATATGTAACATTAAAAACAGGAGAAAGGTGTGGAGACAACAAATAAGAAGAAAAAGGGAGCGATCAAGCTCATTGCCTTCGTTCTAATCGTATTGCTGATTGTGGCGCTGAATCATTACTACGGGTGGTCGGATATCTTTTCCGGGGATGACTGGTACGGAAACCTGCAGCAGATGGTGAAGACCAATTTTCTGCAGGCAGCCCTAATCTACATCGTGGTGATGGTGATTGCCAGCGTGGTGCTGGCGGTGCCGGGAGTGACCTTTGCCATCATCGCCGGGGCGATTTTCGGTCCCTGGTGGGGCACGCTGCTCTGCGTCCTGTCGGCCACCTTGGGGGCGATTGCCGCCTTCCTGGTAGGGCGGTTCTTTTTGCAGGACAGCCTGCGGGATCAAATTGTAAAGAATCGCTACATCAACCGATTGCTCTTCGATAAGAGCACCAAAAATGAGATGATGGTGCTGATGATCACCCGGCTGGTGCCGCTGTTTCCGTACAACCTGCAGAATTTCGCTTACGGGATTACGGATATCAGTCTGGGCAAGTATTCCCTGGGCACCTTCGTGTTCATGATCCCGGGGGTGGCCATGTACACCGTGGGAACTTACGCCCTCACCGGTGCGTCCAACAAGTTGCTGTATATCGGTCTGACCGCGGCCATTGTGGTGGCGGTGATGGTGCTGAGCAAAACCCTGCGGAAGAAATACGTGCCGGAAGAGGAGGCCTCCGATGAGTAAATTCGAAAAATGGGACGAGACTTGCTCGTTGGAATCCCTGCAGAACATAGCGGATGCCTGCGTGCACTGCGGAAAATGCCGGGAGAACTGCGCATTCCTGGACAAGTACGAGATGGATCTGGGAGATGTGACGAAATTACAAGAACATGTTTACGGGTGCTTTCTCTGCGGTAACTGCGACCGGGTGTGCCCGGCGGGAATTTCCGGCAGGCAGCTGTTTCAGAATCTGCGGCGGATGCAGGTGCGGGACGGAAAGCTGGAGGAGAAACCCTATTCCTTCGTGCTCAAGGAAAAGAAGGATTACAAATTCCGGAATTACCGAAATGCCACGGCGGGGCGGGTGCTGTTCCCGGGCTGCAACTTCCCTTCGATGTTTCCGAAGACCAACCGGAAAATCGCGGACCTGTGCAAGGCCAAGGGCATCGGAACGGTGTACGACTGCTGCGGAAAGCCCATTGCGGAGCTGGGACTCTACCGGGACGAGGAGCGAATCGTGAACCGAATCAGCCGGGAACTGGAGAGCCGGGACATCGGCGAGGTGATTACCACCTGCCCGAACTGTTACTATTTCTTAAAGGAACGAATTCCTCAACGGGTGAGATCCATCTACGAGGTGCTTCCGGAGTTGGTCCCGGAGATTTCCGTGCCGAAGGATATCGAGATTCAGATTCCGTGCCCGGACCGAATCGATCGGGAATGGTACGACGGCATTTGCAAACTGTTGGGATATGAGCCGGCAGTGACTGCGGCAGAACAGTGCTGCGGTCTGGGGGGCATGGCATCGGCAGAGGAGCCGGAGCTGGCAAAAAAATTCGGCGAAGGGCTGACTTCTTCCGGGCTTCGGAATACCACGTTCTGCGCTTCCTGTGCCGGACAGTACGCTCGAAACGGAAAAGAAATTCGCCACGTGTTGTCACTGCTCCTGGGGATGGAGGAGGCGCCGACAACGAAGACCTCTTATCTGAATCGGGTTAAGACGAAATACAAATAGAAATAAAAAAGGGAGAATGCGATGATGGTGCATTTTCCCTTTTGATTTCCGTTATTTTCTTTTCTTGAACTCTCGCCACATATCAATTGCGAAGGCGATGGCGATGCCTGCAAAGAGAATTTCCCTTACGTGGCTCTTTCCGCCGGTCGCCGCAAAAGAGCATACCGGTACGGCAGCCATTACCAGTGCCATGGTGAGAAGCGTAAAGATATGAGTAAATTGTTTTTTCATAATAATCCACCTTTCGTATACTATTATGTATCATATAGGTGATTCGAAAAGAAGTCAACCGAAAGATCTCCGTGAGGGCGAGAATAAAATCAAAAAAGAAAAACAGAAGCGATAAGAACGGCGTCACTTCTGTTTTTTTCTTATATGGTTATTTTGTAGAGGTTTGTTTATTACAATATGATAATACTATACGGGGAATGTTTTGTAAAATTAATAGTTATAAATCTAACAATAAAAAATAATAAATGATTTACGAAAACCAAATGGGATATTCAGAAAATCGAATATCTTCTCAAATTCAAGTATATCAACATTTTCAACGGTCTATTGAATTTTGCGTTTGTTTTTGATATTATAAATTTTGAAAGGTATAAGGAGAACGTTTATGGAAATTCGTAATATAGTAACATTTGTCAAAGCGACGGAAATGCAGAGCTTTACCAAGACGGCGGCACAGCTGGGGTACTCTCAGGCGGCGGTTACGGTACAGATCAAGCAGCTGGAAGACGAGCTGGGCACGCAGCTGTTCGATCGAATCGGTCGAAGTGTAAAGCTGACCCATTCCGGCGAAAAGTTCATGCCATATGCACTGCGGTTGCTGAAATCGGTGGAAGAAGCGGCGTCGTTCATGAAGGAAGACGATGAGCCTTCCGGCACACTTCGCATAGGTGCCAGCTCGTCCTTTTCGGCCGGAATTCTTCCGGGAATTCTCCCGGGTTTTCACGAGAAATATCCGAAGGTTGACGTGGTGATCAAGACGTCCGATATGCTGACCTCCACATTCGATCTTCTTCGTCAGAACGATTTGGACTTCATCTTTACCCTGGAGCGGAAACTGATTTCTGCGGACTTCGTCAGTGTGGTGGAGCGGAAAGAGGATATCGTGTTCGTCACGAATCCGGACAACCCGCTGGCTGCCATGAAGAACGTACCGTTGGAACGGGTGGTTCGGGATAACTTCATCACTTCCGACCGGGGAGTCAGCTACGGCCTCTACATGGAAGAGGCTTTGGCCGAGCGGGGTATCAGCTATCATCCGAGCCTGGAAATCGGCTCCACCTCCGCTATTATCAACATGATCTGCCAGGGGAAGGGCGTGTCCTTTCTGCCGAAATTCTTGGCGGACGATCCAATCAATCACGGCGCATTGGCCATTATCGATACGGAAAAGCTGGAGATGCAGATGTGGACCCAACTGATTCGCCTGAAGAACAAGTGGATGAACTCGGTGATGAAGGCGTTCGTGGACTACCTGCGGGAAAACTTCCATCAGCTGGCGTAGTGTCGGGATGATACATTGAAACGAACCGGAAATCTATGCAATACAAAACGAGAGGAAAACGGCTTTACCGATTCCCTCTCGTTCTTTTTTTACAAAAATTCGTTCGTGCCGAAATTATTCAGCGATAACGGTACCAACGCAAGCTCTGCCGGTGCATGCAGCGTTGCCTTCGTCTGTGTCCAGATGAACAACGGAAACCGGTCCGCCGATTCTTACGATAACGTCGCCGAATACCAGAGCTCTCTTCTTGCCGGTATCGATCTTCAGATCAACGTTCTGGTTCTGCTCAACGCCCAGCTTAGCAGCGTCTTCCTCGGAGAGGTGAACGTGTCTCTGAGCAACGATGCAGCCTGCTTCGGTCTCAACGGAGTTTCCGTTCTCAGCAGTCAGCTTGATTCCCGGTGTGCCTGCCAGATCTCCGGACAGTCTGATCGGAGCATCTACGCCCAGGGAACGAGCGTCTGTAGCAGCCAGCTCAATCTGAGTGCCTTTTCTAGCCGGTCCCAGAATTGCAACTCTCTCCATGGATCTCTTCGGTCCGGTGATGGTCAGTCTTTCTTCTGCAACGAAACCGCCTGCGATTTCCTTCTTAACCTTCAGCTCATAACCTGCACCAAACAGTTTCTCGATGTCCTCCTGGGACAGGTGCACGTGGCGAGCACTTACTTCAACATTTACATCTAATGTAGCCATTGGGATAACCCTCCTTTATCTTAACAAAATCTACCTACTCCATTATATGCAATGGCGAAACATTTGTCTAGATTGTTAAATGCGACTAACCAAAAGTTTTCTTAAATGGGGGGGTATAATCTGCGAAAGAACTTGTATTGAAACCCCGACTATGATAAAATTATTCGGCTATGGATATAAATGAGATGTATATGCGAGAGGCACTGCATCAAGCGGAAGCGGCGGCGGAAATCGGAGAAGTCCCGGTGGGCGCGGTTGTGGTGCGAGATGGAGAGATTATCGCAAAAGCATATAACCATGTAGAGACCGACCGAAATTCATCCGGGCATGCGGAGATGCTGGCCATTCGGGAGGCGGAGCGGGTGCTGGGAAGCAAGTGGCTGACCGGCTGCGAGCTGTACGTCACCTTGGAGCCTTGTGCCATGTGCGCCGGCGCCATGGTTTTGGCACGGTTGGATTGCTTGTGGATTGGTGCGATGGATCCGAAGAACGGAGCTTGCGGCTCTGTATTCAATGTGGTACAGGAGGAACGGTTGAATCACCGAATGGAGGTGGAGACGGGAATTCTGGAGGCGGAGTGCGGACAGATTCTGTCGGATTTCTTTCGGAACATGCGCGCGGTGAAGGCACGGAAGCGAAAACTTTTCCGGCAGAGAATGACATCGCCGGACAATACTGATGGAGGAAACAATTGATGAAGAGAAAAGGCCTGATTGCACTGCTGGCAGCGGTGCTGGTAACAATGAGCATGGCATTCGTTTCGGCGGATGAAAGCGATTTTAAATTGGTGAATTCCTATCCGAAGGATGGACAGACCAATACTTCCATTGAGAACGTCGGCGTGAAGCTGCGTTTCAACCGGGAGCTGGCCGGCGAAAAGGCACAGAAGAACAACGCGAAGTGCGTAAAGATTGTGGACCCGAACGGCAAGGAAATTCCGATTAAGGTGATGAGCAGCAAGGCGGACAAGGGTCTTCTGCTGGTTCTGGGTGACAGCAACAATAAGAAATTCAAGGTTGAGAACAACGCGAAATACAAATTGGTAATTTCCGAGAATCTGATGGACGATCAGGGTGACCGCCTGGGCAAGGAGACCACCCTTTCTTTCACGACTTTCAATCAGCGCCTGAACATGATGATTAACATGGGCATGATGTTCCTGATCTTCGGTGGTATTACCGTGATGACCATTCGAAATGCCAACCAGCAGCAGGAAAAGAAAAATAAGAAGGACGAGAAGGAAGAGGTCGCTTTCAATCCGTACCACGAAGCAAAGCGCACCGGCAAGACCGTGGAAGAGGTTATTGCAGAGAACAAGAAGAAGGAAGAAAAGGCCGCAAAGAAGGCAAAGCGGAAGAACAAGAACGGAGAAGCCGAGTACGTGAAGGATTATCAGCTGAAGCTGAGTGAGATTCTCCCGAACGTGTACAGCGTTTCCGCACCGCGTCCGATTTCTACAGCGGGCGGTAAATATATTTCCTCACACGGTCCGACGGCAAAGGCGGCGAAAGCGGCGAAGAAGTTCGGCAATCGGAACCAGAGATAGTATTTTTTGAAAGGAATGCCCTTGGCATTCCTTTTTTGTAAGCAGATTCCGAATCAGGAGGGAAAAGCATGAATTCATCTATCACCATGAACGCCTATGCGAAGATTAATCTTTCGCTGGAAGTACTCCGGAGACGTCCGGACGGATATCACGATATTTTGTCCTTTATGCAAGATCTTGGACTTCACGATGTAGTGACTATGGGACTTACGGAAGAGTCCTTGGGTATTTGCATGCAAAAATTTCCTTCAAACAATTGCTTTATCCAGGGTGTTCGTGTAAAATTTTGTATGAATTACAGTGCAATTTCCCTGGGATCGGACAACTTGGCGTACCGGGGAGTGGAAGCGGTGCTGAAGGCATTGCCGGAAGACGGAAAACGACCGGAGGAACTGTATCTCTTCGTGGATAAGAAATTGCCGGTAGCGGCAGGCATTGCCGGGGGAAGCGGCAATGCGGCAGGATGCATGTTGGCGACCAATGCCCTTTGCGGAAACCCGTTCTCGCTGCGGGAACTGATGGTGCTGGGGGCATCGGTGGGAGCGGATGTACCGTTCTCGTTGATGATGAATGCGCGAAAGAACAGAACGGTTTTTTCGGAATTGCCGGGAATTGAAGAAGCTTCAGTAGCTGCAGAGATTGAGGGAATCGGCGAAATTGTTCGGCCGACGGAACCGAAACCATACGGAGTGATTCTGATGAATCCGGGAATCGGAGTATCTACGCGAGAAGTGTACGAAGCATTGGATGCTCAATCCGGACGTTCGGTGGAGGAGAAACTTTTTTTTAACCGAATGGAAGAATACACACTGAAACAGTATCCGGAAGCGAAAGCGCTAAAGGATGCCATGGAGGCAAATCTCCGGGCGGACCGGGTGCTGATGAGCGGCAGCGGCCCCACAATGGTTGCATACTATAATTCGATGGCACAAGCCGAATCTGATTACCGAATGGCGAAAGATGCCCCATGGATTCGGGACAACTGGAAGGTATGGTACACAGAAAGTGGAGAGATGTATGATGAACATTGATTTGCAGATTCAGAAGCCGTTGCGAGAACTAGTATATCTGGAACTCAAACACAAAATCCTTACCGGCGAGATTCAAGCCAGAACGCGTTTGATGGAAATCGATCTGGCAGAGAGAATGAATGTCAGCCGGACACCGATCCGGGAGGCCATTCGAGAGCTGGCGACGGATGGACTTGTGGTGATTGAACCGAGACGGGGTGCGTACGTATCGGACATTTCAATCCAGAACATGCTGGATATTTTTGAGGTACGAGAAGATTTGGAAGGTCTAGCGGCCGGTCTGGCGGCACAGCGGATTACAGAGGAAGAGAAGCTGGCACTGAGCAAGATGCACCGGCTGTATGAGATGGCTGTGGAAGCCAGAGATAAAGAGGAAATCGTGGAATACGACGAGAAGTTCCATAATTTCATCGTTCGCTGCAGCCGAAACAACGTGCTGATTGAGCTGAGCCGTCAGGTGCAGGAACTGTCCATGCGGTTCCGGTATCTCTATTATGATGACGGAACCGTATTCGAACGGATTCCGAAGGAACACAAGCATGTTATGGAAGCAATTGTTGCCGGTGATGCGGAGAAGGCGCGCCGGGAAGCAGAAGCGCATATCAAAGACCTGAAGCAGTTCATCATTGGGCTGGACAAGGTCACAAGATAGATTAAAAGAAAGAGGAAGGTTGCTATTTCAGGGAAATTTTGCGGGAGGTGATGAGATAGGAAAAATTCGCAAGGGTTATGAAATGTATGAAATGATGGTTTTTTGAAAGGAGATTACTTTGAATAAGGATAAGAAAGGCTATCTGATACTGGCGGATGGCACGATTCTGGAAGGTAGAAGGTTCGGAGCGGAACGGGATTCTATCGGCGAACTGGTCTTCACCACCGGTGTGGAAGGCTATGTGGAAACGCTGACGGACCCGAGCTACTGCGGACAAATTGTTATGCAGACATTTCCGCTAATCGGAAATTACGGAATGATGGAAGAAGATTTCGAGGGCAAATGCGCCTTGAAGGGATATGTGGTTCGGGAATACTGCGATACCCCATCCAACTTCCGCTCGGAATATGATCTGGATACATTCTTGAAAAACAACGATGTGCCGGGTATTTGGGGCATCGACACCCGTGCGCTGACCCGGAAAATTCGGGAGCACGGCGTAATGAACGCAGTCATCTGCTCCGAGATTCCGGAAAACTTGGATGCAGTAACAGAATATACAATTGTTAATGCCGTAAAGTCCGTTACCTGCGATGAGGCGTACACCGTTTCTCCGGAAGGAGAAGCAAAATATCGCGTCACCCTGATCGATTACGGCGCAAAAAGAAATATCATCCGCAAGCTGAACCGGTACGGCTGTGAGGTTCGGGTGGTACCCAGCACCACTTCCGCAGAGGAGATTCTGGCGTCCCGACCGGACGGTGTAATGCTGTCCAACGGCCCGGGAGACCCGGCGGAAAATACCGGATGCATTGAAGAAATCCGGAAGCTGATGAGCCGGGTTCCGATTTTCGGCATCTGCCTGGGACACCAGCTGCTGGCGCTGTCTCAGGGCGGCGAAACCTTTAAGCTGAAGTACGGCCACCGGGGCGGAAATCAGCCGGCTACGGTCACCTTCGGCGAGAATTGCGGTCATACTTTTATCACCACCCAGAACCACGGCTATGCGGTTCGCCCGGAAAGCCTGGAAGGAAAAGGGGAGGTCAGCTTCGTGAACGCCAACGATCGGACCTGTGAAGGAATGATCTATCCGGACAAGAACGCATTTTCCGTACAATTTCATCCGGAGGCCCATGCGGGTCCTCACGATACGAGTTTTCTGTTTAAACAGTTCATTGAGTTGATGGAGGAGTACAAAAATGCCTAAAGATAAAAGTATTAAGAAAGTTCTAGTAATCGGTTCCGGACCGATTGTCATCGGCCAGGCGGCGGAGTTTGACTATGCCGGCGCCCAGGCCTGCCGGGTGCTGAAGGAGGAAGGCATCGATACGGTGCTGGTGAACTCCAACCCGGCCACCATCATGACGGATAAACACCTGGCGGACGAGATTTATCTGGAGCCGCTGACGGTGGAAACCGTAAAGAGAATCATTGAGAAAGAGAAGCCGGACGGCCTGCTGGCCGGACTGGGCGGACAGACCGGATTAACCATTGCCATGCAGCTTTCCAAGGAGAACTGGCTGGAAGAGCACAACGTGCGCCTGCTGGGATCCAATGTGGACGCCATCGATAAGGCAGAAGACCGGGAACTGTTCCGTGAGGTGATGGAAGAAATCGGCGAACCTTGCGTGCCTTCCGGAATTGCGGAAGACCTGCAGACGGCGCTGGATATTGCAAAGGAAATCGGGTACCCGGTCATCGTGCGTCCTGCTTTTACCCTAGGCGGCAGCGGTGGCGGAATCGCGGAGACGGAAGAGGAACTGCGTACCATCGCGCAGAGTGGATTGGATCAGTCCCCGATTACCCAGATTCTGGTGGAGAAGAGCATCGCCGGATGGAAGGAAATCGAATTTGAGACCATGCGAGACTCCATGGGCAATGTGATTCAGATCTGCCCGATGGAGAACCTGGATCCGGTGGGCGTGCACACGGGTGACTCCATCGTCGTGGCACCGACCCTGACTTTGGCGGACAAGGAGTTCCAGATGCTCCGTTCCGCGGCGCTGAGAATCATTTCGGCGTTGGGCATTGAAGGCGGATGCAACTGCCAGTTTGCCTTGAACCCGGACAGCTTTGAGTATGCGGTAATCGAGGTGAACCCGAGAGTGTCCCGTTCCTCGGCCCTGGCGTCCAAAGCCACCGGCTATCCGATCGCCAAGGTAACCACCCGAATCGCTTTGGGATACACCCTGGACGAAATCGTGAACGACGTAACCGGAAAGACCTGCGCTTGCTTCGAGCCGACGGTGGATTACGTGGCGCTGAAGGTGCCGAAGTGGCCGTTTGACAAATTCGCCGGCTCCAGCCGAAAGCTGGGCACCCGGATGAAGGCTACCGGTGAGGTCATGTCCATCGCCAACTCCTTCGAGGCGGCATTGATGAAGGCCATACGCGGTGCGGAAATTTCCCTGGACACTCTGAACTTCGAGTACCAGGGCGACAAAACCCTGCCGGAACGAATCGGCACGCAGGACGATCACCGCATCTTCGCGATTTTCGAAGGCTTTAAGACGAGACAGGTCACCGTGGATCAGGTGCACGACATCACGAAGATCGACCGCTGGTTCCTGAACAAGATCAAACATCTGGCAGACTTCGAACTGGAGCTGGCAGATTCGGCCAAAAATAAAGAACTTCCGGCAGAGATGTACGAGGAAGCGAAGAAGCTGGGTTATACCGACGAAGCGATTTGCCGGATTGCCGAAGTGGAAGAAGTTCCGGGCATGGACTTCAGCTATAAGATGGTAGACACTTGCGCCGCAGAATTCGACGCAATGACCCCGTATTTCTATTCCACAACGGATAAGGATTGCGAATCCAGAAGCTTCCGCCGCAGCGGAAAGCCGGTCATCATGGTACTGGGTTCCGGCCCGATTCGAATCGGTCAGGGAATCGAGTTCGACTATTCATCGGTACACTGCGTATGGACGCTGCGGGAGATGGGCTACGACGTAGTTATTGTCAACAACAACCCGGAAACCGTATCCACGGACTACGACACGGCGAACCGCCTGTATTTCGAGCCGCTCCATCCGGAAGACGTGATGAACATCATCAAGGTGGAGAAGCCGATCGGCGTCGTTGTGGCTTTCGGTGGTCAGACCGCCATCAAGCTCACCCAGTTCCTGCACGACAACGGAATTCAGATTCTGGGCACCTCCGCAGAAGGAATCGATCTGGCGGAAGACAGAGGTAAGTTCGACGCTCTTCTGGAAAAATTCGGCATCAGCCGTCCGAAGGGTCAGAGTGTCACCGACCTGGAGGGCGCACTCCGGGCGGCAGAAGAAATCGGCTATCCGGTGCTTCTGAGACCGTCCTACGTCATCGGCGGCCAGAACATGACCATTGCCGGGGACGAAGAGGATACCCGGAAGTACATGGAACGAATTCTGGAAAACTCCGACGACAACACGGTGCTGGTGGACAAATACATGCCGGGCATCGAGCTGGAAGTGGATGTTATTTCCGACGGAGAGGATGTGCTGATTCCGGGAATCATGGAGCATATCGAGAAAGCCGGAATTCACTCCGGGGACTCCATCGCTGTATATCCTCCGTTCAATCTGTCGGATCGTCAGCTGAGACGAATTGTGGATATTTCCGAGAAACTGGCGCTGGCATTGGGTACCAAGGGCCTGGTCAATATTCAGTATCTCCAGTACAACGGAGAGCTGTACGTCATCGAGGTGAATCCGAGAGCCTCCCGGACGGTACCGTACATCAGCAAGGTATCCGGTGTACCGATGGTGGATCTGGCGTCCCAGGTAATGCTGGGGGCGAAGCTGGAAGATCTGGGATACGGAACGGGATTGTACCGCACTCCGGCCTACGTGGCCGTAAAGGTTCCGGTATTCTCCTTTGAGAAGCTCACCGATGCCAACTCCATCCTGGGACCGGAAATGAAATCCACGGGAGAAGTTCTGGGACTGGGTCGGACCATGAACGAAGCTCTGTTCAAGGGACTGACCGCCGCCGGATTCACCGTGCCGCCGAGAAAATACGGAGAGGAACACGGCGTGATGATTTCCGTTCAGAAACGGGATTATCCGGAAATCCTGCCGATTGCCATGAAACTGCACACCCTGGGAATGAAGCTTTATGCCACAAGAGGCACGGCAGAAGCCATCCGCACCATGGGTATCGAGGTTACTCAGGTTCAGAAGGCCCAGAAGAGCACGGATATCATCGATCTGATGGAAAGCGGAAAGACCAGCTATATCATCTTTACCGGACAGGCCAACGATGCGGCATTGGGCGATTACACCGCCGTGCACAAGCGGGCGATGCAGCTGGGCATCCCTTGCCTCACCAGCGTGGATACCGCCGGTGCCCTGGTCAATATGATTGAATCCAGATATTCGGAACAGAACACCGAGCTGGTGGACATCAACCATATGCGGGCAACCCACCGAAATGTGTACTTTACCAAGCTGCACAGCTGCGGAAATGACTATATCGTACTGGATAACTTCGACGGACGGATTGAGGGACCGGAGTCCCTGTGCATCAGCCTGTGCGACCGCCACCGCTCCATCGGCGGCGACGGCATCGTCCTGGTGGAGAAGTCCCGGAAGGCCGATGTGAAGATGAGAGTCTTCTACAGCGACGGCACGGAAGGGGATGCCTGCGGAAACGGCATCCGCTGCGGTGCAAAATACGCCTATGAGCAGGGCTTGATCGGTCGGGATATGATGACGGTGGAAACCGTCAACGGTATCCAGAAGCTGAAGCTGTTCATGCGAGACGGATGGGTAACATCGGTAATCATGTATGTTCCGGAAGATCAGTTCCTGTACGACCGGGATATGGAAAAGGCAGCCGCTGCGGACACTTGCGTTCAGGAGAAGCTGGCGACCGCCGGCGCAACGGCGCTGAAAACCAGCCGAATTGCCGGGGGCGGGCTCCACTGCCAGATTTTCTGCGACTCCATCGATACCTTTGATATCGAAAAGCTGGGACCGGAAATCGAATATTCGGATATCTTCAATGCACCGGCATGCTTCGAGTTCATCAAGGTGGTGGATGCGTCCACCATCCGTTTGAAGATCTGGGACGGCGCCAACGGTGCGGTGCTCTCCAGCGCCAGTGCGGCATTCTGTGCCGCCCGCATGGCGGTGGAACAGGGCTACTGCAGAGGAGATAAGGAGATTATCGTGGAAACGCCGGGAGGCGATATTCTGGTGAACTTCCTGGAAGGTCGAATCAGCCTGACGGCCGAGGTGTCCTTCGCGTTCAGCGGTAAATTCTGGTATTAATACAGTAATTAGAAAAATGAACAAATGAAGCGAATGTAAAGATGCCGCCGGCAGGTCATTACGGCGACGTAGAGAAAGAAATCGGTCGTGCCTGCGTACAGCTGGCTTCGCCGGACTTCAAGTTCATGAGCGGTGAGACCATCACCCTGGAAGGCGGAATGGGCCTGAGACCGTAAAGGGAAAGTAAAACATACCACGAAAAAAGCGGGAGAGCTGCAGTGCAGCCCTCTCGCTTTTTTCATGAAGCGTCTATATTTTTTGTTAGTTCTTCAAGCTCTGAAGCGGAGCCGGAATCCGTCCGCCTCGGCGAATCATTTTTGCCGGAGAAGGATTCTTCAGATCCATTACCGGACCGTAGCCCAGCAGCCCGCCAAAGTTCAGTTCCTCACCGCTCTTCAGACCGATGGCCGGAATAACGCGAACGGCTGTAGTTTTGCTGTTCACCATGCCGATGGCCGCCTCGTCGGCGATGATGGCTGAGATGGTTTCCGGAGTGGTGTCTCCCGGAATCACAATCATGTCCAGACCCACGGAGCATACCGCGGTCATGGCTTCCAGCTTCTCCAGAACCAGGTTTCCGCTGCGAGCGGCAGCAATCATACCCTCGTCTTCACTTACCGGGATAAATGCGCCGGAGAGTCCGCCGACACTGGAAGAAGCCATTACGCCGCCCTTTTTAACCGCATCGTTGAGCATGGCCAGTGCAGCGGTGGTACCGTGAGTACCGCACTGCTCCAGGCCGATTTCTTCCAGAATACGTGCAACGGAATCGCCGATTGCCGGAGTCGGTGCCAGAGACAGATCCACGATTCCGAACGGTACGCCCAATGCGGCAGCGGCTTCAGAACCCACCAGCTGACCGACACGGGTAATCTTAAATGCCGTTTTCTTAATGGTTTCTGCCACCTCGTTCAGCGGAGCATCGTCCGGAAGGTCATGCAGCACGGACCGAACCACGCCCGGACCGGATACGCCAACGCTGAGGACGGAATCTGCTTCGCCCACGCCGTGGAAAGCACCGGCCATGAACGGGTTATCCTCTACCGCGTTGCAGAATACCACCAGTTTAGCAGCGCCCATGCACTGGTTATCTTTGGTGAGGAGTGCGGCTTTCTGAATCTGTCGGCCCATCAGGGCAACGGCATCCATGTTGATGCCGGCCTTGGTGGAGCCGATATTTACCGAGGAGCACACCAGCTGGGTTTCGGCCAAAGCTTGTGGGATGGATTCAATCAGTTCCCGGTCCCCGGCGCTGAAGCCCTTCTGGACCAGTGCGGAATATCCGCCGATAAAATCAATTCCGACAGTATGAGCTGCTCGATCCAGCGTACGTGCGTATTTCACCGGATCGCCGCCGGATACACCGGCCAGCATGGCAATCGGTGTAACGGAAACCCGCTTGTTTACAATTGGAATTCCGTACTTTCCGGTAATCTTTTCGCCGGTTTCCACCAGGTGTTCCGCTTTTCGGCAGATCTTTTCGTAGATCTTCTCGCAGGAGCGGTCGATGTCGCTGTCCGCGCAGTCCAGCAGAGAAATGCCCATGGTGGTGGTACGGACATCCAGGTTTTTGTCTCGAATCATGGAAATGGTTTCCAAGATATCGCCAATATCGTTATACATGCTTGTTCTCCCTTCTGCTAAATCCGATGCATGGAATTGAAAATATTTTCATGCATTACATGAACGTCCATTGTCGGGAGTTCCTTCAAAATCGCATCCCGGAGCTCAGCAATTGTTACATTCATCTGTTCGATGCTGATGACCATCATCATGGTGAAGAAGTCCTGCTTTACGGATTGGGTCATCTCGATGACGCTGGCATTGGCATTGGCGCAGCAAGCGGAGACGGAGGCCAGAATGCCTACCTCATCTCTGCCGGTGATGGTTACCACAGCTTTCTCTCTATCCATTTTTTTCCTCCTTTGCAGATACCCGGAACTGTCCGTCGGCCAGGCTGTCGTCCCGGCGAAAGCGGAAATTGAATTCCGGAAATTTTTGGGTAAAATACTTTTTATTGTCGGCTTCATTACCTACCATATTAGAATACCATTTTCCGTTAGAAAATACATCAATTTTCTGTTTGTTTTCTGTTAAAGAATTGCCGGAAGCGTTGAGTTTCAATCGAATCAGCAGCGGCTCGATGCGTTCTCGGGCAATCGCCCCTTCCACCAGCTGGCGAAAGGCCGGGTGGTAGGTTCCGCCGTTAATGGCTCCGCCGTCGCCGATGAGCTCCGTGCTCTTCAGCCCCACTCGCATGATGGTAATATCGGACGCCTCTAGGATTTTGTACATTTCTTTTGTGCGAAGAACGGCCTCTTCTCGGCTCAGCGGGATGTACGTGCCCTGCCGGTATGCGTCATAGAGATCCGTTTCGTCCAGAACGATGGTGGGATACAGGCGCGCCAGCTGCGGCCGCAGACGGGCGGTTTCCCGTGCGGAATAGAGGCACTTCTCCATCGTATCGCCGGGCAGTCCAATCATCAGCTGAATTCCCAGCTCGAAACCGTAGTCTTGGATTCGTGAAACGGCGTCGTAGACCTGCTGCGCTGTATGGCCTCGGCGGCTTTGGCGGAGTACATCCTCATCGAAGGACTGCACGCCCAGCTCGATGGTATCCACGGAATATTCTTTCAGGTTGTCCAGGATCTCCGGGGTGATGTAGTCCGGCCGGGTGGACAGGTGAATCTTCTGAATTGCCCCCGCCCACTTGTATTCCCGCGCCACTTCCAGGTAGGCCCGCTGTTCTTCCAACGGAATCCCCGTAAAACTCCCGCCGTAGAATGCGGCTTCCACTACCGGAACATCTTGCAGCGTGGTGAGCCAGGTGCGGATGGTGGTTCGCACATCCTCCGGGGTGACTGCCGCCGAGCGTGCGGTGATTTTCCGCTGGTTGCAGAAGATGCAGTCGTTGGGGCACCCTTTGTGAGGGATAAAAACAGGGATGATGGCGTGCTTCTTGTTCCGGCTAGCCAATGGTCAGCTCTCCCCGTAGGTCTGATTCTACCCAGTCGCGAACCTCGTTGGCAGTGAAGCCTTTGCTGAACAGGTACTGAAGCTTGGTGACCGTGGCCTCGGTGGTCATATTGCTGCCGCTGGCGGCACCGGCCCGGGCCAGTTCGGAGCTGGTCTCATAGGTGCCCAGACGAACGGTTCCCTGCATGCACTGCGTGCATACCACCACGGCGGTGTCGTTTTCGATAGCCTTGCTGATGAGCGGCGGAAGCTCCGAATCGTAGTTCGGAATGTTTCCGGTGCCGAAGGTTTCCAGAACCAGGGCCTGAAGATCCTTGTTGACGATTGGCGCAAAGAGATCGAAGTGAATTCCCGGGAACAATTTGATGACACCGATGGATGTGGGTTTCATCTCCGTTACCCGGAACGGTTCTTTTGGTTCCGGCAGGAAGCGGTTCGGGAAGTATTCAATGTCGATGCCGGCTTTGGCCAGTACCGGGTAGTTCGGGGAGGAGAATGCAATCAGTCCGTCCGCAGAGGTTTTGACAGCACGGTTTCCCCGAATCAGATGGTTGCCGAAATACAGGCATACCTCGTGGATGTCACTATTGGCCGCAATCATCAGGGAGGTGATCAGATTGTCCCGTCCGTCGGAACGGAGCTCGTACAGAGGAATCTGCGAACCGGTGAAGATGACCGGTTTCTTCAGACCTTCCAGCATGAAGGATAGGGCAGAAGCGCTATAGGCCATGGTGTCGGTGCCGTGGAGAATGACGAAGCCGTCGTAGCGCTCGTAGTTCTCTTTAATGGTGTTGGCCATCCGGTTCCACTGCACGTAGGTGATGTTGGACGAATCCAGAAGCGGATCGTATTCGATGAGATCCCACTTCGGCATGGCATCGGAATACAGATCCCGAATCTTCTCCAGTTCGCCGGAAAAATATCCTTCCTTCGGCTGGTAGCCGTCCCGGGTCGGCACCATGCCGATGGTGCCGCCGGTGTAAATAATGCAGACTCTTTTGTTCATACATTCCTCCAAATGTTTTATATAATTAATAAATCAAACGAAAATAGCAGTGTGAATTATACACCGTAAAAATCTCTGCCCGGGTTCTGCGCCGGACAGAGATTGAATTATTATCCATGGGTTTTATTTTTGCATTCGGTATCTGTCGGCTTTTTCACCGTATCCATTTCGAACCAGAAGTCGCTGCCCTGGCCTACCTTGCTTTTTACCCCGTAATTAGCATTGTGGAGTACCAGAATACCTTTGACGATGGAAAGCCCCAGGCCGGATCCTTCGATGCTCCGGTTCCGGTTCGCGCTGGTGCGGTAATACCGTTCCCATACGTGGGACAGTTCGTCGGAGGCGATGCCGTCGCCGTGGTCGATAACATCTACCCGGACCTTTTTGCCGATTCGCTTTACCTCCACGATCACCACCCGATCCTCACCGCAATACTTAATGGCATTGGAGACGAAGTTGGACAGGACCTGTTTGATTTTCTCCTTGTCGCCGTAGACATAAGCCGCCTTGCACTTGTTCAGTCGGATGTGGTATCCGTTCTGCTCGTTCAGCACCTTATAGGTAGCCACGATTTCCTCCGTCACTGCCACCAAATCGAAGATTTCCTTGTCCAGCTCCAGAGTGTTGGACTGAATCTTGGAGGCGGAAAGCATGTCGGATACCAGCTTGTTCAGCCGATCCGCTTCGGTGATGATGACCTTTAGGTGCTCCTTCCGCTTCTCCGGATTATCACCGGAGATGTCGTTGATCATTTCCGCGTAGGATTTGATCATGGTGAGCGGAGTCTTCAGATCGTGGGACACATTGGCAATCAAATCCCGTTGATAGAAGTCCGTCTTCTGCATTTCGTAGGAAGCGGTATTCAAGGTTCGGGCCAATTCGTTGGTCTCTGTGAACATGCCTCCGTTGAATTTCACGTTGTAGTTGCCGTGAGAAAGTTCCACGGCCGATTTGGTGATGTCCTTAATCGGTCGAGACAGCCTTCGGGCGATGAACAGTGCCAGCAGTGCGGCCACAATCAGGGCGATGCAGCTGATGTATTTCAGCTGCAGCCGAAGGATGGATATGGTGGATTTCACCGGATACAAGGGGGCCACGATGAACAAAATGTTATTGCTGGGTGTGTCCCCGATGTAGGTGGCATAAATCAGTTTCCGGCTGTCCTTCTTCGTATCGTTAGCCACTAGGGAAACGGAATTCTTATTGCTCTTCTCCAAGCGGTCCCGCGCCGTGGATGTTTCGTAATCGTAGGCGATGGAAGATGGCCTGAAGTACGAACCGTTGTCAAAGACGCTGGTGCCGTTCGGAGTGTCCACCCGGATGAAAATATCACTGGATGCAGAGGCGTTGAGCGCCAGATTCTTGAATTGCCCGTCGTCCTGCAGAAACTCGTTCTTCAGAAGAGCAGCGGTATGCTCCGTTTCCTGAACCTTCATCTGTTCAAAATAATGGGTCATGAAGAAGCTCTGGAGCGACCAAATCAGCATAATCAATACGGCTGCAAAAGTGAAGAAGTACAGCAGCATGACGGTTCGGATGCTGTTAAGATCAAACTTATTCTGCTGATTCTTTTCCTTTCTTGCTGTCGTCGTATTCAAATTTGTATCCTACTCCTCTCAACGTTACAATGAAATTTCGATACGGTCCCAGGTTGTTCCGCAGATTCTTGATATGGGTATCGATGGTGCGGTCGTCGCCAAAGAAGTCGTATCCCCAGATGTCGGAAAGAAGCTTGTCTCTGGACAATGCAATATTCTTATTCTGAATCAGGTAGAAGAGAAGGTCGTATTCCTTCGGGGTCAGGTTGACCCGTTCACCGTCTACGGTAATGGTGCGGGCGGCAAAGTTCACTTCCAGTCCGTCGAACTTCATTACCTGGGCGCTGTTGTTCTCGGAACCGCTCTTCCGCTGCAGGACCGCATTCACCCGAGCCATCAGTTCCTTCGGGCTGAATGGCTTGACCACATAATCGTCGATGCCCAGCTCAAAGCCGAACAGCTTGTCGTATTCTTCCCCTCTGGCGGAGAGCATGATTACCGGGATATCCTTGATCTTCTTGATTTCCTTCACGGAGCTGAATCCATCCAGCTTCGGCATCATCACATCCATGATAATCAAATCGTAATCGTTGAGCTTGCAGAGACCGATGGCACTCATGCCGTCGGCTGCTTCGGTCACCTCATATCCGCTGAACTCAGCGTATTCTTTGATGACCTCACGGATCTTATCTTCGTCGTCCACTACGAGTAATTTCTTCATTCAAGTTTCTCCTTTCAGTATTCCGGCAGTCCCTTTTATTATAAGAGATTGCGCCATTGAAAAACTGTAAAAATTATATCACAGAAATGTGAAAGATGATAGAATAACAACTGATAAGTATATGTTTCCCCGTCCCGAAAAGTACCGCTTGCGGCAATAAAAAGCGAGAAATGCAGTTGACATATATACAGCATGATGGTAAAATAATAAATTTTTACTTGCAAATATTTTTGCCTCGGGATATAATAACAGTGTGTCGAAAAAAGGAGAGGCGATATGTTTCAGGTTGGCGAGAAAATAGCATATCCGATGTACGGAGCCGGAACGATTACAGATATTGTCGAGAAAGAAGTGTTGGGCGAAATTCACAAATATTACGATGTGAACCTGCCGCACAGCAAGATGACGGTCCTGATTCCGGTGGAAAGTTCTGCGCGGGTTGGCGTGCGCAGAATTATTACTGCGGAAGATTTTCCGACAGTCTTTAAGCTGCTGGGCGAAGAGGCGGAAGCGATGCCGGCGAATTGGAATCGTCGATACCGCTTGAATATGGATCGGCTGAAAACCGGGGAAATCGAGGAAGTCGCTTCGGTTGTTCGAAATTTAGTGCGAAGCGATCGAAAGAAGTCCCTCTCCACCGGAGAGAAGAAGCTCCTGGGCACGGCAAAGCAGATTCTGGAAAGCGAGCTGATGCTGGCGGGAAATTATACAATGGAAGAAGCAGATGAACTGGTCGAATCCCACATATAACCGAGAACGGTATATGGCCGGAAACGACCGGTTTTTATATATGAATACTTTTAGAAAAATATCTTGAGGGAGAAAACGATGAACATTGGAATCGTAGTTGCGGCGGGAAAAGGAACCCGCATGAACGCGGAGGTGCCGAAGCAGATGCTGCCGTATCGGGACAGCACTGTTTTGGAGTGCGCCGCGCGGCCGTTTGCGGAACATCCGGATATCGACGAAATCGTCATCGTCACGCCGGAGGACGGTACGAATGCGGATTTTTACCTAAAAACAGCCCGCGCCCTGCAGGAGGTTTCCGGCAAGGCGGTGCGGCTGACGAAGGGCGGAAAGGAACGAAGCGACTCCGTCCGGGCCGGGCTGGATATGTGCGGAAATATTTGCAGAGAGAAAGGAATTTCGGAAAGTTCCGTGAAGGTGCTGATTCACGATGGTGCTCGAGCGGACCTGACGACCGGAATCATTGACCGAAACTTAAAGGGTCTGGATCGGTGGGATGCGGTATGTACTGCGGTTCCGTCGGTAGATTCCATGCGGATTATTCCGGATACCGACTTGAACTCGTTATTTATTTATCCTATAATGGACAGTAAAGTTATTGAGAGAAGGCGCATGTTTTGCGTTCAGACGCCTCAAAGCTTTCGGCTGGATGTGATTCGCCGGGCCTACGATGTTGCGAGACAGAAGGGATATTCCGGTACCGATGATGCATCCGTCGCGGAATTGGCGGGCATCTCCGTGGTCCTTGTGGAGGGAGAGTACGCCAACCGAAAAATAACGACCAAAGAGGACATTTCTATGGAAATCAGAACAGGAAACGGTTACGATGTACACCGCCTTGTCCCGGACAGAAACCTGATATTGTGCGGGACTCCGGTCCCCAGCAAATTGGGACTTCTGGGACATTCCGATGCGGACGTAGCGACGCACGCATTGATGGATGCCCTGCTGGGAGCTGCGGGAAAAGGAGATATTGGAAAACATTTTCCGGATACCGATGAGAAATATCGGGGAGCGGACAGCATAGAGCTGCTCCGGGAGGTAATCCGGATTATCGGCGACTACCGGGTTGTCAACGTGGATGTGACAATTATTTGTGAGAAGCCGAAGCTGGCACCTCATATAGAAGCCATGAAAGAGAATCTCGCCCGGGCGATGAATGTTTCCGAGGGACAGGTGAATGTAAAAGCCACCACCACGGAGAAGCTGGGCTTTACGGGACGGGAAGAAGGTATTGCGGCAATAGCGAGCTGCACGATTGAAGGGAGACAATAGAAATGAAATTATCCAAGAGACATCTGAAGACATTGAGAGAAGCACCGAAGGAAGCGGAACTGGTCAGCCATCAGCTGCTGATTCGTGCCAACCTGGTTCGCAAGGTAGCAGCGGGAATCTATGAATTCATGCCGCTGGGATACCGTTCCCTTCGGAAGGTGGAGAATATCGTCCGGGAGGAACTGGACCGCATCGGCGATCAGGAAATCCTGATGCCGGGACCGAATCCGGCCGAACTGTGGAAGGAATCCGGCAGATGGTATGCATACGGACCGGAACTGTGGAGAATCAAGGACAGAAACGGAAGAGACTTCTGCCTTGGACCGACGCATGAGGAGACCGTAACGGATATCGCACGGAACGAATTCTCTTCCTACAGAGAGCTTCCGCAGACCCTGTACCAGATTCAGTGGAAGTACAGAGACGAAGCTCGTCCAAGATACGGGCTGCTGCGTTCCAGAGAGTTCCTGATGAGCGACGGATATTCCTTCGACAGAGATGAAGCGGGAATGGATGTCAGCTACATGAACGAGTACGGTGCTTATGAGAGAATCTTCACTCGCTGCGGACTGGACTACAGAATTGTAGAAGCGGACAACGGCCCAATCGGTGGAAGCCGTTCTCACGAATTCTCCGCACTGTCTAACGTGGGAGAGAGTGAACTGGCACACTGTCCGGAATGCGGATATGCGGCAACGCTGGAGAGAGCGGAATGCGTAGATGATGAACCGGTTCAGGAAGAGATGGAAGAACTGAAGAGCGTATATACTCCGGGAACCAAGACCATCGAGGACGTATGCAACTACCTCCACATGGATGTGAAGAAGTCCATCAAGGCGCTGATGTTCGTTACCTACGACGATGAACTGAATCCGGCAGAGTACGTATGCGCTTTCGTTCGCGGTGACCGTGAAGTGAACATGATTAAGCTGGTAAATGCACTGGGCATTCCGGAACACTACATCGAATTCGCCAATGAGGACGAGATGGGTGCAACCACCGGTTGTGTCGGCGGATTCACCGGTCCGGTAGGACTGCAGAACTGCAAGATTGTAGTGGATAGCGAACTGGTAGGAACCGTGAACATGTGTGCCGGTGCGAACAAGGAAGACCACCACATGACCGGCGTATGTTACGGAAGAGATTACAAGGGCGACATCGTAACGGATATCAAGGTTCTGAAAGAGGGCGAGCGCTGCCCGAAGTGCGGAAAACCGATTATCGAGCATAGCAGAGGTATCGAGGTTGGACAGATTTTCAAGCTGGGAACCAAGTACTCCGAATCCATGAAGACATTCTACAAGGATGAGAACGGAAACGACTGCGTATACCAGATGGGTTGCTACGGCATCGGCATCACCCGTACCCTGCAGGCAATCATCGAGCAGCACAACGATGAAGACGGCATTATCTGGCCGATTTCCGTTGCGCCGTATCACGTAATGATTACCGTAATCAATCCGCAGGATGAAACCCAGATGAATCTGGCCGACAAGATTGAGGAAGAGCTGGAGAAGGCCGGTGTGGAAGTTCTGTGCGATGACAGAGATGAGAGACCGGGCGTGAAGTTCAAGGATGCGGATTTGCTGGGACTGCCGATTCGAATCACCGTCGGAAAGAAAGCCGGCGAGGGTGTTGTGGAGTATAAGCTGAGAAGAGAAGGGGAGATGACCCTGAAGTCTGCAGAAGATGCGACAAAGGATGCCATCGATCTGGTAAATGCGGAGAGATTTGGACTGTAATTGTGTTAGAGCTTTTTATAACATTCTTTAAACTGGGATTATTTACGATTGGCGGCGGTGTGGCGATGATACCGATTCTTCAGAACATCGCCGTCAACGAAAAGAAGTGGTTCACGGCAGAGGAAGCGCTGGATGTCATATCCGTCTGCCAGAGCCTCCCCGGTGTTATTGCAATTAACATGGCAACATACGTGGGATTCAAGCGAAAGGGTTTGCTTGGATCCCTTGTTTCGACTGTGGGGGTTGTGCTTCCTTCTTTTGTCGTGATTATTTTGGTGGCCAAAGGCCTGTCCGCCTTCGGAGATAATCCGTACGTGATGGGTGCGTTGGGCGGCCTTCGGGCGGCCGCCATGGGACTGGTGATGATTGCGGTATATTCCATTGCTAAGGGCGTCATCAAGGATTGGTTTTCCGGGATTTCCTCCCTGGCGGGGATTCTGCTGATCGAATTTACGAATATGAGTGTGGTGCTGATTGTACTCCTGTTTCTTGTGACCGGAATTCTTCGGTCGCTTTGGAACACTCGCCGGGAAGGAGTCTTGAAATGATTTTCGCAAAACTATTCTGGGCATTCTTCAAAATTGGCGCTGTGGGGTTCGGCGGCGGCATGGCCATCGTGGGCATGATCTACGATACCATCCGGGGATTTGTGTCCATGACCCCGTCCCAATATGCGGACATCGTGGCGATTGCACAGGTCACGCCGGGACCGGTAGCGGTGAACACGGCCACCTATGTGGGGTATCAGACGGCGGGAATGCCGGGGTCCCTCGTAGCCACGCTGGGGGTTGCCACACCTGCTTTTATCCTTGTAGCCATCGTCGCCAGCATGATTGATCGCTACAAGCAGAGCCGAATCGTTCAAGGAGCGCTGGAGGGAATTCGGCCCGCGACGGTGGGCATGATTTTTACCGCGGCCCTTACCATCTGCCGGCCGGCCGTCGAAGCGGAGCATCCTTTAGGGGGGAGCATTTCCGCCATTTCCGGTATTTTACCGGGACACATTGACGGAATTGCCATCCTGATGTGCGCCGCCACCGTCCTGCTGATCAAGAAGTTCCACGTAAACGCAATATACGTATTGCTGATTATGGGATGCATTGGTGCAGTAGTTGGTGTATAATTTAATGGACCGGATTTTGAATCGGGTGATGGAGACTGCCCGAAATTGTTTTTAACCGAATGGGAACCGCCGGAGAGATTTGGCGGGGAAAGGGGAACCGATGAAGATATACAATACCATGACCGGCTGCAAGGAAGAATTCGTACCGCTGGAAGAGGGGAAGGTTCGGATTTACGTCTGCGGACCGACTGTATACAATTTCTTTCACATTGGAAATGCCAGACCTTTCGTGGTGTTCGATACACTGCGCCGGTATTTCAAATACAGAGGATATGATGTGAAGTTCGTGCAGAATTTCACTGACGTGGATGACAAGATTATTCGCCGGGCCAAGGAAGAGGAAATCACCGCTCCGGAGGTATCCGAGAAGTACATAAAAGAATACTTCGAAGATGCGAAGGCGCTGAACGTGATTCCGGCGGACGTGCACCCGAAGGTGTCCGAGCACATTCCGGAGATCATTGCTTTCATCCGGACGCTAATCGATAAGGGCTATGCCTATGAGGCAGACGGGGATGTGTACTACAGCACCCGGAAGTTCAAGGACTACGGAAAGCTGTCCGGACAGAATATCGATGACCTAGAGTCCGGCGCCCGGATTGCAATAGGCGAAGTGAAGAAGGATCCGCTGGATTTTGCACTGTGGAAGGCGCAGAAGGAACCGGATGAAATTGCGTGGGATTCCCCGTGGGGAAAAGGCCGTCCGGGCTGGCACATCGAGTGCTCCACCATGGCGAAGAAGCATCTGGGCGAGACCATCGATATCCACGGCGGCGGACAGGATTTGCAGTTCCCGCATCATGAGAACGAAATTGCACAGTCCGAGGCCTGCAACGGCGTACCGTTCGCAAAGTATTGGATGCATAACGGATACATCACCGTGGACGGCGTGAAGATGTCCAAATCCCTGAACAACTTCTTTACGGTTCGGGACATTCGAAAGGACTTTACCGGAGATTTCATTCGGTTCTTCCTGCTGTCGGGACACTACCGGAGCCCGATTAATTTCAGCGACACGGAAATGAACAGCGTAAAACAAGGCTACGATCGTATTGTGACCGCCGTAGAGACGCTGGAGTTTCTGAAGAAGAACGGTACGGATGAGATGTCCGCTTCGGAAAAGGAAACCTTGGAGAAGCTGAACGGCTATTACAAAGAAGAATTTATCGCCGCGCTGGAGGACGACCTGAATACGGCACTGGCGATTTCCGTCATCTTTGAAATGGTAACCGCTGTGAACCAGGCAGTGCACGAAAGCGGTTCGAAGGAATTTGCGGAAGAAGCGCTGAAGCGGATTCACGAGCTGACCGATGTCCTGGGAATTCTTCAGGATGCGGAAGAGGATGTCATCGGTGAGGATATTCAGGCGCTGGTGGACGAACGTCAGCAGGCGCGAAAAGAGAAGAATTGGGCCAGAGCGGATGAAATCCGGGATATGCTGGCAGAGAAAGGATATACGCTGAAGGATACACCTCAAGGGGTGCAGATTATCAGAAACAACTAAGAATGGATCAGGAAATACAGAACATTAACACGACAACCCTGGCGTACATGGGCGATGCGGTGTACGAGGTTCGCGTCCGGGAAATGCTGATTGAGCACGATCCTCACGATGTGGGAAAACTCCATAAGATGGCGGTTCGCTACGTTTCGGCGGAGGGTCAGGCGAAAGCCATGCGGAAGTTGGTGAACGGATTCCTGACGGAGGATGAAATCCGTCTCTACAAGAGAGCTCGAAATCATCGGACACTGTCCCGGTCCAAGAATACGGACCCCCGCACCTACAAGGTGGCCACGGGATTTGAAGCCTTGATTGGATATCTTTTTCTGGCAGAGGAATCGGATCGGCTGGACGAAGTCATCGAGGAAGCCATCCGGATTATTGAAGAGGAGTAACATATGAGCAAAGCGGATCAGCTGTTCGTGACCATGTGTCAGGACATTATCGAGAACGGTTTCAGTACGGAGGGACAGAAAGTGCGCCCGCACTGGCCGGACGGAACACCGGCCCACACCATCAAGAATTTCGGTGTGGTAAATCGGTATAACCTGCAGGAAGAATTTCCCGCACTGACCCTGCGCCCAACCGCCATCAAATTGGCCTTTGACGAACTCCTATGGATCTGGCAGAAGAAATCCAACAACGTTCACGACCTGAACAGCCATATCTGGGATGAATGGGCGGATGAGGGCGGATCCATCGGCAAAGCCTACGGCTACCAGCTGGGAAAGAAGTACACCTTCAAGCAGGGCGAAATGGACCAGGTGGACAACGTGCTGTGGCAGCTGAAAAACGACCGGTATTCCCGGCGGATTCTGACCAACATGTACAATTTTGACGATCTCTCGGAGATGAACCTAGAGCCTTGCGCTTACAGTGTCACCTTCAATGTTAAAGGGGATACGCTGAACGCCATTCTGAACCAGCGGTCTCAGGATATCCTGACGGCCAATAACTGGAACGTGGTGCAGTACTCCCTCCTCCTGATGATGATGGCCAACGTCAGCGACCTCAAAGCCGGCGAATTGGTGCACGTCATTTCCGACGCTCATATCTACGATCGCCATGTGGATATCGTAAAAGAACTGATCGCACGGCCCCAGTATCCGGCACCGAAGGTGACCCTGAATCCGGAAGTGAAGAACTTCTACGATTATACGGTGGATGATCTGACGGTGGAAAACTACGAGCACAATCCTCAGGTGAAGAATATTCCGGTTGCAATTTAACGAAAAACAGTGTAGATTAAACGGTGCGGCAGACTGCCGTATGCTGACCCGGTGAGGAAAGCCTTGCCGGGTTTCTTTTATAGATAGATGAAAACCGAAGAAATTCGGAAGGAGGAAATATGAATCTGATTGTGGCAGTGGACTCGGAATGGGGCATCGGCTGCGGCGGAGAGCTGCTGGCCCACATCCCGGGCGACCTGAAATACTTTAAGGAGACCACCATGGATAAGGTGGTGGTGATGGGCCGGAAGACCTTGGAAAGTCTGCCGGGAAAGAAAGGGCTTCCGAAGCGGGTGAATTTCGTACTCACCGGGAATCCGGAATTCGAGGCGGAACGGTGTCAGGTGGTTCATTCGAAAGAAGAACTGACCGAGGCGCTGGAGGAATACAAGACGGAAGATGTTTTTATCATTGGCGGAGAGAGCATTTATCGTCGGTTCTACGAACAGTGCGACAAGCTGTATGTGACGAAGATGCATGCGAACCTGAACGCGGATCGGTTCATGGTGAATTTGGACGAGGATGCTCGTTTTCGGGTGACTTGGGAGAGCGAACTGCAGAATGAAAACGGGATTGAATATCAATTCGTTCTATATGAAAGGAGTTAAGGATGGCCGGAAAGAAGAAAAACGGAAAGAATCGCCGGGATGCCCACGGGGTGTATGAGAGAAGAGAAGCCAGAGGCAAGAGCAGCTACGGCGGAAACCGTTCCAACGAACGGAGTGACGGAAGCCGAAGAGGCGGCAGGGATGGCGGTCGGGAGAACAATTCCCGTTCGGTATATGATTACGGCGGTGCGGGAAGCCGGCCGAGCAGCCGCCGTGCACCGCGGACGGAGGGATTCCGGGGCGGAAATTCGGAGCGCAGAGGCGTGAGAAACTTTGAGCAGGAAGAATCTGCGGAGAACCTGCTGGTGGGAAGAAATCCGGTAATTGAAGCTCTACGGGCGGGACACGATGTGGAACGCATCTATATGGCGGAAGGTGCCGGCGGATCCATTTCCATCATCCGAGCTTTGGCAAAGGAGCAGGGTGTGTCCATCAGTATGGTGGATCGGTTTAAGCTGGACCATATGGCGCCGGGACAGAAGCACCAGGGGGTGATTGCGGAAATTCCGGCATATCACTATTCCAAGATGCAGGATATTTTCGCCCGGGCGGCGGCAATGGATGAGGAGCCGTTCATCGTCATCCTGGATGAAATCACCGACCCTCACAATGTGGGGGCCATCATTCGGAGTGCGGAGTGCATGGGCGCCCACGGAATCATTATCCCGAACCGGAGAGCTTGCGGTCTCACCAGCACCGTTGCGAAGAGCGCGGCAGGTGCCATTGAACAGATTCCGGTGGTGCGGGTGACCAATATCGGAAGAACCATCGAGGAGCTTCAGAGCCGGGGCATCTGGATTGCGGCCTGTGATATGGACGGCGAAGCGTATTACTCTGCGGCAGGGCTGAACGGCGCGGTGGCCATCGTCATCGGCAACGAGGGTCGGGGCATCGGAAAACTGGTTCGAGAGAAATGTGATTTTGTCGTTTCCATTCCGATGAAGGGTAAAATCAATTCGCTGAATGCGTCCAATGCGGCAGCAATCGTGCTGGCGGAAATCCGCAGACGCCGGGAATGCCGGTAAACTGGTTTTTTCAACAGGAAAAACAAGAAAATTTTAGGGAGAAAAAACAGTTTTAAACCCTTGAAACATAAGGCTTTGAAGGAATTACAAAAAGTAAATCGTCCCTTATTTTTCAACAAGGAAATTCATGTTTCAATTTCAAAACAAAGGTTAACATTTAGACAATCTTCATATAATATTCACTTCAAGAAGGATGTTGTCTCGGACAACGAAAGTGAGGTTTGTTATGAATAAGAAACAGATAATTTCCAATGGGATGTTGGCAACAATGGCAATGACGATTCTCAGCGTAGTTTTCGTCGTATTGGTATGCCGTGAGGCGATTGTTACTCAGGCGGTCGTTTCCGTAGTGTGTTTCGCACTGGCTGCGATGGCAATGAGCCACGTGAAGGTACACACCGGCAGGTAAGGAAGCGCTCCAAAGCCGGCTTTTGCCGTGTAATCTCAGAAAAAGTAAATAAAACGAGTAAAGCAGCAAAAATATTTACAAAATCTCTTGACATTGACGAGGTATCAGAGTAATATTATTGAGCGACTTTATGAAATAACAAACAGAGCAGTGAGATACCTGCTCTGATTTTGGAGTGAATAAGGATTTTTTCAAGATAATGGCAGTATAAGGAGGAAACTACTGTGAGAAACAAAATTATCCTGGCATGCACCGAGTGCAAGCAGAGAAACTACAACACCATGAAGAACAAGAAGAACAATCCGGACAGAATTGAACTGAGAAAGTATTGCAAATTCTGCGGAAAAGAGACTCTTCACAAGGAAACAAAGTAATTACTGCATTGTAAACAGCGGAGTGCAATCATGGTTAATAAGAAAGAAACTGGGAAGAAGAGCCGCGGCGAAAAGCGCGGAATCCTGGGATATCTTGCCGGCGTAAAGGAAGAGTTCGGCAAGGTTGTATGGCCGACGAAGGACGAGCTGAGCAGCAGTACACTGGTTGTATTTGCAGTGTGCGCATTCTTTGCCTTGGGCTTCTGGCTGGTGGATACCGGATTCCTTGCGTTGCTGCGCAAAGTGCTTGGAATTACACTTTCCTAGTATGTAGGAGCAATTGAATATGGCGGACATGACAGAGAATTTGAATGCGAACAGCACTTCCGTGTCGCCGCTGGAAGGCGAAGGACTTCGTGGTGACGGTACCTCGAAGTGGTATGTGGTGCATACGTATTCTGGATATGAGAACAAGGTAAAAAGCAACATCGAAAAGATGGTGGAATATCGTGGCATGCAGGACCTGATTGAAAAAGTCGTAATCCCAACCGAAGAGATTATGGAGCTCAAGAACGGTCAGCGGAAAATCAAAACCCGCAAGCTGTATCCGGGATATGTCGTTATCAAGATGATTGTAAATAATGAAACTTGGTACCTGGTTCGCAACACAGAGGGTGTTACGGGCTTTGTTGGACACGGTTCGGATCCGATTCCTTTGAGCAAGGAAGAAGTAGTACGAATGGGTGTCGAAAAAATGCGAATCGACCTGGACGTTGAAGTCGGCGATACAATCCGCGTTATCGGGGGCCCTTTTGAAGGACAACTGGGCATCGTAGAAGAGATCAGCCCAGAAAAGCAGATTGTTAAAGCCAGAGTTTCGATGTTCGGTAGAGATACTCCTGTGGAACTTGAATTTTCGCAGGTTGGAAAAATTCAATAATTAATTGAAGAAAGGAGAAGACGATGGCAAAGAAAATTGATGGCTACATCAAATTGCAGATTCCTGCCGGGGGAGCAACTCCTGCACCACCTGTTGGTCCTGCACTGGGTCAGAAGAGCGTGAACATCATGGACTTCTGTAAGCAGTTCAATGCAAGAACAGCAGATCAGAGCGGAATGGTTATTCCGGTTGTTATCACTGTTTATGCAGACAGAAGCTTCAGCTTTGTGTGCAAGACACCGCCAGCAGCAGTTCTGCTGAAGAAGGCTGCAGGAATCGAGAGTGCATCCGGAGAACCGAACAAGCGCAAGGTCGCTACCATTACTCTGGAACAGGCTCAGGAAATCGCTAAGACTAAGATGCCGGACCTGAATGCAGCATCCCTTGAAGCCGCAACGGATATGATTAAGGGAACCGCAAGAAGCATGGGCATTATCGTAGAAGGCTAAGACAGTGGGAGGCGTAAGCCGTTAGTACCACAAGGAGGAAAAAATGCCAAAGAGAAGTAGAAGATACAGCGAAGCTGCAAAAGACTTCGATAAGACTCAGACTTACGAAGTAGCAGAAGCTGTACAGCACGTAAAGGAACTTGCAACTGCAAAGTTCGATGAAACCATCGAAATGCACATCCGTCTCGGTGTAGATGGAAGACACGCAGACCAGCAGGTAAGAGGAGCTACTGTATTGCCGCACGGAACCGGTAAATCCAAGAAGGTTCTGGTTTTCGCAAAGGGCGCAAAGGCAGAAGAGGCAGAGGCAGCCGGTGCGGATTATGTCGGTGCTGAGGATATGGCACAGAAAATCCAGCAGGAAAACTGGTTCGACTTCGATGCAGTAGTAGCAACCCCGGATATGATGGGCGTTGTAGGTCGTTTGGGTAGAGTTCTGGGACCGAAGGGCTTGATGCCAAACCCGAAGTCCGGCACCGTAACCATGGACGTAACGAAAGCACTGGAAGAGATTAAAGCCGGTAAGGTGGAGTATCGTCTGGACAAGGCAAACATCATCCACGTAATCATCGGAAAGAAATCTTTCACCGAAGAGCAGCTGGTAGAGAATGCAAACGCACTGCTGAACGCAATTGCGAAGGCTAAGCCATCCGCAGCAAAGGGTCAGTACTTCAAGAGCGTAACCATCGCTTCCACAATGAGCCCTGGCGTTAAAGTGAACAGCGCATCCTTAGGCTAAATCGTTATCTTTTAAAAATCGAATATCAACCGTAGACAGCGGGTGCGAAAGCTTAATTTCCCGCCGAGGTACAATATAAATTGAACCCCGCTGTCTCCATAGCGGGGTATTTTGTACCGTGTGTGACATTCGGAACAAAACTATGACCGCCCGGCGGTCAGGAAAGGAGAACAAATGTCTGTAGAAGCAAAAAAAGCAAAACAGGTAGTAATTGACGAAATCAAAGAACGTTTTGAACAGGCTCAGTCTGTTGTTGTTGTAGATTATCTCGGACTGACTGTAGCAGAAGCCGATGAGATGAGAAAGAACCTCAGAGAAGGCGGCGTTGGCTTCACCGTTTACAAGAACACTCTTGTAAAGCGTGCCATCGAAGGAACACCGTACGAATCTCTGGGCGAAGCCCTAAAGGGTTCCAGCGCATTCGCATTCAGCAACGAAGACGCAACTGCAGGTGCAAGAATCCTGAACAAGTCCATCAAGCAGTACAAGAAGATGGCGTTCAAGGGCGCTGTAGTAGAGGGTCAGGTATATGACGCAAAGCAGGTAGAAGCGCTGGCTGAAATTCCGTCCAGAGAAGAGCTCATCGCTCGTTTCATGGGAAGCATCCAGTCCCCTCTGTCTCAGCTTGTTAGAACCTTCAAGGCAATTGCTGACAAGGACGAGGAAGCTGCGGAAGCTTAATCGAAATCGTAATTTTATAAAGCGGGCCATTGCGGCCTAACCAACACTCATAAAAATCAGAAAAGGAGAACTTATAATGGATAAGGATCAGATCATCGAGGCTCTGAAGGAAATGAGCATTCTCGAAATCAACGAACTCGTTAAGGCTTGTGAAGAAGAATTTGGCGTATCCGCTGCTGCTGCTGTTGTAGCTGCTCCGGGAGCTGCCGGTGGTGCTGCTGCTGAAGAAGAACAGACTGAATTCACTGTTGTTCTGAAGGAAGTTGGCGACAACAAGATTAAGGTTATCAAGGCTGTAAGAGAAGCTACCGGTCTTGGCCTGAAGGAAGCAAAGGCTCTGGTTGACGGTGCTCCGGCTAACGTTAAGGAAAACGTTGAGAAGGCTGAAGCAGATGCACTCAAGGCTGCTCTGGAAGAAGTTGGCGCAGTAGTTGAGCTGAAGTAGTTCAGATACGAAGTCAGAAATTGGGCCCTGATTGTCTCAGGGCCCATATTGTTGTTTGCATATATCTATCTCGCCTGGGGGTATTGAGACCCGAAGTGAGCGAGAAAAAAATCACTGAAAACACTCAAAATTCACACAAGTTCTATGCAATTGTGCCATATACTTGTTAGTTGCAATAGAATCGATTTTTTCTTGAACAATAAGGAGTGATAACATGCCAAGACCTGTAAAAGTTGGTAGGAAAGAACGCATGACCTTTGCCAAGATCAATGAAGTTTGCGAGATGCCGAACCTCATTGACGTGCAGACACAGTCCTATAAATGGTTTGTGGAAGAAGGTCTGTCAGAGGTTCTGGAGGACGTTTCCCCAATCCGGGATACAACGAATACCCTCAGTCTCGAGTTCGCCGACTACCATTTTTCCGAAGAAACCAAATATAGTCAGGAAGAATGTAAAGAACGGGAGACCACGTATGCAACATCTCTTACGGTAAAGGTACGGCTGATTAACCGCGAGACCGGTGAGATTAAAGAGCAGGATGTCTTCATGGGCGAGTTTCCTCTGATGACAGAAAAGGGCACATTCATCTACAACGGTGCAGAGAGAGCCATCGTCACACAGCTGGTTCGTTCTCCGGGACCGTATTTTGAAGTATTAGTGGACAAGTCCAATCAGAATCTGTTCTCTTCTACGATTATTCCGAACCGTGGTGCATGGTTGGAGTATGAAACGGATTCTGCTGGCATCATATATGTAAGAGTAGACCGAACAAGAAAATTACCGATTACCGCCTTCCTGAGAGCATTGGGTCTGGATTCCAACCAGGATATTCTGGACACCTTTGGCGATGACGACAGACTGATTCGTACGCTGGAGAAGGATAACACCAAGAACAGCGATGAAGGCGTGAAGGAAATATATAGAAGATTAAGACCGGGAGATCCGCCAACCGTTGAGAATGCGCGTTCCATGCTGAACTCCCTTCTCTTCGATGCGAGACGCTACGATTTGGCGAAAGTCGGAAGATATAAATACAACAAGAAGCTGGGAATTCACAACAGACTGGTGAACTCCTATGCGGCAGAGGATATCATCGATCCAAACACCGGAGAAATCCTGGTGGAAAAGGATGGATTTATTTCCCGTGCAAAGGCATATGAAATCGAGAATGCCGGTGTACTGAGCGCACTGATCCGCAGCAAGAACGAGAATGATGATTCTGTCGCTAAGGTTATCGGAAACCAGTTCGTGGATCCGACCGGATACGTGGACATCGACCTGGCACCGTACAAGCTGTCTGAGCTGGTTTACTATCCGGTGCTGAAGGATATCATTGACAATGCGGAGACCGAGGATGATCTGAAGGCGGCAATTGCCAGCCGGAAGCACGAGCTTTCTCCGAAGCATATCATCCTTGCGGACATCATCGCATCCATCAGCTACCTGCTGAACTTGAACTACGGACTGGGTGAAGTGGACGATATCGACCACCTGGGCAACCGTCGTCTGAAGACCGTGGGTGAATTGCTTCAGAACCAGTTCCGTATCGGATTCTCCAGAATGGAACGTTCTGTACGGGAACGCATGACCAACGAAAATGCTACACCGCAGCAGCTGATTAACATCCGTCCGGTAACCGCAGCGGTAAGAGAGTTCTTCGGAAGTTCTCAGCTGTCTCAGTTCATGGACCAGAACAACCCGCTGGCAGAGCTGACTCATAAGAGAAGACTTTCCGCACTGGGACCGGGTGGTCTGTCCAGAGAAAGAGCCGGAATGGAAGTTCGAGACGTACATTATTCTCACTACGGAAGAATGTGCCCAATCGAGACTCCGGAAGGTCCGAACATCGGCTTGATTGGTTCCCTGACGACTTATGCAATCATTAACGAATATGGTTTTATCGAAACACCGTATCGTAAGGTAGATAAAGAAACCGGCATCGTTACCAAGACAGTGGAATATCTGTCCGCAGACGATGAGGAACTGATGGTTGTGGCTCAGGCCAACGAACCGTTGGATGAAGACGGAAGATTCCTGAACAAGAAGGTTGCCGTTCGAGGCGTCAAGGGTGAAGTAACCATGGCGATGCGGGGCGAAGTGGACTACATGGACGTATCACCGAAGCAGGTAGTGTCCGTATCCACTGCAATGATTCCGTTCCTGGAAAACGACGATGCGAACCGTGCACTGATGGGTTGTAACATGCAGCGTCAGGCAGTTCCGCTGCTTGTGACTCAGGCTCCGTATGTCGGAACCGGTATCGAGTACAAGGCCGCTTGTGACTCCGGCGCAGTTGTTCTGGCTAAAAACACCGGAACGGTTGAATTCGTGGATGCGAAGACCATCCGGATTCGCCGGGACGAGGATAACGGCGTAGACAACTACAAGCTGCTGAAGTTCAAGCGTTCCAACCAGGGTACCTGCATTAATCAGAGACCGATTGTTTCCTTTGGAGAACACATCGAAGCCGGCGAGGTAATCGCCGACGGTCCGTCCACCAATCTGGGTGAGATTTCTCTGGGCAAGAACCTGTTGATTGGATACATGACCTGGGAAGGTTACAACTACGAGGATGCGATTATCCTGAACGAGCGCCTGCTCATGGATGATGTGCTCACCTCGATCCATATTGAGAAATACGAGTGCGAAGCGAGAGAGACCAAGCTGGGTGCGGAAGAAATCACCCGGGATATCCCGAACGTCAGCGAAGATATGCTGAAGGAGCTGGATGAAGAAGGTATCATTCGCGTAGGTGCCAGCGTAAAATCCTCCGACATTCTGGTGGGAAAACTGACGCCGAAGAGCGAAACCGATCTCACCGCAGAAGTTCGGATGCTCCGTGCTATTTTTGGAGAGAAATCCAAAGAAGTAAGAGATACATCGCTGAGAGTTCCTCACGGTGAAGCCGGTATCGTCGTAGACGTGCAGGTATTCAGCAGAGAGAACGGAGACAGCGAGCTGCCGCCGGGTGTAAACAAGGTGGTACGTGTCTACATTGCGACAAAAAGAAAGATTAACGTGGGCGATAAGATGTCCGGACGTCACGGTAACAAGGGTGTCATCTCCCGGATTTTGCCGGAAGAGGATATGCCGTTCAAGGATGATGGCGAGACCCTGCAGGTCATGCTGAATCCGTTGGGCGTACCTTCCCGAATGAACGTCGGACAGGTATTGGAAGTTCACCTGGGACTGGCTGCAAAGACCAAGGGTTGGTATATCGCGACACCTGTATTCGACGGTGCACACGAGAGCGATGTCGTTCAGCTGCTGGACGAATGCGGATATTCCAAGACCGGTAAGCTGCCGCTGAGAGACGGACGTACCGGTGAATACTTCGACCACAACATAACGGTGGGCTACATGTACATGCTGAAGCTGCACCATCTGGTAGATGATAAGATCCATGCGAGAAGTACGGGTCCGTACTCTCTGGTAACACAGCAGCCATTGGGCGGTAAAGCTCAGTTCGGCGGACAGCGTTTCGGAGAGATGGAAGTATGGGCACTGGAAGCATACGGTGCCGCTTACACATTGCAGGAAATCCTCACCGTGAAGTCCGATGATATCATCGGTCGTGTAAAGACCTACGAAGCGATCGTCAAGGGCGAGAACATTCCGGAACCGGGAATTCCGGAATCCTTCAAGGTATTGATTAAGGAGCTCCAGGCTCTGGCACTGGATGTTCGCGCGATGACCGGTGACAATAAGGAAATCAAGCTGAAGAATACATCTGAATACGATGATCCGGCAACGGTAGACAGCATGCTGAAGCAGGCAGACCGGAAGTCGGAAGCAGAACACGAACGGGAAGAGCGCAAGTGGGAAAGAATGAGAATGGAAGAGGAATCGGACGACGCATTCGGCCTGCAGGACCCGGACGATGAAGAGATGGATGATGATGCTTTTGCGGCAGAAGCGGAAGCACAGGCAGCTGCCGGAATCGAGGCAGAGGCAGACGACTCGTTCGAGGATGACGATGACATGTCGGATAACAGCGACATCAGCAGTCTTCTCGGAAATGATGACGAGGCCGGTTACGAGGTTTAAGAGGTAAGGGAGGAAATATGAATAACGAGAATAATTACGAACTTAGAAATTTTGAATCCCTGCAGATCAAACTGGCATCCACAGAGAAAATGAAGGAATGGTCTTACGGCGAGGTTACCAAGCCGGAGACCATCAACTACAGAACCCTGAAGCCGGAAAGAGACGGACTGTTCTGCGAAAGAATTTTTGGACCGACCAAGGACTGGACCTGCAGCTGCGGTAAGTTCAACAAAATCCGTTTCAAAGGACAGATTTGTCCGAGCTGCGGCGTTGAGGTTACAAAATCCAAGGTTCGTAGAGAGAGAATGGGACATATCGAGCTGGTTGCGCCGGTGTCCCACATCTGGTACTTCAAGGGAATCCCGTCCAGAATCGGTCTGGTTCTGGACATTACCCCGAAGAATCTGGAGAGAGTGCTCTACTTTGCTTCCTATATCGTAACGGATCCGGGAGATACTCCGTTTGAATACAAGCAGATTATCGAGGAAACCCAGTACAATGAGGCAAGAGAAATCTACGGCAAGAATTTTAAGGCAGCAATGGGTGCGGAGGCAATCAAGCAGCTGCTGATGGATATCGACGTAGATGAGCTGGCCGAGGAGCTTCGGGAACAGCTCACGAAGGCGTCCGGTCAGAAGCGGATTCGTCTGGTGAAAAGACTGGAAGTTATCGAGGCCTTCAAACAGTCCGGCAATAGACCGGAGTGGATGATTCTGGACGTTGTTCCGGTAATTCCGCCGGACCTCCGTCCGATGGTACAGTTGGAAGGCGGACGTTTCGCAACTTCCGACCTGAACGACCTGTACCGCCGGGTAATCAACAGAAACAACAGACTGAAGAAGCTGTTGGAGCTGGGTGCCCCGGACATTATCGTTCGAAACGAGAAGAGAATGCTGCAGGAATCTGTAGACTCTCTGATTGACAACGGCAGAAGAGGTAGACCGGTAACAGGCGTTGCCGGAAGAGCGCTGAAATCTCTGTCGGATATGCTCAAGGGTAAGCAGGGACGTTTCCGTCAGAACCTGCTGGGCAAGCGTGTTGACTATTCCGGCCGTTCCGTAATCGTTGTCGGCCCGGGACTGAAGTTCTATCAATGCGGTCTGCCAAAGACCATGGCGCTGGAACTGTTCAAGCCGTTCATCATGAAGGAACTGGTGGCACAGGAGAAGGCACACAACATCAAGAGCGCAAAGACCATGGTAGAGAAGATGAAGCCGGAAGTCTGGGATGTCCTGGACTACGTGATCAAGGATCATCCGGTTCTTCTGAACCGTGCCCCGACACTGCACAGACTGGGAATTCAGGCATTCGAGCCGGTACTGGTAGAAGGTAAAGCCATTAAGCTGCACCCGCTGGTTTGTACCGCGTTCAACGCCGACTTCGACGGAGACCAGATGGCGGTTCACGTACCGCTGTCCGTAGAAGCTCAGGCAGAAGCCCGATTCCTGATGCTGTCCGTGAACAACATCCTGGCACCAAAGGATGGTTCTCCAATTACCATCCCGACACAGGATATGATTCTGGGAAGCTATTACCTGACTCACCCGGGTACCGAAGAGAGAAACCTGGACAACGAGAAGGGCGACGGAAAGTGCTTCACGGATATGGACGAGATGATGATGGCATATCAAAACGGCACCATTGGCATTCATGCGAAGGTCAAGGTACGGATGAAAGCATATCCGGAAGATCCGGGCAAGCTGGTAGAATCCACCGTTGGCCGATTCATCTTCAACCAGGGCCTGCCGCAGGATATGGGTTTTGTCGACCGTGAGAAGGATCCGTATTCACTGGAAGTAGACTTCCTGTGTGGAAAGAAACAGCTGGGTACGATTATCGACAAATGCTTCAAGAAGCACGGAAATACAGAGACCGTTCTGATGCTGGACTACGTGAAGAGCATTGGCTATCACTACTCCACCATCGGTGCAGTAACCATTTCCATCTCCGACATGGAAATTCCGGAAGAGAAGGCAGAAATCGTTGCTGCAGCAGAGCGTGACGTAGATAAATTCGAAACCTACTACAGACGTGGACTGATGTCCGACCGTGAGAGATATGACCGTGTTATCAGCGTATGGAGAGAGGCAACCGGAAAGGTAGCGGACGCCCTGATGGAATCCTTGGGATCCTTGAACAACCTGTTCATCATGGCCAACTCCGGAGCCAGAGGTAACAAGAGCCAGATCAGTCAGGTCGGCGGAATGCGTGGACTGATGGCCAACGCTGCCGGACATACGGTAGAGATTCCAATCAAGTCCAACTTCCGTGAAGGTCTGTCCATACTGGAGTACTTCATTTCATCCAACGGTGCGCGTAAGGGTCTGACGGATACTGCGTTGCGTACGGCCGATTCCGGATACCTGACCCGTCGTCTGGTAGATATTTCCCACAGCGTTATCGTAAACGACTGGGATTGCGGTTCTACCGAAGGCGTAGAGGTTCAGGCATTCAAGGATGGCAAGGACGTCATCGAGCCGCTGAACCAGCGTATTGCAGGACGCTTCGCGGCGGAGGATATCGCAGATCCGACGACCGGTGAAGTTCTGGTAAAAAGAAATGACGAGATTTCCGATGCGATGGCAGAGCATATCGAAGCAATCGGTATCGAAACCGTCAAGATCCGTTCCGTAATGACCTGCCGTGCGGAGAGAGGTGTCTGCGTAAAGTGCTACGGCAGAAACTTGGCAACGGGAACTCGGGTACTTCCGGGTGAAGCAGTTGGTATTATCGCCGCACAGTCCATCGGAGAACCGGGTACTCAGCTGACCATGAGAACGTTCCATACCGGTGGTGTCGCAGGAAGCGATATCACGCAGGGTCTTCCGAGAGTCGAGGAGCTGTTCGAAGCTAGAAAGCCAAAGGGTCTTGCGGAAATCTGTGAGGCAGACGGCGTAGTGGAAAGCATCGCGCTCCGAGATGACAACAAGACTGAGGTCATCGTTCGCGAGGAAGGCGGAAATCGAGAATACATCATCCCATACGGTGCACGTTTGCTGGTTAGCGAGGGCGATGAAGTCCATGCCGGTCACCAGCTCACCAAGGGACCGCTGGATCCGAAGGATATCATGAGAATTCTGGGGGTATCCGGAGTATACGAATATCTTCTGTCCGAGGTACAGAGAGTATACAGACAGCAGGGTGTAGATATCAACGATAAGCACATCGAAGTTATCGTAAGCCAGATGCTGTCCAAGTACAAGATTGAGAAGTCCGGTGACACCGACTTGCTGCCGGGCGGAATGTACAGCCGCTTCGAACTGGAGAAGGCCAACGAGGCTGCGGCAGAGAAAGACGGAGAACCGGCAACGGCAGAACGTCAGCTGCTGGGTATCACTAAGGCAGCGCTGGCAACCAACTCCTTCCTGTCTGCGGCATCCTTCCAGGAGACCACACGTGTCCTGACCGATGCAGCGGTAAAGGGAAAGACCGACCACCTGAGAGGTCTGAAGGAGAACGTTATGATCGGAAAGCTCATTCCGGCAGGTACCGGCATGAAACAGTATCGTAACATCGAGGTAGACTACGGAGAAAACGAACCTTTAATGAGAAGCTCCTACGAAGAAAACGAAGAAGGAAATGCTTCCGAAACCGTTTCCGACAAGAGTGGGAAGATGGAAGGTTTAAATGAGGATCTGGAAAGTCTCGCAAATTAATAATTTAGCATTGACAAAATATCAGCATTGCTGATATAATCATCAATGTTCGTTATCACTGAAAGACCTGGCGCACCAGGTCTTTCAGTTTGATTTACGATAAATGCTGCAGCCTATCGCTGCGGTGGCATAAATTCTAGAGGAAAGGAGACAATAATGCCTACTATTAACCAATTAGTTCGTCAGGGTAGAACCAGCTCGGTAAAGAAGTCTAATGCACCTGCGCTCGGTAAGAACATGAACACACTGAAGAAGAGTCTTACCAACGTTAACTCACCACAGAAGAGAGGCGTGTGCGTAGCGGTTAAGACTGTTACTCCTAAGAAGCCAAATTCAGCTCTGAGAAAAGTTGCAAGAGTTCGTTTGACTAACGGAATCGAAGTTACCGCTTACATTCCGGGTATCGGCCACAATCTGCAGGAGCACTCCGTTGTTCTGATCAGAGGCGGAAGAGTTAAGGACCTCCCGGGTGTTAGATATCACATCGTAAGAGGTACCCTGGATACAGCTGGCGTATCCGACCGTGGTCAGGCGCGTTCCAAGTATGGAGCAAAGAGACCTAAGAAGAAGTAGTTGATTCGGGATATTGTCTTAATATTGTAATATATTAAGGCGCCGCGGCCGGCGTTAGAAGTTCGGTCGAGTACCCCGTGGTAACAAGGAGGGAAGAGAAGTGCCAAGAAAAGGTAACACACCAAAGAGAGATGTACTTCCAGATCCAGTATACGGTAGTGTCGTAGTTGCAAAGCTCATCAACAGCATCATGCTGGATGGTAAGAAGGGCGTTGCTCAGAGCATCGTATATGATGCTTTCGACCAGATTCAGGAAGCTACCGGCAATGAACCACTGGAAGTATTTGAAGAGGCAATGAACAACATCATGCCGAAACTGGAAGTTAAAGCAAGAAGAATCGGTGGTGCGAACTACCAGGTTCCGATTGAAGTAAGACCAGAAAGACGTCAGACTCTGGCTCTGCGTTGGCTCACTCTGTACACAAGAAACAGAGGAGAGAAGACCATGGCAGAGAGACTGGCAAAAGAGCTCATCGATGCGTCCAACAATACAGGTGCGTCTGTAAAGAAGAAGGAAGATACGCATAAGATGGCTGAGGCAAACAAGGCGTTTGCACACTTCAGATGGTAATCTGAAAGAAACAGAAAGAGAAAACGAGTATTATAGAGAGGAGATAGAATGCCAAGAGAATTTTCTTTGGAGAAAACAAGAAACGTTGGTATCATGGCTCATATCGATGCCGGTAAGACCACAACGACAGAACGTATTCTGTTTTACACAGGAAAAACGCACAAGATCGGTGAAACACACGATGGTGCAGCTACCATGGACTACATGGCCCAGGAGCAGGAACGTGGTATTACCATCACCTCTGCGGCTACTACCGCTCAGTGGAAAGACACTCGTATCAATATTATCGACACCCCGGGACACGTGGACTTTACCGTTGAGGTAGAGAGATCTCTTCGTGTGCTGGACGGTGCGGTAATGGTACTCAGTGCGAAAGAGGGTGTAGAGCCTCAGTCAGAAACAGTTTGGAGACAGGCTGAGAAGTATAACGTACCGAGAATGATCTTCGTTAACAAGATGGACGTTCTGGGTGCGGATTTCTTCCACGTTCTCGACACAATTCATGATAGATTAAGAGCGAATGCCGTTCCGGTTCAGATGCCAATCGGTGCAGAGAACCAGTTCGTAGGTATCATCGACCTGATCACCATGAAGGCAGAGGTATATGACAGAGACGTTCTTGGAACCGAATTTGATATCGTAGATATTCCGGAAGACATGCTGGAAGAGGCTCAGGTATGGCACGATAAGCTGGTTGAGTCTGTTGCAGAGTGCGACGAGGAACTCATGATGAAGTATCTTGAGGGTGAAGAAATCACCATCGACGAGATCAAGACCACAATCCGTAAAGAGACACTGAAGGGCGAGATGTTCCCGATGTTCTGCGGATCTGCATACAAGAACAAGGGTATTCAGATGATGCTGGACGGTATCGTAGATTACATGCCATCCCCACTGGACATTCCGGCTATCAAGGGTATTGACCCGGATACCGGAGAAGAGGATGAAAGACACTCCAGCGATAAGGCTCCGTTTGCCGCACTTGCATTCAAGATTATTGCTGACCCGTTTGTTGGTAAGCTGGCATTCTTCCGTGTATACTCCGGAACTCTGAAGGCAGGTTCCTACGTATACAACGCAACCAAGGGCAAGAAGGAGAGAATCGGCCGTATCATGCAGATGCATGCGAACCACAGACAGGAAATCGAGATGGTATACTCCGGTGACCTGGCTGCCGCTGTTGGTCTGAAGCAGACCACCACCGGTGATACTCTGTGTGACGAGGATCATCCGATCATTCTGGAATCCATGGAATTCCCGGATCCGGTAATCGAGATCGCCATTGAGCCGAAGACCAAGGCAGGTCAGGAAAAGATGGGTATTGCTCTGGCAAAGCTGGCAGAAGAAGACCCAACCTTCAAGACCTACACCAACGCCGATACCGGTCAGACCATCATCGCCGGCATGGGTGAGCTTCACCTGGAAATCATCGTCGACAGACTGCTGAGAGAGTTCAAGGTAGAAGCAAACGTTGGTAAGCCTCAGGTATCCTACAAGGAGACCATCACCAAGGAAGTGGACGAGGATTACAAGCACAAGAAACAGACCGGTGGTTCCGGACAGTACGGACACGTTCGTTTCAAGATGTATCCGAGAGAAGCCGGTTCCGGATTCGAATTCAAGAACTCCATCGTGGGTGGTGCGATTCCGAAGGAATACATCCCGAAGATCGAGGAAGGATTCGTCAGCGCAATGGAAACCGGTCCGGTTGCAGGCTATCAGATGGTAGACATCGGTATCGAGCTGTATGACGGTTCTTACCACGAAGTCGACTCTTCTGAGATGGCCTTCAAGATTGCAGCAACCATGGGATTCAAGGATGCCTGCAAGAAGGCAGCACCGGTTCTTCTGGAGCCGATTTTCAAGGTTGAGGTAACCGTTCCGGAGAACAACATGGGTGACATCATCGGTGATATCAGTTCCAGAAGAGGAAGAATCGAAGGATCTGACATCAGAGGCGGTGCCGCAATCGTACGTGGATTCGTTCCGCTGTCCGAGATGTTCGGTTACGCTACCGACCTGCGTTCCAAGACACAGGGCAGAGGTACCTATGTAATGCAGTTCGACCATTTCGACAAGCTCCCGGAGAGCCTGCTGGAAAAGGTAACGAAGTAGTATAAAAAAATTATTTTTACCATATTAGGAGGAAAGATATGGCTAAGCAGAAATATGAGAGAACCAAACCGCATATTAATATCGGTACAATTGGCCACGTTGACCACGGTAAGACCACTCTGACTGCAGCAATCACTAAGACACTGCACGCAAGATACGGTCTGGGTGCTGACGTAGCATTCGACGAAATCGATAAGGCGCCGGAAGAAAAGGCAAGAGGAATCACGATTTCTTCCGCACACGTAGAGTACGAGACTCCGAACAGACACTACGCTCACGTAGACTGCCCGGGACACGCCGACTACGTAAAGAACATGATCACCGGAGCTGCTCAGATGGATGGTGCTATCCTGGTAGTAGCTGCAACTGATGGTCCGATGCCTCAGACAAGAGAGCACATTCTTCTGTCCAGACAGGTAGGCGTACCTTACATCATCGTATTCCTGAACAAGTGCGATATGGTTGATGACGAGGAGC
>NZ_VUNA01000040.1 GCF_009695905.1 Mogibacterium kristiansenii
GCTCTTCACGAATTTTTGTGGGATAGTTATTTGAAACTATCCCTCATTTTTAATTGGAATGCCCCGAGCGACCCGCGCTGCGAGGACTTTTTTGCAGGTATTGTCCTCGCAGCTATAGAGCGTGCGTCGCTCGGATGACATTCCCCGTGAGCTCAAAGGAGAGCGAGCGGTACTACTATCATTAATTTTTCGTATTAAATTCACTACTTCTTACGGTTTTGAGGAAGCGAGATGTACTTTACAAGAGCAAAGAAGTAGTCATCGTTTCTGTATCCATAGCCAATTCTCTTTGCTACTTTAATCTTGTTATTGAAACCTTCCAGTTTTCCTGTGTTAATAGGATGAGTGGCATGAGCAATTAGTCCATGAAGACGTTTTTCCTTGAGTTTTGCGAATTTTTCCAGCTGCGGTATTCCGCTTTCCTTGGCAACTGTAAACCATTCTTCCCACATTATCTCTGCAAGGACAGGATTACTAAGTTCGAATAAACCGCACATCTCTTCCTTCATCGCATAGCAAATCGAAAGCGCCTTGTGATCGTCCAGTATGTCAGCCAGATCTTCTGCAGAATCCTCACTGAGATTAGTGGATTTTTTTAGAATATTCCAGCGACTCTTTTTGAGCTTTCTGTATAGCTTTCGCTCGGACTTTGCTTTATTGCGGAGTTCTTTTACCGTAGCTTTGTCCATATCTTTAGTAATCTGTGATTCAATCTCATTGGCAAATTTTTGGTGTCGTGCAGCTTCTTCGAGTCTGACGGAACCCAGAACCTCTTTGCCATACTGCGCCTGCATATGGTAACGATCATATACTATTGCCGCGTGCGGCAGATATTCTTCTACAAGTCTGTTGTAGGATGCATTCATGTCCATTGCCACGGCCTCAACTTCAGCCAAGTATTTCATATCGATTTCTTCGAAGAATTTACGAAAGTCGTTTATTGCTCGACCTTTCCCAACCCAAAGCACATCGCCCTCATCAAGATCCATGACACAGGTTGCATAGGTGTGACCTTTATGAATTGCAAATTCATCAACCGCAAGATGCTTTGGTTTGTAACCGTCTGTCTCAAGTTTTGCCTTGCGCTTTTCCAGTTCATCGTCCATGAGTTCCTTGTGAATCTTCGAGATAGTTCCCCAATGTATGTCGGTCAGTAAACTCACAGCCTTAACCGTCATGTTAAGTTTGAGCAGTGCCTTAATCCATAGCGCAGCTTTCCATGTCACTCTTGTTCCAGGGTATTTGAGGTCGATGTCTTCGTTGAAGGTATTGCCACAAGACTGACATTCATATCTATGAAAACGTACTCTCAATTTAAGAGGGGTTCCCGGTTCAACAGGCATATCCCTAAGTTTAATTGTTGGATTGCCTTGTATATGGACTTTTCCACCACAAAGAGGGCATCTGACAGCTCTGGTTTCTTGCATGCTTTCCACACGGAATATCTTTGAATTCGTTTCATCGTCATATTCATAGGATTCGCATTTGAACTGTTGATTAGAAAAGAGATTTGTTATACTATTGAAAAAGAGCATTGGATTGCAGTCCTTTCGTAAGTTTGTTCGCTACTACTTAGAATGAAGCATCCAATGCTCTTTTTCAATGCCTAATTATTTATTTCGATTTTAATCCCACAAAAATTCGTGAAGAACC
>NZ_VUNA01000041.1 GCF_009695905.1 Mogibacterium kristiansenii
CACATTTGTATTTTCTTGACAGCATCTGGAAAGAGCTTTGATTTAACAGTTCCCGGCATGTGGCCACTCTGTTATTCGTGGATTGGTTACCTACAGGCTAATGGTCCGCCGTGAGCCCTGCGATCTTGTAGCGTGGATCACTAATGTGCCACAAAGGCTTTTCGCAGATGACTCGAACCTTACAGTGATCGCAGCTCCTTCCAGATGCTGTCAAATATGTACTTTGATAAGTATTGTTGCGGGAATCGCAGTTTTCTGCCGATTCCCGCTTAACTGTCCATTAACATCATGGACAGCTGTCTGTCACAGGACTTGCCGCGCAAGCGGTGCGAAGCATCCTTGACAGGCAGATGTACAGGATGCTATTCATGCAGCTTTCGTCCCTTCTTCCTTGGACGTAATATTATTCGTCATCAGTCCCCAGATGAAGCAGGCAAGTTCCCTTGCTACCGCCGCCACTGCCACATTATCCTTTTTTCCATGGCGAATCATTCGATAATATTTGCTTCTCATTCTTGTATTGCCACGATCTGCATAGGCTATGACTTCTGTAGGATTTCCATCCTGTCTGGAACGGAGCACCTTTGACTTATATCCAATTCGACCTCTGCACATTCCCCTTGCAGCCTCAATGAGAAGCGTGCGCAGATGACTGTTTCCGGCTTTAGTGATTCCGGTGCGGTTGATTTTTTCACCACTTGAGGATTCTCCCGGCGCAAGTCCAAGAAAAGCAGCATAGGTATTTCCTTTCCTGAAGCGCTTGAAGTCGCCGGTTTCAACAATCAGAGACAGTGCGGTGTGGGTTTTGATTCCAAGTAGACAACCGAGTTTTTTGACATTCTCCTGATAATCCGAATCTTCCGCCAGCTCCTCGATCCTCTTATCAAACCGCTCAATCTTTGCTATCTGCTCCTCATAGGATGTCAGGTACTCATTCAGCGTTTCACGATACAAATCCGAGAGAACCAGCTTTTTCAGCCAGTTCAGGTGCTTGATGGTCCATTTATTGCCGGCATAAAAATACCCTTGCCGGAGACAGAATGCATTGATCTGCTGTTTAATCTTCTTCAGCGCCACTTTGTGGTCATCCCGCATTCGGAGGTACTCTTTAACGGAGACATCTTTATCTGCAGGAACATGAACCGCGTGATAGCCACCATAGGAAAGGCATTGTGCAATCATCACAGCGTCACGCTTATCGGTTTTGACCCGTTTCCCTTGCTGTGTCAGCATCGTTGTCGGTGCCAGAATCGTGCATTTGACTCCGGCTTTGGTCAGCTGATGATAAAGTGAGTAGCCGAGGCATCCAGCTTCGTAACCACACTCGATGGAATAGGAGTCGGAAGAGCCCAGCTTTTCCTTTAATTTGTCAATAAACTGAATCACATTTCGATAATCAGATGTTACCTGAATGTTTGCAAAAATTCTGTCTTCTCCTCCAAGCACGGGCTCCATTGCACATAAAGTGTAGCTGGTGCTATGGACATCCATTCCGATTTTTAGTATTCTATTCATAAATGACCTCCTTTTGTATGTGGTAAACCACTGTCTATTGATTTAGTCGTC
>NZ_VUNA01000042.1 GCF_009695905.1 Mogibacterium kristiansenii
CAAGCACGGGCTCCATTGCACATAAAGTGTAGCTGGTGCTATGGACATCCATTCCGATTTTTAGTATTCTATTCATAAATGACCTCCTTTTGTATGTGGTAAACCACTGTCTATTGATTTAGTCGTCAATTACAGTATAGTGGCGAATCCACGATATTACAAATGTGAGGTCATTTCATATTATCTTGTTCCTTCGTCCGGAGGCACCACGTCTGTCGGTTCTAGGGGCGCCGGCCGCGATGGAGCGTGGTACCTCACTACCCGCAAACCCTTATTCCTTCGTCCGGAGACACCACGTCTAGCGGTCCGGATGGGCCTTCGGCGGCTGGGACGTGGTACTTCACCACCCGCAAACCCTTGTTCCTTCGTCCGGAAGCACCACGTCTGTCGGGCCGGATGGGCCTCCGGCGGCGGAGGCGTGGTGCTTCACCGCCCGCAAGCCCTTATTCCTTCGTCCGGAGGCACCACGTCTTTCAGCTCTAGGGCCGCCGGCCGCGATGGGGCGTGGTGCTTCACTGCCCGCAAGCCCTTATTCCTTCGTCCGGAGGCACCACGTCTTTCAGCTCTAGGGCCGCCGGCCGCGATGGGGCGTGGTACCTCACCGCCCGCAAACCCTTATTCCTTCGTCCGGAAGCACCACGTTTATCGGGCCGGATGGGCCGCCGGCGGCTGGAACGTGGTACTTCACTGCCCGCAAACCCTTGTTCCTTCGTCCGGAGGCACCACGTCTGTCAGTCCGGATGGGATGAGGTGGGAAACGGCACGGCCGTTTCCCTTCCTCTCCACACATAAGGAAAGGAACAGCGCCGGCCGCAAGGCTCGGTGCTGTTCCTTCATCATTCACATATTTGTGTCTTCACTTTTTCCTCGGGGATTGCCTTTTGTATAAGGTAAACATTCTTTTCTTAATGATGGACATGAGCGTGTTGGCGTGGACATGCCCGCAAACCCTTGGTCCTCCGTCAGGACACGCCAACATGCTCAAGATTTTCCCGGCCCGCCGGCGCCCAAGAATGAAAGAACCTGCATCCGGAAAGCAATCTCAGCTTGACAATGAGCAAAAGCATGCTAGGCTGGGCCAGCCAGGCTGGCACGAGCGGAGGATCCGCGACGTGTCACCTGGCGGCAGCCTAATTGCATGCTCTTCGAGGCTCATAGTCAAGCTGTTGCTGAACGGTGCAGGTTTGTTCTTTTATTAAAATCCCCGAGAAAAAAGTGAAGAACCAAAAAAAAGAAAAAACCGGCGACTTCCTAATTTCCCAGGCAGCTTCCCGCCAAGTATCTTCAGCGCTGGAGAGCTTAACTTCTGTGTTCGGGATGGGAACAGGTGTATCCTCTCTGCTATAATCACCGGATTTTCCTTATTTGTTTTTTTGAAGGCTGTGCCTTCAAAACTGAATAATATCTACTGGCCATCTAA
>NZ_VUNA01000043.1 GCF_009695905.1 Mogibacterium kristiansenii
AAGATCGCAGGGCTCACGGCGGACCATTAGCCTGTAGGTAACCAATCCACGAATAACAGAGTGGCCACATGCCGGGAACTGTTAAATCAAAGCTCTTTCCAGATGCTGTCAAGAAAATACAAATGTGACATGCCGGGAGATGAAACTTTCTTGTAATCGCCTCTTGACAACGGTCACTTCATAACAGGCTTTCTGTAGTAAGAGTTCTCATAACTTTTATCTTTCTCACACCGACAGGAAGAGCAGTGTTAAGTCCGTCCATCTGCTGCCACTTAAGGATTGAAAGCTGACAGAGCTTCTTCCTTGCCGCAGTCATAATGGCTTCCGTATCATCATCAAGCTGTTTCTTGGTATCTGCCATGTGAACCAGAGTGAGTACGGCGAACATCATCCTCTGGTCTCTGGTGGTCAGATCCTCCAGGAACTCCTTTGTTTCCTTCCTCTGAAGCTCCAGGTCATACGGGAGCATGGCAGAGAAATTGTTGTTGGCATTCTGACGGCGCTGCCAGTTGGCGGCATTTGTCTTAACTCCAAGCATAAGGTTTTCAACCTGTCTTACAGCCTCATCTGCCGGAATCGGCACTACATCTATGCTAAGCATCAGATTGCGCGAGATGTCGGTAGCAGGGCAATTCCGATTGCCTGCAGTGCTCCGTGAATATTAACTATTACGTTCCATATGGCGCCGCCCTTGAATGCTTTAGGCGACTGTGTCAGCAGTGTCCATATCTCTGCCAGCTTCTCATTCCAGGTACCGAGTGTGTTCTGCAGGTTCTGAACAACCCAGTTATCACTCATCTGCTAACCTCCTCTCCGTTCTTTAAGGCAAAATCCGCACGCAGCCAGCACGTCGGCACTGGCCGCAGCAATCACGATTAATCTCTTCATAAGCTCACCTCCTTCGTTCTTTCGAAAAATAGCGATAATAAAAAAGCTCGGAGTGTTAGTCCGAGCCATGTAATACCATATCTACGTTGTTATGTTATTTAGTTTCATATTAAATCCCATAAATCCAATTGACAGAGGAACTTTTTGGCTCTTCACGAATTTTTGTGGGATAGTTATTTGAAACTATCCCTCATTTTTAATTGGAATGCCCCGAGCGACCCGCGCTGCGAGGACTTTTTTGCAGGTATTGTCCTCGCAGCTATAGAGCGTGCGT
>NZ_VUNA01000005.1 GCF_009695905.1 Mogibacterium kristiansenii
TTAGATGGCCAGTAGATATTATTCAGTTTTGAAGGTACAGCCTTCAAAAAACAAATAAGGAAAATCCGGTGATTATAGCAGAGAGGATACACCTGTTCCCATCCCGAACACAGAAGTTAAGCTCTCCAGCGCTGAAGATACTTGGCGGGAAGCTGCCTGGGAAATTAGGAAGTCGCCGGTTTTTCTAAGGCCCTATGGTCAAGTGGTTAAGACACCACCCTTTCACGGTGGTAACCCGGGTTCGAGTCCCGGTAGGGTCACCACTACCCCGCTTGCAAAAGCGGGGTTACTTTTTACAAAGAATACTTTTGCGCGCGACTGGCGGAATTGGCAGACGCACTAGATTTAGGTTCTAGCGGGAGACCGTGGGGGTTCAAGTCCCTCGTCGCGCACCATAAAAACCTTGAAACAAATGAGTTTCAAGGTTTTTTTTAATACAATTTTCGTTTGTAACGGCGTATTAGCCTCGGATGCCGGATTAGATAAAGAAAGAGAAGCCTGTGCCGGGCTCCCCATAGCCCGGCTGGCTTCTCTCATTTTGGACACGCCCTCTAGAAATTCGTTTTCCAGCATTCATCATATCTTTCCGCAAAGTCAGGGTCAATCTTACAATAGTACTCAAATTGATTGTACTTTTTAGGGTGTTTCCTTTTGCGTTCTTCTTCCAGCTTCTTTACATTAATCCATTTCCCGTCAATATATTGAATATCAGAAAGCCAAATTTCAAACATAATGATTAAAATTAGTAATAACATCGTTTTCACCTTCCTTCCAATAATGAATGGTTTTAAACCATTATATTTCAAGCTTACAAAGGCAAGCCGTTTATCGGCGCTTTAAAGTGGGTGTTTTTACTTTTATACCTTGATTTTCTTTATTATATTACGTATTTCGCAATAGTCAATGTAATTATTTCGATTTAGGAAATACATTCAACGATGCTCTTGCTCATCGTCAAGCTGAGATTGCTTTCCGGAGAATTGGGTAAGTATTTTACCAATAAGGGCACTTTCACACAAAAGTAGTTTAAACACCTTCAATTCGGCGTTACAATATAATCAAGTTAAGGAACGAATACCAGAAGCATTTGGAGGGATTGAAATGGATAAGATTTATTTTACGATTACCGGAACCAACTACCGATACGGAACGGAGCTGTTTGAAAAAGGAGATCGGGTGATGCTGAAAAAAGAACCGGATAACAAATACGATCACGAAGCAATCCAGGTGAAGGTACCGGGATTGGGTGTGATCGGATATGTGGCAAACAGCGTTCCTACCGTTCTGGGGGAATCGTACAGTGCGGGACGCCTGTACGATAAAATCGACGATGAAGCGGAAGGCAAAGTAATTCGCATTCTGCCGGAGGCGCTGCTGTGCGTGCTGTGCGACGAATGGGAAAGTATGAAATAAAAGTACTGTCAACATGTTTGTTCTCATTTTTTTAAACTCTCTTAACGGATGACCTGTCGGAATCCCATTCGGCAGGTCATTTGTTTTTTGCAAAAAGAATAAAAATTATATAATTAAATATTGTATTTTGCAAAATCTGATGATATAATCATAACGTCGAAATCCGGATAAAATATAATTGCGAGAAATATAGTTTTTAGGAGGTTTGCAACGATGAGTTTACATAAATGGCCTTATGCAAATGAAATCGGCCGGGAAGAGCATTTGGAATGCGATGTTCTGGTACTGGGCGGCGGTCTTGCGGGATGCTACGCAGCAATTGCGGCAGCTCGTAAGGGACAGAAGGTAATCCTGATGGAAAAGGGTGCGACGAAGCGTTCCGGTTCGGCGGGAAGCGGATTCGATCACTGGGAATCTGCGTGTACCAATCCGGGGAGTCAGGTGACACCGAAAGAGGTTGCAGAAGCCTATATCGATGAGCAGGATCATTACAGCAACGGAATTGCCCACTACATCGAATGCCGGGAAGGCTGGGATCGCCTGCTGGATATGGAAAGCTTTGGCGGAAAGATTCGCGATACGGAAGATGAGTTCAAGGGTGCGGAGTTCCGTGATGATGAGACGAAGCTGATGTATGCTTACGATTACACGAACCGTTATACTTTGAGAATCTGGGGCTCCGGATTCAAGCCGGCACTCTATAAGGAGTGTCAGAAGCTGGGCGTGAAGGTTCTGGACAGAACGGAGGCCACTTCTCTTCTGACGAAGAAGGAGGGTGATAAAATTATCGGCGCAGGCGCCTGCGGTATGAATGTGCGTACCGGCAAGTTCTACAGCGTTTCGGCGAAATCCACCATTCTGGCGATGTCCCGTCCGGCCAGAGTATGGCTGTTCAATGCGGATCTTCCTGGACTTTGTGAATTCCGTCCGTTCAACAGTATCGGAAGCGGACATGCGATGGGCTATCGTGCCGGCATGGAATTCACTATGATGGAGAAATCCGTTCGGGGGGAATTCTCCGCGGCAGGAAGAAGCTATCCGCCGTACAGCACCGGTAACAATCACAATACCTGGTATGGAGCCACGATGGTGGATGCCAGAGGCGTGGAGATTCCGTATCTGGATAGAGACGGAAATGAACTCAAGAGCGTTTCGGAACGCTTCAACCCGGCAAAGGGACAGAAATTCTTCCTGAAGGGCGGTGTAATCGACGAAGCGAAATACGAATACCGGGGACCGGAAACGATGCCGTTCGAAGAACTGGCGAAAAGAGGATACAAGCTGCCGTTCTATGCCGATCTGAGCAAAATGCCGGAGATGGAAAGAAAAGTTATTTGGGGCATGATGGTTGGTGAAGAAGGAAGAACCAAGATTCCGGTACTCAAGTACTATACCGAGAAGGGATTCGATCCGGAGAAACACATGCTTCAGAGCTACGGAACCGGCTGGCAGTCTGCGAATTTCCTGGGACAGGAGAGACAGCTGTTCGGTGCGCCGGGTGGTGTGATTACCGACTGGAACTTGATGACCAATATCGAAGGTGTGTATGCGGCCGGAGATCAGCTGTACGCAATGGACTGCGGTGGAGCGGCATCCGCTACCGGTTATTATGCCGGACGAAAAGCAGCGGTGCACGCTTCGGAAATCGCTCCTGTTGAGTATGATAGGGCGCAGGCAGAAGCGGAAAAAGAACGCTTGCTGGCACCGCTTTACACCGAAGAAGGATATTCCTGGAAGGAACTGAATTTTGCGATTTCCAAGTGCATGCAGAACTACTGTGCAGAGGTGAAATGCGAAGAGTTGCTGAATGAAGGCCTGGATTTGCTGAATACCTACAGCGAGGACATCGTACCGAAGCTGCACTGTGAGAATCCGCACGATCTCATGAGAACCCACGAAGTGCTGGATATTTTGGATGTATCCAAGATGATTCTGGAAGCATGCAAGATGAGAAAGTCCAGCTCCGCTCCGCTGTGCTTCCAGCGGAGCGATTATCCGGAAATGGATCCGGAAGAGGATAAGAAATTCCTTACCATCCGTCTGGAGAACGGAAAGGCCGTTCGCGGAGAAATTCCGCACGACTATTACGGCGATGTAGAGGAAATGTACGAGAAATATAACCGGGATTATATCGAGGAGGAGGCACCGAAGTATTATGAGTAATAAAGAGTTGTTTGCATCGGAAGTACCGTGCAGTGCAAATCCGATCACATATAATAAAGAACTTTGCATCGGCTGCAATTCCTGCACCAATGCATGCCCGATTGACGTTCTGGTTCCATCGGAGGTAAAAGGACAATCGCCGGTTGTAATGTATCCGGGGGAATGCATTTACTGCGGAGCCTGCGTTATGGAATGCCCGGTGGAGGGCGCCATTCATTTGGAGCATCCGCTGATCAACCGGACGAAATTCGTCCCGGTGAAATAGTATTAATATCAATACCTTTACATATACCTACATTTTCAAAAGGGCGGAATCGAGGAAGATTCCGCTCTTTTTCCTGTGTTTGAAAAAAGAAACATGAAAAATGGCTTTTTCTGTAAAAAAAGCCAAAATAACTATTGCATAATCATGCGAAAACGTTTATAATTATGAAAACGGTTAAGAACATGTTTAAGAACATTTAAGATTATATTTGAGGAGGATGGAAAACATGAAAAAGAAAGTAACTTTGGTGCTGGCGGCACTGCTGTCCGTAGGAATGATTCTGTCGTTGACAGCATGCGGCGGTGGAAGTGATAAGGAAACGGTAAGCTATAAGGTGGGAACCGAACCGACATTCCCGCCGTTTGATACCACCGATGAAGATCAGAACATCGTGGGATTGGATATGGACCTGATTAAGGCCATCGGCAAAGACCAGGGCTTCGAGGTGACCTTTGAGAACCTGTCCTTTGACGGTCTGATTCCGGCACTCAAGGCCGGTAACATCGACATCGTCGCAGCGGGAATGAACAAGGACGATAAGGAAAGACAGAAGCAGGTGGATTTCAGCGATGCATACTATGAATCTCAGCTGTACGTCGTTGTCGCAGAAGACAATAACGATGTCAAGAGCATTGATGATTTGACTCCGGATATGAAGGTTGCGGCTCAGACCGGAACCACCGGTGCGGAGAAGGTGAAGACCCTCAAGAAGGAAGGCAAGATTAAAGAAGCGGTAATCGTTGACGGTCTGGACACCGCCATGATGCAGCTGATTAACGGAGATGTTTCGGCCGTAATTAACGACAAGCCGGTTAACGAAGCGTACATGAAGAAGAAGCCGGATAAGGTAAAAATGGTTGGAAAAGCACTCAACGCAGAGAACTACGGTTTTGCCGTTGCCAAGGGAAATGATGAGCTTCTGGAAAAGATCAATAAGGGTCTTGCCAACATCAAGGAAGACGGCACCTACGACAAGCTGGTAGATGAGTGGTTCAACAAGTAGTCGATGAACTAGACACTCGAATTTTGAAAAAATGCAATTGACCTTCTGGCCCGGAGAACTGTTCGGGGCAGAGGTCAATTTCTGTTCAGGAGGAATTATTTTGGCAGATTATTTACATGGAATTGCGGTCGCGGCCCAGGGCGTGCCCACCACATTGATCATTTCATTAGTAGCGGTGCTGGCCGGATTGATTATCGGTCTTTTCGTCGCTATTGCAAAAATGTCCAAACATCGGATTTTGCGGGGAATAGCAACGGTCTACGTGGACGTGCTGAGAGGTACACCACTGATGGTTCAGGTGCTCATTCTGGCATATGGCTTGCCTCAGCTGCTGAAATCCAACTTTGGATTTCAGTTCAATTGGACCCATTTTATCATCGTTGGTTTCATCGCCTGCGGAATTAACAGTTCCGCGTATATGGCAGAAATCATCCGAAGCGGATTGCAGGCGGTGGATATCGGTCAGACGGAAGCCGCGCGTTCCTTGGGAATGAGCAGCCGTATGACCATGCGGTATGTCATCGTCCCTCAAGCTTTCAAAATCATCGTTCCGGCCATGGGCAACGAATTCATCGCCCTGATTAAGGAAACGTCAATCTTGTCGGTTGTAGGCATCGTAGAAGTGACACGACAGGGCACACTGTGGGCATCTTCCAGTTTCCTGTCGTTCCAAGCGTACTTCGGAGTGGCTGTGATCTATTTAATTATGACATTGACGTTGGCAAGACTGGTATCGTTTGTAGAGAGGAGGCTGGCACAAAGTGATCGAGGTTAAGAATCTTGAAAAATCCTTCGGAAAAAACCACGTGCTGCGAGGGATTAACGAAACAATCAATGAGGGTGAAGTGGTTTGCATCATTGGACCTTCTGGTTCCGGTAAAAGTACGTTTCTTCGCTGTCTGAATCTGCTCGAGCAGCCGACATCCGGCGAGGTGATTCTGGATGGCGAGAAAATCAACGCACCGGATCGAGATATCGACAAAATCCGAGAGAAGCTGGGCATGGTATTCCAGAATTTCAATCTCTTCCCGCATATGAGTGTGCTGGACAACATCACGATGGCCCCGATTAAGGTAAAAGGACAAGCGCGCGGCGAAGCGGAAGCGGAAGCCCGGCGCCTGCTGGATGTGGTGGGTCTGCTGGACAAAGCGGAAGCCTATCCGTCTTCTCTTTCCGGGGGTCAGAAGCAGCGTGTGGCCATTGCCCGGGCGCTGGCGATGAAGCCGGAAATCATGCTGTTCGATGAACCGACTTCTGCACTGGACCCGGAAATGGTGGGCGAAGTTTTGGCCGTTATGAAGCAGCTGGCGGAAGACGGCATGACCATGGTCATCGTTACCCACGAAATGGGATTTGCCAGAGAGGTAGCGGACCGCGTGCTGTTCATCGATGGAGGCGTAATTCTGGAACAGGGAACGCCGGAAGAAATATTTGGAAATCCGCAGAATGAGAGAACACAGACTTTCTTGAGTATGGTATTATAAGGACATACTACCGATATAATCAAGGAGGGAACGTGTATGCATCCATTAACTGAATTGATTCGAAACGACATGAAACCGGCGCTGGGCGTGACGGAGCCGGGCGCCATTGCGTTTGCCGTCTCCACGGCGGCATCCTATCTGACCGGCGACATCCGGGAGGTCACCCTTCGGATGAACAGCGGCATGTACAAAAACGCCTTCACCTGCGGAATCCCCAACAGCAGTCATTACGGGAATCTGTATTCGGCGGCATTGGGAGTGGTGGCCGGTAAGCCGGAGCTTGGGCTGGAAAGCCTGCGCGACGTGACAGAAGAAGACAACCGGAAGGCAGAGAATTTGGTGGCACAGAATCGGGTGCATGCGGAGATGTCCGAAATTTCCAGCCGAATCCATATCGAAGCCACGGTTCAGACGGAATCCGGCACGGCCACGGTAAAAATCCGGGATTCTCACACCAACATCTTGTGGGTGGAGGTGAACGGAGAGGTGGTTTTCGGCCAAAAAGAAGGTTGCCGTGCAGAGGCGCCCGAGGCACCGGAGGAGACCGAAGGGGAAGCGGTTCCGCTGATTCATCGGTATACCCTCCGGGAAATGTTGGAATACGTGGAAACCGTTCCGGCGGAAGAGATTGCATTCATTCGGGATGCTTTTGCCATGAACATGGAGCTGTTCCAAAAGGGGATGGACAGCGACCGGACGCCGTATCTTCACTATTTATTGGAGGCCAACGGGGATGCGCTCTTCTCGGAGAACGAGTCGGCGACGGCATCCCTTCTGTGCAACGGTGCCATTGAATCTCGAGTGATTGGCTTGGATGCACCGGCCATGAGCATTACCGGTTCCGGTGCCCACGGAATTATCGCCACCATGCCGCTGTACGGAGTAGCAAAGATTCGGGGGCTGTCGGAGACCGAGCTGTGTCGGGCGACAGCGCTGAGCTATTTGATTTGCATGTATATCAAAGAATATTCCGGACGACTTTCCGCATTCTGCGGCTGTGCGATCGCAGCCGGAAGCGGGATGGCCTGCGGACTTGTTTTTATGAACGGAGGCGGGGTGTCGGAAATGGACAAATGCCTTCGGAATATGGCGTCCAGCATTACCGGAATGATTTGTGACGGCGGAAATCACGGATGCGCCATGAAGGGAATTGCGGCTTGCGATGCGGCATTTCGATCGGCAGATCTGGCGATGGCCGGGATTTCAATTGAGGATATCCATGGAATTAACGGGAAAACGCCGGAGGAAACCATGAGAAACATGGGGCGGATTGCGTCGCCCGGAATGGTGGGCACCGAGAAGACCATTGTGGAGATTATGAGCGAGAAATAGAGTGCGATAGTGTACGTGTGCGATTGCAGAACGAAACCCGGGACGAATGCGTCCCGGGTGTTTTGTTTTGCGGCAACAACAAAACCCGGGATGTACTGGCATCCCGGGTTTTGTCTGTTAAAAGAAAGGTTGCTTTCGCATGGTTATGTTTCGAAGGTCTTCTACTGGTAAGCCTTCGAGATTCTATCATTAGTATGAAAGGAGAAGTTTCAACTAATTTCGCTATTATAATAACAAATGATTAAAAATAAGTCAACCCATTTTTTATAAAAGATTGTGATTTTTTTCCGCAAATGCATAAGAAGGATTAATAAGTGCAGGACGGCCCAATCGGTTAACCTTTTCGGGGAACTGTGCTATAATGACCCTAGTTTTATTGAAAGCATAAGGAGGCAGATTATGAAAATTGTTCTCATGGAACCCCTCGGAATTTCGCAGGAGACGCTGTCCGCGTTGTCGGAAAAGCTTACTGCAGAGGGACATACTTTTACCGCTTATGACACGGTGACCACGGATACGCAGGAACTGATTGAAAGAGCCGGAGACGCGGAGGTGCTGATTATCGCGAACCATCCGCTGCCGGGAGATGTCATCCGAGCAGACGAGAATCTGAAAATGATTTCGGTGGCGTTCGTGGGTATTGATCACGTGGATGTGGAAGCCTGCAAGGAGAAAGGCGTTCTGATTTCCAACACCGGCGGTTATTGCAACGATGCGGTGGCAGAGCTGGCCGTAGGACTGACGCTGGATTGCCTGAGAAATATTACTGCGGGGGACGCTTCGGTACAGGCCGGAGGCGGCAAAGCGGGACTGCAGGGTCACGAGCTGGCCGGCAAGACCGTGGGCATCGTGGGAACCGGTGCCATCGGCTGCAGAACGGCGGAAATCTTCAAGGTATTCGGATGCAAGCTGATTGGCTACAGCCGGAGTGAAAAGCCGCAGGCAAAGGAAATGGGTATCGAATACATGTCTTTGAAGGATGTTATGGCGAAGGCGGATATCGTATCCGTGCACACGCCGCTGACACCGGAAACTCGCGGTCTGATTGGTGCGGAGGAAATCGGTGCCATGAAGCAGGGCGGAATTTTGATTAACACGTCCAGAGGTCCGGTGGTGGACACAGATGCACTGGCGGCGGCGCTGAAAGAGGGCAGAATAAAGGCGGGAACCGACGTATTTGAGAAGGATCCGCCGCTGCCGGAAGATCATCCGCTGCTGGGCGTTCCGAATCTGGTATGCACACCGCATGTGGGCTTTGATACCAGAGAATCCATCGACCGCCGCGCGGAAATGGTTTTCGAGAACATCACGGAATGGATGAACGGAACCCCGGTTCGGAAAATGCTGTAACCGTTTATAACGTGAAAAGAAAAAATCGCCTGCCGTATGCACAGTTCGGCGGGCGATTTTTTGGCTTGATAAATTCAATGGTTGGCAAAATACTCGATGGAGAAATTACCATCTCTCGGCGTGCACCTTGTCACAAGGCAGCTCCGGCAGCTCGTGTGCAGTCGGGGCCTCGTCGATGTGACCCATGACCAGCAGTGCTTCCACATTCTGGTTGTCCGGTGCACCCAGGCGGCGATTCACGAATTCTTCCGCAGAAACGCCTTCCTCGTTGGACGGACGGAGTCTCAGCTGCAGCCAGCAGCTGCCCAGTCCCAAGTCGGACGCCATCAAATGCATCCACCCCATAACCAAGGAACTGTCCTCGATGAAGGTGTCGGTGACATCACTGTCGGAATATACTGCAATCGCAGCGGTTGCGGTTTCCAGCATCTTGGCGCCGCCCTTTCGGCAGTTTACCAGATCTCTCAGTGTCTTTTCATCCCGAATGGTGACGAAAGACCATGGCTTCAGTCCTTTTCCGTTCGGAGCAAGCATTGCAGCCTGGAGAATTTTGTTGAGTTCCTCGTCGGTAACCGGTTCGCTGTTGAATGCACGGACACTGCGACGATTTTCCATCATTTCAATCAGACTCATAATCCTACTTCCTTTCATTTGAATTTATTTGGTTGATTTATTAGGCAAGTTCATTGTATCACATTTTCTGAAAATCGGTTGACACATTTTCAAAAAAACACAAAGAATTCACATTTCAACTTTAACGGGTAAAGTTGTCCAGTACCCACAGCATTCCGCACAGTGTGTCGATGCCGGAAGAATGGCCGATGTGCAGGAAGGTTTTGGCATAACCGGTAATTTCGCCGATTCCGCGGTCGGCCGCCTGCAGCAGGTGAATCGCCGGCTCGCTGTATTCTCCTCGCAGCGCGGACTGGAGAAATTCGCCGCTGATATCGTTGGTGGCGAACAGATTCTGCTGAATCCGCCGGTGGAGCATCCGTGTAAAAGGAATTTTATCCTGCCCCGTCGTCTGGAGCATGGCCAGCACGCCACAGAGAAAATCATCGCCGGAAGGTGTCAAGCCGGTCCCTAGTCCCAAAATGCGTCCCAGAGAGATAGCGGCCTTTTCCGGTTCTTCGTTCTGAAGAAACTCTTCCGTTTCTTCAATGTACTTCCGGGCACCTTGGAGAATGAAATCTCCTTTTAGGTGAGGGTCATCGTTGAAGATGTAAGCAAATCCGCTTTTGCCGGATTCCTGAATCACCTTGTCGATGCAATCACGAAATGTGCTGCCGATGGCGACGTGGGAAATGGATGCGGAATAATGTGCGGTGGCATTTTCAACATGAATGAGAATCAGGGAATCCTTGCAGTGGATTTCAATGTGATCCGGATATACAAAACAAGGCGCATTCTGTGTCACCGAAAGTGCGTCCATCTGACTTCCGTTCAGAGGTAGGCTCAGGCTGATGGGCGACAAGGGAGAATCCGCACACTGCAATGCCAGCAAAGCGTCCGGAAACTGCAGATTGATGGTGTGCCGATATACGGAATGGACCCGCCCCCGGTAAGGAGAACCGTGGTCCTGAATCTTTTTAAAGCGGCGAAGAATCGAATCTGAAGTTTTCAGCGCATCGATGCGAGTAGGAGTATTCATGTTGCGATTGCCCTTTCAATTTATTTCGTAATGTTAGTTTCTTTTTTGAATAATTCAACTATGCTTATAGTACCATTCCGTAGGGGAAAAATCAAAATATAAAAAAACTTAATGAAATGTGAAGGTGGTATTCATTTTTTGGAATGATTAATATCACAAAAATAACACATTTCTATTGATTAATCGAAATCACTCATGTAAAATATAAACATCAGAAAATTAAAATTTGGTTGACCGAATTTTGAAATTTTTAAATAAGCCGTCAGAAATTTTTATAGGCGGCAAAATCGGATGAGGGAAAAGGACGACCTCATTCAGGTTGAAGATATTGATCTTTTTAGAAGGAGGATTGTATTATGTATGATCTGCTGATTAAGAACGGTAAGCTGGTAACACCGGAGTTGGTGCAGGAAGGAAATGTTGCGGTAAAAGATGGAAAAATCGCCGCAATCCTGGCAGTTGGGGAAGAACCGGAAGCGACTCGAGTAATCGATGCACAGGGAAAATTCGTCTTCCCGGGCGCAATCGACACTCATGCACACTTGAACGATCCGGGATACGAATGGAGAGAAGACTACGAACACGGTACGGCAGCGGCGATTCTGGGAGGATACACCACTGTAATCGATATGCCGCTTCAGAACGAGCCGGCATTGACCACACCGGAGCTTTTCGACAAGAAAGAAGCAAAGGTTAGTCCGAATGCGTTCTCAGACTATTGCTTCTGGGGCGGACTTGTTCCGGATAATTTCGATCAGCTGGAAGCACTGGATGAGAAGGGCGTTGTAGCATTTAAGTCTTTCCTGGGACCGGTATCCCCGGATTATGCTTCCCTGACATACGGACAGGCATACGAAGCAATGAAGATTATCAAGGGTTTTGGCGGAATGGCCGGATTCCATTGTGAAGACTACAGCATGATTAAAGAAGGCGAAAAGGCAATGAAGGAAGCCGGCAGACTGGATTGGCAGGGATTCCTGGATTCCAGAACCGTTGCCGCTGAAATGGTTGCCACCGAAGCGGTCATTGCCATGGCAGAAGAGCTGGAATGCCGTGCGCACATCTGTCACATCAGCCACCCGGCAGTAGCCGAAAAGGTATTTGAAGCTCAGATGGAAGGTTATCCGATTTCTGCAGAAACCTGCGGCCACTACCTGACCTTTGTGGATCAGGATACCCTGGACAACGGACCGATGTTCAAATGCGCACCGCCGCTCCGTTCGGAGGACGCTCGCGAAGGAATGTGGGAATATGTAGAAAACGGAACGTTTGCCGGACTGGCATCCGACCACTCCCCATGCTCTTATGACGAGAAGTACAACGAGATTCTCGGAAACAAAATCGAAAACGTATTCGATGTATGGGGCGGAATCAGCGGAATTCAGAGCTGCGTACAGGCCATCTTCTCCGAAGGTGTTGTAAAGAGAGGAGTGGATCCTTGCTCTCTCGCAAACGCTTGGGCAAAACTTCCGGCAGAGGCATTTGGACTCTACGGCAAGAAGGGTGATATCAAACCGGGATTCGATGCCGACCTGGTAATCATCGATCCGGATAAAGAATGGGAAATCACCGCAGATTCTCTGCTCTATGTGAACCCGATTTCCGCATTCGTTGGTCTGAAGGGACAGGGCCTGCCGGTATGCACCATCCTGAGAGGAAATGTGATGGCAGAGGATGGAAAAGTTGTTGGTGCAAAGGGCACCGGTGAACTGGTTAAGCGAATCCGCTAGGATTTGATGATATTAATTAAGGAGATTTAAAGTATGAGTATTGTAGAAAACAAGAATTTGAACCCGGAGCTGGTTGCAAATGTCCACGAGGATTTGCAGCCGACCAAGGAGAGAATCATGGGTTCCCTGTCCTACACCGCGTCCTTCCTGGGCGGTTGTGTATCCATCGGAACCTTTTCCATGGGTGCCAGCCTGATTGGTGTGCTGACCATTACCCAGGCTATTCTCGCCATGGCAATCGGCTGTCTGGTAATCGCCGTTGCGCTGGTTTTGATCGGTAACTGCGGACACAAATATGGAATTCCGTATATCGTGCAGCTGAGATCTTCTTTCGGTACCGCCGGCGTAAAAATACCGGGCGTGCTGCGTGGCCTTCCGGCAATCGTATGGTTCGGCTTCCAGTCTTGGGTTGGTGCCGGTGCCATCAACAGCTGCTTCAAGATTCTGTGGGGATTCGACAATCTTCCGGTAATCTTTGCACTGTTCACAATCCTGCAGGTTTCCCTGGCAATTAAGGGATTCCACGGAATTAAATGGCTGGAGAACTTCTCCTGCGTATTCATCGTTGCAATTCTTGCGTACATGCTGTACATTGTAAATACGAAGTTCGCGGTAGATATCAGTTCTTCCTTCGCCGGAATTAAGGGAACTTGGGGAATGCCGTTCTGGGCAGCGACCACTTCCTTCCTGGGCATCTATTCCACAATGATTATCAACGCTTCGGACTATTCCAGAAATCTGAAGGATGAAATTCGCCCGGTTAAGACCGGAAGCATTTATGCCATCGCAATTCTGCCGGTAACCCTGTTCATGGGTCTGATTGGATTGCTGGTAACCGCTGCAACCGGAAATTCCGATCCGGTAGTGGTATTTTCCACAACCATGGGAAGCAAGTTCCTGACTGTTGTAACCCTCCTGTTCATTGCATTTGCACAGGTTACGACAAACGTACTGAACAACATCGTTCCGCCGGCATACGTTCTGATGGAGTCCTTCAAGATGAAGTGGACTCACGCAACCATTCTGGTTGGTATCCTTTCCGTATGCGTAATGCCGTGGAAGCTGGTAACTGCGGACTCCGCTGCCGGACTGTCCCTGTTCACCAAGTTCTACTCTGCATTCCTGGGACCAATCTTCGCCGTAATGGTGGTAGACTACTACATTCTCAGAAAGAGTCAGCTGGATATCAACCTGATGTATGATAAGGAAGGTCCGTTCAAGGGCATCAACTGGGCGGCAGTAATCGCTATCGTACTGGGATCTCTGACTTCCGTATTCGTAATGGATCTGTCCTGGTATGTCAGCCTGATTCCGACCGGTGTTATATACTACATTCTGATGAAGGTCATGAAGAGTGCGGCTCCGTTCCGTACCGGAACCATCTTTGACAAATAGACATCCATAGGCATTTGACATATATAAGAAAACGAACCCGATTTGCAGTGATGCGAATCGGGTTCGTTTTTCTATTATTCGCTATTACAAGAACGGCCAAAACCGATGATAGATATTGAAAAAACGAATTATTAAAAGAATTCAACAATTTAACTATTTCTTTAAAAATAGAAAACAAATTGTATGAAAAGGAAAGCTTTTAAGGTGTTGCATTCAATGTGTAATTCATGTATTATTTATGTGAAATATATTAAATATGGGTTGACCTAAATTTTAACCCCTATTAAAAAGATATTAATTCCGATTTCAGAATTAATAGAAGGAGAGATATTATGTATGATCTTTTAATCAAAAACGGTCGTCTCGTAACACCGGACCGCATTTTTGAAGCGGAAATCGCAATTCAGGATGGAAAGTATGCAGCATTCCTGGCACCGGGCACGGAAGTGGACGCAAAAGAAGTAATCGATGCAGAGGGAAACCTGGTATTCCCGGGAATCATCGATTGCCATGCGCATCTGAATGAGCCTGGATTCGAGTACAGAGAAGATTTCGAAACCGGTTCCAGAGCCGCAGTTGTTGCGGGCTGCACCACGTTAATTGATATGCCGCTGAACAACGATCCATCTCTGATGAACAAAGAAATTTTTGATATGAAGATGGGCAAAATCAGCAAGCATTCCTATGTGGACTTCGGCCTTTGGGGCGGTCTGGTTGGAGACTTCGATGATGCTCCGGATTCGGTAAAGAATAATATGGCAGATCTGGAAGATCTTCAGAAGCTGGGCGTTGCTGCTTTTAAGGGATTTACCTGCCCGAACGGACCGCTGTTCCCAACCGTGAATCTGGGAAATGTTCGGAAGGCGCTGGAAATCCTGAAGCCATACAATGCGCTGTGCGGTTTCCACTGTGAAGAGTACGGCCAGGTTCTGGAAATGGAAAAAGAAGCGAAGGCAAAGGAAGGCCTGAGCAGAGATGAAAAGATCCGTGCATTCCTGGATTCTCACGATGTATGGACCGAGTATGTAGCAACAAAAAATGTCATCGATATGGCAAGAGCAACCGGCGGAAGAGTTCATATCTGCCATGTCAGCCATCCGATGGTTGCACAGGTGGTGAAGGATGCGCAGCACGAAGGTCTGCCGATTACCGCAGAGACTTGCCCGCACTACCTGGGACTCACCGAAGATTTTGTTTTTGAAAAAGGAGCTCCGGCAAAGTGCACTCCTCCGATGAGAAAGAAAGAGGATATGGAAAAGCTGTGGGATTACGTTCTGGACGGAACCCTGTCCTGCGTCGGTAGTGACCACTCTCCGGCAGCCGATGAGGAAAAGGACAATGAGACCAGAGACATCTGGAAGGCATGGGGCGGTCTGAACTCCATTCAGTACTTCCTGCCGATGATGTTCGACATGGTAGTTCATCAGAAGAATCTGAGCCCAACGCTGATTGCAAAGGTCATGGACTACAACCCGGCGAAGATTTTCGGATTCTACGGACGCAAGGGTGCATTTGAACTGGGATTCGACGGTGACGTTGTAATTCTGGATCCGGAAAAAGAATGGAAGTGCGAACAGGATAAGCTGTACACAAAGGGTCACGTGAGCTGCTTCGACGGTTTCGAGGGCAAGGGTACACCGACCTGCACCATTATCCGCGGCCGGGTAGTTGCGAAGGATGGCAAGTATCTGGAAGAAGCAAACGGTTACGGCGAGTACGTAACACCGATTCAGTAATTTACCGATTTCCTTTCAGGGGACGGAAATTAAATATGTATGATTTTATTTGAGGAGATTAAGCAATGAGCAACGAAAAGAATCAGGAAGTTGTCCAGAAGAAACAGGACGACAGCATTCGCCCGATTCCTTGGGAAAAGAGAACGATGAATTGGGGATCCAACACCATGCTGTGGCTGGGTGGATGTATTTCCATTGGAACGCTGGCAATGGGATCCGCACAGATGGAGACAGGACTGAACCTCCTGCAGCTCTTCCTGGCAGTGCTGATCGGTTCCACTATTCTGGTAATCGGTATCGCAATGAACGACCAGTTCGGTTACACCACCGGTGCACCGTATTCCGTTCACTTGAAGAGTGCATATGGAACGAAGGGTAACATTCTTCCTTCCATGCTGAGAGGTCTTCCGGCTATCGTATGGTACGGATACCAGACATGGCTGGGTGGTGCCGCAATCAACAACATCGTTAAATTGATTTTCGGTTATGACAATATTTGGCTGTGGTTCATCGTATTCCAGGTGGTACAGATTCTGCTGTCCATCAAGGGATTCCAGGGTGCAAAGTGGGTTGGAAACATCGGCGGAACCGTAATCGTTTTCGCAATGATTTACCTGCTGTACATCTGCCTGACCACACAGTGGGATGTGATTTCCACGAACCTGATGAACAAGTCCGGAACTTGGGGTCTGCCGTTTGTTGCTGCAATCATCGCATTCTTTGGAAACAGTACAACCGTAATGCTGAACGCTTCGGACTACTCCAGAGAGATGAAGCAGGGCTACAGCGCACCGGTAAGAGGTTTCTCTTACTTCATGGCAATGGTACCGGCTACCGTAATGCTGGGAATCATCGGTGCGATGGCTTCCACTGCAACCGGTATTGCAAACCCGATCAACGCTTTTGCGGAAATGGTAGACAACAAAGCCATCCTGGTTGTAACACTGGCATTCATCATCTTTGCACAGCTGTCCACCAACCTGGCAAGTAACGTTATTCCGCCGGCATACGTATTTATGGACGCTTTCAAGATGAAGCATAAGACAGCGGTTATCCTGATCGGTATCCTGGCTGTTGCAACATGCCCATGGATTTTGACCAATGACAGCTCCGCAGCAGGTCTGTCCCTGTTCGTTAAGATTTACTCCGCATTCTTCGCTCCGATTTTTGCCGTTCTGATTGTGGATTTCTTCATTCTTCACAGAAGAAAGTTCACCGAAGAGCAGCTGGAAGATCTGTATGACGACAACGGATCCAAGAAGGGTGTGAATATGGCAGCAATTATCGCTACTGTAATCGGTGCGGTAATCGGACTGCTGAACGTAGACCTGTCCTTCTTCACGGCAACGATTCCGACCGGCATCGTATATTATCTGCTGATGAAGAACATGAAGTCTGTAGAAGGTTTCCGCAAAGGAACTGTCTTGGAGAAAAAATAAGCCATCAAAAATCATTTTTTCATACACCTGCAGAGAAATCTGCAACCTTAAAAAGGCTATCGCATATATGTGCGGTGGCCTTTTTAGGCAATTTAGGTGAAAGTGTTCGAATTCGAACACTTTCACTTTTTTGTCTAGTTAAATTAATGATAAAGTGCGATAGAATCATGACAAGAGATAAGAGAATTATTAAAAGAACTGCTAGGAGGTAGAAATCATGAAACTCGTACATTCATTAGAACAATTTGGTCTGGATCGGGCGATTGATATGGCATATAAGGATCCGGATAAGAATCTTATGAAGATTATGGACTGGGCAGATAAGTTTGCGGGAGACGATTTTGTCGGAGCGAGAAGAGCAATTCGGAAAGAGCTGGAGGACAAAAACAGTCCTTACCAGAAGTATATTACTCATATTATCAACGACATCAATCCGGATGTGGCGAAGACACTTCTGGGAAACTTTTTCCTGAACGCATGTCTGGCCGGATGGAAGAGAGAAGACGAACTCAGAAATAAATTAGACTGCAACATTCCGTGGGCAATTCTGATGGACCCGACCAGTGCCTGCAACTTGCACTGCACCGGTTGCTGGGCGGCGGAATACGGTAACAAGCTGAACCTTTCCCTGGAGGAACTGGACGATATCATGTGTCAGGGGAAGAATATGGGCGTGTACTTCTATCTTCTGACCGGCGGAGAACCGATGGTACGAAAGGAGGATATCATCAAGCTGTGCGAGAAGCACGATGACTGCGTGATTCTTGCTTTTACAAACGGCACGCTGATCGATGATGAATTTGCCGAAGAGATGCTTCGGGTGAAAAATTTTATCCCGTGCATTTCAATTGAAGGTTTCGGTGAGGCGACAGACAGTCGAAGAGGCGTGGGCGTATACGATAAGGTAATGCATGCCTGCGATGTTCTTCGCCGCAACCGGCTTCCGTTTGGATTCTCCTGCTGCTACACCAGTGCCAACTTCGAATCCATTACATCGAAGGAATTTCTGGACAGCTTGAAGGATGTGGGCGCTTTCTTCACCTGGTTCTTCCACTACATGCCGGTGGGAAATGATGCTTCGCCGGAGCTGCTGCCAACACCGGAACAGCGTGTGGAAACCATGAACCGCGTACGGAAGTATCGTGCGGAAAACCCATTATTCATCATCGATTTCCAGAATGACGGTGAATACGTTAACGGATGCATTGCCGGCGGAAGAAGATATCTTCACATCAATGCGAACGGCGACATCGATCCGTGTGCCTTCATTCACTACTCGGATTCGAATATTCGGGAAAAAACATTGCTGGAGGCTATGCAGAGTCCGTTGTTCATGGCATACCACAGAAATATGCCGTTCAACGATAATTACCTGAAACCGTGTCCGATGCTGGAGAATCCGGATAAACTGCCGAAAATGGTAAAGGAATCCGGCGCGCACTCGACGGATTTGGAATCTCCGGAAAGTGCAGAGCATTTCTGCGGAAAGACCGTCGCTTATGCGAAAAACTGGGATCCGGTGGCAGATAAACTCTGGGCAGAAAAATCGAAAATGAAATGAAGTGAGAATACCAAATAAAAAGACCATGCAGGAGCGGTACGGCTGTCCCTGCACGGTCGTTCTTTTTTTACAGATTTTTTTCCATAAATTGTATCGTGGCGTTCAGCAATTCATCGGTGAAAGGACTGTCCTCGTCTCGGTCGAAGTCATGATCCCCGGCGGCGGCGATGTATTTCTCCGGCAGATACTTGGATGAAAGCGCGTTGAATTCCGTGAAGGGCACATCGTTATCTCCGGTACTGTGGGCACAGAACAGGGGAGCCTGAAGCCTGTCCTTGAGCCGGAGGGAGTAGTCGATAAAGAAGAATTTCTCCCGGCCGCTGTAGATTAGATCCTTCCAAAGTCCCTTTTGCCGGGCGTACACGTATACGCTGTAATGGGTTTCCAGCGGACCGGTGCAGTGGGGTTCCGAAGGAATCGCCCGAAGACAGCTTTCCGGCACTTCCGGTAGGGAATTATACCAGAGACTGGAAGCATCATACCACCCGTCCGTCAGGAAGCCGTATCCGTAATAGGACAGAATGCCGGCAGGTTTGACGGCAAGCTTTTCCGAGGCGCCGGTCAAAAGTGCCAGGTAGGCGCCGGCGGAGCGTCCCCACAGAAAATACGGAATCTCTCCCGGCATAAAAGTATTCTGCGTTTCGTCCTCCGTGACCAATCCGGCGGCGGTCAGCACTTCTTCATAGCGGTTGACGGAATCCAGCACATCCTCCAGAATTCCCGGAAGGGTCACCGCCGGAGCGAGAGGGTAATCCATTGCGGCAATCACATATCCTTTCTCGGTAAAAGTACGCAGGTGTTTTTCCGGCAGGTCCTCCCGGTTCCCGTAAAGGAGTCCGCCGCCGTGAAAATACAGCAGAACGGCCTTCGGAGAGACGGAATCCTCGTGATATACGGTGGCTTTTTTTGTGAAATCGTATGACGCGAACTCCGAAAAATCAATAATTTGTTTCTGAAGCATAGAAATGTCCTCCCGATATGCCGAGAATTTGTAAAAAAATCATCAGCGCGTTATTTTTAGTAAACCTATAAATTTTTATGATGTTTCTTCTTCGGAATTTTACTCCATTTCAACGGTAATTGTCAAATAGTTCGAAAAAATGGTTCCGGCAACGAAGAATGGGGGGAAAACTGTAAAACTATACAATATGTTGAAAAACAAGGGGTTTAAAGAGAAAAGAACCTCATATTAAAAATAGGTTGTCCAAATTTTAGTGCAAAAATAATTAAATAATAGCTTGCAAAATGGGTTGAAAGGTGGCACAATTGAATTGTAAAAATTGGTTGACCACTTGCGGTTTGAAAAAAGAAAACCGCGGAAAGGATTCAACGTAACATTTTTTAACAGAGATAATGAAAGAGAGGTTATTTCAATGAGTTATCTGAACAACAACACTGGCTACAGAGAAACACTGCTGTCCACTAGATCCGTATGCAAGAAAGAGAATTACGTCATTCTGGAACCGGACGGCATCGTAAAGAATGCAATCCCGGGATATGAAAACTGTGACACCACAATTCTGGGTTCCCCGGCAATGGGCGCAGATTTCGCAGATTACATTTCCACCGTTCATCCGGGCGGCAAGAACGACGCCATCGGCGGAAACGGCATCGAGTCCTTCCTGTATGTAATTAACGGAAAGCTGACCGTTAAGAATGCAGATGAGGAAGCAGAGCTTACTGAGGGTGGTTACATCTACTCTCCGGCAGATAAGCCATTCAGCTTCGTTAACAACAGCGACGAGGATGCGTTCGTATACATCTACAGAAGAAGATACGCTGCACTGGAAGGTCTCAGCGCACACACCGTTGTTGCCAACATCAACGACACCGAGTGGAAAGAGTATGAAGGCATGGCAAACTGCCACAGCAAGGACTTCCTGCCGGCTGCAGAGGATTTCGGTTTCGATATGAACATGCATCTGCTGAAGTTCAAACCGGGTGCAAGCCACGGATACATGGAAACTCACATCCAGGAGCACGGAATGTACTTCCTGCAGGGTAAGGGAATGTATCGTCTGGACGACGAGTGGATTCCGCTGCAGAAGGGCGACTACGTATTCATGGATTCCTATGTACCGCAGGCTTGCTATGGCGTAGGTACCGAGGACTTCATCTACATCTACTCTAAGGACTGCAACAGAGACGTTGAGCTCTAGTTCAATTCTAAAGACGTTAATCCGGGCTTGCGCAGGCAGGCCCGGATGTCAATAAAAACAAATTGCATTGGGAAGAGATTCCCGAATAATGGGAGGTATCATAAGTGAAATTATCGAGAGAAGAACTGAAAGGCCTGATGAAGGGTAAACTCATGCAGGCAGGTCTGCACGAAGACCATGCGGAAACCACTGCAGAAATTCTGATGTGGGCACATGAGAGAGGTTATTATTCCCACGGCGCGGTTCGTGTAGAGTATTACAGCGAGAGAATCTTCAAGGGTGGCATTACTGTTGAACCAAACATTACCTGGAAGCAGACCGGACCTTGCTCCGGAATTCTGGATGGTGACAACGGCATTGGCTTCGTTGTTGCAAAAGAAGGTATGAAGAAGGCCATCGAGATGGCGAAGGAAAACGGTATTGCAGTAGTGGGAATGAGCAATCTGTCTCACAGCGGTTCCATCGGTTACTACACTGAAATGGCTGCGGATGAGGGCCTGTGCGCAATTTCTTTCTGCCAGTCCGATCCGATGGCAGTTCCTTACGGCGGCGCAGAACCTTACTATGGTACCAACCCGATTTCTTTTGCAGCACCGACTGCAGACGATCGTAAGGTTGTATTCGACATGGCAACAACCGTACAGGCATGGGGAAAGATTCTGGACAAGAGATCCAAGCATCAGGAGATTCCGGCAGATTGGGCAGTAGATGAGCACGGTGCTCCGGTTACCGACCCGCACAAGGTGAACGCTCTGGTTCCAATCGCAGGTGCAAAGGGATATGGTTTGATGATGATGGTAGACATCTTCTCCGGAATTCTGCTGGGTGTTCCGTTCGGCGGTCACGTAAGCTCCATGTATCACGATCTGTCCGAAGGCAGAAGACTGGGTCAGATGCATATCGTTATCGATCCGGAAAGATTCTGCGGCGCAGATCAGTTCATGAAGACCATGTCCGCTTGCCTGGACGAAATCGGCAAAATCAAGCCGGCTCCGGGATTCGATAAGGTAAATTATCCGGGCGAGAGAGCAAAAATGAGAATGGATAAAGCGTACGCAACCGGTGGTGTGGACGTAGCGGATGAACTGGTGGAATACCTGAAGGGGGAACCGGTACATTTTGACAGATACGATCATAAGAATCGTTTTGCGGACTAATTATAGATAACATTGAAGCCGTAACTTTTTTACAGATAAACAAGGAGAGATTTAATGTTAAAGACAATCGTTAAAGCCGGAAGCTATCACGATTCTGTAACTCTGATGCTTCTGACCAATGAAGTTTCCACCGTTGAGGGTGTGAACAAGGTTTCCATCATGATGGCAACTCCTGCGAACAAGGACATCTTCAAGCAGGGCGGCCTGGAAACAGAAGAACTGATGGCAGCTACGCCGAACGACATGGTAGTCGTTGCAGACGTGGAAGAGGAAAGCGTTCTGGACGCACTGATGGAGAGAGTAGACGAGTACTTCGCAAAAGAAGGAAGCGCCGATGCGAAGAAGCAGGGTGCTCAGGCAGCAAAGTCCTGGGATCAGGCTCTGGCTCAGATGCCGGATGCCAACCTGGCAGTTATTTCCATTCCGGGTGCATATGCCGCACTGGAAGCGGAGAGAGCACTGGACGAAGACATGAACGTGTTCATGTTCTCCGACAACGTAACCATCGAAGATGAGAAGAAGATTAAGGATAAGGCGCACGAGAAGGGCCTGGTTGTTATGGGACCGGACTGCGGAACCGGAATCATCCAGAGCGTTCCGATTGCTTTTACCAACACCGTTAACCCGGGTTCCATCGGAATCATCGGTGCATCCGGTACCGGAATTCAGGAACTGACCACCATCATTGACCGTCTGGGCGAGGGCGTTACCAACGCAATCGGAACCGGCGGCAGAGATCTGTCTGCAGAGGTAGGCGGAACCACAATGCTGGATGTAATCGATGCCATGGAAGAGGATCAGACCGTTAAGGTGCTGGTTGTTATCTCCAAACCACCGGCAAAGGAAGTGGCAGATAAGGTTGCTGCAAGACTGAGCGTTTGCAAGAAGCCGGTTGTATGCTTGTTCCTGGGCGAGAAGCCGGAATATTACGAAGAGGGATTCTATCAGACCTATACGCTGGATGAGTGTGCTCGCCTGGCAGTAAGCCTGGTAAGAGGTCAGAAGGTAGAAGAGGGAACTGTTGATTGCGACAGAAGCCGGTTCTTCAAGAAGGAAGACAAGAAGACCATCAAGGCATACTATTCCGGCGGTACTCTGGCCGGAGAATCTGCAATGCTGATTAAAGAAGCACTGGGACTGCAGGATTGCGCTCATCAGGAAGGATTCAAGCTGAACGCAGACGGCAACGTGGTAATCGACCTGGGCGATGACGTTTACACACAGGGTAAGCCGCATCCAATGATCGATCCGAGAACCAGAGTAGAGTGCATGGAAGAGGCTGTGGACGATCCAAGCACCGGTGTCATCCTGTTCGACGTGGTACTGGGATACGGTTCTCACGAAGACATGGCCGGAGCACTGATTCCGGCAGTAAAGAGCCTGCAGGAAAAGGCTGCTGCTCAGAACAGAAATGTATTCTTCGTTGCAGAAGTATGCGGAACCAGAAACGACTTCCAGGGTTACGACGAATCCGTTGCAAAGCTGAAGGAAGCCGGCGTAATTGTGGCGGAAACCAACATGCTGGCTGCAAAGACTGCACTTCAGGCAATCGGATACGATTTCATTCCGGAACAGAAGGAAACTCGTCCGAAGCAGGTAAGAGAGTGCGAAGTATCCGCACCTTCCGAAAAGCTGGTGAAGATGCTCTCCAACAAGCCAAAGGTTATCAACATCGGTTTGAAGAGCTTTGCAGAAGTAACCGAGAAATTCGGCTGCGATGTGGTACAGTACGACTGGATGCCACCGGCAGGCGGAGATATCACTCTGATTAAGGCTCTGAACTTCCTGAGAAATTACGAAGGATTCGATATCGACGAAGCAAACCGCAAGGTAATCGCAAAGGTCGTTGCTGCTCAGCCGGTACTGAAAGACAACGTTCCGGCAAAGACGGTAATTCCGCAGCTGAACGAAAACAACGGAAAGGTAATCCTGCACGCAGGTCCGCCGATTGAATACAAGGATATGCCGGCAACCGTACAGGGTTCCTGCGTTGGTGCAGTGCTCTTCGAGGAGTGGGCAGACAACGAAGCAGATGCTCGTAAGCTCCTGGAGTCCGGTGAGATTCAGTTCGTTCCATGCCACCACTGCAACGCAGTAGGTCCGATGGGCGGAATCACTACACAGAACATGCCGGTATTCGTTGTTCAGAACGAAACCGATGGCAACTACGCATACTGCCAGATGAACGAAGGTATCGGAAAGGTACTGCGTTTCGGTGCATACTCTGAAGAGGTTGTAAACCGCCTGAGATGGATGAGAGATGTACTGGGACCAACACTGGGAAGAGCGATTCGTTCCCTGGATGGAGGTCTGGCAATCAATCCGCTGATTGCAAAGGCAATCGCAATGGGCGACGAGTTCCACCAGAGAAATATTGCTGCGTCCCTGTGCTTCTATAAGGAAATGGCACCGATTATCACCGACATGGATATGCCGCAGGATGAGAAATCTTCTGTAATGAAGTTCTTGGCAGACACCGATCAGTTCTTCCTGAACATCATGATGGCAACCGGTAAGGCAATCATGGACGGTGCGAGAACGCTGACCGACGGAACCGTTGTTACTGCAATGTGCAGAAATGGCGTAAACTTCGGTATCCGTATCGCCGGAATGGGAGACGAATGGTTCACCGGTCCGGTAAATACACCGCAGGGTCTGTACTTCACCGGTTATGACGGCGAGGATGCTTGCCCGGATATCGGCGACAGTGCAATTACCGAAACCGTTGGTGTCGGTGGAATGGCAATGATCGCAGCTCCGGCTGTAACCCGGTTCGTCGGTGCAGGCGGCTATGAAGATGCGCTGAACACCAGCAACGAAATGACCGAAATCACCATCGACAGAAATCCGAACTACATCATTCCGAACTGGAACTTCAGAGGTACCTGCCTGGGTATTGATGCAAGACTGGTTGTGGAAAAGGGAATTACTCCGGTTATCAACACCGGTATCGCCCACAAGATTGCGGGATTCGGTCAGATTGGTGCCGGTACGGTACATCCGCCGATTGAAGCATTCCAGAAGGCCGTTCTGGCTTATGCAAAGAAGTTGGGTTTTGAGGAATAATCTAATTTAAAGAAGCTACTGTGGCGGCCTGAGAAATCAGGCCGCTGCGTATATCAGAGTATATGGAGGACTAAATAATGGGCAAGAAAATTGTCATCGCACTGGGGGGAAATGCACTGGGAAATAACGTAGAAGAGCAGCGGAAAGCGGTTGCTCACACTGCCGGTGTAATTGTGGACCTGATTGAAGAGGGTCATGATCTGATTGTCACTCACGGAAACGGACCACAGGTAGGCATGATTCAGAATGCAATGGATATGCTGGCAAGATCCAATCACCAGTACGGAGAGGTTCCGCTGGCATCCTGCGGCGCAATGAGCCAGGGATATATCGGAATCGATCTGCAGAATGCAATCAAATATGAACTGAAGAAGAGAGGAATCGACAAGAAGGTTTCCACAATTATTTCTCAGACATTGGTGGATGAGAATGACGATGCCTTCAAGAATCCGACCAAGCCGATCGGACGTTTCCTGACCAAAGAAGAAGCGGATGAGCTGGAAGCTCAGGGCGTTGCTGTGGTAGAGGATGCCGGAAGAGGTTACAGAGAGGTGGTTGCTTCTCCAATGCCAAAGAGAATCTGTGAGCTTGGAACCATCAAAACTCTGTTCGAAGCCGGTCACATCGTAATCACCTGCGGCGGCGGCGGTATCCCGGTTGTGGATCGGGACGGTGCACTGGTCGGTGCGCGTGCCGTTATCGATAAGGACAACGCAAGCAGCTTGCTGGCATCCACTTTCGGTGCCGATTATCTGGTAATTCTCACAGCTGTGGAGAAGGTTGCTATTAACTGGGGTAAGGAAAACCAGGAATGGCTGGCAGATTTGACTGTAGATCAGGCAAAGGAGTACATTGCTGAGGAACAGTTTGCAAAGGGCTCCATGCTTCCAAAGGTAGAAGCGGCAATCCGTTTCGCAGAATCCGGAGAAGGCAGAAATGCGTTGATCACACTCCTCGAGAAGGCAAAAGAAGGTATCAATGGAGAGACTGGAACCGTCATCCACAGATAATTCTGCTTTTACCATAATACGAGATTTGAGAAAAAGAGGAGTACTTTCAATATGAATATACCTGTAAATTTCTTGACATGGATAATGGCGTTTCTGCCGATTATCGTATTAATCGTATTAATGATCAAGTTTCACTGGGGCGCCACCGAGGCAGCCCCGGTTGGCTTGCTTATTACGATTTTTTCCGGTCTGCTGGTGTATAAGGCGGACATTACCACCATCGCGGTGGAGAGTGCCAAAGGAATCTGGAGTGCGTTAGTCATCCTCCTGATTATCTGGACGGCGATTCTCATGTACCAGGTGGGCGATGAGGCAAAAGCGTTCATTGTCATCAAAGAAGGCATGAGCAAGCTGCTGCCGAATGAACTGCTGCTGGTACTGGCGATGGGCTGGATTTTCGAAAGTTTCCTGCAGGGCATTACCGGATTCGGTGTACCGGTTGCAGTAGGCGCACCGCTTCTGATTGGTATCGGCGTGGCGCCGATGTATGCTATCGTTATTCCGCTGCTGGGTCAGGCATGGGGAAATACCTTCGGTACCTTGGGTGCCGCATGGGACTCTCTGACGGTATCCGCCGGTGTTCAGGCAGGCAGTCTGGAATATTACAGGGCGGCATTCTGGGCAGCGGTATTCCTGCTGGTATGGGATTTCGTGACCGGCATTATCATCTGCTGGCTGTACGGAAAAGGAAAGGCTGTAAAGAAGGGGCTTCCGGCTGTGCTGGTAATGACGATTATCGGTGGCGGCGGTGAGCTGGTGCTGAGCCAGGTGAACACCACACTGAGCAACTTCGTTCCGGCTGTTATCTGTCTGGTCGTTCTCATGCTAATGGGAAGGATGAAGATGTACCGGGATGAGTGGAGAATCGAAGATTCCAAGATTATGGTTCGCACCGAGAGCACCGGAGAGACCTTGGATGCACCGAAGGATATGACACTGGTACAGGCATTCGTACCGTACGTACTGCTGTCCCTGATGACCATCATCGTGCTGACGGTTGCACCAATCAATGCATTCTTGAGCAAGGTTCAGCTGAGCATTTCCGTTCCGGAAACATCCACCGGATACGGCTTCGTCAATGCGGCCTCCGATGCGTTCTCGCCGATTGTTCCGTTTACCCATGCCAGCATGTTCCTGTTCCTGTCTGCAGTAATCGGATTGGCATACTACAAGAAGCACGGCTGGATTCAGGCCGGCGGAACCAAGGCGATTTTCGGCCGCTCCATTACCATGACCATGCCATCCGGAATGGCAGTAATCGGACTGGTAATCATGTCCAAGATTATGTCCGGAACCGGACAGACCGTCGTTCTGTCTCAGGGAATTGCCGGCGTGCTGGGCAATAAATACCTGATCCTCGCGCCGTTCATCGGACTGCTGGGAACATTTATGACCGGCAGCAACATGAGTTCCAACATTCTGTTCGGAGACTTCCAGATGACTACATCTTCTCTGCTGGGTGTGAATGCACCGGCGGTATTGGGGGCACAGACCGCAGGCGGTGCGATCGGTGCTGCAGTGAGCCCGAGCAAGATTATTCTGGGAACCACCACCGCTGGATGTCTGGGCAAAGAAGGTGAAGTGCTGAAAATTATGCTGACCTTCACCATTCCGGCCACCATTGCAATTGGCCTGTTCTTATTCCTGGTGTTTGGTCTGTAGAAATGGAGATAAATAGAATGGAAAAGAAAAGTTTCTGGAAAACGAATGCAGGGGCATTAACCGTTGCATTTATCATCACCATGATCGGTTTCACTCTGATTCTTCTTGGGGTAAACCATGGAATGAACGGATTGGCAACAGGGGGATTCGCGGCGGTGGTCGTGGCAATGCTTATTTCACCGATTAAGGTTTTTATTATTGATCGAAAAAACTAGGAGGACGTTAAGATGGAAATCGAAAAGATTACAGGAAGAATTGCCCAGGATCTGGAGTATCTGAAGAAATTCACCGCTACCCCGGGAGAAGGCTGCACCCGACTTCCGTTCACCAAGGAAGCGAGAGATGCCGTGAATTATCTGAGAGAAATCATGGAAGAAATTGGTCTGGAAGTGCACGAGGATGAAGCCGGAAACGTAATCGGTATTCTGAGAGGTACGGATCCGGACGCTCCATGCGTAATGTCCGGTTCTCATTACGATTCGGTTATCCACGGCGGTAACTACGATGGCATCGGCGGCGTGGTTTGCTCCATCGAGATGGCTCGTCAGATTGTAGAGAGCGGAATGGAACATAAGAGAGATCTGGTAGTTGTTGGCTTCAACGATGAAGAAGGTATGCGTTTCGGGACCGGATATTTTGGTTCCGGTGCAATACTGGGTCACCGCGATGAGTCATATACCGAGCAGTTCAAGGATGCAAGCGGAATCTCCATTGCAGAAGCGATGAAGGAATACGGCTTGGATCCGGCAAAAGTAGGCGATGCCGCTTGGAAAGAGGGCTCCATCGGTCACTTTGTAGAAGCGCACATCGAGCAGGGTCCGGTACTGGATCAGAAAGAGCTGGAAATCGGTCTGGTAACCGGTATCGTCGGTATTCAGAGATACATGGTTACGGTACACGGAAGAGCCGACCATGCAGGAACCACTCCAATGGATATGAGAATGGATGCCGTAGATACCGCATCGAAGGTAATCTGCAAAATTGCAGACTGGGCACGGGAGAAGGCAGACGGTACGGTTGCTACCGTTGGTTTCATGAACGTAACCCCGGGCGGAATGAACATCGTTGCGGAGAAAGTAGAGTTCACGGTTGACATTCGGTCCATGAATAATGATAATATTAATGATATCGCCAGAAGAATTCGAGCTGCATTGGAGCGTGAGTGCAAGATTATGGGCGGAACCTATGAAATTGACACGAAGCTGGTCATCGAACCGGTTGCTCTGGATGCAGGCATGCTGGACACACTGGAAGATTCCTGCAAGGAGAGAGGATATTCCTACATGCGTCTTCCGAGTGGTGCGGGACACGACTCTCTGGAAATCGGTCAGCAGCTTCCAACAGTTATGTTGTTCGTTTCCAGCAAGGACGGTCGAAGCCATGCACCGGTTGAATTCAGTAAATACAGTGACCTGGCTAAAGCCTCTGTACTGATGACCGACCTGGTTGAAAAACTTCTGAACGAGTAATCGCGAAGTTAAAGATTGAGTGAAAAAATGAGGTACATGATGGTAGAGGGCAAGTACAACTCTGTCTACAAGAAAGACAATATCCGACAGGTTCGCCGGACGTTGAAGATGACCCAAAAGGAATTTTTGGAGTATTTTCTGATGAAAGAGAATGGAAAGACGGCCATGAGCGTGGCGACTCTATCCAACCTGGAATCCAAGGGGGGCGATCGCCTCAATGAGGTAATCAGTGCCGTTTCCGGCCGTTTACAGCTGGACAGCATGATGTTCTCCCTGGAACCGCAGGAATTTCTCCAGAATCTGGAAACCTGTTTGAATTCTCATCAGGCAGACGAGGATTTGTTCTATAAGAGTGAAAAAAAGGGAAATATCAGTCAGTTGGTCAATCGACTGACCATGTATTTCGCCGATGAAATTCTGGAAGGCCGTCTAAAGCGAGGAGATCAGATTGAGTCAGACCGGGAGCTGGCAAAAAAATTAAATGTCGGCCGATCCGCCGTCCGGGAGGCCTTAAAGGTATTGGACGTCTTGGGGATGATTGATATACGCCTGGGACAGGGTACGTATATTACGAGCCGGGAAACCAATTTCTTCTCGGTACCGTTGTCCTGGTCTCTGTTTCTGGACGGCACTCAGGTAAAGAGCATCCTTCAGGTTCGTGGAGCGCTGGAACTCCGGGCGGTTCAGCTGGCGTCTCAGTGCGAGGATAAGAATAAACTGGATAAACTGACGGACATCTATTATCGGATGCAGAAAACCTTCCAGGAAAGCAAGGATACGGACAATCTGCAGCATGCGCTGCAGGAAACCCTGAATGCGGATATTGAATTCCATACCTGCATTGCAGAATGTTCCGGCAATCCGATTATCCTGTCCATGCTGACCACGATTCGAAATTTCCTCAAGCGGGTCAGCGGAACCGGTATGGTGGATTCGGAACAGCTGCAGGCCGTTGTGGAAGAGCATCAGAAATTGTACGGTGCGATTATCAGCGGAAATGTGGATGCGGCAACGCAAACCATGATGAAGCACTTGGCGGCTTCTATGGCACGTTACAAAATCTAAGAATTCCCCGGAATATCAAGAAAAACCCTTGCATATCAAAGGGATTCGTGCTATTATATCCATATACGTTGGAACTTGAAAGAGTGGGCAGAGCCCACTCTTTCGTTTGTATGTGGATTATTCCGGAGGGATGATGGCAAAAGAAGATGTAGTCAGCCGCGTAAAAGAACTTGCAGAAGAGTATATTTGCGGCAGAGATTTGGAAATTTACAATGTAGAGTACCGCAAGGAGGGACCGGAATGGAAACTTCGGGTATATCTTGACAAACCGGCAGATTGTGAGCAGGAATTTGTAAACATTGAAGAATGTGAAGAGGTGAATCGGTATCTGAGCGAGAAACTGGATGAACTGGATCTGATTGCCCGTCAGTACACCATCGAGGTGTCCTCACCGGGAATGGATCGGGAGCTGATTCATGATAAGGACTTCGATCGTTTCGCCGGAAGAATTGTAGACGTCAAGCTGTACGAACCGCTGAACGGTCAGAAGAGCTTTGAGGCCGAGCTGGTGGGACGCACGGAAGAAGATGTAATTCAGTTGGATTTAGATGGGGAGAGATTGGAGATTCCGCACAAGAAGATTTCCAAGATCAACCTTGCAGTTATATTTTAGGAGGGTTAAATGAATAAGGAATTTCTAGATGCACTCAATGAGTTGGAGCGCGAAAAGAACATTTCCAAAGAGGACATTATCGCGGCAATCGAGAAAGCCGTTAAAACCACTTACGAAAGAAACTACAGCAAAGACCAGAAGGTGGATGTCGTAGTAGACCGGGAATCCGGTGAGGTAATGGTGCTTCTCAGCAAGGAAGTTGTGGAAGAAGTAATGGATGATGCCACCGAGGTATCTTTGGAAGAAGCACGGTCTTATGACGAACGTTACGAAATCGGCGATGAGATTCAGTACCGAATCGATCCGAAGGATTTCGGCCGCATTGCCGCACAGACCGCAAAGCAGGTTGTGGTTCAGAGCATCCGTGAAGCGGAACGAAACAACACCTACGACCAGTTCATCGAACTGAAGGAAAAACTGGTGACCGCAAGAGTCGAGAGAGTGAACGAAGGCAGAGTCTACGTATCCATCGGAAACGTGGAATGTTCTTTGTCTAAATCCGAGCAGGTTCGCGGCGAGGAGCTGCGTCCGGGTCAGTATATCAAGGTATACGTAATGGACGTACAGAAGAAGCCGAAGGGAACTCAGATTTTCATTTCCCGTTCCCATCCGGGACTGGTTCGGAAGCTGTTCGAACTGGAAATTCCGGAAATTGCCGACGGTACGGTGGAGATTAAAGGAATTGCCCGTGAGGCCGGTTCCCGCACGAAGATTGCGGTATATTCCAACGATGAGAACGTGGATCCGGTAGGTGCCTGCGTTGGAAACCGGGGATCCCGTGTACAGTCCATCGTGGACGAGCTGAACGATGAGAAAATCGACATCATCGTATGGGATGAGAATCCGACGGTGCTGATCAGCAACGTTCTGCGTCCGGCAGTTGTGGAAGCGGTATATGCCGATGAAAAAGAAAAGAGCGCCATCGCTGTGGTTCCGGAACAGCAGCTTTCCCTGGCCATCGGAAGAGAAGGACAGAACGTTCGTCTGGCAGCCAGAGTCAGCGGATGGAAGATCGATATCAAGAGCAAGGCCCAGCTGGAAGAAAGCGGTTTTGATTTTGATGACTATACCGATGAAGATGAAGAGGCAAATGCTTTTGAAGAAGAAAATGAAATGACAGAAGATGCAGTTGTGGAGGCAGAAGCACCGGAAGCAGAAGAGACCGCTTCGGAAGAGTAGAGGCGTGGTATGAAAGACCGAAGAACACCAATGCGAAGATGCATCGGGTGCAGGGAATCCTTTCCTCAGAATCAGCTGATTCGGCTGACGCTCCACGATGAAGCCATTCATGTGGATCGAGACGGGAAGAGCCCGGGGCGAGGCGTGTATCTCTGCAAGAATCCGGAATGCATCGAGAAAGCAAGAAAAAGCAGAGCATTTCAGCGAAATTATAAGAGAGAAATCAAAATGGAAATAACAGATGCGGCTTTTGACGAAGCCAGTGCATTTGTAAAGGAGGTAGTGAATGGCGAAGAAGGTATCTGATATTATGACCGAGCTGGATATTTCGTATCAGGAACTGAAACGAAATTCCGACAAGTTGGGCATTAAGGTGACCGGCGAGGAAGACAGCATGGAGGATCGGGATGCGGGTAGAATTATCAGCACCATCAATATGCTGAAAGGAAACGATCGTCCGGAAGCCCAGTCCAAGAAACCGAAGATTAAGGCAATTCCGATTATCAGCAAACCGGCACCGATGGCGAAGAAGGAGAAGGAAGAAGCTCCGAAGGATGCACCGGCAAAGGATGAAGCTCCGAAGGAAGAGCCGAAGAAACGGGTTGGACTGAAAATCGTGAAGACCGCAGCCGAGGTTGAAAGCGAAGAAGCGGCGGCAAAGGCTGAGCAGAAAGCCGCAAAAGAAAAAGAAACCGCTGAGAAAAAGGCGGCGAAGAAATCCGAGAAGAAGTCGGAGAAAAAGACGTCCGATAAGCCTGCTGAAAAGAAGGCAGCGGACCACAAGGCAGAAGAAAAGAAGACGGCAAAGAAGGAAGAGTATACCAACGCTCCGAACAAGCCAATGCGCTTCAAGAAGATTTTCGATGCATCCAAAGCACCGCAGCCGGAAGCAAAGGAATCCGGCAAATCTTCCGATGGCAGAAAGAAGAGAAACGACCGCAATGACCGCAGAGGAAAAGATGGTCAGGGCCGTAAGGACGGCGGAAACCGCCGGAACAACAATGAAGGCCGGAACGATCATTCCCCGCGCCGCAGCACCGGCGCATCCGCACCGGAAATGGCAGCGGTAGAAACCGGAAAGGGCGGAAAGGGAAAGAGCAAGAAGTTCTTTGACCACAACAAGGATAAGAATGAAGACCGCAGCAGAGGTGATCGTCACAACAAGCACGGTCGTCACGAAGGAAACGGCGGCGGAAAAAATTCCCGTTACTTCGACGAGAATTCTCTGGAAAAACAGACCAGACATAAGAAAAAGAAAGCACCGAAGAACGTGGAGCCGGAAGTGGATATTGAAGAGCTTCTGCCGGAAGGCACCATTGCGGTAACCGTTCCGATTACCGTTGCGGGTCTGGCAGAACAGGCAGAGATCTCGCCGACATCCATCATCATGTCTCTGATGAAGATGGGCATCATGGCTACATTGAACCAGACCATCGATAAGGACGTGGTGGAGATGCTGGCAGAGGATCTGGGTATCAGCGTCGTGGTTACCGAAGAAGTGGAAGAAGAGCCGGAAGAAGGCCTGGATCTTCACGAAGATGCGGAAAGCGAACTGAAGCCGAGAGCTCCAATCATCACCGTAATGGGTCACGTTGACCACGGTAAAACATCCCTGCTGGATGCGATTCGAAACACCAACGTCACCGCAGGAGAATCCGGCGGAATTACACAGCATATCGGTGCATCTGAAGTTACCATCAACGGCAAGAAAATCGTATTCCTGGATACTCCGGGACACGAAGCGTTTACCACCATGCGTGCCCGCGGTGCACAGATTACGGATATCGCCGTATTGGTTGTTGCGGCAGATGACAGTGTTAAGCCGCAGACCATCGAGTCCATCAGCCACGCAAAGGCGGCAAACGTTCCGATTATCGTTGCCATCAACAAGATGGATAAGCCGGGCGCAAATCCGGACAAGGTAAAGAAGGACCTGGCCGACAACGGCATCCTGGTAGAAGACTGGGGTGGAGACGTAATCAGTGTACCGGTATCCGCAAAGAAGGGCGAAGGCATTACCGACCTGCTGGAGATGATTCTTCTGGAGGCAGAAATGCTGGAGCTGAAGGCGAACCCGGACAGACTGGCACTGGGTACGGTAATCGAGGCCAGACTGGACAAGGCAAGAGGTCCGATTGCCACACTGCTGGTAATGAACGGTACTCTGAAGACCGGTCAGAGTGTGGTAGCCGGAACATGCTCCGGAAAGATCCGTGTAATGACCAACTTCAAGGGTGATAAGATCCGTAAGGCCGGTCCGGCAACGGCAGTGGAAATTCTGGGTCTGTCGGATGTACCGATGGCCGGTGATGCCTTCAATGCCGTGAAGGACGATAAGGTTGCCAGAGAAATCGCAAACAGCCGTGCCGAGAAGATGAGAGAGGATGTATTGGCAAAGAATGCCAGCATGACGCTGGACAAGCTCTTCTCCCAGATTCAGGAAGGCGAGACCAAGGAACTGAACCTGATTATCAAGGCGGACGTACAGGGTTCCGTCGGTGCTATCATCTCCTCTCTGGAGAAGCTGGATACACCGGATGTTCGAATCAACGTGGTTCATTCCGGCGTAGGTACCGTCACCGAGTCCGACGTAATGCTGGCGGAGACATCCAATGCCATCATTATCGGATTTAACGTTCGTCCGACCACGGCCGTAACCAACCAGGCGGCGGATGCGGATGTTGAAATCAGAACATACCGTGTCATCTACGATATCATCGACGAAATTTCCGACGCGATGAAGGGTATGCTGGATCCGGAATTCCGGGAAGAAATTCTGGGTAAGGCAGAAATCCGTGACACCTTCCGCGTACCGAACGTGGGAACTGTCGGCGGTGCCTATGTTACAGAAGGAAAGATTCAGCGGAATGCACAGATTCGTCTGGTACGGGATGGCATCGTAATCCACGAAGGCACCATCTCCTCTCTGAAGAGATACAAGGACGATGCCAAGGAAGTGGCAACCGGTTACGAATGCGGTCTGGGAATCGAGAACTACAACGATATCAAACCGGGCGATACGCTGGAATGCTTCACAATGGTAGAGGTTGAAAGATAATTATGGGTAGAAATCATCGAATTGGACGGGTTTCGGAAGAGATTAAAAAGAGCATCAGCAAGCTGCTGGTGAACGGAATCAAGGATCCGAGACTGAACTCGAGAATTATCACCATTTCCGGTGTGGATGTCACTGCGGACGGCAGTTTCGCCACGGTGTACATCACACCGCTGACCCTCGCAGATGAGGACAAAGAAGCAGTGAACAAGGAAGTTCTGGAAGCCTTTAATCGGGCAAAGGGAACCTTCAAGAAGAACATCGGAAAGGACATCAAGATGCGCCACGTGCCGGAATTGATTTTCAAAATCGATTCCTCCATGGATTACGGACGGCACATCGATGCGCTGATTGATGAAATTCACAACGAGAACTAATATGAAGAATTCATACAAAGAGATAGCAGAAAAATTGGCAGGATTGGATCACATCGTGATTCTTCCGCACGTAAACATGGATGGCGATGCCTTGGGCTCGTCATCCGCTCTTTGCGTTGCGCTGAAATCCATGGGTAAGAATGCGGTAATCGTCACCGACGAGGCGACACCGGCGAATCTGGACTTTCTGGCGAGGAATTTGATTGTTTCCCAGCCGGACTTCCGGCCGGAAATGGCCATCATGGTGGATTGCAGCGGAATGAACCGCATTCCGGGGCGAGAGGAAATCTTTGAGACGGCCCCGGTAAAAGCAGTGATTGACCATCATGGGGTGACCGGAGAACAACCGAATTTTGATTTTGGCCGAATCGAACCGGACTCGGCGGCAACGGGAGAGATGATTGAGCTTTTGATTGAAGCGATGAATGTGGAAATCGATCTTCCGATGGCGGAGGGTATTTTTACCGCAATCACCACGGATACCGGGAATTTTCAGCATGCCAATACCACTGCGCGTACCCACGAAATGGCGGCGCAGCTGCACCGGGTGTCGGGGTTCAATTGCAAGAAAATCAGCAACCTGATTTATAACCGCAATTCCCTGCGGTCCATTCGGCTGCATTCCCTGGTGATGAGCAGTATTCAGCTGTTCGGTGAGGACAAGGTGGCCGTGGCCGCCGTGACACAGGAAATGCTCCGGGAGACCGGGTGCGAATTGAGCGAAGCGGAAGGTTTTGTGCAGGACATTATGAGCGTGGACGGCATCGAGGTGGGATGCCTGCTGAAGGAAGCGGAACCGGCGGTGATTCGATGCAGTCTCCGTTCCCGGTCCCATATCAACGTGGCGGAAGTGGCCGGTGCTTTGGGCGGCGGCGGACACGTTCTGGCGGCGGGCTGCCGAATCCGGAAACCGTTGGATGAGGCGAAGTCGATTATTACAGAGAAGTTAGTGGAGCAAGTGGAGAAAGATCAATAATATGATTGAAAACGGAATCCTGAATATCAATAAGCCGGAGGGCTGGACCTCCCAGGATGTGGTGGCAAAACTTCGGGGACGGCTTCACATTCGACGTGTGGGGCATACCGGAACGCTGGATCCCATGGCGACGGGAGTGCTTCCGGTGTGTTTTGGGAAGGCGACTCGGATTATCGAATATTACGATGACGATTTTAAGACCTACGAAGCGGAAATGAAGCTGGGAATGGTGACAGATACTCTGGACATCACCGGCACGGTACTGGAGACGAAACCGGTGGATGTGTCGGAAGATGATGTAATTCAGACGATTGATTCTTTTAGGGGATGGATCACCCAGATTCCGCCGAAGTATTCCGCACTGAAGGTGAACGGGAAGCCGCTGTACAAATACGCCCGAGAAGGGGTAGAGGTGGAAATCAAATCCCGGAAAATCTATGTGGAGGACATTCAGCCGGTGGAAGTGAATTTGAGAGAGAACCGGATTCTCTTTCGGGTGACCTGCTCCAAGGGAACATATATCCGCACCATCTGCGACGACATCGGGAAAAAATTGGGTTGCGGAGGCACCATGACCTCCCTTCAGCGAACCCAATCCGGTTGTTTTCGGGTGGAAGACGCGCGGACGCTTCCGGAGATTTTGGAGATGACCGATGAGGAGCTGGAGCGCTGCGTGATTCCCATGGATGAAACGTTGGTGCACTTGGGCAGAATCGAACTGAAGAGCATGGAGTCCGTGCCGTTCTATTACAATGGTCGGGAGATTGATACCGGATACGTGAACGTGCTTGCATCGCCTGCAGTTCCGGAGGCGATGCAGGAGGAGTCCCGCTTGGGGGATAAATACCGGGTGTACGACCCGGAAGGAAAGTTCCTGGGAATTTCTTCCCTTCGGGAGAATACGTTATATCCGGAGAAGGTGATACGATAAGATGAAAGTAATACGTTCATTAGACGATGTTAAGATAGATGGGCAGACGGTGGTAGCACTGGGCAATTTCGACGGGGTTCATATCGGCCACCGGGAGATTCTCCTGAGTGCGGTACGAAAAGCAAAGCGGAACAACTGGACGCCGGTATGCTTTACCTTTTCCACGCATACCCGCAAAGAGGTGAGCCTCATCTGTACCGAGATGGAGAAAATGGCACTGCTTCAGTCCCTGGGGATTGAGGTTGTGGTGGATATTCCATTTGACGAGAGAATTCGAAATACCTCCGCAGAGGATTTTATCCGGCGCATTCTGGGAGAGACCCTGCATGCGGCAGCAGTGTGCTGCGGATTCAATTTTCGGTTCGGAAAGAAAGCGGCCGGGGATGTGGATTTGATGCAAAGCCTGGGCCGGGACCTGGGAATGGAGGTTTTGGTAAATGAGCCGGTGTATGTTGATGATATGGTGGTCAGCTCCACCTTGGTTCGCCGATTGATTACGGAAGGGGATATGGAACGGGCATCGGTTTGCCTGGGCCGGAACTTCTACTGCACCGGAAAGGTGATTCCCGGCAAGCAGCTGGGGGGCCGAATCGGTTTCCCGACGGCCAACGTGGTGTTCGAAGCCTACCGAATCGCGCCGCCCAACGGGGTCTATTACACATTGGCGGAAATCGACGGCGTCAAATATCCGGGGATTACCGATGTGGGGGTAAAACCAACAGTCGGGGAGTTTGAGAAATCCATCGAGACCCACGTGTACGGACTGAATCGGGATTTGTACGGTAAAAATATCCGGATTGAGTTCTTGAAGTGGGAGCGGCCGGAGATGAAATTCGGTTCCGTAGAAGAGCTGCGGGAGCGGATTGCGTCGGATTGTGAAAAGGGGCGGCAGTACCATCGGGCGCACGGATTCCCGGAACTGTAAGCATGGAGAGATCCCGAAAATACTTTTAGCAGGAGTTAAATTATAGATGATACAGGAAATCGGCGATAGAATATTTGATAATCACTACAGACCGGACATTCGGATGCGGGCAGAGGATGAGCTGTTTCTCTTCGATGAGAAGAGCGGCGAAATCGGCATGAGGGAGTCCGAGGACGGAATGCTGGAGATTCCAAAAGCGGGAGATGCAGGTCTTACGGAAGAGGAGTGCGTCTACCTGTTCTCCATTGACGATACCCGGTTCTTTATGCCAAAGAGCGAATGCAGCGTTTCCCTGCCGGCGGGCTACGAGTATCGGTCTCCTCGGGTTCTCCGAAAGGGAAAACCGAAAGACCTGTGCTTTGCAGCCATGACGGCGGGGCACCTGAATGCGTGGTACAAAAACAATCGGATGTGCGGAAGATGCGGAACCCGGACGGAATACGGCGAGAAGGAACGCTTGATGCGCTGTCCGAAGTGCGGAAATCTTATTTTTCCCCGAATTAACCCGGCGGTAACGGTGGCGGTAACCCATGAGGATAAGCTGCTGGTATCCCGTTACAACGGCAGAAAGCAGACCAACTTGTATGCACTGATTGCCGGCTTCGTGGAAATCGGGGAGTCCGCAGAGGAATGCGTGGCCCGGGAGGTCATGGAAGAAGTGGGACTTAAGGTCAAGAACATCCGATACTACGGATCCCAGCCGTGGGGTTTTGCGGGAAACTTGCAAATCGGCTACACCGCAGAGGTGGACGGGGACGACCGCATCGTCCTGGACCGCGAGGAGCTGGAAACCGCTTTCTTCATTTCCCGAGAGGAACTGGAAATGAACCCGGTTCGGCCGGCGCTGACACAGGAAATGATCGAAGCGTTCCGGTTGGGGAAGATTCGGTAGAGGAAAGGAGGAGTAATTACAAAGTATAGGTAATTGCACGATAACGTGACTAAGCGGAATCTATTGATAGCTCTGGTAATGTTTGGATGCCTTATCCCAATTCTATGTATCCTTGGATGCACCGGGGTTATACAAAACGGAAGACTATTGTCATCTTTAATAAAAGTACTTTTAGTTTGTATTTTTGTTTGTATTTTTGTTGTTGCAGGAATTTATTTTTTCAAATTTAAAAATTGTAGTTGTCCCATGCTTGCGGCAATAGTTGCTGCATTCGCTTGTGCGTTTGCACTTGTTGTAAAGTGAAGAGCTTTTTTCTCCGTCATGTCCCGCCAATACGACCCAGATGTTCGGTCTGTCGACGCCAAAGACTGAAAGACCCTGCATCCGTAATGCAATCACATCTTCAAGATTGCATTACGGATGCAGGGTCTTACCTTTTGCCCCAGAAGCGACCAAGTCCCCCGGGAGAATTTCCTCGGAAGCGACCAAGACTTGGTGCAAGAAAGTCGGGAAACGCATTGATTGCGTCGGCGATGCACCAAGTCCATCGAGGAAAATGCCTCGGAACCGGCTGAGACTTGGTGCAAGAAAGCCTGGAAAGGCATTGACTGCGTCGACAATGCACCAAGTCCCTCGGGAGAATTTCCTCGGAAGCGACCAAGACTTGGTGCAAGAAAGCCGGGAAACGCATTGACTGCGTCGACAATGCACCAAGTCCATCGAGGAAAATGCCTCGGAATCGGCGGGGACTTGGTGCAAGAAAGTCGGAAAACGCATTGATTGCGTTGGCGATGCACCAAGTCCCCCGGGAGAATTTCCCCGGAAGCGATCAAGACTTGGTGCAAGAAAGCCTGGAAAGGCTATTCGATGCTCTTCAAGGACTCCGTCATGCTGATGTTCTCCAGCCGTCGGGACATGGCAATGCTCACGATGAAGGCAAAGACGAAGGTGAGAATCACTGCCAGAGCGTAGCTGAATCCGGTGATCCGAGTATCGAAGGAAATCAGATCTATGTTAATCCGGCTGATGATGAATCCCAGAAGAATCCGCCCCAGTCCCAAGCCCAGCAGAGCACTGATTCCGGTGAGAAAAATGTTCTCCCGGAAGACGTAGGCGGCGGTTTCGCCTTTTCGGAAGCCCAGCACCTTGATGGTGGCAATCTCCCGGATTCGCTCGGTGATGTTGATATTGGTCAGGTTGTACAGCACGATGAAGGCCAGTGCGCCGGCGGAGAGAACCACCACCAGAACGATAGCATTCAAACTCTTCATCATGTTGTTGACCCGGTCCCTCATATCTATGTTGATGGATACCGCGGCCACCTCATCCCGCTTGAGAAGTTTGGTGGCGGATTGGTGCACGGACTTGTCGCTGCCGGTGGCAGTGCGAACCATGGCGGATTTGATGGATGCCGCGGTTCCGAACAGGTCTCGGTAGGTATCCGGTGTGATGTACACGTAGTTGTAGATGTAGTTTTCGCAGATTCCGCTGATTTTCACCTTGCCTTGGTGATAATCATCGTCCCGGAGGGTGATTTCATCTCCCACGGAGAGATTGTAGTTGCGTGCCAGCTTCTTACAGATGACCGCCTGACCTTTACCCGGATAGGAAATGGATTTGCCGGCGTGGTTGTGGAGATCCACGAACTGCCGGAAGCCCTTGGATTCCGCTGCAATCAGGATGATGGATTTTACCTGATCGCCGTGGAGGATGTCGGCACTGTTTTTATGGACAAAGAGAATATCCTTGTAGGCGCCGTCGTTATTCTTGCGGAATGTTTTTTGCTTTTCGGCGGTCATGTTTTTATCGAACGTCACATCGTAATCGTATTTCTGAATTTCGTCGAACTGGAAATTCACCACATTCTGGATGGAATCCCGAATGCCCAGACCGGCCACCAGAAGGGCGGTGCAGCCGCTGATGCCGATGAGCATCATGAGAAAACGTTTTTTGTAGCGGAAGATATTCCGGAAGGTGACTTTCTGAAGGAAGCTGAACCGGTTCCACAGAAATCCGATTCGTTCCAAAAGAATTCGTTTTCCGTTCTTCGGTGCCCGAGGCCGAATCAGCTGTGCCGGGACTTCCCGGAAATCCCCCAGACAAGGAAGCAGAGTGGCACTGACGGCGCAAAGCAGGGAAACCCCCACCGCCGCAGCGGACAGCTTCGGGCTGAGTACGTATTTAAGGTTGGCATTGAAGTCGTACATCATGCCGTAGGCTTTCCAGATCACCCTCGGGAAAATATAAGCGCCGGCGAAAAGTCCGGTAACGGCGCCCAATAGGGAAGCACTGCAGGAATAGAACAGGTATTTTCCGATGATGGAAGAATTGCTGTACCCCAGTGCCTTCAGCACACCGATTTCCGTCCGCTGGGCATCCACCATTCGGGTCATGGTGGTCATGCACACCAGGGCGGCGACCAGGAAAAAGAAAATCGGGAAGACCTTGCAGATTCCGTCTACGATGGAGGAATCGCTGTCGAAACATGCGTATCCTGTATTGGTATTTCGGTCTAGCACGTAGGTATCCGCTTTATCGATTTCGGCAATTTTCTTCTTACCGTCGTCCAGCTTCTCCTTGGCATCCGCCAACTGATCTTCTGCCTCGCGGAATTCCTTGTTGACCGTGGCAACGGCTTCGTTATATTTCGTGAAGCCTTTTTTCAGTTCCTGATTGCCCGCCTTGATTTTCCCTTTGCCTTTCTTCACCAGTAGAAGACCATCTTGGATCTTCCGCTTCTGCCCCTGAAGCTGCTGCTTCTGCGCCAGAAGCCGATCCACCGGCGCGCCTGCCGCCTTGCTCTGTTCGATAGCGGCGTTCACCTGCCGAATTCCGCTGTCTACCTTCTTCAGATTGGATTTCAGAGATTTTTCCTTGCTGTTCAGCTCCTTGCTCTTCTTCTGAAGCTTCGCCTTGCTGTTCGTCAGTTTCTGATGGCTGTCCCGGAGCTTCTGTTGGGTGTCCGCCTTTTCTTTTAGGAAATCGTTATAATTCTTCTCGTACTTGGCTTTGTTCTTTTCCCATTTTCGAGTGGCTTTGGCCACAATATCCTTGTATCGAATTTCCGCCCGCTCTTCAAGAATATCCTCCATTCCGGCGTTGTTGGCATCGATATAATTCTTGTACTTCTTGGAGTAAATCGGGTAGTTCTTCTTCAGCTTCACGTCAATCCGGGTGAAAACATCCGTATCGAAGGCATCCCGGTTCATGTATACGAAGCCGGAAACCTTTCCATCGCCCAAGGAGGTGGTACCCCGCTCAAAGTTCAGGTACACCGGCGAGGTGACGGTGCCCACCACCTTCAACTCCTTCCGATAAAACAAATTTCGGGTACTCTTGCTGTTCCGGGGGGAGATCACGATTTTCTTTCCAATCAGGTCATTTCCAAGATTGTGATCCACCACGCATTCATCCTTTGTCTTCGGCAGGCGTCCCTTCATCAGGTGGATGGTATTGACCTTTGAGGTGATGGAATGGAAGCGGAGCACCTTATCGGATGCTTGCCCTTCGTAGTGAAAGAGTACGTCTTCCGTGACGGAACCTTCCGCCGCTTCCACCTCATTCTGCCGGGCGACGGCATCTACATCCTTTTCCGTTAACCCAAGGGTGGACTGAAGCTGATAGTCGTACATCTTGTTTTTTTTCAAGTATTCATTGGCAGTAGCCACCATGGCCGGTTTGGTGGATTTCAGACCGCAGAAAAACCCCACGCCAAGCATGACGATTGCCAGGATGGCCAGATATCTTCCCAGACTGGAACGTATTTCTCGCAATGTTGATTTTTTCAGCATTTTTCTGTCCTACCATTCTATGTCTTCCACCGGGGTGATGTGCTCGTTCTTCTCTACCGAAGAGATGTGCCCATTTTTGATGTGGATAATTCGATCGGCCATAGCGGTGAGGGCGGTGTTGTGGGTGATGATGACCACCGTCATGCCCTGCTGCCGGCTGGTATCCTGAAGCAGTTTCAGGATGGACTTTCCCGTGTTGTAATCCAGCGCACCGGTAGGTTCATCGCACAGCAGAAGTTTCGGATTCTTCGCCAGCGCCCGGGCGATGGCCACCCGCTGCTGCTCGCCGCCGGAGAGCTGGGCCGGAAAGTTCCCCAGGCGGTCCTTCAGTCCCACCTTGGTCAGTGTTTCTTCCGCATCCAAAGGATCCCGGCAAATCTGAGTGGCCAGGGATACATTCTCCAGAGCAGTGAGGTTTGGAATCAAATTATAGAATTGGAAGACGAAACCGATTTCGTATCGGCGGTAGTCCGTCAGTTCCCGCCGGCTGTACCGGGAAATATCCTTTCCGTCCAGAAGAACCTGTCCGTCGGACAGGGTATCCATACCTCCCAGGATGTTCAGCAAGGTGGTTTTGCCGGCGCCGGATGCCCCTACAATCACACAAACTTCGCCTTTCTCTATTTCAAATGTGGCGTCGTGGAGGGCTTCAATCAGCACCTCCCCCATGCGGTACACCTTCTTTACATTTTTGAATTCAACATAGGATCCCATAGGCGATCTCCTTCCTTTGTACGTATATGGTAGCATAGCGCGGTGGTCATCGCTACCGGAAATCGATGACGGACGAATGATTTTTTTATTCGGCTTTCCGGGGCAGCGAGCGCGAACTTTTCCGGAGCGCGGGCCGGCCGGTGATGATTTCCGGGGCGGTGGTTCGCGCTCGGAAACGGAAAACAAAGGGTTAGGGGGGAGGCGAGCGCGAACTTTTCTGGAGCGCGGGCCGGCCGGTGATGATTTCCGGGGCAGTGGTTCGCGCCCGGAAACGGAAAACAAAGGGTTAGGGGGGAGGCGAGCGCGAACTTTTCCAGAGCCCGGGCTGGCCGTTCCTGATTTCCGGGGCAGTGGTTCGCGCCCGGAAACGGAAAACAAAGGGTTAGGGGGGAGGCGAGCGCGAACTTTTTCGGAACCTGGGCCGGCCGGTGATGATTTCCGGGGCGGTGGTTCGCGCTCGGAAACGGAAAATAAAGGCTTAGGGGGGAGGCGAGCGCGAACTTTTCCGGAGCGCGGGCCGGCCGGTGATGATTTCCGGGGTAGTGGTTCGCGCTCGGAAACGGAAAACAAAGGCTTAGAGGAGAGGCGAGCGCGAACCATGCCGGAAGGAGTCACTGATATAGGAAATTTAAAAAGGAAAAAACATTGCAAAAAAAGTGAAGAACCAAAAAAGTGAAGAACCAAAATAATCCCTGCGGAGCGAGTCCACAGGGATGGTTCGTGCCTTCAAACGGGTCCAATCGGAATTTATTTGCCCAGTTCAATCATGCGGTCAATCGGTCTCTTGGCATCCCGAATCAATTCGTCGGAAAGCAGAATCTCTTCGCCGCCTTCACCCAGCAGTGCGTTGTATATGTCGTACAAGGTGGTAATCTTCATGTTATGACATACGCAGCGGTCGGAGAGAAGGTAGAACTTCTTATCCGGACATTCGAACTGGAGGTGCTGTACGATGCTGCTCTCCGTGCCGATGATGAATTCCTTGCAATCGCTTTCCTTCGCGTAGTTCATGATTCCGGTGGTGCTTCCGGCATAATCCGCCTGTTCGGTGACCGATGCGCGGCATTCCGGATGAACCAGAACCTTGGCTTCCGGATGCTTCTCCCGAGCAATCCGAACATCGGTCGGGGTGATGTTCATATGAGTGGAGCAGCCGCCCTGGAAGAACTTGAAATTTTTCTCCGGGAGCTGTTTTGCGACCCATGCGCCCAGGTTGCAGTCCGGGATGAACAGGATGTCCTTCTCCGGCATATTCTTCAGAATCTTAACGGCAGAGGAAGAGGTGACCACAACGTCCACGGCGGTCTTCAGCTCCGAGGTGGTGTTGATGTAAGCGACGGTGGCATATCCCGGATTTTCTTTCTGCATCTCCAGAACCTTATCCCGGTCCATCTGCAGCGCCATGGTGCATCCCGCCAGGTCGTTGGCCAGGAGAACCTTCTTCTCCGGGGAAAGAACCTTAACGGTTTCTGCCATGAAGCGAACGCCGGCCATGATGACGGTCTTCTGAGGTGCTTTCGCTGCCTGTACGCTGAGGCCGTAGGAATCGCCGACGTAGTCCGCAACTTCCCAAATATCGTGGCTCTGGTAGGCGTGGGCCAGGATGCAGACATCCTTCTCCTTCTTCAGTTCAATAATTCGATCCTGTAATTCTCTTGTATTCATAACCTTATTTCCTTTCAGATTGTCCTATTCATTATAGTTACTGTATATTTACATGTCAAGACAACAGTAAATTTTTTTATTTACAACTGTCTTGTCACCTGAAAGAATATGTGTTATACTTCATCACTGATAAAGGTTTGTTGTTAATGGAAGGTTGAAAACAACGGAACATAAGGAAGAAGGTTTAATAATGAAGACAGAAGTATTAATCGTCGGCAGCGGCTGCTCCGGACTGTACTGTGCACTGCAGCTCCCTCGAGACAAGGAAATCACACTGATTACCAAAGCCGATCTGGAAAGCAACGATTCCTACCTGGCACAGGGCGGAATCTGCATGTTGAAGGACGACGAGGACTACGACAGCTATTTTGAAGATACCATGAAAGCCGGACACTACGAGAATGACCGGGAGTCCGTGGACATCATGATTCGTTCCTCGCAGGACGTGGTTCAGGATCTCCTGGAATACGGCGTTCGTTTCCACCGGGACGAGAACGGCGAATTGGATTTCACCCGGGAGGGCGCCCACTCGGATAAAAGAATCCTCTTTCACGAGGACATCACCGGCAAGGAAATTACCAGCAAGCTTCTGGCGCAGGTAAAAAAGCTTCCGAACGTAAAGCTGATGGAATACACCACCATGGAAGATCTGATTACAAAGGACAACACCTGCTACGGCGCGGTGGTTCGGAAGAAGGACGGCACGCTGGAGACCATTCAGGCGGATTGCACCGTACTGGCCACCGGTGGAATCGGCGGAATTTATCGCCATTCCACCAACTTCCGTCATCTCACCGGCGATGCATTGGCCATCGCCATTCGCCACGGAATTGAACTGCAGGACATCAACTACGTGCAGATTCACCCGACCACATTCTATTCCAAGGATGATAAGACCAGAAGCTTCCTGATTTCGGAATCCGTTCGAGGAGAGGGCGCAAAGCTCTACGGAAAGAACATGGAGCGTTTCGCCAACGAGCTTCTGCCGAGAGATCTGCTGTCCCAGAAAATTCACGAACAGATGGAGAAGGACGGAACAGAACACGTATGGGAAGACCTGCGACCGATTCCCCACGACGTGCTGGAAAACCACTTCCCGAACATCGTGGAGCACTGCAGAGAAGCGGGATATGACGTGTTCAAGGAGTGCATCCCGGTGGTTCCGGCGCAGCACTATTTCATGGGCGGAATCAAGGTAGATCACGAGAGCAGAACCACCATGAACCAGCTGTATGCCGTGGGCGAAACCGCTTGTAACGGCGTGCACGGAAAGAATCGTCTGGCCAGCAATTCCCTGTTGGAGAGCCTGGTGTTCTCCAAGAGAGCGGCTCAGGATCTGGTGGAGCACTATTCTGAGTTCAAGGGAAATGATGAAGTGGTGACCAACACGGATCTGAAGAAGTATGAGGATCGGGAGACCATGGAGAAGGAGAACATCCGCCTGGTGGCAGCGGCCATTGAGAAGGCAAACGGCGGAACGCCGATGAATTCCGAGTACCGCCACGTATAATGGCGGAAGCGTCGGAAACGTATGGAGAGCGAAATTTGTTTTTACCGGAAGAGAGGAAATAAAATGTTTGATAGAGCGACAATGGAGCTGAACGTGGAGCCGCTGATTCTCGGCGCGCTGCGGGAGGATATTACCAGTGAAGATGTGTCCACCAACTGCATCATGCGGGACCAGTGCCCGGGGAACGTGGAGCTGATCTGCAAGCAGGACGGCGTGATCTGCGGTCTGCAGGTTTTTGAGCGGGTGTTCACCCTGCTGGATCCGGAGACGGAGGTTGTCACTTACGTGAAGGATGGCGATAAGGTGGAGAAGGGTCAGAAGCTGGCGGACATTCGGGGGGATATCCGGGTGCTGTTGTCCGGCGAGCGGACGGCGCTGAACTATCTGCAGCGCATGAGCGGCGTGGCGACCCATACCCGTCAGATTGCGGACCTGCTGGAGGGAACCGGCATTCGTCTGTTGGATACGCGGAAGACTACTCCGAACAACCGGGTTTTTGAGAAGTATGCGGTGCGAATCGGCGGCGGATGCAACCATCGGTACAACCTTTCCGACGGCGTGATGCTGAAGGATAACCATATCGAGGCGGCCGGCGGCGTGGCGAAGGCGATTGCAATGGCCAAGGAGTATGCGCCTTTCGTTCGGAAAATCGAAGTGGAAGTGGAGAATCTGGAGATGACCCGGGAGGCGGTAAATGCCGGAGCGGATATCATCATGCTGGATAACATGAACCACGATACGATGGCAGAGGCCATTGGAATCATCGACGGCAGAGCGGAAATCGAGATTTCCGGCAATGTGGATGAGGCGAAGGTGGAGATGATTCGGGACCTGAAGGTGGATTACGTATCCAGCGGTGCACTGACTCATTCGTCCCCGATTCTGGATCTATCGCTGAAGAATATGAGAAGAATATAGGAACCGGAAAACGTGGGAAGAATGAATTGGAGAACAGGGGGTAAAAAATCGGAATGAAAGCGGCGGAACGAAGAGATGCAATCATTAAAAAACTAAAAAACAGTGCGGAACCCCTGTCCGGAGCGGCGTTGGCGCAGGAACTGGGCGTCAGCCGGCAGGTCATCGTTCAGGATATTTCCATCCTTCGGGCCCAGGGAAATGAGGTGCTGTCCACCAATCGGGGATATGTGCTTCAGCACTCGGAGGAAGCCAGCCGGGTGTTCAAGGTGATTCACACGGAGGAGGAGATTCGGAAGGAATTCTCCATCATCGTGGATTGCGGCGGACGAATCCGGGATGAGTTTGTATACCATAAGGTGTACGGAACCATGCGGGGGGAATTGAATATTCGCTCTCGGCTGGATATCGAGAACTACCTAAAACAAATTCGGGAAGGTCAGTCCCGTCCGCTGATGCGGGCGACCTCCGGGTATCACTATCATACCGTTACGGCGGAAAGCCGGGAGATTCTGGATATGATTCAGAATAAGCTGGAAGAGTGCGGTTTTCTGGCGCCGCTGCAGGATTATGAGCCGGTGAACTTCCGGAGCCAGTCGTCGTTGTAGGGGAGACTTCTTGATTCCGGACAAGCTGGATTTGGCGATTGCATGAATGCTGCTTTTATGGTAAAATCAGGCAGTACTATGTAAGTCGAAGCGTTGTGAATGTTCTATTTGCAACGCTTTTAATATGTTTGCATTCACGAGAGAAAGGAACACACATGTTAGACGTAATAAATGTAAGCGTGAATTTCAGCGGACAGCCGCTGTTCAAGGATGTTAATCTGAAATTCACACCGGGAAATTGCTACGGCGTCATCGGCGCCAACGGTGCGGGCAAATCCACCTTCCTGAGAGTCCTCTCCGGAAATCTGGAGCCGACCACCGGAGATGTGGCCATCAAGAAGGGGGCCAGAATGTCGGTTCTGAAGCAGGACCACTTTGCCTATGATGAATACACCGTTCTGGACACCGTAATTATGGGAAACAAGCATCTTTATGATGTTATGAAGGAAAAGGATGCCCTGTACATGAAGCCGGATTTCTCCGATGAGGACGGAATCCGTGCGGCAGAGCTGGAAGGGGAGTTCGCTGAGATGGACGGCTGGGAAGCGGAGTCCAACGTGAGCCGCCTGATTCAGGGGCTGGGACTCTCCAACGATATTCTCTATTCTCAGATGAGCACGCTCACCGGTAAGGAGAAGGTGAAGGTTCTCCTGGCGCAGGCGCTGTTCGGCAATCCGGATATCATCCTCTTGGACGAGCCGACCAACCACCTGGACATCAAGGCCATCAACTGGCTGGAGGACTTCCTGCTGGATTACGAGGGTACGGTCATCGTGGTTTCCCACGACCGTCACTTCCTGAATACGGTCTGCACCAACATCGTGGACGTGGACTACGGCAAAATCAAAATGTACGTGGGCAACTACGAGTTCTGGTACGAATCCAGCCAGATGGTTCAGAAGATGATTCGGGATCAGAATAAGAAGAATGAAGATAAAATCAAAGAACTGCAGACCTTTATTCAGCGGTTCTCCGCCAATAAGTCCAAATCCAAGCAGGCCACTTCCCGCCGGAAGCTGCTGGACAAGCTGTCCGTAGAGGAAATGCCGGCATCCTCCAGACGGTATCCGTTCGTTGGTTTTACCATGGATCGAGAAGCGGGTAAAGACATCCTGACGGTAGACGGAATCAGCAAGACCATCGACGGCGTAAAAGTACTGGACAACGTATCCTTCATGGTGGGCCGGGAGGATAAAATCGCTTTCGTCGGTGAGAACGAAATTGCCAACACCACCCTGTTCAAGATCCTCATGGGCGAGATGGAGCCGGACGAAGGTTCCTTTAAATGGGGTGTAACCATCACAAAGTCCTACTTCCCGATGGACAACTCGGAGTTCTTCAACGACTGCGAGCTGAACATGATTGACTGGCTGGGTCAGTACACTTCCGAGACCACCGAAACCTTTATGAGAAGTTTCTTAGGCAAGATGCTGTTCTCCGGGGATGATGTGTACAAGCAGGTAAAAGTACTCTCCGGAGGAGAGAAGGTGCGGTGCATGCTGTCCCGGATGATGCTCTTCGGATCCAACTTCCTGGTGCTGGATCAGCCAACCAACCATTTGGATCTGGAATCCATCACTGCCGTGAACGATGGGTTGAAGGCGTTCAAGGGAAATATTATCTTTGCGTCCCATGACCACGAGTTCATCAGCACGGTTGCCAACCGGATTATGGAAATCGACGGGGAAGGCCACCTTGCGGATAAGCTGTGCACCTACGATGAGTATGTGGAAATGCAGGCATAGAGGATATAAAAGGATATAGCAGAGGAATAAAGAAATAGAGAAACCCCTGCAGCGGTTCGGAACCGCTGCAGGGGTTTTTGCTCCCCGAAACGAGGGCATAAGGATTTGCGGGCAGGGGGGAGCAAAGAGACCGGCCCGGCCGCCGGCGGAGTTTGCGTACGCCTGCCTGCAAAGTCAATAAACTCGGTTTTCGTACGCAAACCCCGGGCTGGGAAAAGCAGAACAGCCTGCCCGGTCGCCTTTTCCTATTCCGCGAAAATCCGCAGGATTTCCAGCACGATTTCCACCATTTTATCCATTCCCTCCACGGTGAGGTGCTCATACGGTCCGTGGAAAGCATAGCCGCCGGTTCCCAGGTTTGGGCAAGGGAGTCCCCGGAAGCTGAGAATGGCACCGTCCGTTGCGCCCCGAATGGGAACGGAAATCGGCGAAACGCCGCAGCTTCGGCAGGCCTTCCGAGCCACTTCCATGACCACCGGATAATCTTTCAGGATTTCCGCCATGTTTTGGTACTGATCCTGAATGACAAGTTCCACGGTTCCCGCACCGTATTTTTCGTTCATTCGCTGGGCCGCCAGCTCCAACCCGGCCTTCATGGCCGCGAGCATGTTCCGGTCGTGGTCCCGAAGGATGTACTTGAGCCGAGCTTCCGCCACGGAACCGGTCATGTCGGTAAGATGGACGAAGCCCTGATAATTCTCCGTGTACTCCGGGCGCTGGGCGGAATTCAGCATCTCGTTGAATTCCATAGCCACCAAAGCGGCGTTTACCATCACGTTCTTCGCGGAGCCGGGATGTACGTTATTGCCTCGGAAGTAAACTTCCGCCCCGGCGGCGTTGAAGCTTTCGTATTGCACTTCACCTTCCGCCTCACCGTCCAGGGTAAAAGCATATTTCGCCCCGAACACATCCGTCCGAAAATCATCGGTACCGCGGCCGATTTCTTCATCCGGCGTAAAAGCAATGGACACCGGTCCGTGGGACATTCCGGCAAGCTGCTCCACCACTGTCATAATTTCCGCGATTCCGGATTTATCGTCGGAACCCAGAATGGTGGTACCGTCGGTGGTAACCAGGGTGCGTCCCTTGAGCTGAGACAGGTGAGGGAAATCGGTCACCCGAAGCACCCGGCCGCTCGTTCCCAGCGGGACATCCCTTCCGTCGTAGTTTTCAATAATATGAGGATTCGGCGCGGCATCGCAGAAATCCGATACCGTATCCATATGGGCAATCAAGCCGATTGCCGGCATTTCCTCCTTCCCCGGCGTTGGGGGAATGTGTCCGTATACGTAACAGTTTTCATCTACAAAAGCATCGGATACGCCAAGTGCCTGCAGCTCCTTGACCAATTCATGGGCAAGATTGAACTCGCAGGCACTTGAAGGATGATTTTGGGAATTTTCATCACTGGGCGTCAGGATGCCGATGTAGCGAAAGAATCGTTCCATTCCTTTCATCGGTAACTTCCTTTCAATATACAATTGTTTTTATTTCTACCATTCCTCTTCGAAAATGAATTCCCGTGCGGAGTATTTGTCCACCAGCTCAATCGCGCACTCCACGTCGTGTTTGGAGATGACGGAGCTCTGGCTGTGCGGATAACGATCGACGATGGAAATTCCGGCCACGCGGGTTCCGTAGTAGGCCTGGTTCATGCTGGAAGCGTCCGTGCCGCCTCGGTCCATGACATCCCGCTGATAGTCGATTTCGTTCTCTTCGCAGGTTTTTACCATTTCATCCACAAGGTATTCATCCAGCATTGCGGATGGGTTTCCGAAGGTGACACCTACGCCTTTGCCCACTTCGTTGCAGCCCTTCAGATCGCAAGGGTAGTAGTGATCCGGGGTAACGTCCACGGAGACACCGATATCCGGCTTGATTCGCTCTGCGGCAACCACAGAACCGCGGCAGCCCACTTCTTCCTGCACGGTGAATACGTAGTAGATGTCGTTCGGATACTGTCCCTGATTCTTCTTGATGGCTTCAATCAGCACGTAGCAAGCCACTCGGTCATCCAGGGATTTGGCGCTGATGCGGTCATTCTGCAGCTCATAGTACTTACCGATAAATCCGCAATAGTCTCCCGGCTGTACATACTTCATGGTTTCTTCCTTGCTGGTGCAGCCGATATCGATGTAGAGTGCCTGCGCCTTGTTCTGGGCTTCTTCCACCGGACCGTCGCAACCCACGACGCCGATGACGCCGTTCTGGAAAATCACCTTGTCGTTGTAGATGGCGCTGGTCCAAGTCCAACCCACACTGTAGACTTTGATTCTTCCGTCGCCTTCAATATGAGTAACCTGGAAACCGATTTCGTCCATGTGGGCGGTGTACATAATCTTCTTATTGTTTTCCGAATCCGTACCTTTCTTATAGGCAATCAGGTTACCCATGGCATCGGTATAGCATTCATCCACATAATCCCGGATTTCTCTCCGGATGATGGCCCGGACGTTCTTCTCTCTGCCGGATACGCCCCAGGCCTGTGTCAGTTCTTCTAATAATTTCATTTTGAAACCCCTTTCACGTTCAAAAATGCAGGTGATTCAGTTCAACTGTCTGAATCTTATCACATGAACAATGATTTTGCAACAAAAAATAAAATATTACAAAATTATCGAATAATATTGACAAGATATTGCAAATTATATAAAATGAATGCAACAATTCAGTTCGACTAACAAAAACTATATGCAAAATTTGTTATTAAGATGAAAGGTGTTAAAGAAAACACATATTCATGAGAGGTAAAGATATGGAAAACAGTCAAAAATTACCGATTCGAATTAAGTTTGCCATGGCCTATGGAGACTTCGGAAAGAGCACATTGAACATCCTGAATGCATTCTTCCTTCTGTGGTTCTACACCGATGTGGCAAAGATTCCGGCAGCGGCTGCTACCGTAATCATGGTCATCGCAAAGGTATGGGATGCGATTAACGACCCGATGATGGGTGTCATATTGGATAAGACCGTTTCAAAAGAAGGAAAATGTCGTGCATGGCTGAAGTATCTGTCCGTTCCGGCCGGCATATGCGTGGCGCTCAGCTACTGGGCACCGCACCTGAAGCAGAGCCATCTGATCATCTTTGTTGCCATCACCTACCTGTTCCAGGGCATGGCACAGACCGCCACCAACGTGCCGTTCAACACATTGCTGGCAAGAATTACAACGGATAAGGACGAGAGAGTGAAGCTGGGACAGTGGAGAGGATACGGAAATACCATCGCCAGCGTACTGGTTACCGCAACCGCGCTGCCGTTCGTAAAGCTGATCGGCGGAGGAGACCAGACCAAGGGATTCTTCATCTTCGCCATCATCTGCGGCGTAATCTATGCGACTTCTTTCCTCACCGTATACGCAGCCAGCAAGGGCTTTGAAGAACCTTCCTATAAGCTGGACAAGAACAGCGGGGATGAAAGAATTAAAGAAGAGGCGGAGAAGCAGAGCGTGAGCGCCATCCTCAAGGCACTGATTACCAACAAATACGCCCTGTTCGTATGCGTGGTAAACATCATGTTCATGATCTACAACGCGCTGAACGGTGCGTCTATGGTATACTACCTGCAGTACGACCTGCACAATACCAACCTGATGGGGGTGTATTCCACCATGTCGTCGATCATCAGCTTTATCGCCATCGTGGGAATGGGATATATGGGCAAAAAATTCGGAAATGCCATGTCCTGCTCCATCTCCAGTATTGTGCTGGTCATCAGCTTTGGGCTCCGTTTCATCACCCACGATGCCAGCCTGCCGATTCTGTTCTTCTGCTGGGGCTGTGAGGGAATCGGTGTAGGTCTGTTCGCACAGATGATCTACCAGTGCGCACTGGACTCAATGACTTACGGCGAATGGAAGAGCGGCGTGGACAACGGCGGAACCATCATGTCCATCTTCACCTTTGCGCAGAAAGCCGGACTGGCCGGCGGTGGAATTCTGGCAAGCTCCCTGCTCACCGCATTCCACTATCAGGCATCCGCTTCCGAACAGAGCCAGGCGATTCAGAACCTGTTCTTTGCTGAAATCGTTACCATTCCGCTGATAATTTTCATCATTCTGGTGTTCGCATTCTATCGTCTGTCCAAGCTGGAGAAGCAGCTGCCGGAAATGCAGGCGGAAATCGATGCTCGCAAAGCAGCGGAAGAAAAGCTCATCGAGGCAGTTGCGACGGAAGAAGCTCTTGCCGAAACCGCAGCAGCCGAAACACCGGAAGTTCCGGAAAAGTAAGAAATCATATTTTTTCAAGACACAGGGCGGCGGAATTTGCCGCTCTGTTTTGCTAACAGGAGGAAAAAATGAACGAGATGATTGAGGCACTGCAGAAGCTGGTGTCGTTTCAAAGCATTGCAAAGGAAGAGGGAACGGAATATCCCTACGGGAAAAAGGTCCATGACGCCAAGGAATACGTGCTGGCGCTGGCAAAATCTTTCGGGATGCGGGTGACGGACGTACCGGGAAAGTACGCGTACATCGAAATCGGGGAGGGTCCTCGGCTGATCGGAATCCTGTCCCACCTGGATGTGGTGCCGGCGGGGGATGGCTGGACGCAGGATCCCTTCGGCGGTGAAATCGTGGATGGAAAAATTTACGGCCGGGGCACCACCGACGACAAAGGCCCTACCATCGCCGTGCTGTACGCCATGAAGGCCCTAAAAGAAAAAACCACTCTTCCGGCACGTATCCGGCTGATTCTGGGGCAGACGGAGGAAAACGGGGAGTGGCGAGATATTGAAGCCTATACGGACGCGGAAGAAATTCCGGAATGTGGTTTTACCCCCGATGGTGATTTCCCGGCCATTCAAAATGAACTGGGGGCCATGGTTTTTCGGGTTCAGATGCCGCAGTCCGGGTTCCTTCAGGGCGAAGGGGGGACTGCACCCAATATGGTGCCGGAACGTGCTTGGGTAAAAACAGAATTCGGTACCTATGAGGCGTCCGGAAAGGCGTGCCACGGATGTGCGCCCTGGCTGGGTCTCAACGGGATTTCGGAATTGATGGAGAAGGTGTATCAGGCGGAACCGGAGAACCGGTTCCTTCGGATGTATGCGGATTTGATTGGGAAAACCATTTACGGAGAGAAACTGGGAATCGCGGCAGAAGACGAGAGCGGAAAGCTCACGCTGAATGTGGGGCTCTTCGAAGTTCGGGATGAAACGGCGACTTTGATGGTGGATATCCGTTATCCGGCAAAGAAAAATCCGGATGAAATATCCGGATCCTTGGTTCGTCAATTCAGTTCGTATGGGGCATCCTGCGAATGCGTCTATCATGTTCGTCCGCTGTACACGCCGTCGGACAGCCCGGTGTTGGGCGCCCTGCTGTCCGCTTACCGGGAAGTGACCGGAGACGACAGCCGCCCGATTTCCATCGGCGGAGGGACTTATGCCAAAGCCATGCCCAATATGGTGGCCTTTGGGCCGAATTTTCCGGGGCATGAGAATCGAGAACACATGGACGATGAATACATCTTGGTGGAGGATTTCCTGAAATTGGAGGAAATCTACGAACGGGCATTGGCTTATTTGCTGGATTCTTCCGATGCTGCTTCTTCCTCATCCAGAATCGACAGCGCTTTTGCGTAGGAAGATCCCACGTGTGTTCGCATCAGGTCCTCCGCCCGGTCCAATCGATTGTCCCGAATGGCACTTAGAATATCCTCGTGCTGCTTTAGAATTTCCCGGCGATTTTCTTCCTTAATTTCGTACTGATTTGAGAAGATGGTGGACTGGATGCGAATCTTCCGAGCTGCATCGGTGAGCCGGCCGTTCTGCGCTTCTTCGTACAGAATGCTGTGGAAGGCATCGCTGTAATAATTCCAGTAATTGTTTTCAATGGAAGCCCGGGCTCTTTCCATGCACAGTTCCAGTGCCGCCAGGGTGCTGAGACGGCGGGTCGGGGTGGTGGCCGCCCGGAGGGCAATCACATCGAATTCGGTGAGGAGCATGTAGATTTCTGCCAGGTCCTGGCGGGTGAATTCAATGACCCTCATGCCCGCATTGGAACGGTATTCAATCAATCCATCCTGCTGCAGGCGGAACAGGGCCTCTCGAATGGGCGAGGAACTGACACCGTACATTTCATGGAGTTTCTTGATGGTAAGTTTCTCCCCCGAAACCAGGGTTTTGTTCAAAATATCGTTTCGGATGGCGGTATATATTCTCTCGCTGACGGTTGAACTGTTGGCATTCATTTGTGTTATTCCTTTCTTCGCGGTCGTGTACTAGCGGTTCTTTTTGTAGGAATCCAGAACCGACATCATGCTGAACTGGAGGTGTGCTCGAATCCGCTCGGCCGCCAGATCGAAATCCCGCTGCAGTACGGCATTGCAGATTCCTACATGGCGCCGATAGATCTGTTCCTCCGTTCCTTCGTGGGAATACATATGGGACATGAGCTCCATGCGGGCGCTCATGCGTTCCGCCGTCTCATCCAGATACCGGTTATCCGAGAACTTGTAGAACACGTCGTGGAAGGTTCCCGATATCGCGCCCCAAGCTTCAAGATCTCCCTTTTCCAGCGCTTCCGCTTCTCGGTCCACAATGGATTGGAGCCGTTCCATTAACGGCGCCAGGGTGAAGGCACCGCTGCAGAAGCGAAGGGCCAGCACTTCCAGTTCGGCGGTGAACTGGAAAATTTCCCGGATTTCACTTTCGGAGAAGTCCGTCACCTTCATGCCTTTGTTGGGATGGTAGGTAACCAGTCCATCGGCGCTGAGGCGGGTGAGGGCTTCTCGAATCGGAGTATGGCTCACGTTGAATTGCTTCTTCAGCATGGTGAGGGTGAGGTTCTGTCCCGGCTTTAGCTCCTGGTGGGTGATGGCCCGGTACAGCTCGTTGTAGATTTCATTGGTTAAAGTACTGTCTGTTCCCATTTTTTGAACCCTTTCTTTTCGGAATTATCTTCGTAAATTTTATAATATTTGATGAAATATTACAATAGATTTGATAAAATAGTGAAGGCTTCCCGGAAATGCGGGGAGTTGGGGAGAAAATATTTTTACTTTATAATAAAAAATCGCGGTTTTGATGGGGATAGCAGATAGATGGAACATAAAGATACGGTGAAAAACCTGACCCGGGGCAGTATTTCGAAGGCATTGATTCAAATGTCGCTACCGCTGATTGCTTCTCAGTTCGTTCAGATGGCATACAATTTAATCGATACTTTGTGGGTGAGCCGGCTGGGGATTGAAGCGGTGACGGCGGTGTCCACCGCGGGGCTGCTTCTTTTTCTGGCACAGGGAATTTGCATGATCGTGCAGACCGGGGCCCAGGTGCGTATCGGGATGCTGCTGGGAAAGAACGACCTGACGCAAGCACAGGTCGCTTCCGGGACGTCCATTACGCTGAACTGGATTATCATGCTGTTGTACGTTCTTCCGGTTCTGATATTTCGGCATTCCATCGTGGGGTTCTACCATATTCAGAATGAGGTCATCGTTTCCTATACCGTCAGCTATCTCACCATCACCATCATCAGCGTGCTGTTCATGGGATACAATTACGTGCTGCTGGGAATCTATACTGCGGCGGGGGACAGTCAGACGCCGTTTAAATACAATTTGGTGGGAATGATTCTCAACGTTATTCTGGACCCGGTTCTGATCTTCGGGCTGCTGGGTTCTCCGGCGCTGGGATCCGATGGCGCGGGTTATGCGACCCTGTTCTCTCAGATGGTGGTCAGCCTTTTGTATGCCCTGCGGGTGCATCGGGATCGGCATCTCTTTCGTGAGGGCAGTTTCCGCAGCCGCTATCGGATGAGCTGGGAAGAATGCAAAATCATTCTACGCTACGGTTTTCCCGCTGCCATCCAGACGATTATCTTTGCCATGATTTCCAGCGTGCTGGGGAAGATGATCACGGTGTACGGCAATACCTATATCGGCATCCAGAGGGTGGCGACGCAGATTGAATCCGTCGCCTACATGACCGCCAACGCGTTTCAGGTGGCCATGACCTCTTTCGTGGCTCAGAACTTCGGTGCCGGAAAGGATAAGCGGATCCGCGACGGGTACCGTGTGGGTATCTATCTGATGCTGGTGCTGGGCGTGTTCACTACCTTACTGTTCATCTGTGAGGGACGGCCGCTGATTAAATTGTTCTTTACGGATTCGCTGGCGATTGAAACCGGTACGGATTATCTTCGGATCATCGGATACTCGCAGATTTTCTACTGCCTGGAGGTGGTCGCTACCGGAACTTACCGTGGTATCGGCAAACCGATCGTACCGGCGGCCTGCAGCATTATCGGGAGCCTGCTCCGAATTCCGATGGCGGCAGCCTTCGGATGCGTCACCGGATTCTGGTGGGCAATCTGCATTTCCACCGTTATCAAGGGATTGGCGGTGCCGATTCTCCTGCATTTTGAGATGAAGAAGGAATCGTTGGTTGATTCACCGCATAAGAAAAAGACCGGTATCCGAATTTGAAAGGACTCGGATATCGGTCTTTTTGCCTAGACACCCAGCACTTCCCGGGCTTCGTCGAATTTGTTCTTCAGAATCAGGCGGTTCACCTTTCGCTCGGTGTCGATGCGGTTCCGTTCCTGTTCGAAGATATCACTGCCAAAATACTTCTTGTAGATGGATTTCCGGTACGCTCGGCCGCTCATCTCCCGCAGGGTACCGTTCTCCAGAATGAAGATTCGCTGCGCGCAGTCGGTGACGGTGAAAAAGTCGTGGGAGACCATGAGCACCGTTCCCCGGTATTCCGTCAGCGCCTGTTCCAGGGCAATTTGGGCGTCGCAGTCCAGGTGGCTGGTGGGTTCATCCAGCAGCAGGGTATCGTAATCGCCTCCGCAGATTTCCTCCAGCTGCGCCATGTTTCGTTCGCCTCCGGACAGCTGCAGCGTGTCGTCGGATTCGGTAATCTGTCGGAAATAGCCCACCTTGCCGCCGTTTTCTTTTTCCGAAAGCATGCGGTAAATGTCCCGCAGGATACTGGATTTGCCGGTGCCGTTGGCGCCCACGATGGCGATTTTGTCCCCCTTGTTCACGGTAAAGGAGACGTCCCGCAGCAGTTCGTCCTCATAGGAGAGGGAATAGTTCTCTACGGTAAAAGCAATTCCGTCTTCCGGAGAGACTTCCGGGAAGGCAAAGGAATGATTCGGAATCTCCAGGAACGGATCCTCGCCCCGCAGGTTTTTCATCCGCTCCACCAGTTTCTTTCGAGCCTGCAGCTGCTTGCCCTTCTTCGGGTCGGAGGTGAATTCCGCGCCCTTCCGAAGGCGGTTCACCAGTTGCTGCTGAGCTTCGATGTAATCGTCGAAATCTTTGGTCACTTCAAAAACATCGATTCGGGTTTCCAGCAGCCAGCGGCTGTATTCCGGATAGGAACCGGCGTATTCCTGGAGCTGCATGTTCTCGATGTGAAGGACCTTGTCGAAGCACTGACTGAGAAGCAGGCGGCTGTGGGTGATGGTGAGAACGGTTCCGTCGTAGCTGTTGATCAGATGCACCAGCCCAATCAGGTTCTCGAAATCCAGGAACACGTCCGGCTCGTCCATGATCAGGAGCTGCGGCTTCAGCAGCATATTTCGGATGATGTACAGCAGCTTGTATTCGCCGCCACTGACGGAACCTACGGAATTCTCCGCGATGGCGGAAAGTCCGGCGGTATGAAGCTGCTTCCGGATGTTGGCATCGTAGTTGTATCCGTCCACCGCATCGATGCGGTCCATCAGGACCTGAAATTCTTCGTACAGCTTGTCCGGGTTCTCCGCTTCGCCCATCTTCTGAGCCATCGCATCGGATTCCCCCAGCAGTTCCACAAATGGTTTTGCCAGAAATTCAAAGACGGTGGCATCGCCGGTTTCATGCTCCACAAACTGGCCCACATAGCCCGTTCGGAAATCACCGCTGCGGCGAATCAGCCCTTCGTAGGTGTATTTTTCCTCATCCATCAGAAGATGTACCAGAGAACTCTTGCCGCAGCCGTTGCTTCCGATGAGCACGGCATGTTCCCCGGGTTCAATGGTAAAGGAAATATTTTCGTATAGATCTTTCTCCGGATAACCGAAGGATACTTTTTCAAATTCGATGAGTGCCATGATGTTCCTTTCGTTGTGAAAATAGTCTGTTTCATTATATCAGATTCTATGGAAATTGCGTACACCAAATTATCATGTGGAATGGGCGGAAATCTGTTATAATAGGGAAGTTGTTAAAAAAAAGAAGGGGTTACTATAGAATGAATCGGAAAGAAATCAGGGAAATCAAGAAGCGGATTCGTCCGGAGATGGATAATTTCGGCCATGTGTACGGCTGTTACGTGAATGCGGCACGGGAAATCGTGTCGGACATGGATATGCAGGTGATTCAAATGGATCGGGAGGAAAAGGAGATGTATTCTCAACTGTTCCGAAAGACCCTGTCCGGTGGCCTGGGGCGGAATCTGATGAATATCGATTTCACTACGGCGCAGGTAGAAAGCAGCGATGAGCATCGGCTGCTGCAGGGTCTGCGCATGAGCGGGTTGAAGGATGAGAACCTGCGGCAGGTGCTGTATCGGAGAATTATCGATTCCCTGACTCCGGAGGAGACCGGCTACGTGATTCTGCTTCTGGCGGATACCTACGATGTGCCGTACAAATCCGGAAACGATGAGGAATGGGATGAGGATTCCACGGATCAGTTCGATTATTTCATCTGCACCATCTGTCCGGTGAAGGATTCCAAAGCGGCTCTTCGGTACATGGCGGAGGACAAGCAGTTCCGAGGCGCGGCGACGGGAAGCATTCTGTCCAATCCGCAGATGGGATTTATGTTCCCGTGTTTCGATGACCGAACCACCAATATCTACGGAGCCCTGTATTACAGCAGAAGTTCCTCGGAGATTCACGAAGAGCTGATTCAGGCGCTCTTCAATGCGGCTCAACCGCCGATTGCGCCGGAGAAGCAGAAGAATGCCTTCGGCGGTGCCCTGAGCGAGGCGTTGGAGGAGGAGTGCAGCCTGGAAGTGGTTCAGGCGGTGACCAATTCTCTCCGTCAGCGAATCGAGGAGCACAAGGAAAGCCGGGATCCCAACGTGCCGGTGATTCTCATCGATGAGGTGAATGAAATCCTGAAGGACAGCGGGGTTTCGGAGGAACGGATTGAAACCTTCGGCGAGACCTGTCGGAAGTATTTTGGCGAGGAAGAGGCGCTGAATCCCAATAATATCATCGAAAAAAGAAAATTCCGAGTGCACACTCCGGAGGCGGATATCGCGGTGGATCCGGAGCAGATCTATTCGGTGAAAACTCAGGTTATCGACGGTCGGGAGTACCTGTTGATTCCGCTGTGCGAAGGGGTCACGGTGAACGGCGTGGATGTGAGTGTGGTAGAATCGGAAGCGCAGGAATAAAAAAAGAAGTGTTTTGCAGCGGCAAAACACTTCTTTTTTTTATGAAATAATTTCCGGCTCTTCCTCGGCCCCCAAGCTGTAGGATGCCAGACGGCCCACGTTGTTGTTGGAGCCCATGACCCACAGCACGTCCCCCTTCTGGATTTTGAGGTAAGCGCTTGGCATCAGCACCGGATAACCGTCCTTCTGAATGCCCAGAATCATGCAGTGGGCTTTGCTGAGGATTTTGGAGTTGATGATGGCCTGACCGCAGTACGGCTCGGAACCGTTCACTTCGATGGCCAGACAGGCCAGGGCATGCTGGGTGTCCGGGTAATCACTTTCCATGAACTGCTCCAGAGTGCGGATTCGGCGGTCCACATCCGGGAAAAGAATTCCCTTAATCTGCAGGATGTCATTCATTTGACCCACCAGGTACAGCTTATCTCCGGCCTGGATTTTGAAGCCGCTGTGAGGCAAGGTGTAGGTGTGCTTGCCCCGGCGGATTTTCGTTACCAAGATGTTGTTGTACTTACCCCACGCCAGTTGTTCCAGCGTCTGACCGATGTACTCCGCATCCTTCGGTACGTAGTAGGACACGATGTGAATGTCTTCGTCCAGCCATTCCTGGGGCCCCTGACTCTGGGCCACGTGGGTCAGAGTTTTTTCGTTCAGGTTCCGTAAGAATCGGGTTTCCAGCTGGAGATAGAAGGTCGCCACCACGTCCGTCTTGCTCATGGTGAGGATGGCGATGAGGGCAACGCCCAGCAGCAGCATTCTCCGAGCCCCGAAGATGTGATGAATCGGGATAAAAGCAATATACGCGATGGTCAGCACGTTCAGCAGGGCCAGAATGACCAGCGGCGGCCGGTTCGCCTTGCGGTCCAGCCACAGCTTGGTAAAGGTGGTGTCCCGAAGGCGCAGCATCGGCCGGGCAAAAATCGCGATGATAATGTACACCAGCAGGCAGGTGGCGATGCCGGAGAATTTCTCCGGCATAACTTGAAGCAGGGACGGATACAGCAAGCGCACTCCTGCAATGGCGGTCACCAGCATGATGATGCCGTACAGGAGAAGGCTGGAAAAGAAGTTTCGAATCATCACCAGCCAGTCGTGGGTGTGGTCCGTCTCGTCCTGCTCGCTGGAGGTGTACCGGTCGATTTTCTCCAGGAGCTTTTTCGGCAGGTGCTTTCGCATAAACGCCGCTACCTTGGAGGAATTCCGGATGAGCACCGGGGTGGCCAAGGTTGTGAGCACGGAAGCCGCTACAATAACCGGGTAGAGGTATTCATCCATCACCTCCAGGGAAATTCCCAGCGCCGCGATGATGTAGGAAAATTCTCCGATCGGAGCCAGACTGAATCCACTCTTCAAGGAGGTTTCCATCCGCTGACCGGAAAGGATCATACCCAGTGTGGCAAAAATCAGCTTGGCAATCACCGAAATAATCGCAATCGGGATGATGGAGGTCCAGTGTTCCGCAATCACGGACGGATCCACCTTCATGCCCACGGAAACGAAGAAAATCACGGCGAACATATCCTTGATGCTCTCGGATGCGTGCTCCACTTCCTTCGCATGGTTGGTTCCCGCAAAGAAGGATCCCGCCAGGAATGCTCCCAGCTCCACGGAGAATCCCAGCTCTTTCGCCAGGAGAGCCAGGGTGAAGCAGATTCCCAAAGACAGAGCGATGAGCATCTCCCGGTTGAGAAGGTGCATGACGCGGTTCAGCAGGGTCGGGAGGAAGTAAATTCCAACAACTAGCCATACCAGCAAGTAGCATCCCATGAGGAGCAGCTTGCTGACAACGCTCTCGCCACCGCTCTGGCCCACGGACAGGGAGGCCAGGATGACCATCATGAACACGCCGATCAGGTCTTCCATAATCAGCTCTCCCATAACCAGGGATGTGTATCTCTCCCCGGTGACCTTTAGATCCTCAAAACACTTCTGAATAACCACGGTGGAACTGATGGCCAGCATGGTTCCCAGGAAAATACAGTTCATCTGGGACAGCCCAATCAGGTCCCCGAACAGGTATCCCACCACCAGCACGCCGCTCATCTTTACCAGGGCGGTGACGATGGCGGTACTTCCCACGCTGAGCAGCTTGTGAAAATCAAATTCCAGACCGATATGAAACAGAATGATAATTACGCCGATTTCGCTGAGGGTGTCGATGGCGGGCACATCTTCCACGTTGAAAAACATGGGAAAGTACGGGCTGATCAGAAAACCCACGGCGATATAGCCCAGGATGACCGGAAGGTGTATTTTGCGGAAAATCACGCTGACAATTCCGGCGGCCAAAAGCATCATGGCCAGGTCGATTACGAGAGATGGTATGTGCATAGGACTCCTTTCGTCATTCAAGGATATAGCGAATACTTGTATACATTATATCAAAAATATACGGTTGTTGGAAAGTAGAAGTGACAACAAAGTTGCCACATTAAATAAAAAAAGAATTGCCACTTTGCTTGGGTTGCCGAGCAACTTAGAATTCTGTGCTTATTTTTATAATGCAATTCCAAATTATAAAATCTTGTATAAAAAACATAAATAATTCGATAAAATATTATTATTGATTCATAAAAAACTATTGAAAAAGTGTATGAATTTCGGTACAATAAATTCCGTTGTTACTTTTTACAAGGTTTTGGTTAATAAGTTATTGGAGGAAAACAATGCTACATATTATTGAAGAGGTGAATAATTCGGTGAATGCTTTCATCTGGGGTGTTCCATCGATGGTGTGCATCATCGGTGTGGGACTTCTCCTGACGATTCGAACCAAGGGATTGCAATTCCGGAAGTTCGGATACGTTCTCAAGCATACTTTTGGCACGATATTCGATAAGAAAGAGGCGGAAGAAGGTGCGCTGACGCCGTTCCAGTCCGTATGTACCGCGCTGGCGGGCACCGTGGGAACCGGTAATATCGCCGGTGTGGCCGGTGCGATTGCCCTGGGCGGTCCGGGTGCCGTTTTCTGGATGTGGTGTTCCGCACTTCTGGGAATGTGCACGAAATTTGCAGAGGTAACCCTGGCGGTGCACTTCCGAGAGAGAAACGATAAGGGAGATTGGGTTGGCGGACCGATGTACTACATCAAGAACGGTCTGGGCAAAAAATGGCAGTTCCTGGCGGTGCTCTATTCCATCCTGGGCATACTGACGGTATTCGGGACGGGAAATGCGACGCAGGTCAATACCATCGTGGCATCCATTGATTCCGCACTGTTCAACTTCAATGTGTTCAATGAAGATAATGTGGGAAATGTGAACCTGGGAATCGGCATTCTGATTGCAGTTCTGGTTCTTCTGATTCTTCTGGGCGGTATTAAGAGAATCGGAAACGTTACGTCGAAACTGGTTCCTTTTATGGCCGTGTTCTATATTGTAATGGGACTGATTCTGGTAGCCGTTAATTACGAACGGGTGCCGGAAGTGTTCAAATCCATCTTTGAAGGAGCGTTCAATCCTCGTTCCGTTACCGGCGGTGTGGTAGGTTCCCTCTTTATCAGTATGAGAAGAGGTGTGTCTCGGGGAATCTTCTCCAACGAGGCTGGTCTGGGTACCGGATCCATCGCCCACGCCAGCTCCGATGTAGCCCACCCGATTCAGCAGGGCATGTGGGGAATCTTTGAGGTTTTCGCCGACACCATCGTAATCTGCACGTTGACCGCACTGGCCATTCTCTGCAGCGGAATCAACATCAATTACGGAAAAGCTGCCGGTGCAGAACTCACTATCAGCGGTTTCACCACCACCTTCGGGGGATGGATTTCCATCCTGCTGGCGGTAGCGCTTTGCTGCTTTGCCTTCTCCACCATCCTGGGTTGGGGACTGTACGGCTCCCGCTGCATCGAATACCTCTTCGGACCGAAGGTCGTAAAACCCTTCATTATTGTCTACGCGCTGGTGGCAATCATCGGTGCCACCATGGACCTGGGCCTGCTCTGGTCTCTGGCGGATACCTTCAACGGTTTGATGATTATCCCGAACTTGATTGCGGTATTCCTGCTTTCCGGCACGGTAATCCACCTGGTAAAGGACTATTTTCGGAATCCGGAATCCCAGCGACTGGAAATGGATAAATAGAGGAAGATAAAAGTAAAGGAAAAATCCCCGAAGCAGAATGTGCTTCGGGGATTTTTGGATGGGCGGCGCGGGCCGCCCGCGACAGAGCCGCGGGAATTGTGTGAAGATTTTGCTCCCCGAAACGGAGCTGCAAGGGTTTGCGGGGAACGGGGAGCAAACCGCACCTCGAAAAAGCCGGCCGGCCCCGAGTGGCGGCGCGGAAATTGTGTGAAGATTTTGCTCCCCGGAATAGAGCTGCAAGGGTTTGCGGGGAACGGGGAGCAAACCGCGCCTTGAAAAAGCCGGCGGGTCTCGAGTGCCGGCGCGGGAATTGTGTGAAGAATTTGCTCCCCGGAACGGAGCCGCAAGGGTTTGCGGGGAGCGGGGAGCAAACCGCGCCTCGAAAAAGCCGGCCGGCCTCGGGCGGCGGCGCGGGAATTGTGTGAAGATTTTGCTCCCCGGAATAGAGCTGCAAGGGTTTGCAGGGAGCGGGGAGCAAATCGCGCCTCGGAAAAGCCGGCCGGCCTCGAGTGGTCATCAAATTAAAAGGGCGTGGATTCCGCCGGTGCTCGGAATCCACGCCTTTTATCTCCTATTTTTGGCTCTTAGTCAAATGGTGTTGGTGAAGAATAAAAGCAATACATATCGAGTAGCCGTTACGCTGCTCGATATTCTTTTTTCGGTTCTTTCCAGCCGGTACGTCATACGTTTAGAAATTAGAGATGATGTTAAAATGTAAATTCAATATGCCTAGAATTTCGGAGCGAGTTCACGCAAATCCTTTAGATTTTGGAAATCAGCGTGAACGATTTTCTACTTTTTCTCGTCTTACTCGGATGATGTTCTGTATAGAGACGTAAGTCTTGAGGATCGTTCACGCTTTTTGAAGGCAAATTGGCTTATTAGCGTGAATAAGAATTAGAATCCTGAAAACTTTGCAAAAACCGTTCACGCTTAATCTCGTTTTTCGGACAAAAAGCGTGAACTCATATCGAAATTCTAGGCGTATGCGATTCTACGCACGCGATAAAGACAATAGTAATAGACTTTTTTGAAAAAATGGCGCTGATGATGAAATCCATTTCCATCACCAACACCAAAAGGTATAGAACCCTACTTTTTCTCTTCCTCTGGATTTTTCACCGTCGGTTCCGTATTCAAGTTCAGATCCAAATCCGTCTGCTGATGCAGCAGGCCGATCAAATCTACCAGCTCGTCTTTCTTGGAATCCAGGGTTTTGAAAGTGAGTTCCGGATTCCGGTTCTTCTCTGTCCGGTATTCGTCCATCATGCTGGAGAAGATTGCGGAAGAGGAAATCGGTGTGTAGACGATGGCATTGGCACCGGCCTCAATGGTGCGGCGGATGGATTCGTCGGTCTTGCCGCCGCTGGCGATAATCGGCACCTTCGGGAAGTCCTTCCGAATTTCCCGAACCACATCTGCGGTATTCTTTCCGGCTGCCACGTTGAGAATGGTGACGCCGGCATCCAGCCGTTCCTGAATTCCGGTGGAATCAATCACTGTGGAAACCACCGGGATATCGATAACCCGCTTGATGAAGCGGATATTGCTGTTGCTCATGGGATTGTTTACCACAACGCCGAAAGCTCCCTGCGCTTCCGCATCCTGAGCCATGTACACGGAGCGAAGTCCTTTGGTGGTGCCGCCGCCCACACCGACGAAAACAGGAATGGAGGAAGCGTTGATGATGGCCTCGGAAATAACCTGCTGCGGAGTAAACGGGTACACGGCCAGAACCGCATCCGCATCACAGTTTCGAATAATGGCAATATCCGTGGAGAAAATTAAAGATCGAATTTTTCGACCCAGCACGATGATGCCCGAAGCTTCTCGAATTACTTCCGGCATTTCAATGGTATGGGCACGAAGTGTGCCGGTTATTCTTGGAATTGATTCCTGCATTGCGAACCCTCCTCTTACTTTCAACAAAAACTGTCAGAATATAACATGAGGAACTGCATTTCTCGGCGAAGCACAGTTCTGTATGTTCATAAAATCACCGAATAATTATACACGATTGCGCCGAATACGAACATATCCATTTGTGTATTTTTGATAAAAAAATATTAAAAAAAAATATTACACTCCCCGGCGACTTCCGTCCTAGGCAGAATAGTCCGAAGACTATTGAAAAGGTTTCATCCAGATACTATAATAAGTACATTCAGGAGGCTTTCCGCTGGGAGGCCTCCTTTTAGTCGGAAAGGAGAGAGATCAATGATTGAATGCCTGGTAGTGGGCGCCGGCGGCTTCGTGGGGGCGGTGCTCCGATATCTCGTGGGACTTCTGGATATGAACCCGGAAAGCGGTTTTCCGATAAAAACATTTATCATCAATATTGCGGGAGCGTTCCTCATCGGTGTGGTGGCGGCGCTGGCGTCCCGGGAGGCCTTGAATCCTCGGACGGTGCTTTTTCTGAAGGTGGGAATCTGCGGGGGGTTTACCACGTTCTCTTCCTTCGCACTGGAAAACCACGATTTGATGATGAACGGCGCTTCCGGCATAGCACTCACGTACATGGGGGTGAGCCTGGTATTGGGAATTCTGGCGGTGTACATCGCTCAGCGCATGTTCGGCGCCTAAGGGGCAAAAAACCGAAAGAAATCCGAAAACAATATCCCATCGCTTATGGGAATGTGGTACAATGATAACAATTTATGAAATAAGGCAAGACAAGGAGATTAGGTCGATATGGAATTTATGGAAGAACGGATTCGCAGAGACGGCAGAGTGGCACCGGGGGAAATCCTCAAAGTAGATACCTTTCTGAATCATCAGATCGATGTCAGTCTGATTCGTCAGATTGCAAAAGCACTGAAAGAACATTTTGGAAATCGGGAGATTACCAAGGTGGTGACCATAGAAGCGTCCGGAATTGCCATTGCAAGCATCACGGCAGAGGAGCTCGGCGTGCCGATGGTGTTCGCCAAGAAGTCCAAGAGCCGGAACCTGAATTCGGATACCTATAAGTCCCGGGTATATTCCTATACCCACGACCGCTATTACGATATTGTGGTGAACGAGAATGCCCTGAACGACAACGACAAGGTGCTTCTCGTGGACGATTTCCTGGCGAACGGACAGGCCATGCAGGGATTGCTGGACATCTGCCGGCAGGCCGGAGCGGATGTTGCCGGAATCGGCATCTGCATTGAGAAATCCTTCCAGCCGGGCGGAAAAGCACTTCGGGAAGAAGGATACGATGTTCTGAGCATGGCAAAGATTAAGAGCCTGGAGAACGGAACCGTCGAATTTGAACAATAAAAAAACGAATCGTCAAAAGGAGCTGCGCAGTAGGCACACTGCAGCAGCTCCTTTTTCAAATCCGAATTTTAATCTCCTACAATTACCGGTGTACCGATGTCAACCTTTTGGAACAGTTCTCCGGCGGCGTAGACCGGCATATTGACGCAGCCGTGAGAGCCGCCGTACTGATAGATATTTCCGCCGAAGGCACCTCGCCACTGGGCGCTGTGGATTCCGAAGGATCCGCCGATAAAGGCCATCCAGTATTGAACGGTGACATCGTAACCCTGCCCCTTGAGGCGGGTGCCGGTGCTCATGGAATTGATATAGTAACTTCCCCGAGGCGTATCGTGAACTCCTTGGGTGCCGGTAACCACCGGCGAGGACATATTGATTTTACCGTCTACGAAATAGGTCAGTCTTTGTTTCGGGATGCTGACGTAGACGTAGGTGCCCATGGCGCCGTATTCCGCTTTTTGAACGTGGAAAGTGGCCTTGGCCTGGGAAACGTTGCCGTAGGGGTCGGTGGCGGTGGCGTGTACGATGTAGTTCCGAACCTTGTGAACGTTGATTTGCTCATGGGAGAGCTTCAGCTTCACCTTGCCGGAATTGTCGGTGGCCTTGAACATTCCTTTTAGCAAATCCTGAAGTTCGTAGTCCGTCAGCTCCGTATCTTTGAAAATATAGACATCTTTCGCCTTCTTGAATTTCGGCTTTTCCAGATCCTTGATGGTCACCTGATATTTCCGGTAGACCTGATCCTCGTAGTAGATGGTGAGGGGATAGGTGCCGGGACGGTCGTATTTGTGCCCGGAAACTTTATTTCCATGATAGACGACGGAAGAGTTCTTCTTTACGTATTTCTGTTCTTCTTTGGACAAGGTATCCATGTTCACGTATTCGGATATGTCCGTAGATACCGCGGTGCCGTAGTTGACATAAATTTCCGGGTGGGCGTATTTCTGATTCAGCTCCAGCAGCGGACCGCAGCCGGTGAGGGCGAAAACCGCCATCAGGCAGAGCAGCAGCGGAATCACCCGCCGACGTATTTTGCTTGGCATAAAATATCCTCCATTAATGTGCATATGCCTTGAGATTATACTATAGAAATCATTTTGCCGCAAATAACAATACCGCAGATTGTACGAAAAAAAGTGTTTGTAGAAAACAACAAAAAAATTGAAAAATTTGTTGACAACCTCATGAAAAAAGTTATAATAAGGTAAGTCAACTGAATAGACCTGATTCGATAGAGGTTGCGGAAATCAAGAGTACGGAGTTACGGACGCAGAGGATGCGGTAACTCGGGAAAGGGAAATCCGCCGAAGGCTGAAGCATCCTACAGCGGAGGCCTGGGACATCGCAGAATATGCGATGGACTGTCACACATGTGGAGCGCTATCAATGGTATATATTTGTGCAGAGAGAGTTTTTTTTGAGTACTTAGCCATGGATACGTTTCAGACGTTATTCAGGGCTTTTTTATTTACACTTTACGAGAAGTCTGCAACAGAAGGGTATTGCAGAGAAAAGAACAATGGGAGGATTAAAATGACACATTCAATTCGAACAAGGCTGAATTACATCTTCGGCCTAGCGATTCTGATAATCGCTTCTATTCCGGCACTTTGTTTCGCAGCAGAGGAAACGGCAAAGAAGCCGGCACTGTACGCAACCGGATTTTCGGTTCTGCCACCGCTGATTGCCATCGTGCTGGCGCTGATTACAAAGGAAGTATACAGTTCCCTGTTCATCGGCGTTTTCGCAGGTGCGGTGCTGTATGCCGGTGCCAACTTCAGCGGCATCATGAACCACCTGCTGCAGGACGGCATCATCGCATCCCTGTCCAGCGCCGGTAACGTCGGAATCCTGATTTTCCTGGTAATCCTGGGCATGTTCGTTGCCATGATGAACCTGAGCGGCGGATCCGCCGCCTTCGGAGAATGGGCTTCCACCAAGGTAAAGAGCAGAAAGCATGCGCAGTTCACCACCATCCTGCTGGGAATCCTGATTTTCGTGGATGACTATTTCAACTGCCTGACCGTAGGAAGCGTTATGAAGCCGCTGTCCGACAAGTTCAATATTTCCAGAGCAAAGCTGGCATATCTGATCGACGCAACGGCAGCTCCGGTCTGCATCATCGCTCCAATCTCTTCCTGGGCGGCTGCAGTATCCGGCTTCGTTCAGGGTCAGAACGGACTGACCATCTTTATCCGCGCGATTCCGTACAACTTCTATGCGCTGTTCACCATCGTGATGATGTTCGCCATTGTTGCAATGAACTTTGATTACAGCAAGATGGCAATCTATGAAAAGAACGCTATTGAGAACGGCGACCTGCTCACCGTTCACGAGAACCTGTCCTCTCAGGACGAAGAGATTTCTCAGAATCATAACGGTCACGTCGCAGACCTGATTGTTCCGGTAATCGTGCTGATTATCTGCTGCCTGATGGGAATGATCTACACCGGTGGATTCTTCAGCGGAACATCCTTTGTAGACGCTTTTGCCGGCTGTGATGCCGCTGCCAGCCTGTCGCTGGGCAGCTTGGTTGCACTGATTATTACCATTGTATACTACTGTGCGCGCCGCGTCCTGACATTCCGTGAATGCATGGGCTGCGTTCCGGAAGGATTCAAGCAGATGGTATCCCCAATCCTGGTTCTGACACTGGCATGGTCCTTGAAGTGCATGACCGACAGCTTGGGCCTGGCTCCGTTCGTTGCAGGAATGGTTGAAAAGATGCCGGCTAGCTGGATGGCACTGATTCCGGCCGTTCTCTTCGTCATCTCCTGTGCACTGGGCTTTGCATCCGGTACATCTTGGGGAACTTTCGGAATCCTGATTCCGATTGCGCTGGCAATTACCGCATCCCGTCCGGATATGATGATTCCGGTAATCTCCGCTTGCATGGCCGGCGGCGTGTGCGGCGACCACTGCTCGCCGATTTCCGACACCACCATCATGGCTTCAGCCGGTGCCGGATGCAACCACATCAGCCACGTGGAGACACAGCTGCCATATGCGCTTACCGTATTGGTTATCTCCACCATTTCCTACGTCGTTGTGGGATTCACCAAGTCCGCAATTCCGGGACTGATTGTCGGTGTGGTTCTGCTCTTCCTCTTCCTGAACATGATGAAGAAGAGACAGGCACGCATGAACATGGTGGCCAACGCAGAAGCGTAGGAACATCGCATTGCGAGATATCGAGGTAACCTAAAAAAACATTTTGCAAGCCGGGGCTTCCGAGGAAGCTCCGGTTTTTCGCTGGGCGAAATGGGTGGACTTATCTCCTCAAACAGAATATACTTTACGTGTAATATTCCGGTGCACGGATGAAGAGGGGAGGAAAACGATGAATTCATGGGAACAGAGTTATACCACTAATGAAATTCTGGAGATGATTCGAAATCACGACGGAAAAGAAACGTTGAATCTTCGGAAATGCGAAATCCAAAATGCGGATATTTCCGGCTGGGACATTCCGGAGAACATTGACTTCGAGTGGAGTGTTTTTACCAATGTAAACATGACCGGAACCACCTTTCGAAAATGCAATCTGAATCACGTATGGTTCAAGGAGTGCAGTACGGAGAGCATTCGGTTTCTGTACTGTGACGTGCAGGAGGCGAATTTCCGGTGGATGAATTTCCGGGGAGCGGATTTCTCCGGTTCCAATTTCCACCATACTTTGTTTGAATATGCCAATACCGAGGATATAACGGATAACGAGGACACGAAATTTTTCCGGATGGTATGTCCGGCAACCGGGCCGTTCATCGCCTGGAAGTGCTGCACGGAGCTTCGGGTGGTGCAGCTTCTGGTGCCGGCGGATGCCAAGCGGGTGTCGGCCACGGCGGAAACCTGCCGGTGCAATAAGGCGAAGGTGCTGTCCATCAAGAGCATTGATGAGACAAAATCCTATGATTGGGCCCAGTCCACGGTGGATCCGGATTTCTACTACGAAGTGGGGAAGTGGGTGGAGCCGGCCAACGGGTTTGAAGAGAACCGTTGGCGGGATTCCTCTCAGGGAATTCACTTCTTTATGGAACGGCAGCAGGCCGTGGATTATCAATCGAAATAGGAAAGGATTATTGTTTTTTATGAATTTTAACGATTACAGCGATGATATCGTATTTGGTTTTAACACCCGTACCGGCGGTGTCAGCACCGGGGTGTACGATTCCATGAATCTGAGCCTCACCCTTCCGGACGATCCGGAAGATGTCATGAAGAATTACGAAATATGGTGCCGAGACCTGGGAGTCCGTATGCAGGATCTGGTCATCGGTCTCCAGACCCATACCAACAACGTGGTTCGGGTGGATGAGCGCAACAAGGGGCAGGGGCTTTTCCGAACCCGAATGAAGGATGTGGACGGAATGGTGACCAATGTGCCCGGTGTGGCGCTGGTAACTTATCATGCGGACTGCACGCCCGTGTACCTGTACGATCCGGTGAAAAAAGCCATCGGTATGGTGCACGCCGGATGGCGAGGCACGGTAAAGGAAATTGCCGGAGCAGCGGTTCGAAAACTTCAGACGGAGTTCGGAACGGAACCGGCAGACCTGGTGGCCATGATCGGTCCGTGCATTTCCAAAGAATACTTTGAATGCGACCGGGATGTGGTGGATGCGGTACGGGCCATGAATATTCCGGCAGAGGAAATGATTTCCTACGACACGGTCAAAAATAAATATCACGTCTCCATCGCCGGGGTGAACCGGCTGGTGCTGGAAGCGGCCGGCGTTCCCGGGGATCATATCGACATGCAGGACCGGTGTACCTACGGAAATCCAAGCTTGTTTTTCTCCCATCGCCGGGATGGATTGAAGAGAGGCGGTCACTGCGCATTGCTGATGCTTCGGTAGATTTTGCGCCAACCCCATAAAGGCAGAGAATTCGGTTGAAAAAAAGCGCTGAATAGGTTATTCTAATATGAGTGTTGAAAATTGAAGTAAAGGGAGTGTTATTATGAAAATTACATGGATTGGACATTCGTGTTTCAAAATTGAAGAGGGTGGATATTCCATCATTATCGATCCGTATCAGGACGATTGCATCCCGGGACTGGCTCCGGTTCGAGAGAAGGCCAACGAGGTTCTGAAGAGTCATGAGCATGACGACCACAATGCTGTAGACAATGTGGAAATCGTAAAGACCGTGGCTTCTCCGTTTAAGATTACCACCATCGATACGTTCCACGATGAAAAGAACGGCACCGAGCGCGGTAAGAATAAAATTCATATCATCGAGACAAAGAATCAGCGGGTGGCACACCTGGGCGACCTGGGCTGTGAGCTGACAGATGAGCAGATGGGACAGTTGTATCAGGTAGATGCACTGCTGATTCCGGTAGGCGGCGTCTACACATTGGATGCGGCACAGGCGGCACAACTCACCGTGGATCTGGATGCCAGACATACCATTCCGATGCACTACAAGAGCGTAGAAAGCGAATTCGATCTGCCGGAGCTGGGCACCGTATACGATTACACCCTGCGTCTTTCCGGTGTGTGGGTGAATTCCCTGAACACCCTGGACCTGGACGAGAATTATCCGGCAAAGGTAGTGGTTCTCCAGCCGCAGAACATGACCAAGAAGTTCATGAGCATCGGCGAGATGGAGAAAATGAGCAATACAAAGAATGCGAAGTAGCCCCATTCGGATGCGGCAAAAACAAATTTAATGAAGCCAAAGGTGACCGGTGGGAACACAAAAAGTTCTCCGCCGCGTCACCTTTTTTATTTGGAAATGACAACACATTTTCGGAGAGATGTGGTATAATTCAATTAACCCAATTAAAGGAGGTCACAACTATGAAGGTTATGATTACAGCGAAGAATTATAAGCCGAGTGAGCGTCTGCAGGACAACATCGAGAAGAAATTTTCGAAATTAGAGAAGTTCTTCGATGAAGATGTTACCGCGAATGTGATTGTTTCGAAGTTTAAGGACAAGACGAAGTTGGAAGCAACGATCAATACCAAGCAGACACTGTTTCGTGCCGAAGAGATTTCGGACAACGTGTATGAGGCAATGGATCTCATCATCGACCGACTGTCCAGCCAGATGAAGAAATTCAAAGGCAAGCTGGAATCCCGGTACAAGGAGAACAAAGCGCTGAAGTTCGAGTTCATTCCGAACGATGAAGAGGAAGAAGATAATCTCACTGTTGTGAAGAGAAAACAGTTCGAGTTGCAGCCGATGAATTATGAAGAAGCCATTCTTCAGATGGAGATGCTGGGACACAATTTCTTCGTATACTTCGATATGGATACGGAATCCACCAACGTGGTATACAAACGGAAGGGCGATGCATACGGTTTAATTGAAACATACAGATAGAAGGCAATCCGATCCCTATCCGGACGTGACCGGACAACTGAATATTGATTTTATGGGGCTGTCATCGAGGCAGCCCTGTTTTTATGAAGTAAAAATAGGTAATTCCCCGGCCTTGCGCCCATTTTCTTGACACCGCAAAAACCCTACGGTAATATATTGACATGAGTAGAAGAACTCCGAGGAGACAGGGCGCATCGGTGTCGAGACGAACATCTCAGCACGGAAATGCCGGCCGGACCCGGGCGGGTTCCAGGGCATCCCGGAATGCGTCTCGGAAGAACGGCGGCGGCCGAAGACATGCAACGAAACAAAGGGCATATACCACCTCCGAGAGTCGGATACTGGACTTCCTGGCCACCATACCGGCCATGATTGTGATTCTTATTACCCTCCGGGAGATTTTTCTGGCGGTAACGAATTCCGCAATGGGGAAGGAACAGTACACGAAATTCCCGGAGCTTTTTCAATTTGGCAATTTTATTATCATTATTGTAGGAATTCTCTATGTCGTGCTGTCCAACATGGTTCCGGTGAAAAAGAAGCCTCTCCTGCAGCGGAATCCGGAGTTCCTGTTTTTCGGTATCTTTATGATCTGCATGGCGCTTTCCACCTTGGTGAACGGCATCGATGGGAAGGCCATCCACGGAATCCCGTATCGGAATCAGGGCATCTTCCATTTTGCCTTTTACATATTGATTTATTACTTCGTTTCTTCCAAAGTCAAGCTGCAGCAGCTTCGGAAGTTTGTGCTGCTGTCCTTTCTTTTTACCGCGGATGTGCTGGGCGTTACCGCAATTGGGCATCAATTCTTCCTGAACATTTCGGCTTATTCCGGGAAAAAAGGCCTGAGTGCGATCTTCTTTAACAGCAATCACTACGGATATTTTCTGGCCATGGCTTTGATGGTGGCGGTAACTGCTTTTATCGTGGGCGATAAAGTGTGGGTGCGGGAATTCGGCTTCCTGTCCGGGATGCTGAACTTAATCGTGTTGTTCATGAACAACACCTTCGGAGCGATTCTGGCTTCTTTCATCAGCTTGCTGGTGGTGCTGTTCCTGTCGCTGATCAAGCTGCCGAAGAGCAAGTGGCGGGCGGTATCGGTGGCGTCCCTGATCATCGCTATTCCGCTGGCGGGGGGCGTGCTGCTGAACGCCCAGTTCGACAATTTCGTGGTGTTGCTGCAAGATATTGGAAAAATCATGTCCGGAAGTTCCGATGCGGCATCGGCCGGAACCAATCGGTGGGGTCAGTGGGTCAAAGCCGTGCAGTACATTCAAGAGCATCCGCTTCTGGGATATGGCTGCGAGGGGATGGCAGACCGGATGATGAACGATATCGGCATTTCCAATCCCCACAACGAGCTGCTGACCTATGCGCTGTTCTTCGGCGTCCCGGCGGCGGTGTGCTATACCGTGGCGGTGCTGATGATTTTCTTGAGGCACCTTGTGAGCGGTGCCTGGAAAGATCCCTATGCACTGATGGCGTTTTCCGCCGCATTGGCGTATTTTATCTCTTCATTTTTCGGAGTGGCCATGTTCTATACCACACCGTTTTTCTTTATCATGCTGGGGTACAGCTCCGGGAAGGGGAAACGGTGAGGAGTTAACGAAAGTCGAGTGAATTTATGAAAAAAGCGAACTTATTCTTTCTGATTACAATGATTGTTATCGCTTGTGTTTTATCGGGATGCGCCGGAAATGATAATGCAGAAATAGTGTAGGAATCTATCAATGCAATCAAGATCTTAATTCGTATTTTAAATCCATCGCGGACCTCTAGTTCGGGTCCCCGGTGCCTATGCCGGCGCCCAAGAATGAAAAAAACCTGCACCTGGAAAGCTTCGCTAAGCTGCTGCTGACCGGTGCAGGTTTTTGCTTTGTTAAATCCCAAAGAGCAGAAGGAAAATCATAATCGGACTTACTTCCGGATGATGACCCGTGTGCCGTTCGGAACCATCTTGTACAGCTTGCTGACCTTGGAGCGCGGCATATTCACGCATCCGTGGGAGCCGTTGTATTTGTAGATGGAACCGCCGAATTGGGAACGCCAGGAGGCATCGTGCATTCCGTAGGATTGTCCGATGAAAGGCATCCAGTAGCTTACGTGACTTACGTATCCCGGACCGGTGAGATTTACGTTCCGAGCTTTGTGATGCAGTTTGAATCGACCGGTAGGCGTTCCGCATCCTCGGCCGCCGGTGACCACATTGCTCTTTAGTTTTACCTTGCCCTTGACGTAGTACTTCAGCGTCTGGTTGCTGATGTCGATCAGAATATAATTTTTGTAATTGTACGGACCGTAGCTTGCCCGGCGGTATTGCTTCTTGGTGATGGCACCGGTCTTCTTGTTGGGACGGATCGTGACATCGTGGTATTTAAACGCCTTGGTTTTCGCCTTAGCGGCGGAATCGAAATAGTAGTAATGCTTTCCGGACTTCACCATCTTCTTGGTGGTGAGCTTTCCGCCTTTATTGCAATAATAGGTGTTGCTCTTCCACCGGAAACGACCTTTCGCCGTGCGAATCACTCCTTTTTCATCGGCGTAATAATACGCCTTGCCGATTTTCAGAATTCCGCTTTGCAGGATACCGTCGTTATTGAAATAATACTTTTTTCCCTTGATGGTATTCATTCCGGTGACAAAATGATTCTCCGTATCGTAATAGCGGGTCTCATTGTTGTCCGAAACCCAGCCCAAGTTCTTTGGGGATTCCGGGGTGGTCGGGTTTTCCGGAGATGCAGAATTTTCCGGTTTCTGTTCTTGCTTTTGTTCCGGATTCTGCTCCGAAACCGCTGAATCCGACTCTTTCGAAGCCGGTGGTTCGCCGGATTCTTGCTGCACCGCGGAATCGGTACCGGTCGCAGCGGTGTCTGCTGCGAAGACGCTGTTCATGCTCAGCGCCAGGGTTAGGACGAGCAGCAGCGCGAAAAATGAAATAAACCGATTCTTACCAAAATGTTTCATCAGTCTGAATTCCTTCCTTTGATTTTCTGATAATTATTCCCATTCAGTGTAGCCCTTTTCGTAACAGAAAGCTATAACCGAATGGTTCAATTTTGGGGACTGCATTGGAAACTACAATGCCCAATAATTTAGATCCACTCGTCCGCTGATTCCCGGAACTTTCCCGGAGCTGGTGTATTGCCAGCATCGGTATGAGCCCTTGTAGGTGACGGTGTCGTTGTACTGCGCCACCCATACCCGATAGCCGGACAGTTTCTTCATGTCCAGGTTGTTGTTGAGCCAGCTGGTGCTGGCATAAATCATCGGGGTATAGCCCTTGGATTTCACATAGTCGCAAAAAGCTTTTACCGCCGCGGTTCGCTTGGTCCGGTTCAGCTTTGAGGAGGATGCTCGTCCGCCCGGGTAATTCTCGGTATCGATAACCAGCGGCAAATTGAGTTTGCAGCCGGATTCCTTCACCTGCTTGACGGCGAAGGCGGCTTCCGCCTGAGCTTCTTTTACCGTGCGTGCCTGCGAGAAGTAGTAGGCTCCTACGTCCACTCCGGCGGCGGTGGCCCGCTGTATGTTTCCCTTGTGTTTTTTATCTCCATTGAATGTGCTGTCCGGATGGCATTTTCCATCCTTCGTTCCGGAGTAGCCGCACCGCAGAAAGGCGAAACTGATGCCGCCGGATTTCACCTTTGCCCAGTCGATATCCTTCCCTTGATAATAGGAAACGTCGATGCCTCTCATATATTTCCGATTCGAAGAGATAATGGATCCGGATGCGTTCGCAGTGTAGGTGTATTTTCCCACCTTAAAGGTGCCGGTGAGGGCAGCGGCCTTCGGCCCGGCGTAGTAAATGTTGCTTCCGCTAAAATAAAAACGGTTGGTATACAGGGTGCCGCTCTTTCGGCTGTAGTAGGACTTTCCCTTCCAGGTAATCCGGCCGGCCTTCTTCCGCAGTTTTCCGCTGGAAGTGGAGTAGTAATAGTACTTTCCCCATTTGTGCACGCCCACCTTGATGCGCCCGTCGGAACCGGCCCGGTAGGTGTACTTTCCGATTCGGAAGGCTTTGCTCTTCTGAATCTTCCCGCCTTTTCGAATGTAGTAACGGTTCTTCTTCCAAGTGATAAAGCCCTTGGACTTCCGAAGCCGCCCCTTGCTGCTGGAGTAATAATAGCTTTTTCCCCATTTGTATACGCCGACTTTTATTTGACCTTTTTTGTTCGCCCGATAGGTGTATTTACCCACCTTGAACGTCTTTCCGGTCTGAATTCGGCCGCCTTTTCGAACGTAATACTTATTTCCGTTCCAGGTGACAAATCCGGCTTTCTTGCGAATCTTTCCCTTGCTGTCCCGGTAAAAATAATATTTTCCTTTGCGAAGGACCCCGGCTTTGCTCTTGGGTTTGGACGGTTTCTCGGACGGCGGTTGGATCGCGTTCGATTCTTTTACCGTAAAACGCATCCGGACGCTGTCTTCATATAGGATTTCCCAGCTGCCGATTTCATCGGTGTTCAGAAGATAGAGACCTTCCGAATCCGGCTGAAGGAGGATTTCCTTAGAAGTATCCGCAGAACGCTGCCGGAGAACCGGTGCAGTGCCGGAGTCTTCCTGCGAAGAGGTGCCGGATTCAGTGGATTCGGCAGCTGAAAAACGCAGGTATATTTTCTTATTCTGCTCAAAAGTGACCGATTGATTCGAATCGCAGCTTTGCCAGCTTTCCGCATTGGTCGGATCCGCAGTGTATTGCAGGACATCCGTTTCCCCGAAACAGGGAAGGGGAGCGAGCATCATTACAAGTGTAATGACTGCGGATAAAATAATTCGATTGTATTTCATGAAAAAATCCTTTCATTTGATGGTTGATGACGGAATAAAATCTGCATTGTTATTCCTTAATTATAATATAGGAGCTTCCGGAAGGAAAGAATATAAGGGAAAACAAAAAAGAGATGAGGGAAAATCTCATCTCTTTCTTCGGGAAAGTGATACGGTATGTGTAGGTTGTACCGAAATCAAATTCTCATGTGTATAGGTGTGTAAATTTATGATGGCGATTTAATAATACCAGTAGTCCATATCTACGCGGGTGCTGATTCCGTTTACTTTGCCGGAACTGGTGTACTGCCAGCATTTATAGGAGCCGCCGTAAGTGACCTTCTTGTAATACTGAGCAACCCATACATAGTAGTCAGACAGCTTGCTCATATTGAGCTGATTGTTGAGCCAACTGGTGCTGGCATAGATCATCGGCGTATATCCCTTGGCTTTTACCTGCTTGCAGAACGCCTGAACCGCTTCGGTTCTCTTGGTCTTGGAAAGTCTGCTGCTGGATGCCCGTGCACCGGACAGGTTCTCGGTGTCGATGACAACCGGATAGGTGACATTTACACCGGATTTCTTAATCTGCTTGATGCAGAAATCGGCTTCTTCCTTGCCTTCCTTCGCATTGATCGCTTCCGTAAAGAAGTAGACGCCCACATCGATTCCGGCTGCTTTCGCGCCCTTGATGTTTCTCATAAAAGTACTGTCGGTGTACAGCTTGCCGTTGGTGCTTCCGCGGTAACCGCAGCGAATGATGGCAAACTTCACGCCGGAGGCTTTCACCTTCTTCCAGTTGATTTCGTACTGGAAATAGGATACATCGATTCCGATGGCTTTGCCGGTATTCAGCTCGATAATCCGGCCAGTAGATGTGGTCTTGTAGTTCTTTCCATCCACTTTGAAGGAGCCGGTTTGAATGGCACCGGTGGAGGAGGCGTAGTACCGGTCTCCGCTTACGGTGATGAACTGATCCTGATAGATTTTTCCACCGGATGCGGCATAGTAACGCTTTCCGTTGTAATTAATCCAACCCTTGGTGGTCTTCACCCGGCAGTTGGAATCACCGTAATAGTACTTGGATCCGTATTTGAAGATTCCTTTTCCCAGGCGGCCGGTGGCATACGCCTTATAGGTGTAGCCGGAAACCTTGAAGGTGTGACCCCATTCAATCTTTCCTTCGGAGTTCACATAGTAGCGGTTTCCGTTGTAATTGACAAATCCCGGGGTGGTTTTTACCACGCCGTTGCTGTCCGCGTAGAAGCGGGAAACGGTTCCGTATTTGAAGACGCCGGTTCCCAGTCTTCCGGTTGCGTAAGCCTTATATCTCTTTCCTTTAAACTTCAAGGTGTGGCCGGTATAGATGGTGCCGCCTTTGGTGACGTAGTAGCGATTGCCGTCGTATTTCACGAATCCCGCGGTGGTCTTCACCTTGCCGGAAGAGGCATCGGAGTAGTAGTAATTATCTTCATGAGAAAAATGTCCTTTAACAAGGCGACCTTTCTCATCAAAAAAATACTTGCTTCCCTTGATGGTGGCAAAGCGGTTCTTGTAGTATTTGCCGCTCTTGTAGTAGTAGTACGTATAGGAACCGGACTTCTTCCAGCCGGTCTTGCTCTTCTTGGTTGCTCCCTGAGCCGGAACCATGGCCAGCGCAAAAATAAGAAGCACCGCCAGAATTGCGATTCCGATATTGATTTTCTTCGTGTGTTTCTGAATCATAACGCTTTCGTCATTGCCCTTTCTTAAATACCTGTAAGGATAATATCATTGTTGGGAATAAAATGCAATAATATTATTTGTAAACTGGCGGAAATATTTTATCGGTTAACTTGTGACAGGGGCGGTTATGTGCTAAAATCGCACTATATTGAGGTGATACCAATGAGATATATCAGATATTGTATAAATCTTATGACTGCCGGCGTTTTTATTCTGTTGAACCGGATTATCGGCATCTTCTGTCCGGTGCGAAAGAACAAAGCGGTATTTATTTCCGACGTTCGCGCAGAGAACGGCGGAAATTTAAAGTGCGTATATGACGCCATGGGCGAAGACTACGAGAGAGCCACGTATTTCAAAGCAGATCGGCGGAATTGGAGTTCCTTCGGAAAGTTCTGCAAATTAGTCTATGACATGACCACGGCAGAAGTTGTTTTTCTGGAGGATTATTTCCGTTACACATCGTATTACAAGGTGCGAGAAGGTCAGAAAATCTGCCAGCTGTGGCACGGTGCCGGCGCCTTCAAGAAATTCGGATACAGCCGGGCGGAAGGAAATGAGAATATTCGCATCCATAAAGGATACCGGAAGTATACCCACGTGATTACCAGCAGTGAAGCCATTAATTCTTGCTATGCAGAGGCATTCGGCGTAACTCCGGATAAAGTGCGGGCCACCGGTGTTCCCCGGACGGATATTTTTTTCGATGAGGAATATCTGAAGGAAACGAAGACACGGCTGCACGAGACGTATCCGCAGCTGCGGGGAAAGAAACTGATTCTCTTTGCACCGACGTATCGAGGTCTTCGGGCGGATGATGCAAGCTATGATTTCAACCGGATTCCGCTGGATGAAATCTACGAAGCACTTCACGAGGAATATGTGTGGGCCTTTAAATGGCATCCGGCACTGTACAACAATCTTGCAAACGGCAAAGTCCGGATGCCGGATTTCGCAAAGTATCCGGATTTCTTTCTGGACCTTTCGGAAGAACGGGAAATTAACGATATCCTGACGGTTACGGATGTGATGATTACGGATTATTCTTCCGTTATTTTCGATTACTATTTGACCGGCGGCAGGGTGGTGTATTATCCGTATGATTTCGACACCTACTATAACGGCCGGAGTTTCTATTTTGATTACGAGGAATACCTCTTTGGCCCGGTGGCAAAAACACCGCAAGAACTCATTTCGGCAATTCAGGCGTCGGCGGAGGACGAGTCGGAGATTCGCCGGAAGTTCGGGGAGAAATACATGTCCGCATGCGACGGCCGCGCCACGGAACGGGTTATCCAATGGGTATTTGAGAAGAACGGGAGTGAAGAATGCAGATAATGCTGAAAATTGCCATTGCCATCTGTAACGGCATCTACGGAATTCACAAGCTGTTCCCGGTTCGGAATCGCATCGCCATGGTGAGCCGGCAGAGCAGCACCTTGACACTGGATATGCGCCTCCTGAAGGAAGAACTGGAACGTCAGAATCCGGAGGTAGAAATTCTAACCTTGAACCGGATGATTCCACCGGGATTGGCGGGTAAAATTAAATATCTTTGGTACATGGTAACCCGGGAGATGCACGTCTTCGCTACATCCAGAGTCGTGCTTCTGGAAGGGTATTGCATCAATGCCAGCATTCTCCATCATCGGAAGGAGCTTTCCATTATCCAGCTGTGGCACGCACTGGGTGTGCTGAAACAGTTCGGGTACTATGCGGTAGGAACGGAAGAAGGACACAGCGAGGCCTTGGCAAAGGCGATGCACATGCACGAAAATTACGAATATGCTATCTGCAGCAGTGAATTCTGTCGGCCCTACTATGCGAAGGCCTTTCGTATGCCGGAATCTCGGGTAAAAGTATGCCCGCTGCCGCGGACAGATTTGCTGACGGACCGGGAATACCGCCGCCGAAAGCGGGAAGAAATTATTCGGAGGTATCCGGAATTGGGCAAACGCCCCAATGTCCTCTATGCTCCCACATTTCGAAATGGAGAGGATATCACAGAACATTTAGATTCTTTATTCGAAGCGTTCAATTATGAAGAGTATAATCTGATAGTGAAACTCCATCCGGTGGACCGAACCGGCATCCATCGAGATGAGATTTTTGAATGTCCGGAATTTACGGCGATGGAGCTGTTCAGCCTAACGGATGCGTTGATTACGGACTATTCATCCATTATCTATGAAGCGGCGGCAGCGGAAATTCCAATCTATCTATACACGTTCGATTTGGATCGGTATCTGGAGCGGAGAGGTTTTATCATCGATTTCATGAAGGATATTCCGCTGGAGAAATATCGGGAGCCGACCGAGTTGCTGGAACGGGTGTATGAAGATGTTAAAAGAAGGGCGGAAGGAGCCGATATGTGTCCGGATGAAAATCGGTCTTTCATTGAGAAATACGTACAGCCGGGGACCGGAAATACCCGTCGGTTGGCGGAATGGGTGCTTCAGGAACTGGCGAAGTCCGGCAATTCTTGAATATTATACAAATATAAGATATAATTACATGATTTAACTCTGATACATGAGGGAGGAAGAAAAATGGTATACGGCGTTGTTCTGGCAGGTGGCATCGGAAGTCGAATGGGAAATGTGGATCGTCCGAAGCAGTACCTGCACATTGGAAAGAAACCGATTATTGTTCATACAGTAGAGAAATTTATCATCAATGACAATTTTGAGAAGGTGATCGTTCTGTGCCCGGCACAGTGGATTACCTATACGAAGGATTTGTTTCGGAAACACCTTCCGGAGAACAGCAATGTGGTTGTGATTGAAGGCGGAAAAGATCGAAACGGCACTATCATGAATGCCATTCGCTACATTGAAGAAACCGACGGATTGAATGAAGAGACCTCTTTGGTAACGCACGATGCGGTTCGTCCTTTCGTGACGCATCGAATTCTGGAAGAGAATGTGGAATCCGTTCGAAAGGGAATCGCTTGCGATACGGTAATTCCGGCAACGGATACCATCGTGGAAAGCGTCGATGGAGAGACCATTGCTAGCATTCCGAACCGGGCGAACTACTATCAGGGACAGACCCCGCAGAGTTTCCGGGCGAAGAGATTCAAGGATTTGTATGAAACCTTGAGCGAGGATGAACGGAAGATTCTGACCGATGCGGCGAAGGTGTTTGTTGTAAAGGGTGATAAGGTGGCATTGATTAAGGGAGAGACCTTTAATATCAAAGTAACCTATCCGTATGATCTTCAGTTGGCAGAAACGCTGCTGGGAGGAGAGAAGTAATGCTGAATACAGTATATCGGTTGGTAGAGCCGCGACGAATTGAGTCGGAGTTTTCCGACATTGATGTAAATGGAGATTCGGTGCTGGTTCGACCGACACATCTTTCCATTTGCAATGCGGATCAGCGCTATTTTCAGGGAACCAGGCCGCCGGAAGTGCTGAAGAAAAAATTGCCGATGGCATTGATTCACGAAGCAATCGGTAAAGTAATCTACGATCCGGCAGGAGATTTTGAACCGGGACAGAAGGTGGTAATGGTACCGAATACTCCGATGGAGGAAGATGACATCGTTGCGGAGAACTATTTGCGCAGCAGCAAATTCCGTGCCAGCGGATTTGACGGTTTTATGCAGGATATCGTAGCCATGAGACGGGATCGAGTTGTGGCCGTGCCGGACGGAATCGACGATTACGTTGCTGCTTTTACCGAACTGGTATCCGTAAGCTATCACGCCATCAATCGCTTTGACCGGAAAGCACATGGAAGAAGAAATGTGCTGGGCGTATGGGGCGATGGAAATCTTGCTTTTATCACATCATTGCTTTTGAAGAAGAGATTCCCGGAGAGCAAGGTGTACATCTTCGGAAAGCATGAATACAAGATGGACGACTTCGCTTTTGCGGACGAGACTTTCTTCATCGATGCCATTCCGGAAGATTTGAGAATCGATCACGGGTTTGAATGCGTAGGTAAAGCCGGTTCCGGTACATCCATCAATCAGATTATCGATTACATCAATCCGGAAGGATGCATTGCGGCTTTGGGCGTTTCCGAAGATCCGGTACCGATTAACACTCGAATGATTTTGGAGAAGGGATTGACGCTCTACGGAAGCAGCCGAAGCAGCGCGGATGATTTCCGCCATTTGCTGCAGTTCTACAAGGAACATCCGGAAGTAGTGGATTATCTGTCCAGCATTATCGGCGAAATCGTAGAGGTCCGCACCATCAAGGATATGACCCATGCGTTCGATGCGGATATCCAGAAACACGGCGGAAAGACCGTTATGGTGTGGAAGAAATAACGAAAGGATTATAGATATTAATGTCACCAAAGGTATCGGTTATTATTCCGGCATACAACGCAGCGGCAACATTGCCGCGAATGCTGGATGCAATCAAGGCACAGACATTTGAAAACTTTGAAGTTGTTGTAATTAACGATGGATCCAAAGATGATACTCAGAGTGTTTTAGAGCAGTATCAATCGGAGGATTCCAGAATTCGGGTATTCCGTCAGAAAAATCAAGGTGTTAGCGCAGCCAGAAATCATGGTCTGGATGTTGCTCAAGGAGATTATATCGCCTTTTTTGATGCCGATGACGAAGTGCCGGAGAATGCGTTGAATGACCTCTACCATGCGGCCAGAGAACATATGGCGGATTTGGTAATCGGGCGTCATACTATACAGTACATGACGGAAGATTATATGCCGAAATCCTCTAGAAATCTCTCGAATGAAACGGATATTCCGAAGTATCACAAATCTCTCTGTTGGAACTTCACTCTGTGCAACAAATTATTCCGACGGGATATAATTGAGAAATTCCGGTTACGCTTCAACGGAACGAAGCATGCCGAGGATGGACTGTTTATTTTCCGATATATTCAAAAAGTGGAGAAGATTACAGGTTGTCCGTCTATCGTGTACAAATATGTGAAGAATTCCTTTTGGGAGGATGCCTCTTTAAGTCAGAAGGCAAATTCTTCCGCATTCAAAGACCTTCGTCGAAATTTGATGGAAATAATTCAGGCAATTGATGAAGAAACGACAGAAAGCTTGAACGAGGTGAACGCTTCTGATGCCACTCAGGCGGCGAAAGACGAAATGTTCTGGAATTGGAAATTGATTCGGTCGACCATGTGGAAGCGGTTCGCTCAAATTTCTATTCTGGATGAGTATTATCGGCTGCTTTGGAACAGTGACGAGGAACTCTATTTGCTTCTTCAGAAATCATTGGAAGAATGCAGAGAGAATATGTTCCCGAGTCAATGGAAAGCTTTATTGGAAGACAATTCGGACCTTCAGATGGATGTGGGACTGATGAATCGGGAGGAGCTTGCGGAGAATCCACTTCTTTCGGTCTTGGTAACAGCAGAACTTCCCAAAGAATCTGTAGAGAAGATGTTGGAAGCGTATTACGGGCAAATTTTCGTTTCATTCGAAATCCTTTTGGATGAAGCCTTGATAGATGCCGTTCCGGAAACTTATCTGAAAAAGGAAAACTTTCACGTGCGGCCGCATGCCAATTTGGCGAAATGGAAAAAGACGGCGCTGCAGGAAGCAAAGGGCACTCATTGCATTATAGTGGAGGAGCCGGTATATCCGTCGACTCGAACTGTTGCACAGATGATGAAGCGGATTCATGACAAAACGTTTATCACTGCGCCGATTTGTAAAATTGACGGAGAGCGTTTTCATAAACTGGAGGCACAGTCCACTGTATTTACAAACGAATTCTCGGTAATAAAGAAGCGTTCCAAATACAATCAATTGGATGCAATATGGAGCAATAAGATTTTCAGCATAAAAAATCTCCTGGCAAAGAAGCGATTGTTTGAATCGGATTCCACGAAGGACTTGAATCGATTATACGGAAATTCTTCTTACATTAAGTTCGAAGATAACTCCTTTGTTACAAATATGAGTGACAGTGATATTCTGCGAAAGGTCAAGAACGTTGGGGTCAAGCTTGGGTACAAGCGAAAGCTCCGCAAGGAGGAAAAACGCCTGAATCGAATTGAGAAGGAAAGCACTGAAGTGGAAACCATATCCCTTCGTTTGAAGAAGTGGCGAAATTGTAAGCTGCGAGAAGGATATAAATTCTTGACGTTAAAAGTATTGTTTCCGGTATATTACAAGTGGCATGCACGGAAACCGATTGAGAAGAACAAAGTTCTTTTTATCGTCAATCGAAAGCCGGCATTGCCGAATTCCATGACTTACGTTCACAATCTGCTGGAAAAATCCGGTAAGTTTAACATTCATAATAAATTCCTGTTGAACCTATCGCTTCGCTATCGACAGAAATTTAAGGTGGATTTGGATTTAATCAAGGACTTGGCAACTGCAAATTACGTATTCTTGGATGAGGCGACGGTGACCACTTGCGGAATCAATAAGCGACCGGAAACAAAAATCGTTCAGCTTTGGCATGGATGCGGTGCATTTAAGAAGTTCGGATTTAGCACAGCGGACAAGATTTTTGGCGGAAATGCAAAAGAGCAGAAACGGTATCCGATGTATCGCAATTTCGATTTGGTGTGCGTCAGCAGCCCGGAAGTGGTATGGGCTTACGAGGAGGCCATGCAGCTGAAAGGTGTGGGTAATGTTAAGCCGGTAGGAGTCAGTCGGACGGATGTGTTTTTCCAAGATGATTATATTCATGCGGCAAAGCAGCGAATTCTCGAACAAATTCCTGCGGCGGCGGATAAAAAGATTATTCTTTACGCCCCGACCTTCCGAGGAAGAGTCGCAAGTGCGTATGGACCGGATCACTTTGACTACGAGAAATTGTATGAATCCTTGGGGGATGAATATATTATCCTGATAAAGCATCACCCGTTGGTAAAGCGTCTGCCGGAAATTCCGCTGGAATATCGAGATTCCTTTGTGTACGATGTATCCCATACGATGGAAATTGAAGACTTAATCTGCGCTTCGGATATTTGTATTTCAGATTATTCTTCTCTGATTTTTGAATATTCCTTATTTGAGAAGCCGATTATTCTCTTCGCCTATGATTTGGATGTGTATTTCGATTGGCGAGGTTTCTATTACGATTATTTCGAAATGGCACCGGGACCGGTATTAATCAGTACAGAAGAGATTATCGATTATATTACCCATATTGATACGGAATTCGATCGGGAGAAGATGCATGCTTTCCGTGAAAAGTTTATGCGTTCCTGTGATGGGCACTCCACAGAGCGGATTTTGGATGAAGTAGGATTAAAGCTGTAGAATTGAAGTGAGCATGATGCGTGGAGTCATGCTCATTTTATTATTTCGAAAGTAGGGTTATATGGAAAAACTTCTGAGCATAATTATTCCAATTGACGATTGGAGAAGCGACGACGAAAAAGACCTTCAAGCAGGTGTGGAATGCTTGCTGAATCAAAATATTCCCAAAGAAGAGTTGGAATTGGTATTTGCAGTCGGACAGAATGATTCAAAGATTAGTGACATTCTTCAGTCGTATTCCAACACATATTTGAACATGGTTCGAGTAACTGATTCAGATGCGAGTAGTATGGTTAACACTGTATCCGGGAAGTATGCCCTTTTTTACGATTTCTCAAATCGATGGGAAGAAGGGGCGCTGGGAGAAGCGTGTCGATATATGAATCAGTGTGCTGTGCCGCCGAGTTTCTTTATGTGCCGGGAGATTTTTCAGAAAAAGACTTCCGCGAAAAGCACGTTCCGATTTCTTTACAAAAATGGAAACCATATCGTTAACGTGAAAGAAAAACCTCGGAGCATTTCGGTTTCTTTAAACAATGTAATTTTCCTTACGGAGGCCTTAAAGGAAGGGATTAAGGAACTGTCGAACGGGAAGAAGCTTCTGTATGGCCGTGAATTATATTTGCTTTCTCGGATGCTGATGAATAATCCCAATGTCGGAATTATATCATCTGCAAGTTTCATTTATCGGAATTCGGAACGGCTTAGCAGTCAGCAGTCGAATGCCGGAATGGAATATGTCCGAAATCTCAATATTCTGTTCCGTCGACTGGAACTGTTAGCTTCAGATGAAGCAAGTCAATATTACATCTGGAACGTAATGCTGTACGTGATGAAGCAATACATGGAAGGGGCGGACACACCGCAGGCGTTTACCGATGAAGAACAGAATGCATATCTCTCATTGCTTCGAGAGGAACTGCACCGGATACCGGATGATATTATTGATAGTGCACCCGGCACAGTTCAAACCCAGCGAATGGGATTGTATGCGGCAAAATACGGTCACGATATTTTCCGGAATTCCACGGCGGAAAAAAGCGCTGTTACGTGGAAGGGACACCGCTTAGTCAATTTGAAGCACGACGCTTTTCGGATTTATACACTGAATGTGCAAGGTGAAATGCTGTGTATTACCGGAACCATTGATGCCGGGACATTGAATCAGGAGATGAAACTGACAGCACGAGATGAAATCGGAAAAGAATGGTCTGCAGAATTGCACCCCTATTCAAAGGGTGATATTAAAAATCGGTTTGATGAAGTATTGCTGGCCGGTCGGTGGTTCCGTCTATCGGTACCTCTTCACATGGCACAAACAATAAATTTCTATCTTGATATTAATAACAGTAAAATAAAAATATATCCGAAATTGATGGGAGATACCGGGTTAAAGCACCAGTATCGTTATTCTTATGTAGAAATCGCCGGGTGGCTTATTCGATATGATAGCGGAGCACTGATTGCAATACCGAAAACGGTTTTAAGACTTTTTAAACTTCATCACAATTATCTTAAAGAACTTCATCGAAAAAAGGATGCAGCGGGAGAAGCGGACTACCGAAAAAAACTTCGTTGGAGTAAAAAAATTCGCAAGCTGAAGCTGAAAAATCAAATTGCTTTTGTGACGGCCCGGAGTAACGATGGATTGCTTCCAAACATTCGAAACGTGTACAATAGGACGACGGCAGAGAAAGTGGTATTTGTTCACATGATGCCTTATACCGACGAACAAATGGAACGAGCAATCGAGGCGGTGTATTCCAGCAAGGTGGTTGTAACAGACGACTATTTCTATCTGTTCCGAAAATTCGGAAAGAAGCCGGGTCAGAAATTTGTACAGCTGTGGCATGCCACCGGCGCGTTTAAGAAATTCGGTCTGGACGGTACCGATCTATTTCCGGAAGTAGATCGACTGTATCATAAGGATTATGATTTGGTATCGGTGAGCGGAGAGAATTTGAGGGAAATATATGCAAGTGCATTCGGAATTGAACCGGAGAAAGTGAAAGCGTACGGAGCACCGCGCACCGATGAAATTCTTCAGTCACAATACACGGATGAAAGAAAGAAAGAGATTCTGGACAAATATCCGAATTTAAAGGAAAAACAAGTGATTCTGTATGCCCCGACTTTCCGGGATTCCAATGGAAAGGATAAACACATCTTTCATCCGGTGATGGACTTCGAATCATTAAGTCATTCATTGAAACGGAATCAGGTGTTCATAATTTGCCCGCATCCGGTGATGCAGAATCGCATTCCGGACAGAGAATATCACAATATTATTCAGGTAGATGATTTTACTACCAATGAAATGATGTGCATTGCCGATTTGTTGGTTACAGATTATTCCTCGGTCATCTTTGAATATTCTCTCTTGAATAAGCCGATGGTATTCTATTGTTACGATTACGATGAGTACAATCGAGATTTTTATTTGGATTATGAAAAGGATCTGCCGGGAAAAATGTTCCGAAATTATGGAGACTTAGAGCAATACATTTGCAATGGTGAGTTTAGAGACGTTGCGACAGTGCAAGATTTCAGAAATCGCTACATGTCTGCATGTGACGGAAAAAGCGGTGAGCGGTTAGCTCATGCAGTAGAGGAATTGCTGGAAGAATAGTGGAAAGGAACAAAGAACACTAAGTTGTTATTCTCAAGTAATGTATTTATATTTGTCTACCTTCCGGTAGTTTTGTTTGTAAATTACGCACTCAAATTCAATCGCCGGGCGCAGAATATTTTTCTGTGCCTGGCCAGTTTGCTTTTCTACGCCTGGGGAGAGCCACGGTTCGTGTTGGTGATGATGGCATCCATTCTGGTGAACTGGTTTTTTGGCCTGCTGGTAGGAAAACTTAAAGAGAATAAAAATGTACGGTGGCTGATTGCACTGGATGTTTTTATTAATTTAGCGATTATTTTCATATACAAATACCTGGCGTTTACGGTGAAAAACCTGAACTTGGTGCTTCACGCACACTGGAAGGTGCCGGAAATCGCATTGCCAATCGGAATTTCTTTTTTCACGTTTCAGGCAATCTCCTACGTAATCGACGTGTACCGGGGACGGGGCGAGGCCCAGAAGAACCTTTTGAATGTGGGACTGTACATTTCATTTTTCCCGCAGCTCATCGCCGGACCGATTGTGCGGTATGAAACCATTGCGGATCAGATTAATAATCGGAAGGAGAACCTGCAGGACTTTTCCGACGGTGTGGTACGCTTTATCATCGGATTGGGAAAGAAGGTGCTGCTGGCCAATAACATGGCGCTGATTGCGGATCACGCTTTTGGTTTCGGAAACGGAACGGTGCAGTGGTTCGGTGCGGACATGCCGCTGACGGCAGGGATGGCCTGGCTGGGGGCGTTGGCCTATACCTTCCAGATTTACTTCGATTTCAGCGGATATTCGGATATGGCCATCGGACTGGGAAAAATGTTCGGATTCCACTTCGACGAAAACTTCAATTATCCGTACGTTTCCCGTTCCATTACGGAATTCTGGCGACGCTGGCACATCTCTCTGTCCAGCTGGTTCCGGGATTATGTCTATATTCCGTTGGGCGGAAACCGAGTGAAGACGGAGGCAAGGCATATCTTCAACCTCTTCGTGGTATGGCTCCTGACGGGAATCTGGCACGGAGCGAATTGGACCTTCATCCTGTGGGGACTGACCTATTTCGTGCTTCTGGTGACAGAGAAGAAGCTGGGACTCCATAAGGAGGCAAAATACCGCTGGATGAATCCGCTGAAGTATATCGCAACCATGTTCTTTGTCATCATGGAGTGGGTGCTCTTCAGGGCGGACAGTCTGGGAGATGCTGTACACTATATGAGCTGCATGTTCGGTGCCGACGGATGGGGACTTTCCGCACCGGGAATCTTCTATCTAACCCAGTACCGATACTTCTGGCTGGCGGCGATTGTAGGTTCTTTACCACTGGTTCCGTGGATTGGAAAACGCTTGAAACAAGAAGACGTTTCTGCTAAAAGAAAATGGGCCGCGGATGTGATTTCCGGTGTATTCATCGTCAGCATCCTGTTGGTGTCGGTATCGTATATTGTCATCGGAAGCTACAATCCGTTCATTTATTTTAACTTTTAGAGAAGAAAGGAGAAATCATGAGAAATCGAATCATTACGGTGATATTTCTTTGTTTTCTGCTGTTCTTCGGGGTTCGCACCGGAATGAATGTATGGGATTCCATCAATGGTACGGAAAATAATCATCAGCCTCAGACGGAGGCATTGGGCAGCGGCGGTCAAATAACCGGTTTCAACAAGGCGTCCTTGGAAGAAATCTCTAACACGATTACGCTGAACTTGGCAAATCGAAATCAATGGATTAATCTAAACGGTTTGTTTCAAAAAGGAATGGGGAAAACCGGTGATTTGGAGAAGGACTGGTATCTTTTGAAAAACGGAATGCTGATGTACAGCCAAAACAAAGATTCTGATGAAGAATTGAAAAAGTATGCCAATAATGTAGTGAATCTTTCTCAATTTGCAGAAAGTTATGGAATGAAATTTCTCTATGTGGAGCTTCCGTACAAGGTGCAGAGAGATGGAGAATATCCGACAGGAGTTCCGGATTACGGAAATCGTAACGCGGATGGAATCATGGAAATTCTTTTATCAAAATCCGTGCAAACAATGGATTTTCGGGATATAATGAAGGATAAGAATATAGAAACTGAGGAAAGTTTTTTTAGAACCGATCAACACTGGAAGCCGGAGACCGCACTGTGGGCGGCGGGAGAACTTTCCAAGAAATTATCTCAAGTGGATTCGGAGTGGAAAGATTATCCGGAGTATCGAAATTCGAACAATTATCGGATGGAGTATCATTCGAATCTATTTCTTGGTGCCATTGGGAAGAAAATTGGCAGTGCATATGCGGGAAAAGATGATTTTAATACGCCGATTCCGATATTTGAAAATACGATTCGCTACAGGGTTCCGCGACAAGAAGATTCCATCGATCGAACCGGAGATTTTGAAACTGCTTTTATCGAATCCAATAATTTGAAAAATGATCCTTTCAAGGTGAACACCTATGCAGCGTATTGCGATGGAGATCATAACAAGGAACAGGTAACGAATGAAAGTGCACCGAATCGGAGAAACATCCTGTTAATTCGGGATTCTTTTTCATGTACACTGATGCCGTACTTGGCGCTTTATACGAAAAATATCACAACATTGGATTTGAGGTTGTACAAGACAAAATCAGTATATGATTATATCCGGAGACATCCGGATATTGATACGGTGATAGTGGCCTACAATCCAAGCAGCATTACCGAGGAACAATACACTTTCGACAAGGTTGTAAATGAAGAAAATAATTAGGACGACAATAAAATCATTTTTTTATGCTCTCTACTACGGAATTATAGCGTTATTGTTGTATTTTGTTGTAGCAGGCCGGACATTGACGGATTGGTATGATGTTACATTCGGTACGAGATTCCGTGAAATCGTGTACACCTTTAACCTAGGGCTGACCGGAGCTGACACTAGCTTTATGAGCGAGGCGCTTCAGGAATGCCGACCGGATTTGATTAAGGCAACAATCATTGTGCTTCTGCTTATCACGGCAGACTTGATTTTGTTCCGAAGAGTGGGACTAAGAAAAGTTCGGGTGGATGAATCCAAGGGACGACACGATGTTCAAGGGGAAACGTCAAGGCATGAAACAAAAGAAACAAAGCTGAAGTACCGATGGGTGCGAAGCAAGTGGGGGGTTGCACTGCAATGCGTTTATCACGCTACGATTCTGCTGATTTGTATTTTTTTAGCAAAACCGGTGTACCTGTATGCAGATCAGGTATTGGAGGTGTCGGACTTTCTCCGCTCCAAACTGATGTACACAAATATATACGATGAAAAGTACGTGGATCCCACATCTGTTCAGATTGAGAACACACGGAAGCAAAAGCGAAATGTTATCATCATATATATGGAAAGTATGGAAACTACTTATGCCTCAAAAGATTTGGGCGGTTATCAAGAGCGGAATTTAATGCCGAATCTGTATAATCTCCAGAGGCAGAACATCACTTTCGGGGATCGTAAGGGAATGGCCGGAACTCATAATCCATACGGAACTACTTGGACAACGGCATCCTTGTTAGCCTCTTCTTCCGGAATTCCATTTGCTTTTAATATTGGAATGAATAAAAATATTGGGAACGATTCGGATAAAGGAAAATTTGCAAAGGGTGTCACCACCTTAGGGGATATCCTGGAAAAGAAGGGCTACAACCAGGAATTTATTTGCGGCTCGGACTCTGCTTTCGGTCGGAAAAAGAAGCTGTTCCAAGAGCATGGAAATTATAAAATCTTCGATTACTATTCAGCCATCGATGCCGGCTATATTGATAAGGATTACAAAGTATGGTGGGGAATGGAAGATTATCGGACATATGAAGCAGCAAAAGACGAAATCCGTAAGCTTGCGGATAAAGGTAAACCGTTTAACTGCACTCTCTTGACGGTAGATACGCATCATGTTGGAGGTTATCGATGTTCAAAGTGTCCGCGGGGGAACGGAAGCAAAACGGCGAATGTGGTCGCCTGTGCGGATCAACAAGTACAGAATTTCGTAGATTGGTGTAAGATGCAAGATTTCTACAAAAACACCACTATCGTCATCGTAGGGGATCATCCACGAATGGATAAAAAGCTTGTAGAAGATGTGGATAAGGTGAATCGGGAAGCGATTGATGTATTCATCAATTCGGTATCGCCATATCGAAAAATTGATCGAAAGCGAACCGCTGTAACGATGGATCTTTTTCCAACAATTCTGTCCTCTATGGGTTATTCCATAGAAGGGGAACGACTGGGGTTGGGGACAAATTTGTTCTCGAAAAAGAAAACTCTGTCAGAAGAGATGGGATACGAAGCATTCAATCTGGAAATGGGAAAGAATTCTCGGTTTTATCATGAGAATTTCGAATAGGATGTTTTGTCAGATTATCTGAAAAAGGAGAATGAAGTGAACAAGGAATACGATGTAAGTGTAATTATTCCGATATACAATAGTGAGGAATACATTGAGCAAGGGATTCAAAGTGTTCTGAATCAATCGAGAATTGAAGTGGAATTGATTCTTGTGAATGATGGTTCTACAGATGGATCTGCCGGCATTATCGATGAATATGCGAAAAAATACGATTCGGTTAAAGCAATTCATCAAGAAAATGCCGGAGTGGGCGCTGCAAGAAACAGGGGAATTCGGGAGGCAACCGGGGAATACATTGCATATTTGGACAGTGATGATTTTTATGAACCGGAGGTATTATCTGAATTAATTGAAAAATGTAGAGAACAGAAATTGGACGTGTTGTTCGCCACATACATGAACTTTTTTGAAGATGAGATTGCTGCAGAAAAATGGCACAAGAATCGAACGGAAGAAGTAATGAGAAGAGGTGACTATACGGCTGTTCCTGTTACAGGGATAGAGTTGATGAGGCAGTTTAAAAGCCAGAAAGAATACAATGTTAATGTCTTTGCTCAGGTTGCAAATCGGGATTTCTTAAGGCGCAACAATATCCTCTTCCCGGAAGATATTGTTTTTGAGGATGCTCCATATACCTTTGCGGTTTTGCTGCATGCAAAAAGAGCCATTGCTTGTAAAGAAGTGTTAGCTCAGCGACGGATTCGCGATAATTCCATCGAACACCGTCCGCCAACTGTAGAGCGTTGTTATGGTGCATTTAAGGGAATAGAACCGATGATACAGAGAATCGAACAAGCAATGAACGATGTGTCGGAAGAGGAAGATCGAAGTGTTGTCAGTCACGAGCTTCGTCGACGGTATCTCTTTGCATCAAAAGCGTTTCGACAGTTACCGGAGGTGGAACAGGAGGAATTTCTGAAGAGACTTTCACCGGTGGAAGAAATATTATTTAGAGCACTTGTGGAACCGTACGCAGCAAAATATCTGCAGTGCGAAGGATTAAAGGAAAGGGTAAGAACACAAAAGGATAAAGCATTAGAGCTTGAAAAGGAGCTGAGTGTTCAAAGCCGTGAACTGGAAAACGTTCGGAAAACGGTACAAGAAAAAAACCAACAAATAAAGAAGCGAAATCAGGAGATTGAAAGCATAAAAAAATCAATCACCTTCCGCATTGGAAAGGTAATTGTGGGACCGTTTTCATTCTTAAAAAAACAATTTAAATAAGCATTCAGCTGACGAATTATAAATGATGGTTGAAAAAACTGCTATTATAGGATAGAATTAAATGGTTTATTATGAAATTATTTAAAAGGTGGACGTATGAATAAATTCTTTTCTAATATCAGAAAGTATCATAAATATGCGATTCGAAGTGCAAAGGCAGAATTGAAAAGTGAGGTAGCAGATTCGTACCTGAATTGGCTTTGGTGGATTATTGAACCGGTATGTTTCATGCTGATTTATACCTTTATTTTCGGCTACGTATTTCATAACAAAACGCCGTATTTTGCTTCATTCGTGTTCATTGGATTAACCGCATGGGACTTCTTTAACAGAATGGTAAAGGGCAGCGTTCGATTGATTGTAAGTAATCGGGATTTGGTGAAGAAAGTATATATTCCAAAATACATTTTATTGTTAGCGAAATCCTATACTTATTTATTTAAAATGGGAATTTCCATGGTAATTACGTTTTGTTTAATGTTTGCACAAGGTGTTCATTTATCGTGGCACATTCTGTTTTTCATTCCGATTACGATTATCTTGTATGTATTGACCTTCGGCATCGGTATGATATTGATGAACTACGGTGTTACGGTGAATGACCTTTCCAACTTGATTAACGTATTTCTGAGAATGGTATTTTACTTATCCGGTGTGTTCTATAATATCAATGAACGTTTGGCAGGTACGTTGTGCTTTGTGCTTCTTCGAGTAAACCCAATTGCCATGATAATGAATGAGTTTCGGCGGACGATGCTGTACAACCAGCTTCCAAGTTTTAAATGGCTGGCTGCTTGGTTAATTATCGCATTGATTCTTAATGCGATTGGTATCCATTTGATTCACAAGAACGAAAACAGTTATGCGAAGGTGATTTAACTATGAGTAGTAACGAGAAAAAAATTGCTTTATCCGTAAGGAATTTACATATCTTCTACAGGGGACTAAAGAAAACTTCCATTCGATCCAGTTGGATGCGCTTGAAAGATAAGGTAGAAATCTTCGAAGCACTAAAGGGTGTTAGTTTTGATTTGGAAGAAGGAAAAATCCTTGGAATTATCGGAAAGAACGGAAGCGGAAAGTCTACAATGCTCCGTGCAATTGCCGGAATCTTTTCTCCGGATGAGGGTACCATTGACTTACACGGAAGACGAGTGTCATTACTCTCCATTGGTGTTGGTTTCAATAAAAAGCTGACCGGTCGTGAGAATATCTATCTTTCCGGAATGCTGCTGGGATTTTCAGAAGAACAGATTGCAGAGAAGGAAAAAGAAATTACTGATTTTGCAGATATCGGCAAGTTCATCGATCGTCCGGTAAAAACTTATTCTTCCGGCATGTATTCGAAACTGGCATTTGCAATTACGGCGATTCTGGAAACAGACATCATGCTTATTGATGAAGTGTTGAGTGTCGGCGATCAGCGGTTTAAAGAGAAGAGTTACAACAAAATGAAAGAACTCATCTCGGATGAGACTCGGACGGTTGTTATTGTTTCCCACAGTTTAAGTACTATTGAGGAATTGTGCGACGAAGTTCTGTGGTTAAATGACGGCGAAGTAATCGAGCAGGGAGACCCGGAAGAAATACTGCCAAGATATATGGAGTTTATGAAGTCCAAAAAAAAGAAATAGGATTTTCAGGGAGGTGGCAGATTGCCACCTCCTTTTGATAAAAAAAAGACAGTATTATTAATGATTTATTTAGATTGAACATATAAAAATAAGATGGTAAAATTATTATGACTTTGTATATCGGTTTCTGAGAATGAGGAGGAAACTACAGTGAAAACAGTGATAACGTACGGTACTTTCGATTTATTCCACGAAGGTCATTACAACATATTAAAGAGAGCAAAAGAATTGGGAGACTATCTGATTGTCGGGGTGACGGGAGAAACCTACGATGCGGAACGAGGCAAGCTGTCCGTTCAGGATAGTTTGGCAACGCGTATTGAAAATGTTCGGAAAACCGGTTTTGCCGATAAGATTATTGTAGAGGAGTATTTGGGACAAAAGATTCCGGATATCATTAAATATCACGTGGATATTTTTGCAATCGGTTCCGATTGGAAAGGCAAATTCGATCATATCGGCAAATATTGTCAAATCTGTTATTTAGAGCGAACGAAAAATATATCCAGCACTCAGCTTCGAGAGAAGACTTTGAGTATTTATCGCTACGGTATTGCTACGGATGAAATGTACGACAATGAGGCGGTAATTGAACCGAAAGTTGTAAGTGGCATTCACGTAGAAAGTGTTTTTGCAGAGGATGAAGCATTAGCACAGCGGTTTGCAGAGTATCATGAATTAAATGGTGGGTTCAGTGACTACGAGAAGTTTCTGGAAGATGTGAACATTGTTTACATTAAGTTGCCACGAGAGAAACGTTACGATTACGTTAAACAGGCGGTGCAGAACGGCAAACATGTAATTGTGGATATGCCGTACACGATGGATAAGCGTCAGGAAGAAGAAATCCGTAAGCTTTCCGCGCAGAACGAGACAGTCGTTATGGAGAACGTACTGACCTTATATCAACACGCCTTTGGGCAACTGCTCTGGATGGCGAAAGGAAATGAAATTGGAGATTTGATCAGCATCAAATGCTCTATCTCCAGGAGCATGTTTGACCATAAATGCGGATATGACTTCGTTGATTTGGCATACTATCCGGTCTGTGCGATTACGAAGATATTAGGCGCAGATATTGAATCGATAAACGTTAAAACCATAAAAGATACCGAAGGAAACATCAATTATGGATTGATTACGTTGAATTATGAGAACACCGTAGCCACCGCAGAAGTGGGGATGGATATGGAGTTGGATTGCGGCCTGAAGATTCTTGGAACAAAGGGCGAAATCTTTGTTCCGGATGATTGGTGGAGAATGGGATATTTCAAGTACAAGAACCAAGGAGACGATCGTACAAAACATTACAGCTCCAATTTCGAAGGAAACGGATTCCGGTATCTCATTCAGGCTATTCTTCAAGAAATTAAATCCAAGAATTCTGATGTTGCGCGAATTCTTCCGAATGAATCAGAAGTGGTACTTGATGTTTTGAATAGAATAGAGTTACAATAATTATTCACAGGATGTTTTTAAAATGCACGGTGGTAAGAGTATGCATAACAGTTTTTTAGAAAAACCGCATCAACGGAACGAGGGGCAGGATAAGCTCTTGGAATTATTAAAGAAGTTCGACGAACGATGTGAGGAATTTAATATAACGTACTATCTTGGTGGCGGAACTGCGCTGGGCGCAATTCGACACAAGGGTTTTCTTCCTTGGGATGATGATGTAGATCTCTACATAACCCGAAGAGAATATCAGAAACTGTGTAGCGTGCAGAAAGCATTTTTTTCTGATGATTTCGTATTGGCCAACAATGAAAACTTTTCCCGATATCGAAATCCGTACGCACGATGTATCGACACATCTTCAACTGCGGTAACTTTGACGCGTTTGGCAGACGACGCACCGAAAGGTCAATTCTTGGAGCTTTTTATCTTGGATCCGATACCGACGGATGCAGAGGAAAAGAATTCGTGGCTGACTCTTTTTTGGATATATTGTGAATTGCTGTGCCTTACCTATCGCAATGCATCCGAAAAGAACGGAAAGTGGATAGATTTCGATCTCTATGACAAATATTTGAAGCGGTGCGATAAGATTGGCTGTGAGCAGGTGCTGCATGAATTGGAAGAAACGTTGTTTTCCATCGAAGAGGAAAATGCAGAAGACTATATCTTGAGTTGGGGCGGAGAGTTCTTTATCTACCCGATTCAAGCTTTTGGAAAACCTAGAAGGGTGGAGTTTGAAAAAACGTTGCTGCCGGTTGCGAGCAAGGCGGAGAATATTTTCAGGATTGCCTTCGGAGACGACTGGGCAATTATCCCGCAGAACGAAAACCAGATTCAGCATAATGTGAAATTAGACATGAACCACTCCTATTTGGAATATATGGAGAGTGAAGACGAATTCGAGAATTTGTGGCCTCTTTATCCGGAACGAAAAAGGGCAGCTCTGGCGATGTTTTATTCTGAAATGAATCTCGTCAAGTTGTCTCAGATGAGAATGATAAATTCGCTGAAGCATTATTTTGAGAGTAAGAATGCGATGAGCGAGTTGATGGAACTAGAACGAGAAGAAAAATATAATGAGATGCTGGAAATTCTCAATCCTTGGTTAGATGCACAGTTCTCGGATCTGTTTCGTCGATGGAATCGGTATTTAGATATCGGCGATGAATATTTGGAGAGAATCCTATGTACATTGCTGAATACCGGTGATTTCAAACGTTTTTCCAAGATTTTGGATTGGACAAAAGATTTAAAGCAAGCAGAAAGTTCAGAAAGTTCGAGGATATCGGAGTACCGAGCATTTGCAACCGCAATTCGAAACGCCAATGCATATATGGATGTAAAAGATTTCCAATCGGCAAAAAAAGAACTTGAATGTGCTGTAATGTACAGGTATGCGGTCGATCAAGAATGTTACCGGCTTGCGGACATAAGATGGTGTGTGGGAACTTATGAAGTGCAGGATTTGAATGCGTTGCTGCAGCGTGTTATAAATTTGCAGGATGAGTATCCGCAACAATCCGATTTTCTGTTTTATCGCGGAAGGGTGGAATACTTATTGGGGGATACGGATTCTGCAACGAAGCATTTGGAAGAATTCTACAAAAATAGTCGAAATGGAATGATGCGCCTTGCAATCAGAGAGATGCTTGAGGAGGATGGAGAGATAGCGTGAGATGTAATAGAGATGTGGTGTTGGAACTCCTATGTGAAATTTTCAGAATTTGCAATGAAAAAAAATTGCGGTGCTGCCTTTCCGGAGAGTTCTTAATAATGCCTGCCGTACAAAAGGAAATTCGTCGAGAGGCTCCTCGTGGTGAAGTGTCAATGCCTTTTTACGATTTGTGCATCCTGGCAGAGGAACTTAAAAAACAGGTATCCGAAAATCGGAACGCCGAATGGTTTTTCGATAACGAAAACATAAAAGATATTTGTTTTTCCTATGTTGCAACGGATACGATGTATTATGACATAAGGTACGACAAAAATTGCAAATATCACGGAGTGAGAGTTCTTATTAAACCGGTATTCGATCAGACGCGATTCACAAAAATAAGCAATTTCTTAATGAACGGATGGATTCAGCAGATTGGGTCAAAGGCGAAAAAACAGAATTTGGAAAATAGAATTCTGCGATTTGTCTTTAAGAAAAAACCAAAGATGATTTTGAATTATTTAAAGCGTCGATTGATGAAGGAACAAAGAAATTCATCCGGAAATAAATGCTTTACCTGGTCTTTTAATTTCAGGAAGAAGCTCAAATTCGATACAAATTTCTGGGATGATTTAGTTACTGTTGATCTCGATGGAATTTCGGTATGCGTACCGAAGAACCTCGATGAATACGCCAATGTATTGCATGGACGTAACTGGAAAGACAAGAATTACAATAAAGATTATCTAAATTATTTGAGTAATTCCGGAATTTCATACAAAATGTTTTTCGATGAAGCGGATATGAATACGCTTGGGAATGAATTATCTGAGGCAGTTGATTCCAGAAGAAAGAAAAAGAATGACTATAACAAAGTAAATGCGCCATTCAAAAGTTCTTGGGAGAATTTTTACACGAGAGAGATTGGTTGGCGTGGAAAGGAAGAGGAAAATGATTAATTTTACAGTAGGTCCGGTACAGTCCAGTGAAAAGGTCAGAAGTATTGGTGCAGAACAAGTACCGTACTTCCGCACACCGGAATTTTCTGATTTGATGAAAGAAAATGAGAAGCTGATGAAGAAATTCGCTAAAGCTTCCGATGACAGCCGTGTCGTATTCATAACCGGTTCCGGAACTGCATCCATGGAGGCCTGTGTGATGAATCTTTTTACATCGGAAGATAAGGTGTTGGTTGTAAACGGAGGAAGTTTCGGAAATCGTTTTGTGCAGCTTTGCGAAATTCATGATGTTCCGCATGAAGTAATTGCTTTGGAAAAAGGAAAGACCCTTACAAGGGAGGAACTCTATAAATATGACGGAATGGGATTCACCGGATTTTTGGTGAATATGCACGAAACATCGACGGGAGTGCTGTACGATATTGATATGATCAGCGAATTCTGCAAGAAGAACGATATCTTCTTACTGGTAGATGCGATCAGTGCATTTTTGGCAAATCCGATTAACGTAAAAGAACAGCATGTGGGGGCGATGATTACCGGCTCGCAGAAAGCGTTAGCGTGCCCTCCGGGTATTTCGGTAATCGTTCTTTCGCCGGAAGCCATTGAGCGAATTGAGAGAAATAAGGTTAAGTCCATGTATTTTGATTTGCAGGATGCATTGAAAAACGGAGAACGCGGGCAGACACCGTTCACTCCGGCGGTTGCAATTCTTATTCAAATCAATGAACGACTGAAGGAAATCGAGGCACAGGGAGGCGTAGAGAGCGAAATTAAGCGAATCGCGACGCTTGCAGAAGATTTCAGAACGAAGATCAAAGAATTGCCGTTTGAAATCATGTCGGAATCCTTATCCAATGCGGTAACTCCGCTTCATCCAACCACAGCATCGGCGTATGATATTTTTACAACACTTAAGGATGAATACGAAATCTGGGTTTGCCCGAATGGCGGTGATCTTGCGGACACATTATTCCGTGTGGGACATATCGGATATCTCACTGAAGCGGACAACGATGCATTGATTCATGCACTGGAGGATATGAAGAAAAGAGGACTTATTTAACCAAGCATACGAAAGGATGGGAGTAACTTTTGAATACAATACAAAAAAATCTTTATCAACTTCTTTGCGAAATTGACGAGCTCTGTAAAAGTCAGGATATTCAATATTTCTTGGCCGGCGGCACAGCACTGGGGGTTGTGAGAAATCATCGTTTCCTCCCGTGGGACGATGATATGGATTTATATATTACAAGGGATAACTGGGCGAAGCTTCGGGATGCGGTAGAGTCCGGAAAAGTTGAGTTGCCACCGAATCGGGAACTGGTGTATGCAGAGAATACGCCGTACTATTCCAATCCGATTCCAAGATATGTGGATACTTCTACAACGGCGATATACTCTTCTCAGATGCTGCCTGGTCGTGCGTGCGGTCAGCATGTGGAGTTCCTTATTATGGATCCGATGCCGAACGAAGAGCAGGAAAAAGCAGAATTCTTGAAGAATCTTCGTATGTATACGGAATTAATCTCCCCTTATTTTGTTGTAAACAAAAGCTTATCCATCGAAGATTTCAGAGAGCATGCAAAGGAATATAAGAAATTATATGCTGTCGCAGAAAAAGAGAGTTTGAACGCGGTTCTGAAGGATTTGGATGCTAAATTGCACAGCTGTGTTGAATCCGAGTCCAAAGAGATGTGCATGCGTTGGGGTATTCAGACATTGATCTATCAGCATGCGGATTTCGGAAAAAGTCGTCCGGAGTTATTTGAAGGAAGAATGTTTCCCGTTGGCGAACACGCGGAAGGAATTCTGAGAGATGCATACGGGGACAGTTGGATGTATGTTCCGGAAGTGGAAGATCAGGTCGTTCACAATGCTTTGCAGGATATTGAAATTCCGTATGAAGAATATACGAAACGCTACCAGCCGTATGTGGACAAGGAAAAAATGTTGCAGTCGTACCGAAAGAATAAGAACAACAGTTTGAGTGTTTTTTGCCTTCGAAGAGAGCGAGAGAAGCTGGCTGTGGAAGCGCAAGCTCTGATTATTCGAGATACAATAAAGAATGAGCTGGAAGAAAAACTGGACGACATTCGAGATAACTATAACGCAAAGGCTTATGGTGCGGTAAGAAATATTTATCGGGATTATACTCAGAACCAGATGAATCAGTATGCCAGAAAATATAATGTGTATTACAATATTTCGGACGAATGTATGTACTACATTTTGATGACGGCCATTCAACAGGGTCGATATTTCGAAGCACAGAAGTATTTAAATATACGAAAGCAGAATGAACCTCTTTCCGAAAAGCTGCTGGAAGTACAGGAATTAATAGATTATTGCAGAGATCTTTCGATTGCGATATACGATTATGATGATGTAGATCGCATTAAAGAACTCCTTCGCGAAGCGAAATCGGAATGGAAGGAGCTGCTGGATTACGGTCGTGCCGAGCTGTGGTTGAATGACCGGCTTGCCGAAAGCGAGTTGGACTGGCAGCAACAGAAGACCCGTGCGGAGAAATGGAATCAGATTTATCCGGAAGACGGTGAGGTTATGGCATATCTGGCAGAGTCGGAATTAAAGTTGGGAGAAAAAGAAAAGGCAGAAGACTTATATAATCGTGCAATCCATTTAACCAGAAACGGTATTATTTGGGAGAAGGCAAAGGAAAGCGTTGGGTTGGAACGAATTGAAGAAGAATATGATCTTCGAAAATAAATAGAGATGTTGTAAAGACAGAGGTAAAGCAGTGAAAAATATATATGATGTGCAGAAACAGCTATTGAAGGAAATTGATGAAATTTGCAGAGATAAAGGCTTTCAATACTTTCTCGTGGGTTTTTCTGCAATGAATGCGTATAAGAACCACACATTAAAAGATGGTCCGTGGACGCTTTCTCTTGCGATGGTTCAGGGAGAAGCGGAACAACTGGCGACAGAGTTGATCGGACAGAAAAACTCGAAACGATATGTTGAATGGGTAATCAACAATCCGATCTACAGTGAGAATCATTTTACCTATGGCGCAATAGATACAACATCGATTCGTTTGGGCCACGAGGAAAAGTTATACAATCACGGAATTCATTTGAACGTATACTATATTGATGCCTATGCAACGATTGAAAAGAAAATGATACCGGAAAAAACGAAATCGTATAGAATTGTTCGGAAATTCTTCAAGGGCGTAAATGAGCGAAATGCAAAAGAACACATTTCCGGCAATCCCGTTAAGCGGATTGCGAAATCAGTGGTATATGGGCCTGCAAGTTTGATTGGTGCTGAGCGAATTGCGAAAAAAATGTATGATGAACGGTATAAAATCCGTGGAATTGATACATGGAAGGACCTATGCAAGTACAGTGAGGTAGCAATAAATAAGTATGTTGTTCCGGTGAAATGGATTGACAATTGTCGGAAATATGAATTGGAAGAAGGTGTAAGTGTTTTCCTGCCAAACGAAACTGAACAGTATTTGATGAGCGTGGTAGGTGAAGATTGGAAAGAGAAGGAGTGCAGCCATCCTTTGAAACACATCATCTCCACAGAGAAACCTTTTGAGGAATCCTTAAGGTTGCTGAAGGCGTCAGGCGTTGAAAAAGAATATAACCAACGTGTGGATAAGATTCAGTATGAACGAGCGAAGGTAAAAGATGAATATGCGAATATTGAATCGTTGAAACAGTTGGTATTCATGACCAAAGAGCAGGTGTACTATGAACGACTGCTCTCAAAACAGAAAAATGCAAGTGATTCTTTGATAAAACAGGTCGTGAAGTCTTTAAAGAAGTATGAAGAAATGAATTTGACTTTCCGATTAAACGAACAAGCCGAAAGAGAAATCGATTCGTATCTTGAACGCGAGGGAGAGGTTGAACTTCTGGCAAGACTTCAGGAGCTGAGAAAAGTGGATATTTTTGCGGGAAAGTAACAGAAAGGGGTCAAAATGATTAAGATTTTTGATTTTGAGACATGTAAAGCATTGGGAAATGAGCTTCCGTCGGAGCTATTCTATCAGTGGGTAGATTTTGCCTTAAAGGAAAAAGAGCAGTTTGTTATGCCTGTTAAAACAAGAATCGGGCAGGATCATGGGGATTATTATGCGAGTATGCCGTGCATGTACGAAAAAGACAATTTGGTAATGGCAAAGATGATCGGCCGCCACCTATTGAAGGAAGGTGAGCAGCGTTCTACGATGATGAGCGATTTGATGCTGTATGAAGCAGACACCGGTGTACTTAAGGCATTGATGGATTGCGAATATATCACTACACTTCGTACCGGTGCCGCAGCCGCTCATTCTGCAATGATGTACGCAAAGAAAGATTTCAAAACCGTCGGATTATTGGGACTTGGAAACATCATGTTTGCATGCATCGATGTGCTGATGTCTCAGATTCAGGACAGAGAGGTTACTTTTAAGCTGTATAAATATCACGATCACGAAAAACGGTTCATGGAACGTTTCTCGAAGTTTACCAATATCACTTTTGAGCTTTGCGATACATATGAGGAAACAATTCGCGATTCCGATCTGATTATTTCTGCAGTGACACGCGTAACGGAAAATTTCGTGTCCGATGATTGTTACAAAGAGGGCTGTACCGTAATTCCAATTATGACTCTGGGTTTCCAGAACTGTGATCTGTTCTTCGATAAGGTGTTTGCGGATGATATTGACCAGATTAGAGGGTTTAAATACTTCGATCAGTTCAAGAGTATTGAAAACACGACGGACGTCTTAAACGGAACGGCTCCGGGAAGAGAGAATGATACGGAACGGATATTGGTGTATAATTACGGATTGGCAATCCATGACTTGTACTTCGCCGCACAGCTGTATAATCATGCAAACGGCACAGAACAGAACATTGAGTATCATTATTGTAAAGAAAAGTTCTTTATGTAATAAGAGTTTTCTTTAATAATACATGGAAGAGACTGTTGAATATGATGTAAAAAAGTGTTATCATAACTTGGTATATATTAAGATTATTCAATAGGAAAGGAAAGATGTATGTTTAAAAAGAACGGAAAGAAAGCCGTAGCGTACGTAGCCTTACTGTTAACGTTGATAATGTGTTTGGGTACGTTGCTGGAAGGTGCAATCGCATTTGCGGATGTGGATACACAGGTAGCGAACAACACATCTGAAGCCAGTGAAACGATAAAGGATGATACTACGAATGCAGATGTACCTTCTGCGGATGACTCGAAGAATACAGCATCGGAGCCGTCAAAAGAAGATGAAAGTACCGGCGCTGTGGAAGCCGCTAAGGTTATTCAAACCGAAGACTTTGATATGAAAGTTTCTGCGGTAAGCAAGAGCTTTTATTTGAATATCTCCGGCGAAAAGCAGGTATTGGTTTCTGCAGTTTTGGATGCAAAGGCAGGATATACTTTCAGTGCATTCGACGTGTACGACAAGACTGCAAATAAGGTGATTGCGAAGAATGTTGCAAAGGATAAGTCTACGACGATTACCGTTGAAGACGAACATCAGTACTGTGTTCAGGCAGAGGCGGAAGGTAAAGAGGTCATTCTCGAATCTAAGGAGATGTACACGGTAAATTTCCCGGAAAAAGTCACCGACTTGAAGGCAACTTGCGCTAAGAAGGACAATTTAATTAAAGTAACTTGGGACAAGGTGGATGGTGCAAATCGATACTACGTGTATCGGAATACAAAGGCCACTCGCCCGAGCAAGCCGATTAAGACGGTGACCGGCAACTCCTTCTCCGAACGGAGAAAGGGTGGATCCTATTACTACTGGGTTCAGGCGGCGAATACTACGGATGCAGCTGCATCGGACTTCGTGAAGAGCGGAAAGGTGACTGCAGGAAATTATCTTGCAATTCCGGTACGGAATTACTGGTTTACCGCTACTGCAAAGAAGCGCATTCCGATTTACAAATCCGCAAAGAGCAAGAAGGTAATCGGGTACCTTCCAAAGGGAAAGACCGTAGTAATTAAGAAGAAGAGCCCAAAGGTGGTTCCGCAGTACGGCGTAGTAAAGCGGGTGTATTTTGATGACAAGAACCTGAAGAAAAAGGGCTGGGTAAGCTTTAGATCCGTTAAGCTGAAAAATCACGTTGCCGGAAAGTCCAATGACTGGAGCAGAAGCGTAAAGGAGAACTACGTGAACAAGAAGAAGTTCAAGAGTTCAACTAATTACCTGATTTGGCTCAGTAAATACACCCAGAAGGTGTACGTGTTCAAAAGAGCCAATAAGCACAGTAAGTGGGTTCTCAAGAAGACTTATCGCTGTTCGTCCGGTACGTTTGCGCATCCGACACCGACCAATATGAACTATATCCTAGTTCGCAAGCAATACGATCGCCATCGTGTTACCAATAAGGGACTGAGATATTACTACAAGTATCTGTCCGCATTTGGAAAGAAGGGATCTTCCGGAAGAGGAAACGCATTCCATACGGTATGTTGGAGAGAAGGAACTCATAAGATGCTGAAGCCGGTAAAAGATAAGCCGAACACCAAGGGCTGTGCCAGAATGTTCACCGGTGAGGCAAAGTGGATTTATAAGCATGTTCCGACTAAGACCCGAGTAGTCAGTTATTAGTTGAATTGCATAAAGAATTTAATAATCGCATAGGACATCGTCCTATGCGATTTCGCTGTGTTCGCCTTTTCCAAAATGTGATACAATAAACCCAGTGACATTAAAAAAAAGAAAGAATTGGAATAATGAGAAGAAAAAAGATTGCAATCGTGGGAGCCGGTGATTTCCAGCTTCCATTGGTTCAGGAGGCGTCAAAAGAAAACGACGTGGTGCTGATTGCACCGGTAATAGGCAAAGCATTTGAACCCTACATCAAGGAGCGCTGTCTCATCGATGTAAGAGATCAGGATGCAGCGCTGAACTTCTGCCGAGAACAGAAAATTGACGGAATCATTACGGATCAAACGGACATCTCCGTTCGCACCGTGGCTTACGTGGCGGAACAGATGGGACTACCGGGAATCAGTTACGAGACGGGACTTCTTTTTACCGACAAGGCGAGGATGCGAGACGTGATGGAGGAAGCAGGAATTCCGTGTCTCCCAAACCGCACGGTAACTTCCGTGGAAGATGCGGTGTCCTTTTGGCGAGAATTGGAGGGAACGACGGTCATCATCAAACCGCTGGACTCCCAGGGAAGCCGGGGAATCTATTCTTGCGATTCGGAGGAGGATATCCGAAAGTATTTTGACGAGAGTGCCGGTTTTTCTTCCAACGGAGAAGTAATCGTCGAAAAGATGGCCACGGGAATGGAATTCTTCGTAGAAGGGATGGCTTTTGGCGGAACGTTCCGGAATCTGATTATCGGAGATACCCATTACTTTGATATTGAGAACGCTTACGCAGCGGAAAGCCGCCGCACACCGTCGGTACGGAATCCAGAGACAGTGCGGCGCGTGCTGGAACGAAACCGGGAAATCATCGAAGCCTTTGGGCTGAAGCAGGGACTGACGCACAGCGAATTTATCATGGACGGCGACGAAATCTATCTGCTGGAGACGGCGGCCAGAGGCGGTGGCGTGTACATTTCATCGGATTTAATTTCGTTGGAAACCGGTATCAATGTGGAGAAGTTCCTGGTAGACATCGCTTTGGGACAACTTCAAGAAATGCCGCAATCGAGATCTACCGGGAAGTATTCCGGATACAAGGCCTTCTACGTGCCCTTTGGAACAGTGAAGAGCGTCTCGGGTTTGGAAGAAGTGAAAGCACTGCCGTATGTCCACCGCAATCAATTGGATAATTTACACATCGGAATGGAAGTTCCGGTGGAGAAGCTGAACAAGACCAATCGGCTGGCCCTGATTGTGGAGGCGGAGTCGGAGAAGCAATGGCAGGAGAGAGTCGCACATATCCGGGATATTCTGCATGTGGAATGCGAATCGGATGGCACAACCCGCGACCTGGTGTGGAAATAGGAGGAAAAATTAAATGCTGGATAAGTTGCAGAAAAAAATGGTAAACGTATTTCTGTTCTTTGACCTGATGAAACTGAACAGAAAGTATCCGAAGGGAGATGACTACATTCGCCTGAAGAAGATTCAGGAGAAGCGTCTTCACAAGCTCATGAAAAAGGCATATCAGATTCCATTCTATCGGGAGCGTTTCGACAGAGCCGGCGTGAAGCCGGAGGATATTCGTACTGCGGAGGATTTGGTGAAGCTGCCGCCTCTCACCAAGGATGAGCTTCGCGCTTGGATGAACGAGGAAGCGGAAAAGCCGAAATACAAGGATTGGTTCCATGACACCACCAGCGGTTCTTCCGGAAAGCCGCTGATGCTCCTGTATTCTCCAAAGGAGAAGGCGTTCATGATGGCGGACTGGTTCCGAGTAATGCGTATGGCGGGATACAACCCGTTCCGCGGAAAGACCATGAGCCGAAAGAGTGCTCACAGTACTTCCGCCGGTGCGGATACGTTCCTGCAGAAATTCGGCATCCTCCGAAGAGGTTTTCTGAATCAGTATGCACCGGAAGAGGATATGATTAAGCAGGTGAACGAATACAAACCGGATTTCCTGTACATGAACAAGACGGAATTGATGCGTCTCTGTCTGTACTGCAAGGAGAATCACAGCGATATTTGGCAGCCGAAATTCTTCTGCGCCTCCGGCGAGATGACGGATCCGGCAGCCAGAAAGCTATTCAAGGAGATTCTGGGAGATGGCATTATCGATGCGTACGGCAGCGCCGAAACCGGTTCCTGCATGCTGAAGCTTTTCGACAGCCCGGAGCACATCATTCACTACGATGCGTATGTAATCAATATTTATGACGAAAACGATCGGCTGGCCGATGCGGGTTCTGTGGTAATCACCCCGCTGTTCAAGACGGATATTCCGCTGATTAACTATAAGATCGGCGATAAGGCCATTTCCGAAGTGCGGGACGGCGTTCGTTACGTTACCAGTCTTCAGGGACGAATGAACGACTTCTTCCGCTACGACACCGGTGAGGTGACCACCTTCTTTGAAATTGCCCCGATCATCGCTCATTGCGAGGACGTGGTTCAGATTCGTTTCGTGCAGGATTCCTACACCCATATCGTGGTTCAGTGCGTCCAGAGCAAGGAATCCCTGAAGACATTGGAACAGATCGAAAAAGAATTGGATGAGGCATTGAACAAAAAGTTCAAACATCATATGGATATCGACTTCGAATGGTCCAACTCCATTCCGCCGGACAGCAACGGCAAACTGCGAATGATTGTATGCAAGGTGGACGAGAATGGAAAAAAATAAATTAGAACGGCTGCAGCGTCCGGCAGATATCGTGTTCGGCATCTGTCTGGCGCTGACATTTGCGATGGAAACTCTGCTGGCATATCGGCAGAGTATTCTGTATAACGGAAAATATTTTTCGGATATGGCACTTCACCTGAACATTGCCCGACGCGACCAGTATACCTATCGGATGATTGGATTTCTGGTGAAATACATGGACAAGGTGACTGCCAGCCCTTGGGGCATCGCCGCGGTAATCGGCTTGCTGGTGTTCTTTACGGTGGTAGGGAACTACCTTTTGATACGATTCTTCACGAAAGGAATCACCAAGACCCGGATTCCGGCAGAAGTGCTTTCCCTGGTGGCGTTGTACACCGGACCGATTTACATCCCGAAGTTCATGCCGTATTTCTATGCAAAGACCCAGAGCAAATATGCATGGCAGAATCCGACTCAGATTATGGTAACGGTCTTCTCCATCTTTGCACTGTTGGTTTTCTATAAGGTATACGAGAACTACATGGAGGGGATTTCCATGAAATCCTGGATTCTTCTGGCGGTGACTTTTTTGCTGTCCGCCTGGGCGAAACCAAGCTTTATCATGGCCTTCTTCCCGGCGGCAGCGATGGTACTGCTGGCGGATGTATTCCGTACCGTCGATATATCGGAGATAAGGGATTGCTTAATCGTATCCAAGGCGTACCGCTTCCGACAAGTAGTGATTATGGGGCTTACCATGCTTCCGTCCTGCATTTACTTCCTAATGCTGAATCAGACCCTGTTCGGAAAGGATACTCAGCAGGCCTCCGTGGAAGCGGGGAAAGAAGCCTCCAAGGTGGTCATAGATCTGGGGCGGGCCTACTTCAATCAGGATTTCTCCATTACGCTGAGCATTATTGCCGGACTGGCGTTTCCGCTGTTCGTACTTGCTTTTAACCTGAAGTCGTTAAAGAAACCGGAATACGCGGTTGGCTGGCTGACGGTGCTGTGGGGATATGCGGAACACTTTACCTTTTCGGAAAGCGGTCCGAGAGCGACTCACGGTAATTTTGCCTGGGGAAAGAAGGTTGCGGTATATCTGATGTTCGTCATCAGCATGGCAAAGTTCATCGAGAACCTGTACGATCCGGAATTCTGCAAGGGAAAGAAGAATCTGAAAATCGCCTACGGTGTCGTCGGCATCGGGCTCTTGGTTCTCCATATGGGATCCCAGCTGGTGTACCTGAACCATATCGGTCATGGCGGACGGTATATGATATAACATTTGCCATTAAGAAACGGAATAATGAAATTAGAAGGCGTTGTCTTGACAACGCCTTTTAATATGCTAAAATAAATTTATCGGTTAAGTTAACAAATAATTTTATTTTGGCGCTCTTTATACATATTCAGAAAGGACAGAAACCAAATGGAAGAAAAAACATGTGGGGGAGAATCCCGGGGAATGCAGACCGGGGTGCGGCAGCTCCTGCGGTGGTTTGGCATTGCCCTGATCGTTATCAGCATGCTGGGACCGGCGTTTGCACCGGTGAGCTACGGCGCAGAAGATTCGCAGGTAAAGACGGTAAAGATTACCACAAAGCCGGCTTCCGGACAGATTAATCGCCGGACGGGCGCTGTGGTGCGGAAAAGTGCCTCTTCTCGTTCCAAGAAGGTGGCCCGACTTCCGAACAACAAGAAGATTATCATGGGACACATGACATTCACCACTACCAAGAAATATTCCAGAAAGCAGCGGTGGTTCTACATTAAATGCGGCAGTGTGAAGGGATATGTACCGGTGAATCAGGTAGATCACGTGCGGTATCAGTATCGGAAGGTAAAAGCGAAGCGAAACCTGACATACCGTTACGGAGCCGGCTACAAGATGCGGAAGAAGGGAACCTTGAAGAAGGGAACCACACTCTCCTTGTGTCTGGAAACCAAGGCGAAGGGGTCCAAGACCCTGTGGTATCGTTTCCGTTACGGCAAGAAATTCTACTTCGTCAGCTCCAAGGATTTGAATCTGACGGAGACCGTGCGAATCGAGCCGGATCGTGACAACGGCAGCAGCCCGGCAAAACCCTCCGACAACGGAAGTTCCGGAACTCAGACGGATAATAAAGGTAACGAGACAAAGCCGGATACAGAGAATATAGTCACACCGCCGAAAACCAATCCATCGGTGAATGCGACGGTGCTTCAGAGCAATAAGAAACCGATGACGGCGCAGATGCCGAAGTCCACTCTTACTGCGTGGTACAATTCGCTGCTCAAGATGGCGAATTTAATTGAGACAAACAATCTGAAGTACAATACGAGCGGCGGCGGAACGACTTACAAAAAAGGTCTGGCGGCCAAGAAGGTGAATTGCGCTACCTATATTTCCTGGTCCTTGCAGGATGCGGGTTTTGAGCCTTCCGGATTCTGTTTTTACCTGGGATACGGAAAGATTTACGACCAGAAGATTCCGAAGAATTATTTCATCAAGTCGCCGAATTACCTGGTGCAGACCAATCTGAACATGTCCTTGGCGGATTGCGTGAAGAAGGGATACTTAAAGCCGGGGGATATCGTGGGCTGGCAGAACGGATACCACACCATGGTGTACAAGCATACGAAAAACGGAAAGTACTATTTCTTCTCCGTGGGACCGACGAGTGTGGCTAATAAGGTGGTTCACGAGAACACGTACAAGGCGAGCTATCGCATCGGGGTAATCATTCGGCGGATTGCCTAATTTGGAATGAGCAGAATGGAGATGAATCTCCCACGAACAACAGAAGAGGGACGACACGGCGTGTTGTCCCTCTTTTCGCATCTTACTCTCTGGAATAGGTCACCTTGCAGCTGATTCCGCTGAGACGCCCGATTCGGCCAGACAGGGTGCTGATGATCTGCTGGGGTGCATCCAGGACGATGCTGATGATATTGATTCCCCTTTCCCGGTAGGGAAGTCCCATTCGTCCGATGATATAGGGACTGTTTTCGTGCAGCAGCGCGTTTACCGGTTCGACAGAATCCATGTCGGAAATGATGATGCCGAGAATGGCTACCCGTGTGTTTTCCATTGTTCCTTCCTCCTGTTGAATCTTCTTGAATTGTATCACAAAGGGTTTCTTTTTTCTGTGCAAATTGAACAAATTTCTCGATTTTTCTCGAACGATGTGTACTGAAGGGGAATTTTTTTTCTGCCATAATGGAGTCAGAAGCAATGCTGATTATTTAGGAGGTATGAAATGAAAAGAAAAAAGGAAAAAATGAGCAAGAAGCAGTTTGCGGAGACGATGGCGCAGGAACTGAACCGGTATTTCGAGGAGAATCTGACGATGGAAGTGCACGCTGCCATTCGGGAATTCGTGAAGACCAACGATTACACCCACTACGCCATCGTGCTGGAACGGCCGGGCGTGTATGCCCTTCCGGCGCTGAACGTGGATATTTTTTATGAAGAGTACAAGCATGGAGACAGCATCGAATCGATATCCAGATCCCTTGCCTGGAATGCGATGGGGGCGATTATGATGCCGCCGCCGGTGAACGGCATGGACGGGATCCCAAAGAAGGATTTTGGAGTGAAGTTGTCCGCACGGGTGGTGAGCAAGCAACGAAATGAGAAATATCTGGAGGATGTGCCGTGCCGGGATGTGGTGCCGGGCATTACCATGTTCGCCAGCGTGGAGATTATTGTGGAAGACATGGATTCCTGGCAGTGCCGGATTACCAACCCGATGATGAAGGAGATGGAGTATCAGCCGGACGAATTGATTGACGAAGCGCTGATGCTGTCCGAAGAATACTATCCGCCGATGCTGATGACCTTCTCCGATGGCAATGCGGAAGGGGAGAATTTGCTGGAAAAAGAAGGTTACGCGATGAACGACGATTCCATGTACATCCTCACCACCAATCGATTTCAGTTGGGTGCGGTGGCATTGTTCTATCCCGGCGTTGCGGAAAAAATTGCCGAGATGGCCGGGGGCAATTTCTACGCAATTCCAAGCTCCGTGCATGAATTCATTATTCTACCGGAAAGCGATAAGTATTCCGAAGAGGAACTGCAGGCGATGCTGGAGAGCGGAAACCGGGAGGTGGTCTCCGAAGACGACATCCTGTCGGATACCATTTACGTCTACGACCGGCACCTGGGATTGCTCCTTTCTTGCTCTGAGTACAGCGGCATGTGCGGCACGGAATTCTGTGAGACCATGTGGTGTTAAGCGGGAAAAGGCGGTGAAAGAACGATGGAATCTGTGATAAAAATATGCCGAAATCTGTGGTAAACTTAACGCTTTGAATACTGTCCGGGGTGTGCTAGAATAAAGGCACAGAGAACTTACTGACCGTAAGGAACACCAAGCGGGAAGAAGTGCCGGATACAGTATATAAAGGGCTCGTGGAGACCCGTATCGGATGGACTTCTTCTCGGAGGAAGTCCATTTTTTATGTAGTTTGGAGCAGAGGTATGATTAAAATTGCAATATACGGAAAAGGCGGAATCGGTAAATCCACAGTAACGGCCAATCTGGCGGCGGCATTTGCCATGCGGGGCAAGAAGGTCCTGCAGATTGGCTGCGATCCGAAAGCGGATTCCACCATCAACCTGCTGGGGGGAGAACCCCTGGAACCGGTGATGAACTTTCTTCGGGATCACGACCGTGAGCCGGAAATCGACGATATCGTGCGCACCGGATTCGGCGGCGTGCAGTGCATCGAGACCGGCGGTCCGACGCCGGGCATCGGCTGTGCGGGACGGGGGATTATCGCTACCTTTAACCTGATCGACGACCTTCGAATTTTCCGGAAGTTTCAGCCGGACATCGTGCTGTACGACGTGCTGGGCGATGTGGTGTGCGGCGGTTTTGCGGTGCCGATTCGAGAGGGATATGCGGAAGATATTCTCATCGTCACTTCCGGCGAGAAAATGGCCCTCTACGCAGCGAACAACATTCGCACGGCTGTGGATAATTTTGCGGATCGGGGATATGCTTCGGTAAAAGGAATCGTATTCAACCATCGAAATGTTCCGAGAGAAGAGGAAAAGGTGGGAGAATTCGCTCGGAATGCGGGGATTCCTATTGTAGGCGATATTCCGAGATCCGATGAAATCATCGAATGCGAAGAAGAGGGGATGACGGTGGTTCAGGGACTTCCGGATTCCGAGATTAGCGGAAAATTCTTTGAACTGGCGGACTTCCTGTTGAAGGAACACGAAAAAGAACAGAAAGATGCGCAGGTGCAATAATGAAAAATGCCTACTATATCACAATAGAAGAACTTCTGAAATCAACGGAACTTCGGATTCCCGGGGAACTACAGTCCGGAGAGCATTTGATATACAGCTCACCGGCCACCTTGTCCTACAACTCTCCGGGCGCCCAGGGATTCGGAGTGAAGCGGGCCGGCTTGGTGATTCCGGAGTCCATCATGCTTCTGATTGCGCCGGCTTGCTGCGGACGAAATACCACGATTCTGGCGGACGAAGGCGGATACAGCCATCGGATGTTTTTTCTCCAGATGGATGAATCGGACATCGTCACCGGAAGACATCTGTCGGAGATTCCCGAAGCCATTGGAGAAATTCTGGAAGTGTGCGAGACGAAGCCGAAGGTGGTAGTGCTGTGCATCACCTGCGTGGACGCCCTGCTGGGAACGGATTTGGAGAGAGTCTGTCGAAAGGCAGAGGAGGCGCTGAACGGTGAAGTGCGCGTGGTGCCGACCTATATGTATGCGTTGACGCGAGAGGGAAAGAATCCGCCGATGGTGGCGGTGCGGGAAAGCATCTATTCCCTTCTGGAGAAGGAAGAACGGAAGATAAATCAGGTGAACCTGCTGGGATTCTTCACCCACCTTGCGGATGACTGCGAGCTGTACGATTTGTTGAGGCAGATTGGGCTGGACCGAGTGCTGGAAGTGGGTCGATGTGAGACCCTGGAGGAATACCGGGAACTGGGTGCGTCCAACTTTAACTTGATTCTCAATCCGGAATCCCGGAAGGCGGCTTTCGCACTGGAAGAACGGCTGGGAATGCCGTACGCGGAGTTGACTCGGCTCTACCAGATTGACCGAATTCGCCGCCAGTACGAGCTGTTCGCCGCCGCTTTGGGGACGGAATTCCGGCTGGAGGAATACCACCGGGAAGCGGAGCAGGCGGTGCAGGAACTGCAGGAAGTCTGCAAAGGAAAATCCTTTGTGGTGGGCCAGGTGGTAAACGGCAATCCGCTGGAGATGGCACTGGCACTTCTGAAAATGGGATTTGAAGTAAAATCCGTCTTCGCGGCGATTACGGAAGAGGATTATCCATATATTCGGGAAATCGGGGAATACAATCCGGATCTTCGAATATATTCCACCCTTTCCCCAACCATGATGAATTACGATGGGGATCAGGACGTGGACATCTCCATCGGTACGGATGCGGCATTCTACTATCCGAAATCCGTGAACGTGAAATGGAACGATGAGATTCAGCCTTTCGGTTACCGCGGACTGAAAAATTTCGCCAATGAGGTGGCGGAAACCTGGAAGCGGGCAGCGGCAGACGACGCTAAGATGAACGAGACGAAGGAATAGGAGGATCCGGAAATGAAAGGACTTCGTAAATATATTTCACCTTTTTCCCCGGATCAGTCCGGAGCGGCCTCGGTGCTGTTCGGGTACGGCGGGATGCTGATTATCATGGATGCCGGCGGCTGCGTGGGCAACGTGTGCGGATATGACGAACCCCGGTGGGGCGGTGCCAAGAGCGCCATTTTCAGTGCGGGCCTTCGAGATCTGGATGCGATTCTTGGACGGGATGAGCTGCTGATTCGAAAGATTCGACAGGCCTTGCAGGATATGGATGCCACCTTTATCGGACTCATCGGAACGCCGGTTCCGGCCACCATCGCTACGGATTATCGGGCGCTGAAGCGGCTTCTGGAGAAGGATGCGGGAATTCCGGTTCTTCCGGTGGAGACCAACGGCATCGAGCTGTACGATAAGGGTCAGGAGAAGGCCTACCAATGGCTCTTCCGGGAGTTTTTGGACGAGTCGGTGACCGAGAAAGAGAATCGCGTGGGCATTCTGGGGGCAACCCCGTTAGACACCACCGCGGTGGACAGCGGAGCGGAATTCCGCCGGTTGGTTCCGGGCGGCGTGGTGTACGGAATGGGCGACACCTTGGAGGATGTGCGAAAAGCGCTTTCTGCCGAGAGAAATCTGGTGGTATCTCCTTCCGGTTTGAAGATCGCCCGAATGCTAAAAAGAGAATACGGCATGCCATACGAAACCGGATATCCGGTGGAGGCGGAAAGCCGAAGGGAATTCACGGAACGAATCCTTCCGGAGCTGGGTTCCCATATACTGATCGTGCATCAACAGATTTTCGCCAATGAAATCCGGAAATGGATTCGGGAACGGAAGCCGGATGCGAAGGTTACCGTGGCCGGTTGGTTCCGGATAGACGGAACCCTGAAGGAAGAGGGAGACCGGCATCTGGACGAAGAATCCGATTTGCTGAAGCTGGTGCGAGATAGCGCTGTCGATACGGTTCTGGGAGATCCCCTTCTGAAGCGGGCCCTTCCGGGATGGCAGGGAACCTATCTGGATCTTCCCCATTATCCGGTGTCCGGAGAACTCCATTCCGTGGAAACCTCCCGAGATTATTGGAAGAAAGCGGGGCATAGAAGATGATAAAGGAAGCGGAAAACCGGATGCGAATCCGCATCTACGGAATCGTCCAAGGTGTGGGATTTCGTCCTTTTATCCGAAAATTAGCCCTTCGGTTCCGGATTACCGGAACCGTCTGCAACCGGGGAAGCTACGTGGAAATCTACGCGAGAGGAGAGCGGCTTTCGGAATTCCTGGAGGCAATTCCGAAGGAAGCGCCGGCTCGGTCTGCGATTCTAAAGATCAAAACGACGGTGCCGGAAGAGTCGGATTATCCGCCGGGATCGGAAGATTTTGAGATTATCGAAAGTGCGAAGGAAGAGGGAATGGTGTTCGTTTCACCGGACATCGCCACTTGTCCGGACTGCGAACGGGAGCTTTTCGACCCGACAAATCGGCGGTACCTACATCCTTTTATCAACTGCACGGCCTGCGGACCGCGGCTGACGATTCTGGATTCCATGCCCTACGACCGGGTTCGCACCAGTATGGGGGAATTCCCCATGTGCGAGGACTGTAACCGGGAGTATACGGATATTCGGTCCCGGAGATATCACGCTCAGCCAATCTGCTGCAACGACTGCGGACCGGAACTGTACCTGCTGAAAGGACCGGAAACGGGGAAGGATGCCCTGATTCAGGTGCGGAACCTTATCCGCCGGGGCGGCATCGTGGCCATTAAAGGTATCGGCGGTTTTCATCTCTGCTGCGACGGAAGCAATGACGAGGCGGTGGGGCGGCTTCGGAGGCTGAAGAATCGGCCGTTCAAGCCTTTTGCGGTGATGATGCGGGATATGGAGACGGTGCGCCGGGAGTGCGAGGTGCCGGAGGGTGCCGAAGAACTGATGACGGGACCGCAGAAACCCATCTTGCTTCTGGCGAAAAAGAAAACTCACGAGGCGGGCGCTTCCGTTCTGAGCGAGGCGCTGGCACCGGGAAATCCAAATATCGGGGTGATGCTTCCGTACACGCCGGTGCACATGCTTCTGTTCCGGTATCCGGAGGAGGAAAACTCGCAGGAGCCGGCGATGCCGGAGGTGCTGGTGATGACCAGCGGAAATCCTTCCGGCGCACCGATTTGCATGACGGATGCGGAAGCGGAGAAATATCTGGCGCCCATGTGCGATGAAATTCTGTCCAATCCCAGGAAAATTCGGATTCGTGCGGATGACTCGGTAATGTCTTTTTACCGGAATAAACCCTATATGATTCGCCGGTCCAGAGGTTATGCGCCCATGCCGACGGTACTGCCGCAGGAATATCACCATTCGGTGCTGGGCATCGGCGGGGAGCTGAAGAATACCTTCGGGCTTCTGCGGGGGGATATGAACTACATGTCCCCGTACATCGGCGATATGGCGGACGTGCGCAGCGTGGAGGCTTTGGAGCTGGCGGAAGAGCGGCTGGAACGGCTGCTGGAAATTACGCCGGAGGCAGTGGTGTGCGACCTACACCCGAAATACAACACGGGCGAGGTGGCCCGGAAGCTGGCGGAGGAGAAGGGCATTCCCTGCATGGAGGTGCAGCATCACTACGCTCACGTGCTTTCCTGCATGGCGGAGAACGAATGGGATTCGCCGGTGATCGGCGTCTCCTTTGACGGCACCGGGTTCGGAACGGACGGCACCATCTGGGGCGGCGAGTTCCTGCTCTCGGATTACGACGGCTTCCGGCGAAAGGGAAGCATTCAACCCTTCCTGCATGCCGGCGGGGACCTGGCATCGAAGGAAGGCTGGCGCATTGCGGCGGCGATGCTGGAACCGGATGCGGCGGAGCAGCTGAATCTGGGAAGCCCGAAGGAGCGGGCGGCGATTCGGTTCATGCTGGGCAATCGGGTGAACGTGGTGGAATCCACCAGTGCCGGCCGGCTGTTCGACGGAGTCAGTGCCATCCTGGGATGCAAGGAGCGGAATTCCTTTGAAGGGGAGATGTCCATGCAGCTGCAGTTCGCGGCGGAACAGGCAGAGGCGCCGGAGATCTATGACGGACCGTTGATTTCGGAAAAAGAAGATTTCTTTTATCTGGAGACGGTTCGCCTGGTGCGGGAGATTGCTCGGGGCAGGCTGTCCGGGAAGGATGTGGGCGCGCTGGCTCGTATGTTCCACGAGGTGCTTTCTCAGATGGTTCTGGAAGGCTGCCGGCACATTCGACGAGAAAACGGCATTTCAACCGCAGCCCTTACCGGCGGGGTATTTCAGAACACCCTGCTCCTGGAGCTGTGCCGAAATAAATTAGAACATGACGGTTTTCGGGTGCTGACCCATTCCCTGGTTCCGCCCAACGACGGCGGAATTGCTTTGGGACAGGCGGTGTACGGTGCGCGAAAGCTGGAAAAGGAGGATTCGAGATGTGTGTAGGAATTAAAGCAAGGGTTTCCGATGTGGAGAACGGAATGGCCGTCATCGACAATTCGGGTGTTCGGAGAAAAATTTCCTCGGAGCTGATTGAAGATCTGGCGCCGGGAGATTACGTAATGGTTCATGCAGGAATCGCTATCGCCCGCGTTACGGGAGATGACAGCGAGGAAGCATCGGAAGTGATGGAGGCGTTATAATGGCTTTAAGCAAGGGGGCAGCGGAGGCTGCCGAGATTGTACGGAATTACGACGGCCCGAAAATCCGGGTGATGGAGGTCTGCGGAACCCATACCCACGAGATTTTTCGCTTGGGGATTCGGCAGATGCTTCCGGAATCCATCGAGCTGATTTCCGGCCCGGGATGTCCGGTATGCGTCACCCCGGTGGGCTACATCGACGAAGCGGTGATGCTGGCCCTGGAGAAAGGGGTAAAAATATTTACGTTCGGCGACCTCATCCGGGTTCCCGGAACGAAGAAGAGTCTGGCAGATGCCCACAGCGAAGGGGCGGAGGTGCAAATTGTCTACTCCCCGATGGATGCTTTGGATTATGCCAAGGCGCATCCGGAAGAAGAGGTGTGCTTCCTTTCCGTGGGGTTTGAAACCACCACGCCGGGCAGTGTAATCGCCCTTCGGAACGCAATTTCCGAGAAGGTGGAGAACTTCTCCCTGCTGACGGCGAATAAAATCATGGAGCCGGCATACCTGGCCCTGAAGGGAAGCGCCGATGCCTTCCTCTATCCGGGTCACGTGAGCACTATGACGGGCATGGAGGTGTACCGAAAAATTGCGAAAGAATGGCAGATTTCCGGCGTGGTAACCGGCTTCACCACCTCCGAAATCGTCACCGCTCTGGCGACGGTGGTTCGCCGAGTGGAAGAGGTTCGCGCCGGCGAGCGGGAATCTTTTGCGGAAAATTGCTATCCGTCGGTGGTGACGGAAGAGGGCAGTCCGGCGGCCCGAAAGCTGGTGGACAAATACATGGAACCATGCGACACGGAATGGCGAGGACTTGGAATTATTCCGGGCTCCGGCATGAAGCTGCGGGATGAATTTTCGAAATATGATGCCCGGGTGCGCTTCCAATTGCCGAAGGTTCAGGGCAAAGCCAGTCCGGCCTGTCGCTGCGGTGAAGTGCTGCGAGGCCTGATTCGCCCGATGGACTGCAAAATCTACGGAAACGCCTGCACGCCGGAGCATCCGGTGGGCGCCTGCATGGTGTCCAGTGAGGGCGCTTGCTCCGCATACTACAAATACGGTGATACACTGAAACTGAAATAAGATACCGAGGTGGAATACAATGAATGACAAAATCACACTTGCGCACGGTGCCGGCGGAAAACAGACATCGGAACTTATTGGCGGATTGTTCAAGAAATACTTCGACAATCCGAATTTGACCGCGGACGATGCGGCGGTGCTGACGCCTCCGGCAGGAAGAATGGCCATGTCCACCGACGGATTCATCGTCTCTCCGGCCTTTTTCCCCGGCGGAAATATCGGAAAGCTGAGCATCTGCGGAACCGTGAACGACTTGGCCTGCATGGGTGCGAAGCCGCTGTATATTTCCTGCGCCTGTGTCATCGAGGAAGGATTCCCGATGGATACCCTGGAAGAAATCGTGAAGAGCATGGCGGAGACCGCTGCGAAAGTCGGTGTTCAGATTGTCTCCGGAGACACGAAGGTTGCCGGTAAGGGACAGGTGGATGGAATCTTCATTACCACTACCGGTGTGGGCGAAATCATGCCGAAGGCAGAACTGTCCGGTGCGTATGCCCGTCCGGGAGATGCCATCCTCGTTACCGGCGATGTGGGACGACACGGATGCACGATTCTGCTGGAGCGGGACCGCTACGGAATGGAAGCCGAGGTGACCAGTGACTGCGCACCGCTGTGGCATCCGGTGCGGGATTTGATTCAGGAAATTCCGGAAGTGCACGTAATCCGGGATGCTACCCGGGGCGGTGTGGGCACGGTGCTCTATGAAATTGCGGATGAAAGCAAGGTGGGCATCCGACTGGATGCGGAATCCGTGCCGGTATGCGATGAAGTCCGGGGTGTGACCGGTATGCTGGGCCTGGAACCGCTGTACCTGGCCTGCGAAGGACGCCTGGTCATTTTCGTTCCGAAGGAAAAGGCTGAGGATGCGGTTCGCATTCTGCGGGAAGCAAGCCCGGATACGACTGGTGCGGCCATCATCGGCGAGGTGACGGATCATATGACCGGTCACGTGGTGATGGCAACGGAGCTGGGAACGGAAACGCTGCTGCCGCCGCCGAGCGGTGAACTCCTTCCGAGAATCTGCTAGAAACGGCGGACGCCCGGAATCCAAAAAACAATTCTTTACACCGGAATGGGAAAAGAGTACAATAAGCGAGATGGACGGTATTCATAGGAAGCTGTACCTTTTCAAAAACTGTGTAAAGAATAACAGGCGAGTACATTTGCATATGTGAAAGAGGAATCGGTCTATCCGAAGGAAGACAAGGTTTTCGATTTTGCGGCGCAGGGTATTCGGGTACATTTATGATGAATACAATCCATCCGTGCTTTTCGGAATCCGACGCATTGTCGGACGTCCCGGGAGGTGCGGATGCTTTTTTTTATGAGAAAAGGAGAAGTCTGGAAAAGGAGGATATTTTTTGTAATGAAGACTACCGTATTGACTTTTCGGAAGATGAAGCGACAGGGGGAGAAAATTTCCATGCTGACCTGCTACGATTACACCACCGCCCGGCTGATGGACGGAACGGTGGACGGAATTCTGGTGGGGGATTCGTACGGAAATACCATGCTGGGATACGATTCCACGCTGCCGGTGACCATGGATCACCTGATTGCGGCGACGCAGGGCGTAGTGCGGGGATGCAAGGAGAGCCTGGTGGTGTTCGATATGCCGTTCATGTCGTATCAGGTTTCGGTGGAGCAGGCGCTGGAGAACGCCGGCCGGGCGCTCAAGGAGACCGGATGCCAGGCGGTGAAGTTGGAAGGCGGCGCGTCGGTGTGCCCGCAGATTGCGGCGCTGAGCCATGCGGGAATTCCGGTGGTGGCGCATATCGGGCTGACCCCGCAGTCGGTAAATGCTCTCGGCGGAAACCGGGTGCAGGGAAAGACCGGGGAAGAGGCGGAGCGATTGATTGAGGATGCCCGTAAAGTAGAAGAAGCCGGGGCTTTTGCCGTGGTGCTGGAGTGCATTCCGGCGCCGGTAGCGGAGCGAATCAGTCGGGAAGTGAACATTCCAACCATCGGAATCGGTGCCGGTGCGGGCTGTGACGGCCAGATTCTGGTGTATCAGGATATGCTGGGCATGAACGAGGATTTCAAGCCGAAATTCGTAAAAAGATATGCGGCGCTGGCGGAAGAGATGCGCAGTGCGTTCCGGGAGTACACGGCGGACGTGAAAGGCGGACGTTTTCCGGAGGCGAGTCATCAGTTTGAGATGAGCAGCGAGGAAGAGCTGAAGAAATTATATTAGCAGAAATTAAAGAAGAAAAAAGAAGAAAAGAGGCAAAAAATGATTCAGGTAATTAATACAATCGATGAACTGAGAAAGCAGATTAAGGAATGGAAGAAGGCGGGGCTCACCGTGGGCCTGTGCCCGACCATGGGTTACCTGCATGAGGGTCATGCGTCCCTGATGGATGCGGCGAGATCCGGAAATGACAAGGTGGTGGCTTCGGTGTTCGTGAATCCGATTCAGTTCGGTCCGAACGAGGATCTGGCCACCTATCCGAGAGACTTTGAACACGACTGCCAGCTTCTGGAAGCACACGGCGTGGACCTGGTATTCCATCCGGAACCTTCGGAAATGTACGCCCCGGATTTCACCACCTTTGTGGATATGAATGAGCTTTCGGAAACCCTGTGCGGCAAAACCCGCCCGATTCACTTCCGGGGCGTGTGCACCGTTATTGCTAAACTCCTGAACACGGTAACGCCGGACCGAATCTATTTCGGACAGAAGGATGCTCAGCAGCTGGCCATCATCCGCCGGATGGTTCGGGACCTGAATTTTGACGTGGAAGTAATCGGTTGTCCAATTGTTCGGGAGCAGGACGGACTGGCAAAGAGCTCTCGGAACACCTACCTCAGCCCGGAGGAACGAAAAGCGGCGCTGGTACTGTCCCGTTCCGTTCGAAAGGGTCAGGATCTGGTGGCCTCCGGTGTACGGAATTCCGCAGAACTGCTGGCTTCCATGAAGGAACGCCTGGCGGAGGAACCACTGGCGGATGTGGAATACGTTGAGGTGGTTGACGGCGAAAGCATGCAGCCGGTGGAAACCTTCAAAGATGGGGATCTGGTGGCTATGGCCGTTCGCATCGGCACCACCCGCCTGATTGACAATTTTACCGTGGGCGACCCGGCAATTTCTTTTGATGCATAGGTAGGACGCAGGGAATCGGGCGGCCCGGTCGCCGGCGAAATTGCATTTTCCGGCCGGAAGTTGTGTGAAGAATTTGCTCCCCGAAACGAAGGAATAAGGCTTAGCGAGGAACGGGGAGCAAACCGTCCTCGGACCCGGGCCGCCATTTCCGAATCTTGCGGTTCGTGGTTCGCGCCTGGAAACCGAAATCAAAGGCTTAGCGGGGAGTCGAGCGCGAACCATGCCGGCACCCGGTCCTCCAATCTCGGAATTTCCGGCCCGTGGTTCGCGCCCGGAAACCGAAATCAAAGGCTTAGCGGGGAGTTGAGCGCGAACCGTGCCGGCACCCGGTCCTCCCATCTCGGAATTTCCGGCCCGTGGTTCGCGCCCGGAAACCGAAATCAAAGGCTTAGCGGGGAGTTGAGCGCGAACCGTGCCGGCACCCGGTCTTCCAATCTCGGAATTTTCGGTACATGGTTCGCGCCCGGAAACCGAAATCAAAGGCCTAGCGGGGAGACGAGCGCGAACCGTGCCGGCCGCCCGGCCGCTTTTTCCGAATCTCCCGGCCCGTGGTTCACATGCGTTCAGTTCTGTGAAGTTACTTTTACAATTAACCCTCAAAAATAATCCCCTCAAAAATAATTTTGAAAAAAATAAAAAAAGTACTGGACAAGAGGGCAGTACTTCTGTATAATAAATCTTGCGTTGAACAGCGTAAATAATTAATGAATATGGCGTATTGGTCAAGAGGTTAAGACGCAGCCCTCTCACGGCTGAATCTGGGGTTCGATTCCCCAATACGCTACCAAACGGAAACCTGAAGCTTACGCTTCAGGTTTTTTCTATACTCCAAGTGTCGAGACGGCGAACGCCCCCGCGAGAATTCCCACCGCAAGACAACTAGAAAATAATTTTTAAAATATTTTCACACAAATTAGTTTGCAGAAGCACTTTCAAGTGCGATAATATTAAAGTCGATGCAATAAAAAGTTACAGATTTTTGGGGAGAAATAATATGCTATCATTTGAGAACGACTACAGTGAGGGAGCTCACTCCAGAATATTGAAAAGGTTGGTGTCCACCGATTTGCAGCAGGTGACCGGCTACGGAAACGATCCGTTCTGCGAAGAGGCCCGAATTCGCATTCGCCAGGCCATCGGCGTACCGGATGCGGATATCTATTTCCTTTCCGGCGGCACGCAGACGAATCAGGTAGTTATCGATACCATGCTGAAACCGTATGAAGGCGTTATCGCCGCAGAAACCGGACATGTCAGCGTTCACGAAGCCGGCGCCATCGAGTATTCCGGCCATAAAGTCCTGACGGTACCGATGCACAATGGCGGCAAGGTGAATCCGATGGAAGTAAAGAATCTGATTGAGGATTTTTATCAGGATGGAAATCATGAGCACATGGTATTTCCGGGCATGCTGTACATTTCCCAGCCGACGGAGTACGGTGCGCTGTACACCCGCCGGGAACTGGAGGCTCTGAGCCTGATTTGCCGGAAGTATAAGATTCCGCTGTACCTGGACGGCGCACGTCTGGGATACGCCCTGGCCAGCCATGAGAACAACGTGACCCTCAGCGACATTGCCCGCCTGACCGATGTGTTCTACATCGGCGGAACGAAGGTGGGGGCACTTTGCGGTGAAGCTTTGGTATTCACAAAGCACAATACGCCGCCGCATTTTGTGACACAGATAAAGCAGCACGGTGCCCTGATTGCAAAGGGGAGACTGCTGGGTATCCAGTTCGCGGAGCTGTTCCGGGACAACCTCTACTATAAGCTGGGGCAGAATGCCATCGAGACGGCGGAGATGCTGAAGATGGTTCTTCACGAAAAAAAATATTCGTTTTACTTCGAGTCGCCGACGAACCAGCAGTTTGTCATTATCGACAACCGTAAAATGGAAGCCCTCCGGCAGAAGGTGGTATTCAGTTACATGCAGAAATACGACGATACCCACTCGGTCATCCGTTTCTGCACCAGCTGGGCGACGAAGCCGGAACAGGTTTTCCGGCTGGCGGAACTTTTGTAAATAATTAATAATGGGAGGAATTTATGAATAAGAAAGAATTGGCAGATCATCTGCACAACAGCAAGTACAACTGCGCCCAGGCGGTGCTCCTGGCATTTGCCGACGAAATCGGAGAGGACAAGGAGGTTCTGTTCCGCATCAGTGAAGGATTTGGTTTCGGTGCCGGATGCGGAGAGGGCATCTGCGGCGCACTCAGTGGCGCCATCATGCTGGCGGGCCTGAAGAACAGCGACGGCAACCTGGAAGCGCCGGGAACCAAAGCGTCCACCTACAAGATTGCCAAGGAAATGAAAGAGAAATTCGTGATGAAGACCGGTGGCCTAATCTGCAAGGATCTGAAAGGCTTGGATGGCGGGAAAGTGCTATGTTCCTGCCCGGACTGCATCGGATATGCCGTAGAGGTTGTGGAAGAAGTCCTGGGTCTGTAATTAAAAAAAGGATTGGGGGGGTCTTTACGTTTAGCAAGAAAGTGAAAGAACAGCCGGATTTGCTGAATGGAAGCATCGCACCGAAGCTGATGGCTTTTGCCATTCCTCTGGCCATGACCAGTATCTTGCAGCAGCTCTTCAACGCAGCGGATATTGCAGTAATCGGCCAATTTGCGGGAAAGCACGCCATGGCGGCGGTGGGATGCAACAGTCCGGTTATCGCGCTGACGGTAAACCTGTTTGTCGGGGTGTCCATCGGTGCCAACGTGATTATTGCGAATTTTACCGGTCAGCAGGACGAGCGGAGGATTCGGGAATCCGTTCACACAGCCATGGTGCTGGCGATTATTTGCGGGGTGTTTGTCACCTGCGTCGGGCAGATTATTGCCCGTCCCATGATTAGTCTGCTGGATACGCCGGCAGTCATCGCACCCATGGCGGTGAAATATCTTCGAATTTATTTTATGGGGATGATTTTTATCATGCTCTATAATTTTGAAGCAGCCATTTTCCGGAGTCAGGGGGACACCGGAACTCCGCTGCGATGCCTGATGATTTCCGGCATCCTGAACGTCATCCTGAATCTCTTCTTTGTCATCGTATTGAAGATGGATGTGGCGGGCGTGGCGTTGGCCACGGTGCTGTCCAACGGCGTTAGCGCCGGACTCCTGTTTTGGCACCTGTGTCGGGCAAAGAGCGCTGTTCGTCTGCAGAAGGGAAGCTTCCGCCTGGAGGGTTCGATTCTGAAGGACATTCTTCGAATCGGCGTTCCGTCGGGACTTCAGGGTGTAGTCTTTTCCATTTCCAATCTGGTCATCCAGTCGGCCATCAACAGCCTGGGACCGGATGTGGTGGCGGGCTCCGCGGCGGCCTTTAATATGGAGGTACTGGGATATTACATCCTGAACTCCTTCGCCCAAGCGGCGGTCACCTTCGTGGGCCAGAACTACGGTGCCGGGAATCTTCCGCGGTGCCGCAAAATCACTCGTCAGGCGCTGATTCTGGATGAGGTGTGTGCCATGTCCGTGGCAGCGTTGCTGATTATTTTCGGGCACCGGATTCTGATGCTCTTCAATCCGGATCCGGCGGTCATCCACTTTGGCTATATTCGCGCCACGATCCTGCTTTCCACCCAGGCCCTGAACGTGGTGAACGAAGTCCTTTCCGGAGCGATGCGGGGCTACGGAATCTCTGTGGTTCCGGCGGCGGTTACTTTTATCGGAGTCTGCGGAACCCGAATTCTGTGGGTGTACACCGTCTTTCGGCACTCCCACACCTGGTACACACTGATGGCGGTATATCCGGTGAGTTGGCTCATCACCATGGTGGTGATGATTGCGGCCTACTTCATTTCCATAAAAAAAATCCGCATTCGGCTGGGGACTTCCGGCGATGCGAACAACTAGGCGTTGCGGCACATCACGTAAATTCACACATAAAAAAGAGGCATCCGGGGAAAATTCCTCGGATGCCTTTTGTCTCTATTCGTACAGGATGATGGCCATAAAGCTCATCGGCTCATCCTTGCGGTTGATGATGGCGTGTCCTTCTCCCGGACCGGTGAAGGTGATATCCCCCGCCTTGACGGTGGTGATGGTGCCGTTGTCGTTGTATTCCGCTTCGCCGGAAAGGATGACGTAGATCTCTCCGTCTCCCTGATGCACGTGGTATCCCACGCCGCAATCCTTCTCCAGCACGTTCTCATTCAGCATGCGGCCTCGGTTCCACATCTCCGAATCCTGCTCCACGCCCACCAGCGAAATCAGATGTCCCGGTCCCTTTTGGACTTCTTCCTTCACAACTTTCTTTCGATTTTCTTTTCTCCGAATCAGACTCATGTTCAATACCCTCCTTGTATTTGAAAAATAATATATGCCTTCGGATTACCCGGAAAACTATGCATCTTCCTCTTCTGCTCGCTGACCGAATCCCAGCAGGTTGCAGGCTCTGGATTCCACCGCGTTGGCGATGGCCAGCGTCACATCCAGGTTGTTCCCGCAGAAAATCGCACCGTGGTTGGCGATGATGCAGGCGTGGCTGCCCTTGATGGCCTCCATGATGCTGTCGCACAGCTCATCCGTACCCGGTGTCCGGTACTCGCTGCAATGCATGTCACCGATCAGCTGATCCATCGGCGGTTCCGAAATCCGGAATCCGGCGTGGGCTGCAGCGAATGCACTGATGCCGTTGGAGTGGGTGTGGATGATGGCGTTGCACTCCGGATACCGGCGGTACAGCGCGGCGTGCAGGCGGTACTCCGAAGAGGGCTTTCTCTGCATGCCGTATTTCAAATCGTGGATGTTCATGCGAACGATGTCCTCCGTGCGGATGGAAAAATAGTCCATGCCCGACGGGGTAATCAGCATGGTGTCCGGGTTCAATCGAAGGGAAATATTTCCCCAGGAACCCTGTACCAGTTCGGAACGGCTCATATCTTTGCCGCAGTCGATGATTCGGTTCCGCAGCTGAAACTCTTCTGCACCGCTGCTGATGAAATCCACCTTTTCTTTCTGATTTACCTTGGAATAGCTTCCGTCGTAATATTTATGAAGCTCCTGAGCGGTCGTCGGATCCAGGTATTGGAGTCCGTGCAGCTTGCCGGAGTAAATCTCCGCTTCCGCACTTTTCTCCAGGATGCGGGCACCGGCGATGGCCTCTTCGATGGTATCACCGACGGCGATGATGCCGGACCCCTGAATGAAGCAGCCTCGGCGGTTCCGCAGGGCTTTCAGCAGGGTTCTTGCGGTTCCGTCCGGACATACGGTCACATCCGGCCCGATAATCTGGGCCAAATCGTCCAGTGCCGGCCGCATTATCTGATTCTCTTTAGAAAAACGCACGGCGGCTTCCGTGCATATGAACACGATGGCGTTGATATCGTCCCGAGATGAAAAAATCCGACCGATATCTCCGGTGTTGATGTCGAACAAATCAAAATCCTTCCCCGTCAGCTTGGACAGGCGAAGGTTCTCGCGCGAAGAAATATAGGTTTCCTCATTCACCCGAAGCACCAGTTGTCCGTATGCAGTAAAGTACCGCTCCCGAAATGCATTTGAGCGTTTCAGCAGCGCTTCTTTTGCTGTATTAATATCCATGTTGTCTCTCCCTTGCTTTGGTTTTCTCTATGCCTATTATATCATTCCGGTTCCCGCGGAATATGATGATTGTTTAAAAAACAATACGTTTTGCCACGGCGTCCCAAGACGCTCCGGACGTGTCCGGAATGCGCCGGGTTTGGCCGGAAGCGTGCGACTCCTCCAAAATTTCTTTTAGGGCAGCCTTCAGGGTAAAAACATATTGCGGCAGTGCATCCGGATCCGGCCGGTCCGAGGCGATCAACGGCGGCATGGGGATGAAGCAAGTGGTGTTCTCCGGAATTTCGGAGCGCAGCCATTCCCGAACCCCCGGCAGGTCATTGCACAGGGTGTTCAGTCCGCAGGCCATAGCTTCAATCAAGACCAGGGGCAGGCCCTCGAAATAGGAAGGAAGGACGAAGGTGTGGCAATCGCGATACAGATTCGCCAGCACTTCCTGGCGCAGCAGGCCGTGATACCGGATGGGGAAGGAATGAGAGGTGATTTCTCCCACCTTCGGCGGCTGGTTTCGGCCCGGATTCAGGCGGGTCCACAGTCCGGAATCGGTGCAGCCGCCCGCCAAATGAAGCTCAAAGGGAACGTCCGTCTCTTCGCGGAGCTGTTCCAGTGCGTCCAGCAGTTCCGGGATGCCTTTCTCCCGGCAGATCTTTCCGGCATAGATGAAGCGGTGCGGGCCTGCCGCTGCAGAGGCATTCGTCTCGCCCGGAAAGAAGATTTTGTCGTTATACCCGGTTCCGATGACGGACACCTGTTCCGCCGGAAGCCGGAAGCAATCCATGATGGTTTTTTTCTGGGCTTGATGGAGAGCGAAAATCCGATTCAAGCCTCGGACGTTCTCCAGAACATCTTTCACGCTGAAAGGTTCTCTTCCGTATCCCGCTTCTCCGGTGCAGAGATTCTGCATCTGGCGAAGGTCGGAGCCGTGGCAGATGCCGTAGATTCGCTGCTCCGGAAAGGCCTTCCTAAGGATGGCGGTGAGAAGGTACAGGTGGTGGCAGAGAATGATATCCGGACGGAGCCGGTCAATCGCTTCGCCTACCGCAGAAATAAAGGCTTTCTCCAGTGCTTCGAACTGTTCTGCGGTGAGCCGGGAGTAACGAGTGGACGGATAAGGCATCCGGTCCGACATGCCCAGAACCGGGAAGTCCAAGTCTCCCGGCAGAGGGGATTCCCCCGGAGCCGTATAATATACCGGATGGAAGGTGACCCCATCTGGAAAACTGACGATATCGGAATGGTAGATTCCGGCAACAACGGCCTGCCGGTGTCCCTGACGATCCAGAGCCCGAACCACTTCGGACAGATAGGTGCCGCTGCCGGTGGAGTGAGGTTTCTGGGTTGTAACGCTCAGAATATTCATTGATAATCCTCCAAACATAATTAATCTACATTATTATATTTTTTAACCGTCTTGAAGTCAAATTGTTAAAAGATTAGAATCGGAAAAGGTATTAAAAAAGTTTATAGGTTAGTATAAGTTAACCTAATTACCGAAATACGAAACCAATTATCGTAATACGGAAAAACTTTGGGATTCGGTTGACTTGCCTATACGAAAGGAGTATATTTATTATAGTATTTTGTGGTACTTTGATGCGGAAGGAATGAAGTGATTTCGAATGGCGGAGAGAAACAGTTCTTTAGAAAAAGCCCTTGCCGTTCTGGATTTGTTTCAGTTCCGGCAGCGTTGGACGATGACGGAGATTGCACAGCACACCGGATACTCCAATGCGGCGGTAGCGCGAATCTTGAATTCGCTGGAAAGCATGCATTACGTTTTTCAGGATAAGATTGACGGCGGGTATTACCTCACCAGCAAGATGTATGTCCTGGGAAGAAATACCCAACTGAAGAATCAGCTGATCAACATTCTGGATGAACCGGTGGGAACCCTGTGCCGGCGAATCGGTTTTTCCGTGACGGTGGCCATCCGAAAGGGCACCCAGAGCGTTACGATTATGCGGAAGGATCCCCAGACGGGACTGACCCTTTCCCTGATTCAAACAGTGGGGGACACCATAAGTCTGAACACCACGGCGATGGGAAAAGTGCTAACCGCATTCTCCGGAGAGACAGAGAATCTGTTGAACCGGATGGACTACGTGAAGCTGACGAAACGTTCCGTAACCGACCGGGACGAATTTGCGGAGCTTCTTCAAGAGGTGCGGGCGCAGCGCCTGGCCTATGATATGGAAGAGGTAACCGAAGGATTGGTATGCGTGGCGACGCCGGTGCTGGCAAAGGATGGAATTGCCATCTGCTCCATCAGTATCAACGGATACAAGGAACGGATGATTCGGAGCCTGGACAGCATTATCATGCGGCTTCAGGATTGTGCGCGGGAGTGCGAGAAGCTGCTGCAGTAACGAATGAATATATCAGACAAATGAGGAGATAGATTATGGGACTCTTTTATGAGATGGATAAGAATTTCGGAGATGTTCTCAAGGAAAAAAAGAATTTTCTTTTTATCGGCGAGGCGGGAAGCGGCAAGAGCGAAATCGTTCTAAATGTGGCCGCAAAGCTGGCTAGAGAAACCGGCAAAAAAGTAGATCTCTTCGATATGGACCAGACAAAACCGCTGTATCGTTCCAGAGATATGGCAGAAGATTTCAAGGAGCTGGGTGTGGATATCCACTATCAGGACCAGTTTCTGGATGCCCCGACGGCGGTAAGCGGCGTGGCAACCTCCCTGATGGCAGACCATTACACCTTGATGGATATCGGCGGCGGCTCCCCGGCAGCGCGGATGGCGGGCGCCTATGCCCACATCCTGAAAAATGAGGATTCGGTTCCGGTGTACATCATCAACCCGTACCGCCCGTGGACCAAGAGCTTGGAGTCCATCGACGGCACCATGTCCAGCATTCTGAAGGCGGTGAATCTGGACCACATCTACATGCTGGGCAATCCGAACCTGGGCTATCACACGTCGGCGCAGGATTTCCTGGAAGGCTTGGAGAAGATGGATTCCCTGCTGGAGGGAATCACCACCATCAACAGTGCGTGTGTCAAGAAAGACGTTTATGAGGAAGTAAAAGGAGAAACGGATAGATATTTACTTCCGATTGAACTATATTTGACCTATGAATGGGTCGATCGTTAAAACACTATTTCAAAAGAGGAGGTAATTTCGATGGCTAAAGGTAAAATCGAGATCAATTCTGAGGCATGCAAATCCTGCCAGTATTGCGTGATTTCATGTCCGAAGAAGATTCTAGTAGTCGGCGAAGAAGTGAACTCTTTCGGTTATCCTTACGTAATCAGTGCGGAACCGGAAAAGTGCATCGGATGTGCGATGTGTGCACAGATTTGTCCGGAAGCTGCAATTGAAGTGTGGAGATAATTAGAGAGAGGAGAAATTTCATAATGAGTGAACGTGTATTTATGAAGGGCTGCGAAGCTATTGCAGAAGCAGCTGTCAGAGCCGGATGTCGCTTCTTTGCTGGTTATCCTATCACACCGCAGAACGAAATTCCGGAATATTTTGCAAGAAGAATGCCTGAGGTAAACGGTACTTTCGTACAGGGCGAGTCCGAGGTTGCATCCGTTAACATGCTGTACGGTGCGGCTTCCACCGGAATCAGAGCGATGAGCTCTTCTTCCAGCTGCGGAATCAGCTTGTACTCCGAGGGCGTTTCCTACATGGCGTCTGCCCGTATCCCGGCAGTATATGTTAACGTACAGAGAGGCGGCCCTGGTATCGGCGCAATTCAGCCGGCACAGCAGGACTACTTCCAGGCAACCAAGGCTTCCGGTAACGGTGGTTTCAAGATGCTGGTTCTGGCACCTTCCACTGTACAGGAGTGCGTAGACATGGTATATGAAGCATTCGATCTGGCTGCAAGAGATGAGAACCCGGTTCTCGTACTGACCGACGGTGTAATGGGTACCATGATGGAGCCGGTTGTTCTGCCGCCGATGAAGAGCGACGAAGAAATCGCTGAGCTGAGAAAGAAGTTTGAGCACAGAGCAATCATCGGACATAAGCGCGGCGAGAACGCATTCTGCCGTCCGGGTTCTGTAGGAACCGGTCAGGAAGCGGTTAACATCGAAGCTGCAAAGCTGTATTCCACATGGGATAAGGATGTTGAGGTTGAGGAATTCATGACAGAGGATGCAGAAATCATCCTGGCTGCATATGGTATTTCCGCTCGTATCTCTAGAGTAGTTGTTAAGAAGCTGAGAGAAGAAGGCATCAAGGCAGGAATGATCAGACCGATTAAGATTTCCCCATTCCCATATGATACTTTCGCTAACCTGGACTTCAATCAGGTAAAGGGTATCCTGAACGTTGAGATGTCCATTCCGTCTCAGATGAGATGGGATATCGATCACGCGGTTCAGGGAAGAACCCAGGTGAACGATTGCCTGAGATCCGGTGGTCAGCTGCTGACTAACGATCAGGTATACGATGCTGCTCGTAAGCTTATTAAGGAGGTACTGTAATGCAGAAAGTATATGAAAGAACTACAGGCATTCTGCCTAACACTGTATCCGGATTCTGCCCGGGATGTATGCACAGCACAGTACACAAAATCATCGGTGAAGCCGCTGACGAACTGGGTCAGTTGGACAATCTGGTTCGTGTAGAGGGTGTTGGATGCTGCGGTCTGGGACAGTTCTACGTTAACCACGACGCAACCATCGCTGCTCACGGAAGAGCTTGTGCCGTAGCTACCGGTATCAAGAGATCCACTCCGGATTCTCTGGTATACACATACCAGGGTGATGGAGACCTGGCTTCCATCGGTCTGGCAGAGACCATGTCCGCTGCCAACAGAGGCGAGAACTTCACCGTAATCTTCGTTAACAACGGAATCTACGGCATGACCGGTGGTCAGATGGCTCCGACCACACTGATCGGCATGAAGGCAACCACTGCTCCAGGCGGAAGAGATCCGGAAGTTCACGGATATCCAATGCACGTTGTCGAAATTCTGGATCAGCTGACTGCTCCTTACTACCTGGAGAGAGTATCCTGCAATACTCCGCAGAACGTAATGAAGGCACGCAATGCGATTAAGAAGGGCTTCCAGTATCAGCTGGAAGGAAGAGGTTTCTCCCTCATCGAAATCGTAACTTCTTGCCCAACCAACTGGGGACTCTCCACTCTGGACTCCCTGAAGTTCCTGGAAGAGAAGATGTTTGCTGAATATCCACTCGGTCTCGTAAGAGACAAGGGCGCAGAAAAGTAGGAGGTGCAGAATGGAAAGAAATTTGATGGTAGCCGGATTCGGCGGACAAGGTGTAATGACTATGGGCAAGCTCCTGTCTCAGGCAACTTGCGATTCCACAGATCTGAACGTAACATTCTTCCCATCCTACGGTGCAGCGATGAGAGGCGGCACAGCAAACTGCTATGTTGTAATTTCTGATGACGAGATTGGTGCTCCGGTATCCAACAGTGTAGACGACTTAATCGTAATGAACGGTCCGTCCCTGCACAAGTTCTTGCCGAACCTGAAACCGGGCGGCACACTGTTCATCAACAGCTCCATCGTAAAGGATCCGATTGACAGAGACGACATCAAGGTAATCAGCGTACCGGTTACCGAGATGGCTCTGGAAATGGGCAACCCTCGTATCCTCAACATCATCATGCTGGGTGCATACATCGGTTACACCAATGCGGTTCCAAAGGATGTTGTTACTGCAGGTATCCACCACAAGTTCGAGAATAAGCCAAAGGTTATTCCGATCAACGACAAGATAATATGAAATGACCTCACATTTGTAATATCGTGGATTCGCCACTATACTGTAATTGACGACTAAATCAATAGACAGTGGTTTACCACATACAAAAGGAGGTCATTTATGAATAGAATACTAAAAATCGGAATGGATGTCCATAGCACCAGCTACACTTTATGTGCAATGGAGCCCGTGCTTG
>NZ_VUNA01000006.1 GCF_009695905.1 Mogibacterium kristiansenii
ATGAGAGAAGTCTATGGTCTTAAGCAGAGCGATAGCGAATAACATCTATACTATTTGCGGTACCCCATCTCTGGAACGCCGGTACCCGGCGTCCCGGAATGGCGGTTTCACCGCACAGGAATATTCACCAACTGTTGATTGGGAAGAAAACTTTCCATATGCCTTCACATTGATAATGATCCCTCGTAAAACCGTTCCAACCAACGTCTCTTACAAGAAAACCCGCAGATTCAAAATTTTGAATCTGCGGGTTTTCTTCATTCTGTAGCAATCTTCGCTTCTGCGAAGATTGCTATCCATTATTAATATTTAATTACGACTTCTCTGCATTTCGGACATCTGTATGCAGTTGTAATCGTTCCACCACTGAAAAGTCCGACTTTTTCTTTCCCAAGCGGAATAGCGTTCTTTCCAAGAGATGGAAAGACTGTAATCGGGCTTGGTTTTTCACAGAAACAAAGTCCATCTCTACACTTAATATATCCAAGAATCATCTCTTCGCCACAGCTTGAACATTTCATTACTATACTCCTTATTTAAAAGTTTGAAATAAAACTTAATCGTCCAAATTCCACACTTCTTTAGACCTATGATTATAGTTAATTCCACACCGTTTCTTAATGTATGAATTATTGCTAAAGCAACGTGTCTTCATTTTTACATCATATTTACACTTTTTCTTAATTCTAGTTATATGGACATGTTTTCCAACCGGATCAACATAATATAACAAATCTCCTGTACCATACTGATCTTTGTAAACAACTCTCTTTTTTGTATGCTTTTTATCTTCATATATATAAAATGTTCTTTCCTTTATCGAATGCATTTGAGCATCAGAGAAGAATCTTGTTCCGTAATTAATCTTAACCTTATCATTCTTCAATCCTAATGCGGCGGAAACTACAGAATATGGAATTCCAACTTTTTTATCGAAAAATGATATCGAAACATCAACTACCCCTTTAACGTATTTTTTCCAGTCTGATTTTGAAGGCTTGGAAGCATACTTTCGTATTGTATGTTTTTTTACAGATTTGACAGTATAGTATATCTTCTGTCCTCGTGGTGTTTTTCCAAAATAATGCTCTTTACTAGCAAAAGCCCCTTGAGCACTTATACCAAAAACTAATACAGCAATTAAAACAACAAAAATCCCTAATCGTTTCTTCATCGTGAAATCCCCCTTCGCATATCGAAACAGTGATGTTTGTTTTTTATAATGAGGAGTCTGTCAAGACTCCTCATTATTTGATATGCGTAGTATATCAACGATTTTGGGGATATTAGATAACTACAATCATGATACCACACGACAATCGCGATGGACAGATACTTTACACAATTATCGAAAATATCTTTTCAATGTTCCATGTCGGAAAGCTGCTCCGTAAGGCAGATGCCGGTGAAAATCGTAAGGATGTGTTCATCGTCAATGATACGCTCTTGGCCGGTCTGATGGCAATTACTTGTTCAGCTCCCATTTTCATGTGGGAAGTTTGAGTTACTAATCCATTCCGAAACACTTGGTGTAAAAGTCAATAATCCAACCTGCTTTTTAAAGTGTTCAGATTCGAACACTTTAAATTGAGGATTATATATTTGCTCCCATACAGACAAAAACTCTAATGTACCACGGTTTCTCAACCAATTTCGTACTATATCTGCAGCTCTGGCTGAATCCGATTTTGCTTTTGCGATATCCGTAATGCAAATATAATCATCCAGGTCTTGTTTTGAAATTGAAAGCGACGGTGCAGAAGGCGTTGGACGAGACTCAACTTCTATTTGATAGCTTAATGCAGCAGTATTTTGGATAGGGTCCTATAAATTTTTTCGACGTAGAATTCATTATTAAATGGAAAGTGGGCAGTCCTACAAATTGATATTTATTCTTTTGCGAAATGCGGGACCCGAGCGGCTGACGGGAAACGACGGGAAACGGCGGAAATTAGAGTGGCCGCCGGGCCGGATTGTGAAGTTGGTGTGAAACGTTATGCATATTGCCGCCGGAACCTGCTTTTTGCGCCAACATTTCAAAGGCGACTCGGCAAGCAGGTATGCAGCTGACCGGTTTCGGACGGGTTCGGCATAAAAACAGCACGGATTCCGGGGATGTTCTAATAGGATAATCCATACAGGAAGGTGATTTCTCCAATTCTCGGCAAAGAACTGCTTCCTGGACGAAAATGTTGTGCAGATTGGGGCTGAATTGCCTAAAATGCACAACACTTCACGTGAACTTCATAATGCGTGCCAGAGGTTATAACTCAGGCATTAGGAAAGATAGAACATAAGGAATGAAGAGATGAAAGTAAAACTAGGACTTGTAGAGGCTGATGTGTATGGAAAAAGTTCAATTAAAAAATATATGTAGACCAAAACAGTGGAAAACTTTGACTGGAAAAAATCTTGTGCCAGATGGTAAATATCCTGTGTACGGTGCAAATGGAATAATTGGATATTATAATGACTACAATCATGAGAATGAAACTTTGATGATAGGGTGCAGAGGAACGTGTGGCGCTCTTAATATTTCTCAGCCATTCTCATATATAAATGGTAATGCAATGGCACTAGATGATTTGGTTGACGATATTGATATAAGATATTTATATTATGCACTTATGGGTAGAGGATTCCAGGATGTAATCAGTGGAGCTGTCCAACCTCAGATTATTAGAGCTGATTTAGAAAAAATGGAGGTTTGGATCGGGAATAAGAAAGAGCAAAAAGAAATTGTAGATGTATTTAACAAACTGGATACGGTTCTTTCTCACAGGAAAAGGGAGATACAGTATTTAGATGACCTTATCAAAGCCCGATTTGTAGAACTCTTTGGGGATCCAACTGAAAATCCAAATGGATATCAAATCAATCGGCTTTCTAATTACATTATTTCGCTTACTTCTGGTTCTCGTGGTTGGGCTAAATATTGTGTTAATGATGGGAATGAATGGTTTATTACAATAAAAAATGTTAAGGATTGTAGTATTATAACCGACAACATGCAACCAATTAAGGCCCCAGACAATGCTGAAGCCAGGAGAACAAAAGTTAAAGAAGGCGATTTATTAATTAGTATCACAGCAGATCTTGGTCGAACAGGTGTTGTAACTAAAAAGATTGCGGAGCATGGTGCTTATATAAATCAGCATTTATCATGTATCCGGCTTGATAGAGAAGTGCTGAATCCATTGTTTGTTGCTCATTATATGGAAAGCCCAGCAGGTAAGGAACAGTTTATTGCAAAAAATCAAAGTGCAGTAAAAGCAGGCCTGAACTTCAATTCTATCAAATCTCTAAAGTTAATGATTCCGCCAATGGAAAAGCAAAATGAATTTGAGCAATTCGTCCACCAGATCGACAAATCAAAATTCTAACGACTTGTCTTTCGCAGAGCTCCAACAAAGAAATACTTTTTTGAAAAGTTGACGATGGAAGGCTCGTATTTTCAGTTCCATCGTCAAGGACTCGATTTTTGCACTCGATAGTACGATGGAAGCCCACACGACTTCCAAAGGAACTGACGATAATGCCCCTGTTTTCACAGCATTATCGTCAATCATATCCGAAAAAAACGCCGGGAACTCTAATTGCTCCCGTCCCCATGTGGCGGATTGACGTTGGCGATCGGGATAGTTTGCTTTTATCGTCATTTTTTTGGTTCTTCACTCTCCCCATCTTCCGATTCCGCCTCTTAAATGGTATCCTTTACCCAAAAACGAGGTACCAATCATGGAAGAAAAAATCATCGCAATCACGAACGAAATGGCCGAAGTTCTGAACATCGCCCAGCTCAAGAAGCTGCAAGAAGTGCTGGTGAAGGCGTTCAGCATCGAGGAGCCAGAACGAAAGCCAACAAACCACGAATACCTGCGGCTTTTCCTGGAAGCCAAATCCATCGAAGGCTGTTCCCCTCGGACACTTCAATATTACGAAGTGACGGTGCAGCACCTTTTTGCCGCGGTGAACCTGCCGGTTCGAAAAATGACGACGGAACGGATGCGGGAATACCTGTCGGATTATCAGCAGCGCCGGAACTGCAGCAAAGCGACCATCGACAACATTCGGCGGAACATTTCCAGTTTTTTCTCGTGGCTGGAAGAGGAAGACCACATTCTGAAAAGCCCCATGCGCCGCATCCACAAAATCAAAACCAAGAAAACCGTGAAGGAGGTCATCTCCGACGAGGATATCGAAAAGCTCCGGGACAGCTGCACCACTCTCCGCGACCTGGCCATGATTGACCTGCTTTACTCCACCGGAATCCGCGTGGGCGAGCTGGTCCGCCTCAACATCGAGGATGTGAATTTCGAATCCAGAGAATGCGTCGTTTTCGGCAAGGGCGACAAGGAGCGCCGCGTGTATTTCGACGCCAAGACGAAAATCCACCTCAAAAATTACCTGGAAAGCCGCCGGGACACCAACCGCGCGTTGTTCGTCTCCCTCCTCGCCCCCTACAACCGGCTGGCCATCAGTGGCGTGGAGATCCGCCTTCGCAAAATGGGCCGCATGCTGAATCTCAAATCCATCCACCCCCACAAGTTCCGCCGGACCATGGCGACTCGGGCGATTGATAAAGGCATGCCCATCGAGCAGGTTCAGAAAATTCTGGGCCACTCTCAGATTGACACCACCATGCAGTACGCCATCGTGAACCAGAACAACGTGAAAATGTCCCACCAGAAATACATCGCTTAAATTCTGACGCAATTCCATCCCATAAAAACAAAGAACGCTCCCCCCGAGGATTCCGGAACCCCAGAGAGTAACGTTCTTCTTTTGGCATGCCTTAATTTTATAAATCTAAATTTGTAGCTCTGCTCACATTCCCTTTAATAATAAATTCTACGTCGAGAAAATTCATAGACCCCTATCCAAAATACTGCTGCATTAAGCTATCAAATAGAAGTTGAGTCTCGTCCAACGCCTTCTGCACCGTCGCTTTTGATTTGTCGATCGCTGCTACGAAGGCGGCGAACTGTTGCTGGAGTTCCATTGGAGGATTCGGAATTTCAAAATCTGCTATCTTAGATACACTAAGCGTGTATAATCCAGATGTGGAAACAGCCCTTTTCTTTATTTGGTTACGACCTCGCTCTGAAATAAAGTAATACATCGCAAATACTGGGTTCATTCTTTTCAAGTCAAATCTCGCTTTAATGAGATGATTTTGATGCACGCAATCTTCTATCTCTCCATTCCAAATGGCCACACGCCCTATCTGATCAGGACTCCCATTTCCCTCAACAAAAAGTAAATCGCCATTCCGCAACAGAGTTTTTTCATATTCTTCTTTTGTAAGACCAATATCTAATATTTCTGTTGTATCAATGGAAGCAAAAAAGACATTTGCTACACGTAGGTAAGGCTTTCTTAATTCAAGTTTATCTCTTCTGGAATTTTTCGTTAAACCTCCAGTTATAGCTGCAATATCAGATAACTTATGTACTTCCTGATTATCTCCGAACATCTCTACAAATCGGGCTTTAATCAAATCGTCAAGGTTTGATATCTCTTTTCGGCGTAAATTAATCACTTTCAAGATTTGATCTAACTGTGCGCAAATAGCTACCTGTTTGTTCAGAGGAATTTCTGTAATCTCATATCGAGAGACATAATCATCGGTTTTAAGGTTATGTAATCCCGTCGTCTTATTTTCAAACGGACGAGTACCGCCTTTCTTATAATTTGCAAATAATGAATAGAATACATAACGAGGAAACCACTCATTTTTATCACGCACTCGTAAAAGTCCAGTAAAATTATTAAACAGATATGTGTTTTCGGGACCATCAAAATAGATAACTCGTCCAACTGGCTGTTTATCACTTCCACCAGATTTCTCAATAATGATATCACCAGATTGTAAATACTTTTCGGAAATGTCTTTTTTAGTGATTATTCTAGTTACAACATTCTCATAATTTACAATGCCTTCATTGGTAAAATTTGTCGTTCTAAGAACAGGAATACCAACTCCTGTTTCGTCATCGGTTCCCCATTCTCCCGACAGAGCTTTTCCTGTAATATCTTTAAGTTTTGTCATTTGTTTATTCCTATAAATCTACATTTAAGTAACAAATCCTAATGTCATCTCACGCATTATGAAGTTCACGTGAAATGTTGTGCATTTCCGGCAATTTAGCCCCAATCTGCACAACATTTTCGTCCAGGAAGCAGTTCTTTGCCGAGAATTGGAGAAATCACCTTCCTGTATGGATTATCCTATTAGAACATCCCCGGAATCCGTGCTGTTTTTATGCCGAACCCGTCCGAAACGGGCCAGCTGCATACCTGCTCGCCGCGTCGCCTTTGAAATGTTAGCGCAAAAAGCAGCTTCCGGCGGCAATATGCATAACGTTTCACACCAACTTCACAATCTGGTCCGGCGGCCACTCTAATTTCCGCTGTTTTCCGCCGTTTCCCGTCAGCCGCTCGGGTCCCACATTTCGCAAAAGAATAAATATCAATTTCTCTCTCGCTATATCCGCTGAACCGCCGAACCGTCAACCCCGGCACACACTTCACTGCACTCCTTAGTCTTCACCCAGCATCACGGTCAGCTCGTCCATCGCCGTGGCGATCTCCATCTCGATTTCCCGCAGGTTGGTGAGAATCTCCTGTGTCGATGGATATTCCACCGGAACGTACTCCACTTCCTTGTATTTGTTGATGGACAGGTCGTAGTCGTTCTCCACGATATCCTCTTTCGGCACCATGAAGCTCTGCTCCGTCCGCTTCCGCTCCATCTCCCCATCCAAGTTATGGAACCGCCGGATGATATCCGGAATATCGTTCTCCTCAATCGGACTCCGCTTGTCATCCAGACTGAGGCCATCGTTTTGCATGTCGTAGAACCAGACGTGATCCGTTCCGCCGGCTTCGGTTTTGGTAAAAATAAGGATCGCCGTAGATACGCCCGCGTACGGTTTGAATACGCCGGAAGGCATAGAGATTACGGCTTCCAGACGGTTGTTCTCCACGATTTCCTTTCGGATGGACTTGTGTGCCTTCGAAGAACCGAACAGCACCCCGTCCGGAACGATGCAGGCACATCGACCGCCGATTTTCAGCATGCGAAGGAACAATGTTACGAACAGAAGCTCCGTCTTCTTCGTCTTGGAGATCTTCAGCAGATCCGGCGAGACGATATCGTAATCCAAGCTTCCCTTGAACGGCGGATTCGCCAGGACCAATGAATACTTGTTTTTGTCCTCATTCTGATCCGACAGACTGTCTTTGTATTCGATGCACGGGTTGTCAATCCCGTGAGCCATCATGTTCATGGCACCGATACGGAGCATGGTTCGGTCCATGTCGTATCCGTGGAACATGTGATTCAAATAGTGCTCTTTATTCTCCTTATCGAAAAGAACTTCCCGCTTTCGCTCCTCGTCTTCCATCAGATATTCGCTGGCTGCGATGAGGAATCCCGAAGTTCCGCAGGCCGGGTCGCAGATGATTTCATCCGGCTTCGGCTGCATCAATTCCACCATCATTTTGATGATATGGCGCGGTGTACGGAACTGCCCGTTTCTTCCGGCCGTGTTTAATTTGGACAGAAGATACTCGTACACGTCCCCTCGAACATCCTCCTTATCCAGCTTTGTTTCCTTCATCATCCGGAACAAATCGCTGAGCTTCTCCACGACTTTAGAGAGGAGCAGCGGCGTCGGAATCATGAAAATCGCATCGCTCATGTACTTTGAATACGCGCTTTCCCGGTCGCTGTGAAGGTTGATGATGAACGGGAACACCTCATTCTTTACCACATCGAACATCTTCTCTGCCGGGAAATCCTGAAATACGGACCACTTCAGCTGCTTTCCGTCTACCGTCCGGCCCTCCACTTCCACTTTATCCTTGAAGATGCTTTCGTGGGAAATTCCCAGCATCATGGCTTCCATGCTGCCCTTATTATCCGCCTCATCCAGATCGTGGATGAACATCAAATAGGTAATCTGCTCAATCACCGTCAGCGGGTTCACGATTCCCCCCGCCGCAAAATCATCCCACAGGCTGTCAATCCGATTTTTCAGTTCTCCGGTTATCATTTTTCCTCCATTATCCTCTCAGCGCTTCATCCAGTTCGTCCACATTTGCCACGAACTCAAACAGTTCCATCTCCTCCTCCGGCAGGAATTCCTTCTCCACCATCTGGCGAAATGTGCCGCGAAGGGGTTCGTAATATCCGTTGATATTGTACAGAAATGCCCGTTTATCCGTCCGCCCCAGTCTCTTGAGGGTCAGCACTTCCGTGATTTCCTCCAGGGTTCCGATGCCTCCCGGCATGGCGATAAAAGCATCCCCAAGTTCAATCATCCGACTCTTCCGGGTGGACATGGAGTGCACCACTTCCAAGGTGTGAAGGCCTTCGTGCCCCTGCTCACAGTGCAGCAGGAAATCCGGAATAATGCCGATGACCTTTCCGCCGTTCTCCAGCACGGTATCTGCAATGATTCCCATCAAGCCGATATTGCCGCCGCCGTACACCAGCGTGTGCCCGTTCCCGGCAATCCAGAGCCCCAGTGCCTCCGCCGCTTTCTTGTAATCCGGATCCGACCCCATGCTGGATCCGCAGTATACCGTTACATTCATATATTTCTCCCTCTTCTTTCCGCTTGCATAAAGTCCCTACCATTATACCAATCCGACGCTGAAATTCAAATGTCCCCAGGAGGGTCTTTGTACTAATTTGAATAAAACCCTTAACTTTTTTGGGGTACGTGCTATAATAAAATAGTTCGGTAAGAGTTCTCTACCGACGCGTTATTATTTTTGTGAAATCCAAAAATCGGATTGACAGCAAAGAGGTGAATAAAATGAAAAAAGAAGTTCTAGAGCTTCGGGAAAAGATGAAAGCCAATGGTGTGGATGTTTATTACGTACCATCCGGCGACTATCACAGTTCCGAGTATGTAAACGATTTCTTTAAAGCTCGTGAATTCATGAGCGGACTGACCGGAGAATCCGGTGAACTCATCGTCGATGACGAAGGTGCTTATCTTTGGACCGACGGCAGATATTTCCTCCAGGCAGAGCGTCAGCTGGCCGGAAGTGAAATCGAGCTGATGAGAATGGCAGAGCCGGGCGTTCCGACCGTTGAAGAATTCCTGATTGACCTGGCCAAGAAAAAAGGCGGCTATACGCTGGGATTTGACGGCAAGGTTGTTCCGGGATATTACGGTGAAGATCTTCAGTCGAAGCTGGGTGAACTGGGCGTTACCATTAAATGGGATAAAGACCTGGTAGGTGAAGTATGGACTTCCCGTCCGCAGATTCAGCCATCGGAAATCTACGAACTGCCACTGACCACTACCGGCAAGACCGCAACCGAAAAGATTGCAGATGTTCGGAAAGCCATGGCCGAAAAGAATGCGGATTACCTGCTGGTTACCGATCTGATGGAAAACGCATGGCTCCTGAACATGAGAGGCAGTGATATCGATTACACACCGGTATTCTTCTCCTTCATCCTGCTTTCCAAGGATTCTGTGAACCTGTACGTAATGGACGGTGCGGTAAAGGATTCCCTGCCGGAAGACCTGTCCTTCGTTACCGTGAAAGGATATGATGAAATCGAACAGGACGTTGCCGCTCTGGATGCATCCAAGACATTGTGGCTGGATTCCGGTTCCGCGAACTACGCTCTGTGCCTGAGAATTCCGGAAGGCATGAAGACGGTGGATGAAGCTACTCCAATCGCTATGATGAAGGCCGTTAAGAATGAGACCGAAATCAAGAGCTCCCTCAACGCGCATAAGAAGGATGCGGTTGCAATGGTGAAATTCATCAAGTGGATTAAGGATGTTGCTGCAAAGACACCGCATCAGACCGAACTCAGTGCGGCAGAACAGCTGCGGAAGTTCCGTGCCGAAGAGGATGGCTTCTTCGATCTGTCCTTTGAGACCATTGCCGGATACGGACCAAACGGTTCCGTCATCCACTACGCACCGACACCGGAAACCGATGCCGAAATTCTGCCGGAAGGCTTCCTGCTTCTGGACTCCGGTGGTCATTACACAGACGGTACCACGGATATTACCCGTACCATCGCCGTTGGACCGCTGACTCAGGAAATGATTGATGACTATACCTATGTTCTCAAGGCTCATCTGGCAATGCACAATGCCGTGTTGACTCCGGGAATGAACGGAATCGACTTGGATGCCATCACCCGTGCACCGATGAGAGCGGTAGGTCTGGACTTTAAGCACGGTCTGTCCCACGGTGTGGGTCACCTGCTCAGCGTCCACGAAGGTCCGAATATCCTTCGCCGTGTACCGACTCCGATTACCATTTGTCCGGGCATGATTATGTCCAACGAGCCGGGCGTATACATCGATAACCAGTTTGGTGTTCGTATCGAGAACGAAGTTCTGATGAAGGACGACGGTAAAGGAAACACCATTAACGAGCCGATCACCTTCGTACCGTACGAGAGAGAAGCCATCAACCCGGCTCTGCTCACCGACGAAGAGCTGGCATGGGTCAACAACTACCACAAGATGGTTCGTGAAGTACTGCTTCCACGCGTGGATGGCGACCTGGCAGAATTCGTCAAGGCACAGACCGAAGAGATTACCAAATAAAGCAACCAATTATAAGGAGACATAGAGATGAAATATACAAACACTGACAAAGCACCTGCTGCAATCGGCCCGTACTCTCAGGCAGTCACTGCCGGCGGATTCCTGTTCATTTCCGGACAGACTCCGTTCAGCCCGGAAACCGGTGAAACCATCGGTACCGATGTTGCGGGACAGGCGGAGCAGGCATGCAAGAACATCGGAGAGATTCTGAAGGCCAACGACCTGACCTTCGAAGATGTGGTAAAGACCACCTGCTTTATCACCGATATGGCAGACTTCGGTGCATTCAATGAAGTCTATGCGAAGTATTTCGTGTCCAAGCCGGCTAGATCCTGCGTTGCGGTAAAAGAACTTCCGAAGAGCATCCTTTGCGAAATCGAAGTAATCGCCGCTGCGAAGTAGGTAAGTGCATTCATTCGATAAACGACACTTGTATAAACGGGAGTGAACCAAAGTTCATGGTTCGCTCCCGCTTTGTTTTTGGTTCTTCACTTTTTCCGCCGCAGCTGCTACACGTACCGCAGAATCTCCACCCAGATTCGTCCCTTCTTAGACTCCCCGCCGATTTCCTGCAGCACCGCCTTTCCTTTTCCCCGCAGCACGATTACCGCCCCCTCATCAATCCGCTGGTCGATTTTCGTGCACTCCATGTGATCCACCGATACAATTCCGCTTCGAATCCCCTTCACTGCATCGGACCGGGAAACCTTGAACGCCGTGGACACCACGTTATCCAGCCGCAGGCTGGGGAGCGTATCCCGGATGACCTGCACCCGCCGCTCCGGAACCGCCAGCTCCCCGATGGGTCTCACTTCGATTTTGGCATCGGTCCTTCCCACAGATCGATATTCCTGCTCCAGGAACGTGCTGATATCCGGACGGACAATCATGTCCGCCCCCTTCTCATCCACCAGGATGTCACCAATCATTCGCCGCTCAATGCCAAGCCCCAGCACGGAGCCCAGGTAATCCCGGTGGCTCAGCTTTCGGTCGCTGCCGCCGGTTTCCACGTGAATCACATGCAGGAATTCCTCCATGCCCAGCACATCCTCCAGCGTCTCACCGTAATCCTTCGGGGCGATAATCAGAATGCGCCGTTCCGCGTCTTCATATCCCCCATAAAACCAGAATCGAAGATCCGAGTGTCCCCGGCACTCCTCTCGAGCCAGGGCTTGCTGGTGCAGATCCAGAAAATCCGTATTCGTTATATAGAAGCCTTCCTCTGCCTGGCGGATTCGGTCCGCAATCCGAGACTTCAGCAATTTACTATCATCCATTTCATCGGTCACCTTTCGCACGTTGTATTTGTATTTTTATTCTGCTCTTGTCAATAACCAGTCCGCAATATCAACAATTTCAATTCCTTCATAACTGTATTGAGGATGCCTGGTTCTGGCAATCACCTTTTTGGGGTATGCATCACGAATCTGAAGCAATGGCGATACTTCTCGCTCAAAAGTCTCTTTGCCGGTGATATTATCGCTAACCTGAATATAAACCTTCTCGCTGCCTCTTTGTGCCACAAAATCAATTTCTTTTTTATATAGTTTTCCGACATAGACTTCATATCCACGGCGGAGAAGTTCAATGCAGACGATATTCTCATAAACTCTTCCGTAGTCCATATTCCTGCTTCCGAGGATTGCATACCGAATTCCATTGTCGCACAGATAAAACTTTTCCGAAGTCTCCAGATATTTCTTTCCTCGGATATCGTATCGTTTAATATCATAAAAAACGAACGCATTGCACAAGTACTTAATATACTTGCCGATAGTCACGTGATTGGTTGGCATCTCGTTCGCTGTCAACTGCTGACTAATCTTATTCGGAGATGTCAGATTGCTGATGTTATCCATGAGAAACTCGCTTAAACGCTGCAGAACCAATGTATCCGGCAGAATATATTTCTGTATCAAATCTCTTGTGACGATGGTTTCGTAGACTTCCTTGATGTAATTCGTTCTGTCTTTTTCCGTCCTGTACGCATAGGATCCTGCTAAGCCGCCCTTAATCGAATACTCCTCAAAGAGCTTATCCTTATCTTGAACATCATCATAGTATTGACAATACTCTTGAAAACTGAACGGAAAAACATGAATTTCAATGTAGCGGCCTGTAAAAAGTGTCGCCAAATCTGCACTCAGCAGAAAAGCGTTGGAGCCGGTTATGTAAATATCATATTTTCCTTTGGAATAAAGGCTGTTGATTGCCAGTTCAAATTGCGGGCACATCTGAACCTCATCCACAAATAGATAATTGGGTTTTCCTTCTTGATAATTCGCTTCCACATAAGCATGCAATGCATGATATTCTTTAAGTTCTTCATATGCCAAATCCATGAAATCAATGAAGATGACATTAATGTTCTCAAAGCTGCTTTTCAAGTATTCGATATATGCCTGCATTAGTTTCGACTTTCCGCTACGGCGAATTCCTGTGATGATTTTTATATCCGGAGTACCATTTAGTTCGATAATTCGATTCAGGTACTGCGTTCTCGTAATTATTTTCATATAGCCGACCTCTTTCAAAAGTTGAATTTTTTTCGTTTTTCGAAACCATCTTGTTTCACTTATTATACTGCCTGCAAATAGCATATGCAAGAACCCGCTTTCGAAACTTGAAAATTTTTCATTTTTCGAAACCGGCTTTCCGGCGGCACGAATACATCCAAAAAACACCCGTCACTACTTTGTTTTCTATTGTCAAACGCCGCCCCCGGTGAGATAATAAACATATATTCTTTATTATATTTATGCAGTCACTGCAGAAAGGGGCCCGATATGAACGAACACCCGGTGAACGAACCGTACAAACCCAACGCAAGGGAAACAAGGATTCAGATTGTTAAGTTCGCCCTGTTCTCCGCATCGGCGGGAATTATTGAAACCGCCGCTTTTACGGTACTGGACATGGTGACCCCTTGGAAATACTGGCCCTGCTACCTGATTGCCCTGGTACTCTCGGTGCTGTGGAACTTCACGCTGAATCGAGAATTCACCTTTAAATCCGCGAATAATGTGTCCAAAGCCATGGTGCAGATTTTTCTGTTCTACTGCGTCTTCACGCCTCTCTCTACCTGGTGGGGCAATGCGCTGACGGAAAAAGCCGGCTGGAACAGCTACGCCGTCCTTTTTCTCACCATGGCCACGAACCTTATTTCTGAATATATTTACGATCGATTTGTGGTATACCGGAACAGCATGAATACGAACCGGCGGGCACAACGCCAAGAGGAAAGGAGCGAACAAAAATGACAAATTGTGGAATCAGCAGATGGGACTCCCCGGATAAAATCAATGCCGCATTGAAGGCATTGACCGAAGAGCCGATCTGGGAGGTGGATGACGACTATTACGAAAACACCATTCTCAAGTATTACGACGAGAAGTGCACCAATTCCAAAGCCATCTACGAAGAAGCGAAGGAGTACATCCCGGGAGGCGTGCAGCACAACCTGGCCTTCAACAAACCGTTCCCGGTAGCCTTCCGGAAAGCCGAAGGGGCCTACCTCTACGACGAGGACGGCAATAAGTACCTGGACTTCCTTCAGGCCGGCGGCCCAACCATTCTAGGCAGCAATTATCCGGCCATTCGGAATGCGGTCATCGAGCTGCTCAACGAATGCGGCCCGGTCACCGGACTCCTGCACAAATCCGAACTTCTTTTGGCCAAAGAGATTCACAAACACATGCCGGGCGTGGAGATGTTCCGGATGCTGGGCAGCGGCACAGAATCCGTCATGGCCTCCCTGCGAATCGCCCGCATCGCTACCGGAAACAAGCGCATCATTAAAGAAGGCGGCGATTACCACGGCTGGAGCGATCAGATGGTCTACGGCACGAAGATTCCGGGCTCTCGCGGACTGCTGGAATCCCACGGAATTCCGAGACGCCTCTACTCCCTCACCGACGAGGTTCGTCCGAATGACCTGAACATGCTGGAGAGCATGCTGAAGCTGAACAAGTTCCGCGGCGGCACCGCAGCGGTCATCATCGAGCCGTGCGGTCCGGAAAGCGGCACCCGTCCGGTTTCCAAGGAATACAACAAAGGCGTTCGCTACCTCTGCGACAAGTACGGCGCCCTGCTGATTTTCGACGAAGTGGTCACCGGCTTCCGCACCTCCATCGGCGGCGCCCAGGGCTATTTCGACGTCACACCGGACCTCACCATCTTCGGCAAAGTCGTTGCCGGCGGTTATCCGGGAGCCGGCGGCGTCGGCGGAAAAAAAGAATACGCCGGGCTGATGGCGGCCGGCGTTGCCAGCGGAAAACATCGGGCATACGTGGGCGGAACCCTGGCGGCTGCGCCGATTTCCGCGCTGGCCGGCTACACCTGCATCAAGGAAATTGAACGCACCAATGCCTGTGAGATTGCCGGAAAAGCGGGAGATAAGCTGACCGACGGAATCAAGTCCCTGATTCAGCAGTATCGCCTTCCGTTCGTGGCATATAATCAGGGCAGCATCTGCCACCTGGAATGCACCGGGGCCATGAGCTTCGACTTCTCCTCCTTCAACATTCTGAAATCCGCCGTCGGACTTCTGCGGAACAAGGAAATGATGTACGAACGGAAGGATTCCATGGAGCGGATGGGCGCTGCCTATATGGCCAACGGTCTGGTGACTTTAGCCGGAAGCCGGCTCTACACCTCCATGGCTACCACCGACGAAGTCATCGACGATGCACTGAACCGCTTTGAAGAGGTATTTAAGCACGTGGTTCCTACGGACAAGGGATTGCTGTAAGAAAGAAGAAACGCTATGAAAGAATATATTCTCGCCCACGATATCGGCACCGGTTCCGATAAAGCAGTACTGGTGGATTTTTCCGGCAAGATTATCGCCGCCGCCACCGCCCCCTACCCCACTTTCTATCCGGAGCCGGCATGGGTGGAGCAGAATCCGGAGGATTATTGGAAAGCGGTATGCAGAACCGGCCGGGAAGTTGTAGAAAAAGCAGGCATCCAAAAAAGCCAAATTAAAGGCATCGTGTTCTCTACCCAGGCACAGGGAGTCATTCCCGTGTCCGAGGACGGCACCGTTCTCTATCCCAACATCACCTGGGTGGACGGACGGGCGCAGAAGCAGGCGGAGCATATCATGAACCGCGTGGGCGGCAAGAAGCTGTTCACCCTCTTCGCCGGCACCCCGATCATGGGAAAGGACTGCATCGCAAAAATCACCTGGCTCAAGGAAGAACGCCCGGAAATCTACGCCAAAACCCACCTGATTTTGGACGTAAACGGCTACCTTAAATACAAATGCACCGGCCGCATGGTCACGGAACTGTCCGGAGCTTCCTCCTACGGACTGGATCTAAAGAAAAAGGATTGGATGTCCGTCTTCCCACTGGTGGGCATCGATATGAACCGGCTGCCGCCGCTAGTGGCCAGCACGGATATCGTGGGCGGCCTCACCCGGGAAGCCGCTGCGGAAACGGGACTCATGGAAGGAACGCCGGTGTTCGGCGGATGCGACGACGTCCAGGCGGCGACGGTGGGCTCCGGCATGTGCGGTGACGGCGACATTCACATCTATCTAGGCACCTCTGCCTGGGTGGCAGCCTGCAGCCGAACAGCGGACAAATTCAAGCACGGTGCCGCCGCCATCCAAAGCGCCGACAAGGAGATGAACCTGATTGCGGGAATCACGGAATCCGCCGGCGCCAACATCGAGTGGCTGAAGAACCAGTTTTTCCGAAAGGAGATGGAAGAACTGGGTGACGGAATCTATGACTACATGGACTCCGTGGTGGCCGACATCCCGCCGGGCAGCGACCACCTGATCTGCACCCCGTGGATGCTGGGAGAAAGATGTCCCGTCTCCTCCACCACCACCCGGGCTACTCTTTTCAACATGACCATGATTCACACCCGGGAGCACATCATGCGAGCCATGTACGAAGGCATCGGATACAACCTGCGGTGGATTCTGGAGAACTACCGGCAGGATTACGGTTTCCGGTGCGACAATTTCCGCATCATCGGCGGCGGTTCTCTGGACAAAGGCTGGATGCAGATTATCGCGGATATTACGGGAAAACATTTTGCGGTGGTGAAGGATCCGCGGAATGCGGGTGCCGTGGGTGCCGCCATGATTCCGTTGATCGGTCTGGGCGTCATTCCGTCCTTTGCGGCAGCGAAGGAATTCGTGCCCATCGAACGGGAATACCACCCGAACCCGGAAAACGCCGCCATCTACAACAAGCTGTTCCAAGATTACAAGAACGTCTATCATTCGCTGGAAAAAGCCTACCGCCAAGCGAACTCCGCCCGCTTTGAAGGGACGGATCAGGAATAACGGAAAGGAGCACGAACAGAGCTTATGACACTCCACGCAGTGAAACAGAATATAATTGAATACGGAAAAAAATTTGCGGACATCGGTTTCTCTCTGGGGGATTCCCCTCGGATTCTGGTGCAGCAGAACCATCGGGTCTTCGGGACGGAACCGGATGCGGACTTTACCGATCTTCGGGTAAAAGAAATTTGCGACATCACCGGCACTTCCGACCCGGCCAAAGGCGCACTGATTGCCTCCCCTTACGAAGCCATGGTGGTGGCAAAAACAGAATATACCGCCATGTGCATCCGGGATGGTCTGAGCATTCCGGCCGTGCTGGACGATATGGCCATGATTATCGGTAGCCGAGTTTCCATCGTTCCGGAGGATCGCCTCAGCCTGGCCAAAGCCCTGAGAAAATCCCCGTCCGTTCTCACCACGGAAGGCAATCTGATGGTCTGCGGGCGAAACCTGTACGAGGTGTTCACCGGACTCCTGATTCTGGAGAAGAACGCCGGTATCTTTGTGGATGCGGATTTCCTCGGCGGTGCTCATCCGGTGTGCCCGCTGATGGGAAAACTGGAGCATAAAATCTATCTGAAAAAGTATTCTCGGAAAGAGATGGAACGGCAGGACCGGCTGGAACAGCAGGCTCCTGCGGAAATACCGGAAGATATTCTGCAAGACGCGGCATCGGATTACGCGGAGATGGATTTGCCGAAAAAAGACCGGTCACCGGAAGAACAGAAGTGCCGGGAGCAGGTGGTGGAATACGGTATCCGATTGTTGGATTCCGGACTGGTCCAGGGCACCTGGGGAAACCTTTCCCTTCGGCTGGACGATGAATGGATGCTGTGCACCCCATCCGGGATGGACTACCGGGGACTGACTCCGGAGGATATCGTAAAGGTGAACCTGGAAACCTTGGCCTATGAGGGTGCGCTCAAGCCCACTTCGGAAAAGGACTTCCACGCCGGAATCTACCGGAATCGGCCGGATGTAAATGCCGTCATCCACACCCATGCGCGGTACGCCTGCGTCTATGCCGCCTGCGGACTTTCTTTTACCACCAGCAGCGGCGATGCCATCGAATGCGCCGCCTACGGGCCTTCCGGCACCGGTCTGCTTTCCCGAAATGTGCAGAATGCCATCGGGGAGAACCGCGGCTGCCTGATGAAGAACCACGGCATGGTGGCGGTGGGTTCAGACCTGGACGATGCCTTCCACACGGCCATGAGCATCGAAAATGCCGCCAAAGCACGCATCGAACAATTCTGGGCAGAATAACAAAATCTGGGCAGTATAATAAAAATCTGCACCGGTCAGCAATAGCTTGCTGTCCGGTGCAGGTTTTTGGATCTTCACTTTTTATATACGGTTGGATCACCCACATCGTAATCTTTATATTCATCCGGTAAAACTTGCTCAACAATCAAGTTTTCATCCTTGAAGTAACAATTTAGTGTTAGTGTATTACCTTCCTCATCAAAAGGAATTTGCACTGTATATGAATCACCGGATTTCTTATACGTTCCATCTGCAGTTCCATTTACCCTTTCGGCGATTCGGCACGGCTTTGGATTCGGTGATTTTCATAGCCACCTGTTTCGTGTTTCCGCTGGAGATGCCGGCCCCCGTGTTGGGGTGCTTCACCGAATAGATCTGATCGAAGGAGAATAGGCTGATCAGCATGATGGCCGCCAGCAGAAGAGCCTTTCGGTTCACCTTTTTCAGGAGGTTGTCCAGCAGCGGCGCAATGAGATAGACTATGGCCAGTCCCCCAAGGCCGAATACCAAAAGTCCTTCCGCGCAAATTCTTCCGTCTATATTCATGAAATATCCGCTGTAGTCCCACCATTTCTGGCCGTATTTCGTCTCCAGGATCCAGGCCGTGCCGTATTCCACGATGCCGCAGACCACCACCGTCAGGGTGAACTGCACCACCGGCTTCTCCCGAAAACGCTTCAGCAGAATCAACACCAGAAGGCTTCCCACACCGTAGATTGGAAGCCATGGTCCGTGCAGCACGCCGCGGTTGACGAAGACCCCGTCTTCCACCAAATGCAGGCTCACTTCCCAGCACCAGCCCACAAAGGACATCATGAAGAAGATCATAATTAAGCTCAGCAAGGAATAGCTCCGAGTCGGCAGCATGGTGAACCGAGGCGTAAATTGGAAATTGCCGAAGAACGGTCCCAGTCTGCCGGGATACACCACGCCGTCCAGAATCGCCTGACCGTATCCCAGCTGGTACTGCATCGCCTTATTCCGTTCGTATTCCTCCAGCTTTCGGGATGGAAGGAGTTCAACGCCGAACCACTTCGCAATGAATCCGCTCATCCCCGTGGGCTCCGGAACGGCGTTCTTCTCATTTTCTTCAATCCGGCTCACCAAATACGGATACTTCTCTCGCAGTATCTCCTTCGGCGCCGGACAGTAGAGATATTCGTCCATCAGGTTTTCGGTACCGGAGATGCAAGCTTCCTTGGAAACCTCCCGGATTCTTGCGTAATACTCTCCGTAGAACGCCGCTTTATACGGGTTAGAAAAGAAGATGCCGGACAATCCGATGGTGAAAATGTCCAGAACATCCCAGCCCAAGAAGCTCATGTCCGCCTTGAACAGCTCCCACTTGTGACCCTGCATCATTTTTCGCGAGAGGGTGATGACCTCATTGGCTTTTATGGTGGGATTTTCCGCCAGAATATACGGCACCAGCGCATAGGAATACCGCTTAATCACTCCGCCCACGACGGTCAATGTCCACAGGAAACGGTACAGTGACTGTACGAACATGGTCCAGGCGATTTTCGGCCAGGACCGCGTCTCCAACGGATAGAACAATCGCTGAATCGTGACCTTTTCATATACCCGGCCCTCCAGTACCATACGCCGCATCACCACGCGGTAGGTTTCTTTGATGAACAGCCAAATAAACAGGTACACCGCCACGCTCCCCAGAATCATCAGAGAAATAGAGACGGTTCGGGAACCGGAAAGACTAAGCAGTGCCTCTGCTACGGCGAATCGAAAACCGCCGGCGGAATAGGAATTGGCAATACCGGAAAAAACACCGTTGGACCGGCCCAGGTACCGGCTGTGATCGTTCTTTACGAGATCTTCTTTCTGTTCCCGGATTTCCTTCCGGACCTGATCCCCTTCTCCGTTGGCAATCCGGTCCACCGTTTCTTTGAAATCCGAATTCTCCACAATTGTTTCGTACAGCTGTCCGATGGAAGTGTATTCAATATTGTCCATATGGTAGCGGATGGTGGACATGCCATATTCCACCCCGCAAAAGCTGGCGAAGAGACAGATGACCAGCACCATAAGATAGTGCTTTTTCAGATTTTCCTTCGCCCGTCGTTTTAATTCTTTACGCATAGAACTCCCTATCTATCTTCCATCTTCAAACCGTACGTTCAGCACCATCACTTCGCTGTTGCTCAGAAGCCGAAGCGGCGGTCCGTAGACTCCCACGCCGGAGGTCACCGCTCCGGTGGCCGTGCCCAGCTTCTCCACGCCCCAGTAATTCTCCCACACAAAGGACCGCATGATGGTCAGCGGGAAGAACTGCCCCGCATGGGTATGACCTGCCATCAGCAAATCCACCCCCGTATCCTTGTAATCCTTCAAGTGCTCCGGTTCGTGATTCAGCACCAGCACGGGCTTGTTTTTGTCCACTGTCTGCATCAAGTTCTGAAGGGACTCCCGCCGGTTGTTCCGATATCCGGTCTTCTCCCCGTCCAGCCGACCCACCAGATCTATTTTTCCATCCACCGAAATCACCTGATCCTGAAGCATGGTGATTCCCGCCTTCGCCATCATCCGGTCGATGCGCGGATCCCGCGTGGGATTGGCGTCGGTTTGAGTGGTAAAACCACCCACCAGCTTCTCCGACACATCGTGATTTCCGTACACACCGTACGTTCCGTAGCGGCTTCGGATTCCTTTCAGAACCTTCGCCACCTCCTCCGGCTTGTGAATGGCTTCATATTCGTTATCGTAAATATCCCCGGCCACCAGCACCAGGTCCGGGTTCTGTTCGTTGATTTTTTTTACCATCCGCTTCATATCCCGAACGCCGATGGAATACCCCAGGTGCCAGTCCGACGCCAGCACGATTTTCATCTCCTTCATGCCATCCACCGACTTGTGAATGGTCACGTTCTGCGTGTTCACCGTCACGTGTCTGGCGTGAATGCCGCCGCAAACGGTCAGCCCCGCCGACAGCAGAAGTATGATGCCGAAGGTTGCCGTGTGCCACGTAAAAGCAGGTTTCTTCCACACACGCTTCCGAAGAATCAGCGCGATATCCAGTAGGGCAAAGAAGAACACCAGGTAAATCCAGAAGCCCAGGAAGTAGTTGGAAAATTCAATTATATGGCGCCGAAATCCGTCGGCCGGCAGAAAACGCCCCACCAAAATCATCAGGCAGCACACTCCCACCAGCGTGCACATCCCCACCAAGTATCGCCTCTTCTTTCCGGTGATGAATTCCAGCCCTTTGTGAAAATGCGCCATCGTATATATCAGCAGTATTACGTACACCGCCAGCATGAACCATTTGAACATAAATCTCTGTCGTTACCCTTCCTCGTTTTCTGTATTCTACTTAATATGTTGCTCTTCCGAGCAAACCACATCCACCACCTGCAGCACATCCCCCCGAACCTGAAACCGCACGTCGTAGGAAGCGAACTTCATTCCGTACACGTATCCCGGCTTCTTCTCGTACGCCGCACGGGGATCCTGTTCCAGCACCCCGATTAGAGGCTGCCGCTTCTCTTCGCTCACCTTCCGAAGAAGCTCTTCCGGAAATACCACTTCCAGGAATTTCATCTCCGGCCGGGCGAATCCGGACCCCGCTTTCGGATGCGCATCGGAGTATGCCGCGTACGGCTTGATGTCGTAGATGGGCGTGCCGTCCAGCAAGTCTGCGCCGCCTACAATCAGCAGCGGATTCTCCGGGTTTACCGTGTCCACCCGAAGGAGTTTTACCGCGGACATGCCAAGACCGTTGGGCCGGAAGGGAGAGCGAGTGGCAAACACCCCTTTCTTCTCCTTTCCGCCCAGCCTTGGCGGCCGCACCAGCTTCGACCATTTCGGTTCCGGCTCTCCTTCCCGGGAATAATCCCAGTTCTCCGAAAACCCGAAAATCAGCCAAAGGTATTCAAAATCTTCCATTCCCCGAACTACATCCGGCGTCCGGAATTCCGGCTCGAACTCCACGGTGCCCGTCAAACCCGGCACCAATCCCGGCTGCCGGGGAATTCCGAATTTCTCTTTGAAATCCGTACGAATGTACGCCACCGGCTGAATGGAAAGCCGGTCTCTCTCGCTACCGGAACAGCACATGGAGCACCTTTTCGTACATCTTCTTGTACGGCTGATACCGCATCGGCAGATCCGGCCGTGTTTTCTTATCCACAATTCCCTTGTAGTGGGAGAAGGTATCGAATCCCCACTTGCCGTGGTAGTTTCCGATTCCGCTGTCGCCCACGCCGCCGAAGCCCAACTTGTTGGACGCGATGTGGATGATGGTGTCGTTCACGCAGCCGCCTCCGAATCGGCATCGGGACAGGAAGTACTCCGCCACTTTCTTTTTGCCGGTAAAAACATACAGCGCCAGTGGATGAGGCAGCCGATTCAGCGTCTGTACCGCTTCCTCCGTGCTGCGGTAGGTGAGAATCGGAAGAATCGGTCCGAAAATCTCTTCTCCCATCACCGGATCGGTCCATTCCACCGAATCCATGATGGTAGGTTCTATCTGCAGGGTTTCCGGATCGGAACCACCGCCCAGAATTACTTTCTCCGGATCCATCAGTCCGTTCAAACGCCGGAAATGCTTCTCGTTGACGATCTTTCCGTAGTCCGGATTCAGCAGTGCATTCGGCGAATACTGCCGGATGGTCTCCGCCTTTAGAGCTTCCGCCAATTCTTCTCGAACATCCTCGTGGCAATAGATGTAATCCGGTGCGATGCAGGTCTGACCGCAGTTCAGGAATTTGCCGAATACGATTCGGCGCGCCGCCAGCTTAATGTTGGCCGTCTTGTCGACGATGCATGGACTCTTCCCGCCCAGCTCCAAGGCAAATGGGGTCAGGTGCTCTGCCGACTTCTGCATCACCAGCTGTCCCACACTCTTGCTTCCGGTAAAAAAGATAAAATCAAATTTCTCATCCAAAAGATACTGATTCTCCTTCCGTCCGCCGGTCACCACCGCAACGTATTCTTCCGGAAAGCAAACTTTAATGATATTCCGGATCACGGATCCGGTCTCCGGAGAGTAGGCGCTCGGCTTCACCATCGCCGTATTGCCCGCTGCAATCGCATCAATCAGCGGTTCCATGGTAAGGAGGAACGGATAGTTCCACGGGCTCATAATCAGCACCGTTCCCAGCGGAGACGGCTTCACAAAGCTGCGAGAACGAAACTGTGCCAGCGGCGTCCGCACGTTCTTCTCCTTGGCAAAGTGCCGCACATTCCGAATCATGTAGGAAATCTCGTCGTACACCATGCCGATTTCACACATAAAGCTCTCGTAGGAGCCCTTTCCCAAATCTGCCTTTAACGCCCGGCAGATGGCATCCTCGTACCGACGAATCCCCGCCCGAAGAGTTTTCAGCGCGGAAATTCGATGTCCCACGTCCAGCGTGGTGCCGGTAAGAAAATATTGATTCTGCAGATCTCGAATTCGAATTATTTCTGAGCGATCCATAGCTTCCCTCTTTCCCTGCATCTCGGAACGATTTTCTCTTCCGGTTGCAAAATGCCTACCAAAGTGGTATCTTATAAAAATAATATATAAATCATTGTACCATGAATCTGTGATATAATGAACGAAAAGTAACAAACGGAGGAATTCAATGTCTGAAAAAGTTCTCGTGGCCATGAGCGGCGGTGTGGACAGCAGTGTTGCGGCTTACCTGATTCGGGAAGCCGGATACGAAGCCACCGGCGTCACCATGCGCCTTTATGATAATGAAACCATCGGTATCAGCAGCGCCAAGACCTGCTGCAGCCTGGACAGCATTAACGATGCGGTCAGCGTGGCCAATCGGTTAGGCATCTATTTTCTGGTGTACGATTTCCGAGAGGAGTTCAAGAAGGAAGTCATCCAGCGCTTCATCGACTCCTACGAACAGGGAATTACCCCGAATCCCTGCGTGGAATGCAACCGTTACCTCAAATTCGACCACCTGTACACCGCCGGAAAAGAAATCGATCAGGACTACATCGCTACCGGTCACTATGCCATCATCGAACAGGACCGGGGAACCGGGCGATATCTCCTGAAGAAATCCGCCGACCTGAGCAAGGATCAGAGCTACGTGCTCTATTCCCTGACCCAGGATCAGCTCTCCCGCACCCTGTTTCCGCTGGGAGGCCTCCACAAGACGGAAACCCGCCGAATCGCCGAAGAGCAGGGCTTCATCAACGCCGAAAAACGGGACAGCCAGGACATCTGCTTTATCCCGGATGGGGATTACGCCGGCTTTATCGAGAAGTACACCGGCCGAACCTACCCTTCCGGTTATTTCACCGACCGGGAAGGAAATATTCTGGGCGAGCACCGGGGCATCATCCACTACACCATCGGACAGCGAAAGGGCTTAGGTCTCGCCCTGAAGAAACCGATGTATGTGCAGGAGCTGGATATGGAGCGCAACCGGGTCATCCTGGGAGACAACGCGGATCTCTTTACTCGGGAATTCGACGCCAAGGACTTCAACTGGATTGCCACGGATACCCCGGCCTCTGACATTCGGGCCAAAGCCCGAATTCGCTACAAGCACAAAGAGGCGGATGCCACCATCGTCCCAACGGGACCGGATACCGTCCATGTAATTTTCGACGAACCCCAGCGAGCCATCACCCGGGGCCAGTCGGTCGTTCTATACGACGGCGACTACGTCATCGGCGGCGGAACCATCTGCTAGAACCGATTCTGTTTTTACAGAAAATCAAAAACAGGAGCGACTTTGCCGGAATCTTCCGGAAGTCACTCCTGTTTTTTGATTATCCTTTTAACACTTTTTGTGCCATCTCCATGTATTCGTCTCGGACGACGGACGGGGAAATAATCCGGATTTTTCCGGCGAAACGGAAAATCCAGGAAAAGAAGTTGGGACTGACGGATACCTCCATCGTGGCGAGGAAGTGTTTTTCATCCGTTACCCGCGTGTGTACATCCTCCCCGAAATGGTCGATGACGTACTTCATCACCTCGTTCTCGCATTCCAGGGTCACAATCTGAAGCTCTCCCCGGTACATCTCGAACACCTTCTGGCAATAATCCTCCGGATCCCAGCCCATAGGCTTCTTGGCCGCCGGAAGATCGGCGATTTCCACATTGGTCATCCGATCCACCCGGAAAGAGGAAATGTTCAAGTGCTTGTCCGACCAGCCAATCACGTAATAGAAATCATCGTTCCAAAACAAGGTGTATGGGCTTAGACGATAGAGTTCTCCATTTCCCCGGAGCACCTTCTCCTTCTCCGCGTTGTACTCAAAGTAGTTAAAACGAATCATCTTCTCCCGGCTGATGGCATCGTTAATCAGCTCGATGATATAGTAGATATTCTCGTTCAGCGCCTTCACGCGGCTTCCGAAGATGAGATGCCGCTGCAGCTCGTTTCGCTGGTTCTCGCTCAAGAATCGATTCAGCTTCTCGATAAGCTGCTGGCTTTTCTTCGGTGTTATGAAGCGAGAAGAGGACACCGCATCCACCAAAAGCTTCAGTTCCGGAAGCTCGAACTCCCGCGAACCCCAGAAGTATCGATTCGGCTTGCTCTTGATTTCAATAATATCATAAGCAGAGTCCTCACCGGTCAGGAATTCCATATCCGTCTTCAAGGTCTTCCGATTGGTTCCAACCCCCTGCTCCTCCAGATAATCCAACAAATCATAGGTGGATGCGGGATGCTGTTCATCCGTATTCAGATATAGGTATCGCAACAGAACGATAATTCGTTTCCGCGTGCTGCAATTCGTTAAGTCACCCATCGGCCACACCTCCCGATTCATTAAAGGGTATTAATACGATCCAGTCTGGCAACAATCTGACGAACATTGTCCGGGGAGGTGGCCAGGTTCACGCGGATAAAGTTTTCGTACTTATTCCGGCCGAACCACTCTCCGAAATCCACTGCCAGGTTGCACACATCCCGAATCGTTCGCTCCGTATCCCGTTCCGACAGATAGGCACTTAAGTCCACCCATGCCAGATAGGTCCCCTCGAGCGGGGACACCACTGCTTCCGGAAGCTTCTGTTTCAACCCTTTCACCAGAATCTGATAGTTTCCGTATATTAACCGGATTGCCTGCTCCAGCCACTCTTTTCCGCCCCGGAATGCCGCCTCGTAAGCGACGTATCCGAAGCTGCTTCCGCTCTGCGTCTTGATTCTCCGCGTCATGGCATCATATTTTGCCCGGAGGGCGTCGTTCGGAATAATCGCCATGGCGTTCTGGCAGCTGGCCAGGTTAAACGTCTTAGATGCAGAAGTCAGCGTAATCAGAATGCTGTCATAATCTCCGGCAGTGGCAGCGGTAATCTGCCGGTGTCCCGGCATAATTAAATCGTGGTGAATCTCATCCGCAATAACGTAGACCCCATTCCGCCGGCACACATCCAGCAAATCCCGAAGCTCCTCCTCGCGCCATACTCGGCCCACCGGATTGTGCGGGGAGCAAAGGATGAACAGCTTCACGTCCTTCTTCTGCACCATTGCCTCGAAGCTCTCCAGATCCATGGTGTAGTATCCGTTTTCATCTTTCACCAGCGGAACATCCACCAGTGTGCGGGACGTGTCCCGAATAGCATTGGCGAAAGGATAATATACCGGTGACATCAGTGCGACGCTGTCTTCAATCTCCGTCAGCATCTGAATAATCCAGTAAATAGCCGGAACCACACCCGGAGAATATCGAATCCACAACGGATTGATTTCATACCCATGCCGTTCTTTCATCCATTGGATAAAAGAATCGGTGAAAGACTCCGGAATCGAATAGTACCCGTAAACGTTATAGTTCACGTATTCCGTCAATGCCTCCCGAACGCATTCCGGTGCCTCGATATCCATATCTGCCACCCACGCCGGGAGCAAATCCGTGCGACCAAATTTTTCCTCCAAATCATCCCACTTTACGCTATTTGTATTTCTTCGGTCCTTATATTTCAAAAGACTGTATCTTTCCATTCTCTCCTCCTGATTACTTTACCTTAAGCCGTTCGATTGGTTCCAATTCATCGTCATTTCGAAGATCCCGCAGGTAATTGTATAGTGTTGCCTGAGATACGGAAATCACTTTGCATACATAAGGAATCGCATCTTTCACGTCAAATACGCCCTGAATTCTCAGCCGGCGAATCAATTCCATCTTTCCTTCTTTCGTGGTCAATTCCACCGGATTCATGGCCTCAGCCGAACGACGGATGACATCCTGCGTCATCTTCTGGATGTAATCTTCTTCTCCCAGCATGTTCTCCTGTTCACCCTCATGCAGATTCACGCGAACCATATTTCCCAGATATTGAAGAATTCCATCGATGGTGGAGGTATCCTGATTCACGCAAAGCATGGCTGCCACATCTCCGTTTTCATCTCGGAACAGCATATGAGAAGCTCTCAGCTTCTTTCCTTTTCCGGTATGGCTTTCAAATCCCACCAGATGATCGTCCTCATCGGACAATTTCTCGATGGATTGGCCCACGCCTTCATCCAGAGGGCATCCTGCCTTTCGGCCGGTCACATACCCATTTGCAACATAACTGAGTTTCATTTCTTGCAAATCATGAACCGCAACTTCAGTATCGCTTCCCATTATCTTGGAAAGACCTTTTGCGATATTGGACAGCATATTAATTCGTTCTTCCTGTGTCATATCATTTACCTTTCCTCTTCACTAGCCGTTGCAATCTGTAAATAAATTATAACACATAAACAAAAACTTTGTTCGAATTATTAACGAACTTTTCATCACATAATCTTTATCTCCACAAAAAAATGACGTCCCTGTCGGAACGCCATCCTTATTCACATAATTCTGCTAATCGTCGTCTCGAGTCACTTCCACATCGTCCACATCCACGGCATTTGTCTCGTAGACCTGTTCCATCCGATTCGGATCATCCGTACCCTCCGAATAATCCACATCCTCTTCCGGGTAACTTCTGTTTCCGGAATTGCCATATGTTCGGCTTCTCTCATACTCCGGCTCGTATTCATCTTTATGATTTCGCTTGTACAGGTATTTCTGCACCGCAGAAATCAGTGCGACAATGCCCACCACAATCCAAAATACCGGTGTGAACAGAAGCCGCAGAAAAACGCCCATCGTAAAGAGGACCAGCAGCAGCAAAATGAAACAGCCAAAATTATTATTTCTGTAATACATAGTACTCCTTTACCGGATGCACCTGCCGTTATTTCTTCCGGCACTGACCGAACAGCAGAGGCATCATCTTCTTGCTGTATTCTCCCAGAGAATATTCTCCATTATTCATACACCAATCGGTTACCAGCGCACGCTCACAGATTCCGTACAGCTTCACCATTTCCGTGACGGTCAAGTCGTCCCGCAGTTCCCCGTTCTTCTGACCTTCATCGATAATGCGATTCAGAATTGAAAAGTAGAATCGATTCTTGTCCAGCAAGTTGGAGGCGTCCTCCTTCGTCAGCTGAGCCGCATACTGATTCGCAATCAATCTGTAGTCGAAGTTCTCTCCGATATAGGTATGAATTCTATAATTTAAGTACATCAATTTCTCAAAGGAATCCAAATCCGCCGGCATCTGTTCTTCCACATTTCTGTACTCTTCATCAAATATAACAGATAACGTGTTCAGTAATGTGTCTTTACTGCGAAAATAATAATAAAAAGTACCCTTAGATATTCCGGCACTCATAATGATATCGTTCAGCGTTGTTTTTTCGAATCCCTTCTGAGAAAACAAGTTCCAAGATTTGCGGATGATTCGTTCTTTGATATTTTCTTCTTTTTCCATTTCGTTCTCCATGATTTTGGCAGTGAGTCCTTTCGCACGGCCATTTTAACTATGTTCTATAACATAGTTTAATCGTTTTTATTATAACAGAATTCCAAATATTTTCAATACCAAAAGGGCCGCCGCATTCCTACAGCAGCCCTTTCGAAAAAGAGTAAATGTTATATGACGGCAACTAGATTACCGCTGCCATAATTGCTTTAATGGTGTGCATGCGATTTTCCGCTTCTTGGAAAACGATGGACTGCGGACCTTCAAAGACTTCCTCGGTCACTTCCAGCGAATCGATTCCGTATTTTTTGCAAACTTCTTTTCCCACCTGTGTATCGGTGTTGTGATATGCCGGAAGACAGTGCATGAAGACACAATCCGGTCCCGCCGCATCCATCAGATCCTGTGTCACACGATACGGATACAAATCCTTGAAACGGTAGTTCCACTTCTCCTCCGGTTCGCCCATGGACACCCATACGTCGGTGTAAATGACATCCGCATTCTTGACCGCATCCATCGGATTCGCATTCATCTCGATGATTGCCCCGGTTTCCTTGGCGATTTCCCGGCACCGATCGATCAGCGGCTGTGGCGGATAATATTCATCCGGCGCACATGCCACGAAATGAAGTCCCATCTTCGCGCAACCAATCATCAGAGAATCGCCCATGTTGTAACCGGCATCGCCCATGTACACCAGCTTGATGCCCTTCAGCTTGCCGAAATGCTCTTCGATTGTGAGAAAATCCGCCAGAATCTGCGTTGGATGATACTCGTTGGTCAAGCCGTTGATTACCGGAACTTTGGAATACTTCGCCAGGGTTTCCACGCGGCTCTGTTCGAATCCGCGGTACTCAATGGCATCGAACATTCCCGCCAGAACCCGAGCGGTGTCTGCCAAAGTTTCTTTTACACCAATCTGGGATCCGCTGGCCAGATACGTACTTCCCATTCCGAGATCGCTGGCCGCCACCTCAAAGGAACAACGGGTACGGGTACTGCTCTTCTCGAAGATCAGTGCAATGTTTTTTCCCTCATGTGTCTTATGGAGTTTTCCGCCCTTCTTCTCTGCTTTCAATTCCGCAGAGAAATCCAGCAGATACTGAATCTCCTCAGGCGTAAAATCCAGCAATGTCAGGAAATCCCTTCCTTTCAGATCAATACTCATTCCCATTCTCCCTTTTCTTCCTCTAGTATATTTCGAACTGCTTGAATCTGCGCTTCCACAGACTCCACGGAAGTCCCACCTTCCGAATTTCTTCTTTTTACGCAGTTGATTAAATCGATGGCATCGTACAGATCCTGCTCAAACATATCCGAGTACTTCCGATACTCTTCCAGCGGAAGGTTCTCCAATACCATTCCGCTCTTCACGCAGTCGGAAACGATGGTTCCGGTGATTTTGTACGCCTCACGGAACGGCATGCCCTTCTTGGTAAGGTAATCCGCCAAATCCGTCGCGTTGATAAATCCCTTCTGTGCCGCATGCATCATATTTTCTTCGTTGGCCTTCATTTCCCGAATCATCGGGGCGAATACCTGAAGGCATATTTTTGCCGTATCGATGGCATCGAACACCGGCTCTTTATCCTCCTGCATATCCTTATTGTATGCCAGCGGAATGCCCTTCAGCACGGTGAGCAGAGACATCAAATCGCCATACACTCTCCCGGTCTTCCCCCGGGCCAGCTCAGCCATATCCGGATTCTTTTTCTGCGGCATGATGGAGGAACCGGTGGTAAAGCTGTCGCTCAGCTCCACGAATTTGAATTCCCAGCTGGACCAGAGAACTACTTCTTCGGCCAGGCGAGAGAAGTGCATCATCAGAATGGATAATGCACTGAGCAGTTCCACGCTGTAATCCCGGTCGGAAACCCCATCCAAGCTGTTCAAACAGATGGAATCGAATCCAAGACCTTTTGCTTCCATCCGGCGATCTGTCAGGTAAGTGGTACCTGCAAGAGCGCAGCATCCAATCGGGGATACGTTGGTCCGCTTATACACATCCTTCAGACGGTCCAAATCCCGCAGGTACATCATGGCATACGCCATCAGATGATGCCCGAAGGTAATCGGCTGGGCCCGCTGCAGGTGCGTATATCCCGGCATCACGGTCTTCTTGTATTCCTCCGCCTTGTCGGTCAGCGCTTCCACCATTTCCAGCACCAGCTGCTGCAGATCTTCAATCTCTTCCTTTACATACATCCGAAGGTCCAGGGCCACCTGATCGTTTCGGCTCCTTGCGGTATGGAGCATCTTTCCTTCCGCTCCGATGCGTTCGGTCAGCGCCCCTTCTACGAACATGTGCACATCCTCGGCGGTCAGATCCACCTCCAGCTTTCCGCTCTCCAAATCCTCCAGGATTCCTTCCAGACCTTCGATAATGTGATCCTTAGCCGCAGCCGGAATGATGCCCTTTGCCGCCAACATTTCTGCATGCATTATCGATCCGGTAATGTCCTGTCTGTACAGTCTCTTATCGAAAGGAATCGACGCATTGAATTTATCGGCAATTTTGTTCAACTCTCCGGCAGTACGGCCGGCCCACATTTTCTTCATATTATATATCTCCTAAAAATCTATTACTTGTTGTTTTTCTGATCGACCATCGCCTGTACGGTAATTGGCAGTCCGAACAGGTTGATGAATCCATTGGCATCGGTCTGGTCGTAATCCGACTCACCGAACGTTGCGATTTCCTCCGAATAGAGGGAATAATCACTCCAAAGTCCGGCCTTGATGATGTTGCCCTTGTACAGTTTCATGCGAACCTTACCGGTTACATTCTCCTGCGTCTTGTCCACAAAAGCAGACAGCGCCTCTCTCAGCGGAGTGTACCACTGACCGTTGTATACCACTTCGGCAAAGGTAATGGCCAATTTCTGTTTCTCGTGCAGAGTCATCTTGTCCAGCGTAGCGGATTCCAGATACTCGTGCGCTTTGTACAGAATGGTGCCTCCCGGTGTCTCATAGACGCCGCGGCACTTCATGCCCACCAGACGGTTCTCGATAATGTCCAACAGACCGATACCATTCTTTCCGCCCAGCTCGTTCAGGGCTAAAATAATTTCCTTCGCGGTCATCTTCTCACCGTTCAATGCCACCGGTGTTCCCTGCTCAAAATCCAGTTCGATATAGGTTGGTTCGTCCGGTGCGTCGATTGGGGATACGCCCATTTCCAGAAATCCCTTCTCTTCGTATTTCGGCTCGTTCTCCACCTCTTCCAGATCCAGGCCTTCATGGCTCAGATGCCAGAGGTTCTTATCCTTAGAGTAGTTGGTCTCACGGTTAATCTTCAGCGGAACATTGTGTGCTTCCGCATAATCGATTTCCTCTTCACGGGACTTGATATCCCACTCACGCCACGGAGCGATGATCGGCATCTCCGGTGCGAAGTGCTTGATGGTCAGCTCGAAACGAACCTGATCGTTTCCCTTTCCGGTGCATCCGTGACAGATGGCATCGGCATTTTCCTTCTTCGCTACCTCTACCAGTCCCTTCGCGATGCACGGTCTTGCGGTACTGGTTCCCAGCAGGTACTCTTCATAAATTGCACCGGCCTTCATGGTCGGGATGATGAAATCATCCACATATTCATCCGTCAGATCCAGAACGTACAGCTTGGATGCGCCGGTCTTAATGGCCTTCTCTTCCAGACCATCCAGCTCATCATCCTGTCCTACGTTGCCGGATACGGCAATGACTTCGCAGTTATTGTAGTTTTCCTTCAGCCACGGAATGATGATGGAGGTATCCAGACCTCCGGAATATGCAAGTACTACTTTTTTAATCTCTTCCTTTTTCATAACAAATACTCCTTTTCTTTTTCGTTGATGTATTCTATTATACATAATTATTCATACTTGTCAATAAAAATTCATGAAAATATGGGTTGTATCAAAGTTTATGCACAAGTTATGCACAAAGTTCACTTCCAAGTAATTCTTCTAATTTCATCACAATTCCTTTCCAAGCACTGCCTTTGCGTGCTCTCCCCCGTAAGGTGGATAGCTCAAAAAAAACAACAGAAAGGCGAGTCCTGCGACTCGCCTTTCTGTTGTTTAGAGGTAATCGGATTCATCTGGAGACTGCATCCCCATTCTTATTCCGCTCTTTCCCTATTACTTAAAATCGTATCCGGCCTGGAAAGCCTTCTTGTTCAGTTCAACGAACTTCGGCTTCACATTCTTCTCAATGTGCTTCATCCAGTCTACATCGTCCAGTGTACCGATGGCCTTAACCAGTGCACCCAGCAGAACGACGTTCATTGCCTTCGGGTTGCCCAGCTCAGTAGCCATATCTCCGGCTTTCAGGGATACAACCTTAACCTTTGCTGCCAGGTCTTCGATAATTCCTTCCGGATACTCTGCCTGACCCTGGTTAACCGGTGCCGGGTTAATTACGAAATCGTTTACTACGATGGATCCGCCCTTCTTCAGGTATGGCAGCCATCTCAGAGCTTCCATGGTTTCGAATGCAACGATAACGTCTGCAGAACCCTTTCCAACGATTGGAGAAAGAACCTTATCTCCATAACGTACCTGAGTACTTACACTTCCGCCACGCTGAGACATTCCGTGAATCTCACTCATCTTAACGTCATAACCAGCTTCCATAAGGCCGCTCGTGAGGATCTTGCTGGCGAGGATGGTTCCCTGTCCGCCGACACCTACGAGGAGTATATTCTTTACTTCGCTCATTATCTTGTCACCTCCGAAATTGCATTGAATGGGCATACCTGCTTGCAGATTGTGCAGCCGTTGCAGCTGGTCTTATCGATTTCTACCTTATCCTTGGTAGACATCAGAGCCGGGCATCCGGTCTTTACGCACATCTTGCAGTTCTTGCACTTATCCTGATCGATTTCACACTGATGTTTGTTCATGGTTGGGAATTCATCCAGATCCTGCTGGCTGAACTTCTTCAGAACGCACGGCCATCTTGTGATGATTACGCTTGGTTCGTCGGTAGCGATGCAAGCATCCAATGCCTTATCAACCTCTTCCAGAATGTTCGGGTTAACAGTGTGGATATTCTCTTCCTTCATGCCGATAGCCTTCAGCAGAGCCGGAATATCTACTTCCGGTGCTTCCTTGCCCATCAGAGTGAATCCGGAACCCGGGTTCTGCTGATGTCCGGTCATACCGGTGATTCTATTGTCCAGAATTACGCTGATGCTGTGACCCTGGTTGTAGATGGAATCCATGATACTGGTGATACCACTGTGGAAGAATGTGGAGTCACCCAGTACACCAACTGCCTTTGTCTCTGCACCAACCATCTTATATGCCTGGGATGCACCGTGAGCCATAGACAGGCTGGCACCCATGCAGATTGCGGTATCCAGTGCGTTCAGAGGAGCGTTGGCACCCAGTGTGTAGCATCCGATATCTCCGTTAATCATGAGGTTCTTCTTCTTCTTGATTGCCTGGAAGAATCCTCTGTGCGGACATCCTGCACACAGTGATGGAGGTCTTACTACAGACTTCAGTTCGGATTCATAGGATTCCGGAACTTCACCGGTCAGTGCTTCTCTTACGATATCTGTGTTGAGTTCGTCGAAGGTCGGAATAACCGGCTTTCCAACGCACTCAATTCCGTGAATCTGGAGGAATTCCTGCAGATACGGATCCATTTCTTCAATAACATATACCTTCTCAACCTGTGCGCAGAAGTCTTCAATCAGCTTAGTTGGCAGCGGGAAGGTCATACCCAGCTTCAGGTAAGATGCGTTCTCACCGAAGGTTTCCTTCGCATACTGATAGGAAATTCCGGATGTTACCACACCGATCTTCTTGTCATGCCATTCCGGCTGGTTGATTTCGCAAGTATTTGCATACTCTTCCATCATCTGCAGCTTTGTTTCCAGATTGACTCTCATCTTCTTTGCGTTTGCCGGTGCAGATACATACTTTGTAATCTTCTTCTCATAAGGGATGTAGTCTGCCTCAACACGCTCACCCAGCTCAACGATTCCCTTGGAGTGACATACACGAGTTGTCACGTGGAACAGAACCGGTGCATCGAACTTCTCGGACAGTGCGAACGCCATCTTCATGTAGTCCTTACATTCCTGGCTGGAAGACGGTTCCAGCATCAGCAGTCTTGCTGCCTTTGCATAGTTTCTGTTATCCTGCTCGTTCTGGGAACTGTGCTGTCCCGGATCGTCTGCAGAAATGATTACCAGACCACCGGTAACACCTGTGTATGCTACGGTGAATACTGGGTCAGCTGCTACGTTCAGACCAACGTGCTTCATTGCACAGAAGGAACGAACACCGGCGATGGAAGCACCAATTGCTGCTTCTGCCGCAACCTTCTCGTTCGGAGCCCATTCCGAGTACACGTTTTCCTTGTACTGCGGCATGTTCTCGAGAATCTCTGTACTTGGAGTTCCTGGATAAGCAGATGCGAATACGCAGCCACCTTCATAAGCTCCGCGGGCAATTGCCTCGTTACCCGACATAATTACTTTCTCGGCCATCTAATTACCTCCTAAATCAATTCAAATAAATTTCAAATTGAAATTTCTTTACAACTCGATAATATCACCGCACTTGGCCGGGGTCAACTTTTTTTTGCGAATTTTTTACACATTTTAATTTTTTTACATATCAACAAATTATCGTGAAAATCTTGTATAAAAATTCAAACAAAACACCCTCCTCCCCATACGTCTCGTGGCAAAGAGGGTGTCTATTGATTTTTTTCAATAAAACGATATTCGGTTATTTCAGCCTTAACGGTGTGCTGTCATCTTCCCCTTCATTTTTAATCTCCCGAAGGTAGTTGTACAGCGTGGTCTGAGAGATGGAAAGCGCCTTGCAAATGTACGGCGTCGTTGCTCGAACATCAAAGATTCCCTGACGCTTCAGTTCCTTGAGCAAGGTAATCTTTCCTTCCTTCGTATCCAGATCTCCGGTCGTCATCTTCCAAATGGAATTCATAATCGCGTTCTGCGCCACGTTCTGAATAATATTTCCGCCGCTGTCCCCCGGAGAACATTCTTCATCCGTATTCACGTGAATCTTGTAGTTGATGTAATCCCGAAGCTCTTCCAGCTTGGAATCATCCTGGTTGATGCAGATCAGCACCGCCGGCTCCCCTTTTTCATCCCGGATGATGAAATGGGAGGACCGAAGGCGCTTTCCCTTCTCGGACATCGTACGATATGCAATCATATGTCCGTCATCGTCGGACTGACGCAAAATCATTTTATAGATGGACTTATCCATGCGGGTCCCCACTTCCCGCCCGGTAATATTGCCATTGGCGATGAACACCATTTGCATCTCGTGAAGGTCATGTACCGCTACTTCCGTGTCCCGGCCTTCCACCTTTGCGATGCCCTTTGCCACGCCAATCATAATTTTTATCAGCTCTTCCTGTTTCATATCCTTCCTCTTTTCGTCTCTCTATCTGCCTTACGGTACAAGAAGCTCTTTCATCATTTGTAAGATATACTATCACACCGCGGCAAGGAGTTTCAATATGGGTTGTAATTTTTTTACAAAAAAAAGTGCAGTTGCACCTGCACTTTCGACTTCAATTCAGTTTCCGGAACTAGTCCTCTTTCACCTTGTCCCACATGGTGGACATTCTCTGAATCTGCTTTTCGTCTGTTCCGTTTCGACGGAGCTGCTTCAAATACATTTCCTTCGGAACACCCATCTTCTTGTACGCACCCAGGTATTTCTTCATGTAATTGTTCATATACAGCATAAAGCCGCCCAGATACACGAATCCCAGAACTGCAACAATCAGGGAAGCCTTCCAGCCTACCAGGAATGCCAGAAGAATCACGGCAACAACCCAGACAATGCCGGCTACACGGTTGAATTTGGACCATTTCTCCATATCCAACTGCTTCGGCATCTCTACGCCCTTTTCCTTCATCTGATTCTTATACATATTCTGCTGATAACCTTTTGACTGACGGTTAAACTGTGGTGGACGCTGTTTTCCTTTTCCCATTCTTTCACTCCTTTAAATTAGTCACACTACATTATACAGGGAAATGAGCCATTTTCCAATGGTTTTTTGGCTTTTCTTTATTAATTTTTTCCCTCATCTTCAATCACCTTGATACCTTCGCGGCGCTGCGATACGATTGGCACGTACTCTTCGTCGCCGAACATGGTGGTAAAACCGTTTCCGTTAATTTCACTGACATTGGAAATGGTAATAAACGCCGTCGGATCGATGTTCAGAACCGCTCTCTTCACGCGGTTCAGGTTGCGGCTGCTGATGACGCTGGAAATCACTTCGAAATCTTCCTGAATGTATCCGCCCTTTGCCGGGAAAATAGTAGTGCCGTATCCCAGTTCCAGCAGTTTCTCGTTGATGGATCGGCTCTTTTCCTTACTGAAAATCATGGTCTGTACGCCACCCTGGTTCATTACCAGAATGTAGTTCAAAACCACACTGTAAATCAGCGTATAGAAGATTCCCAGAATAATTCCGTTGGTGTTGGTCATCGGAATCTGGATGATAAAAATACATACGTCCAGTGCAGACATGACCGGCGCTACCTTCCAGCCAAATTTTCGGTTTAAAATAATCGGCGGTACGTCCACACCACCGGTGGAACCACCCATACGAATTACCATACCAATTCCCACACCATCCATGATGCCGGCACAGATTGCCGCCATCAGCGGATCGTCTACCAGATGCTGCAGCGCATCGATGTTCTGAAACAATCCGAGGAAGAACGGAAACAGGAATGTTCCGGCCACAATTGTAGCGGCAAATTTTTTTCCCAGAAGAATCCATCCGATTACGAATAACCCAATATTAATTGCATATACGGTAGGGGTCACACCGAATCCAAAGAAGTGGTTCGCACTTCTTCCAACACCGGTCACCCCTGCAACTACCATGTCATAAGGAAGCGCAAAGCATGCCATAGCACAAGCGCTCATCGCATTTCCAAGAACGAGTTGCACCAGATCTGTTACAGTTTTCATTGTTTTACTCATCGCATTTCCTCCTTCCAATAAAAAACACCCGACATGTCGTCCGGTGTAGAAAAAACAATCTTGCCCGACAAGTATAACGCAAAAAGCCGTGTAAGTCAAGCATATTCCACTTTTTTTGCACTCTTGAAAATACACTGCACGGGAAATATAATAAGAGATAGTTGTTTATGTTCATTAAGGAGGAACTATAGAAATGAAAGCTTACGAAAGATTTCTTAAGTACGTTACCGTGCGCACACCAAGTGACGAAAACAGCAGCACCATCCCATCCTCTTCTTGCCAGTTCAACCTGGCCCACGTTCTGGTGGACGAGATGAAAGCCATCGGCATTGAGGATGCTGAGGTTGACGATCAGTGCTATGTATACGGTCACATTCCGGCAACTCCGGGATATGAGAACTGCACCGCCATTGGTTTTATCGCTCACATGGATACGGTTGCGGACTTCTGCGATCACGATATCGTACCGGTAGTGCATGAAAACTACGACGGAGAGGCATTGGCACTGGGCGACAGCGGTCTGACCCTTTCCCCGGAAATGTTCCCGCACCTTCGGACACTGAAGGGCCGCACCCTCATCACCTCGGACGGAACCACCATCCTGGGCGCCGATGACAAAGCGGGAATCGCCGAAATTCTCACCGCAGTGGAAGATCTTTCAGACATCCCTCACGGACCGATCAGCGTTGCTTTTACCCCGGACGAAGAGATCGGCACCGGCGCATCTCACTTCGATGTAAAGAGATTTGGTGCGACCTACGCGTACACCTTGGACGGTGATACGGAAGGCGAAATTCAGTTTGAGACATTCAACGCCGCTCAGGCAAAATTAACATTCCACGGCACCAACGTGCACCCGGGTTCCGCAAAGAACATCATGGTAAATGCGGCACTGGTAGCGATGGAATACGATTCTCTGCTTCCGGCTGCAGAACGTCCGGAAAGAACCGAGGACTATGAAGGCTTCTATCACCTGACCCACATGGAAGGCAGCGTTTCCGATGCCTCCCTCACCTACATTCTCCGGGATCACGATGCCCATGTTTTCGACAACCGCCAGAAGACCATGCGTCAGGCAGCGAAGTTCATCAATGAACGGTATGGTGCCGGAACTGTGGAACTGGACATTCGGGTTCAGTATCGGAACATGGCAGAAGTTATCGAGAAGTGCCCAATCATCGTAGAAAATGCGAAGAAGGCGTGCAAAGCAGCCGGTGTAGAAGAGCTGATTCTTCCGGTCCGCGGCGGCACTGACGGAAGCACCTTGAGCTTCATGGGTCTGCCTTGCCCGAACCTGGGAACCGGCGGACACGCATACCACGGTCCTTACGAGCACATCACTTTGGAAGGAATGGATCAGTCCATTCAGGTCATCCGGGAATTGATTCGCATCTTCGGAGAACAGGAATAATCCGATGACCGCACTTCATATCTTTGATTGTGACGGTACGCTGCTGGATTCCATGCGAATGTGGGACAACATCAGCAGCGATTATCTCCGAAGTCTGGGCATTCAGCCGCCGGCGGATCTGGCGGAAATTCTGGATCCCCTCACCTTCCCGGAGAGCGTCCGGTACTTGGTAAATCACTTTGACCTGGATGACTACGAAAACACCTCCCGGGGACTGATGGACCGGGTACTGTGGCACTACGAGAACGACCTGGAGCTGTTTCCGGGAATTCAGGAGGAGTTGGAAACGGTGTCCCGAACGGGAGAGCCGATGATTATCCTTACCAATTCCCCTCGGGAGTTCGTGGAAGCCGGACTTCGGCGAACCGGAATCCGGCACTATTTCAGTCGGCTCTTTGTATCCCAGGAACTGGGCATCTCCAAGGACGATCCGGAAATTTTTCGGGTGGTATGCCGGGAAATGAGCGTTCCTCCGGAAGACGCGCTGGTCTATGAGGATTCCGCCTTTGCCATTCAGGCAGCGCGGGAAGCCGGGTGCCGCGTAAAGGAATACGATCGGTATCGTTAACCTTGCTTTTTAGCTTCCGGAGAGTATAATGAGAGAGGAATAACCGAATATCGAACGACGGGGAGCCCAATCCGGGCTGAGAGTAAGGAACGACTTAGACCCTTGACCTGATTTGGGTAATGCCAACGGAGGGAAATGGATTTGGAAGGCTGCGTCAAATTATGGCGCAGCCTTTTGTGTTTTATTCGGTCGTTCATCATGAAAGGAGAAATAAAATGTTCGAGAATTGTTTTGATCGGCTCCGCCAGCGGAGTGCTCTGGTACACAATATCACCAACTACGTGACCGTCAACGATGTGGCCAACATCATTCTCGCCTGCGGTGCCAGCCCAATTATGGCGGATGAACCGGAAGAAGCGGCGGAAATCACCGCCATCTGCACGGGATTGAACATCAACATCGGCACGCTGAATCAACGAACTATCTCGTCTATGTTTGCCGCCGGCAAACAGGCCAAAGCACTGAATCACCCGGTTCTTCTAGACCCGGTAGGTGCCGGCGCCAGCACGCTTCGCACGGATACCGCACGCAGAATTGTGGATGAAATCCATCCGGATGTGATTCGCGGAAATATTTCGGAAATTAAGACCCTGGCACAGGGAAGCGGTACCACCCAGGGCGTGGATGCGGACATAGCGGATGCTGTGACGGAAGAGAACCTGGATGACAGCATCGCCTTTGTAAAATCCTTCGCCTCTTCCTGCGGCTGCATCGTCGCGGTCACCGGTGCCATTGACCTTGTCAGCGACGGCGACCGTTGCTACGTGATTCGAAACGGCCGGCCGGAAATGGGCCGGATTACGGGAACCGGCTGTCAATTATCCGGAATGATGACCGCATTCATTGCCTCAAATCCGGACAACATGCTGGATGCCGCTGCAGCGGCGGTTTCGGCAATGGGGCTGGCAGGCGAAATCGGCTGGAGCCACATGCAGGCATCCGACGGGAATTCCACCTACCGCAACCGAATCATCGACGCCATCTGCAACATGACCGGAACAGAACTGAAGAAAGGAGCACGTTATGAACTTCGATAATCTTACATCCCCTCGCAAGAGCATCCACCGGGATAACCTTCGCCGGGAGGATTTTCTCGTATACGGTGTCACCGACCGCCACTGGCTTCAGGAGGGCGAACGGCTTTCGGATGTGGTTCGTAAAGCCCTGGATGGCGGCGCAACATTCATTCAACTCCGGGAAAAGCAGCTGGACGAAGCTGATTTTATGGCCGAAGCATTGGAAATTCAGAAGCTCTGCCGGGAATACGATGTCCCGTTTGTCATCAACGACAACGTGAAAATCGCGGCGGAAATCGGCGCGGACGGTGTACACGTGGGGCAGTCGGATATGGAGGCCGGCAACGTCCGGGAAATTCTGGGCGATAAGCGGATTATCGGCGTTTCCGCCGGAACCGTGGAAGAGGCCAAACAGGCCGAAGCGCGAGGGGCGGACTATCTGGGCGTAGGAGCGATTTTTCCGACAGACTCGAAGGACGACGCCCGTGCCCTGACCATGGATACCCTAAAAGCAATTACCGCTGCAGTGAACATTCCGGTGGTTGCCATCGGCGGAATCACGGAGGAGAATACGCTGGATCTTGCCGGAACAGGAATTGACGGCGTTGCGGTAATCAGTGCGATTTTCGGGCAGAAGGATATTGAAACCGCCGCTCGCAGACTGCTCACCGTGACCAAGCACATTGTAAATAAGTAATTTATGAAGGAGACACTTATGAAAAAGAAAACAGCATTGACGATTGCCGGAAGCGATTCCGGCGGCGGTGCCGGAATTCAGGCCGACATCAAGACTATGACCGTAAACGGCGTTTTCGCCATGAGCGCCATCACCGCATTGACCGCACAGAACACCACCGGCGTAACGGATATTCTCAATTCCACGCCGGAATTTCTGGCACATCAGCTGGATGCGGTATTCACCGATATCTACCCGGATGCCTTGAAAATCGGCATGGTTTCCTCGGTGGAGCTGATTCAGGTCATTGCCGACAAGCTTACGGAATACGATGCGAAGAACATCGTGGTGGATCCGGTAATGGTGGCTACCAGCGGTGCCCGCCTGATTTCCGATGATGCCATTGCCGTTCTTAAGGAAAAACTGCTGCCTTTGGCACTCCTCAGCACACCGAATATTCCGGAGGCCGAAGTGCTCAGCGGAATGGAAATTCATTCCCCGGAGGATATGGAAAAGGCCGCCGGAAGAATTTACGATGAGTTCGGTTGTGCCGTGCTTCTGAAAGGCGGCCACGACCTGAACGATGCCAACGACCTGTTGTGCACCGGCGACGGACTGAGATGGTTCAAGGGAAAGCGAATCGATAATCCGAACACCCACGGAACCGGATGCACCCTTTCCAGCGCCATCGCTTCCAATCTGGCCAAAGGCATGTCTCTGGAAGATTCTGTAGATCAGGCGAAGCGCTACATTTCCGGAGCCCTGGCGGCTATGCTGGATCTTGGTAAGGGAAAAGGTCCGATGGATCACGCGTTTGCAGTGGAAGGAGAGTATTAATATATGGAGCATAAGACAAATCTATTGGAAAACGGCATGATATGGTTCGGAGCCGGCGTTTCCATTGCGGAAATTCTCACGGGAACCTATTTCGCTTCTCTGGGACTTCGGAACGCCCTCCTCACCATACTCATCGGACACCTTATCGGCTGCACCCTTCTTTTTTTCGCCGGATACATCGGCGGAAAAGCGAGAAAGAGCGCCATGGAGACCACCAAGATGAGTTTCGGACAGAAAGGCGGATTGTTCTTCGCTCTGATGAACGTGATTCAGCTGATTGGCTGGACGGCCATCATGATCTACGACGGCGCGCTGTCCGCCAACGCCATCTGGAATACCGGCATCTGGCTGTGGGCGCTGGTGATTGGCCTGCTGATTATTCTCTGGATTAAAATCGGCATCACCAATCTGGGAAAAATCAACACGGTGACCATGACCGCGCTGTTCATCCTCACACTGGTTCTGTGCAAGGTGATTTTCTTCGGGAATGGCAGTGCCGCACCGATTTCCGAAGGGGGACTTACTTTCGGAGCCGCTGTGGAGATGGCGGTGGCCATGCCCCTTTCCTGGATGCCGCTGATCAGCGATTACACCAAGGAAGCGGAAAAACCTTTCGCCGCAACCCTTACCAGCTCTGTCACCTACGGCATCATCAGCTGCTGGATGTACATCATCGGCATGGGGGCCGCGCTCTTTGCAGGCACCACGGATATTTCCCTGATTATGGTTCGCGCCGGACTGGGACTGGCCGGCTTGCTGATTGTGGTTTTCTCCACTGTAACCACCACGTTCCTGGATGCCTACTCCGCAGGAATCTCTGCGGAGTCCCTTACATCTCGGATTTCCGGCAAAAACATGGGAATCTTTGTGGCCGTCATCGGAACCGTGGGTGCCATGCTGTTCCCGATGGACGACATCACCAATTTCCTGTACTTCATCGGCTCCGTTTTCGCTCCGATGATTGCCATCATGATTGCGGATTTCCTGGTAAAAGCAGATGACAGCGGCCGAGACTTCCAGTGGGTCAACCTGCTGGTTTGGCTTCTGGGGTTCTGCCTCTACCGCTACCTCATGACGGTGGACTTCGTGCTGGGCAACACCTTCCCGGACATCCTTATCACCATGATTGTGGCGCTGATTGCCCGGAAGCTGCTTCCGCAGGAGCGGTAAGCATTTGCAGGGTATTTGCGAATTATTGCGGGATAGTGTTAGGAGCTATCCCGCTTTTTAGTTTTGACATATCCGATTAGAGAGGATGATTTATAATGTATACAATTAAATTGATGAATGAGTATCTTCATGGCCCTATATGGGTATACGATGAGGAAGGATTTATAAGAAGAAAATATCCATTAATCGATAACGATGATGAACTGCGGAAATTGAATGAACAGGCAAGAAATCTATATGATTCATTTTATTCATTCAATGAAGATGATGGCGCATGCGTTTTTGATGAGGATGGATATAAAGCAGCATATGAAGAAATGATTGGTATAATTAAAAAAATAGTTCATAAGCTTCAAATGATTAATAATGATGATTTTGTTATTGAAGACTACATCACGAAGAATTAGAACAAAAGTCTAAAAATCAAAATCGCCCAGTCGTTCTAATAGGTTTCGTTTCGGGATGGAGAATCCGCGACGTATCACCTGTGCACCGGCGGCGGCCCGGATTTAAGTCTAATAATATTGCCCAATATTCGTTCGCACAATCTCATATGCCTAGAAAATCGAAGACACTTCACGCTTTTTGACGGAAAACGCGGATTTAGCGTGAACGCAATTCGCCGCTTTTGCAAAACTCTAATTTTGAAACGACCAATTACAACTGGCGATTCACGCCAACATGGGGATTTCTTCCAAAAGGCGTGAACTTTTTTTAAAGGGTTGTTTGCACGAAGAGAATTACATGTCAAAACCGTGTATAACACAAAAAATATTCACGCTGATTAGCGCGAATTGTAAAATTAGCGTGAAGTCACCCCGAAAATCTAGGCATATTTTATTATATCTACTTATCAAATTCTAACTATCAAATGGAAACCTGTTGGAGATATTAGCATAACCCCATAGGAAAATGGCTCTTCACTTTTGTATCATAAAAATGAAGAACCACTTTTTTATCTGAAGATCTCTACCTGCCGGATGAACTCCTTGGATTTTTCAACGTGAATCCCGTGCCCACAGTCAAATCGAATCAATCGGCAATCCGGCAGCGCCTCCAGCACCTGATGAAGGTCTCCTTCTCCCAATGCTCCCAGCAGAATTCCATCCGAACTGACATCCGCTTTCGCCTTCATAAACATCGTTCGGCAATGGATATTTCGAAGCAGTTCTTCATGGAGAATTCCTGCATGAAAGGAATCCGTATAGAATGCTTCGCCAAAGCGGGGATCGTACCGATTCATACCTTGAAAACCGGCCAATGCCGCCTTTGGCCAAAACGGAACCCGGAGATTCTCGTCCGGATTCTTTTGGCGAAATTTTGCGGCCATTCCAATCATTTTTTCTCGTATCTTTTCCCTGGATTTCTCCGGAAAAAAGTTCCAAGCGTACTGATGTGAAAAATAATACAACACAAAATCCGATGTTTCCGTTTGCGTCAAAAACTCGTGGCAGACGGTTGATAGGTCCACGAAATTAAATGTACTTTTCCGTCGCTCTCCCTGGGATGAAAAAAAAGGCGGATCTTCCAATATCAGATTTCGGCAAAGATTGCTGTGAGATGCCACGTATGCCGCAATCAGGCCACCGGAGGAATGCCCCAGCAGCGAAACCGGTTTTTCGATCTCATTTTGGATAAAATCAATTACGGCATTTCCAATGTCCACTACATTATATTTCGATGCATCATGCAGACTGCCGCCATGTCCGTAACAATCAACAGCATACACATGGTATTTCTTTGCCAACTTTGGCATGACCTTAAAAAAGCTCTCCGAATCCACCCCTTGCGCATGAATCAGCACCAAGGGCGGATTATCACTGCAAATTTCATAATATTTTAAATAGATATCATCCTTTTCGTAAACCGAGCTCAAGATTTTTTCCATACCGATACCTCCTAAAATCAAAGACGCAACATAATCCGTATTCTCCCGGATTACATTGCGTCTCAGCTTCTATTTTTACAGTAACGAGGAGAACAACCGAAGAATGCTGTTCCAGCCTCTCTGAAGTAAATTCCGTGTTTTTTTGTACTTTTTCGTCACTTCCATGCACAGCGGAAAACAGTGTTCGAAGTCCGCTTTCATGTCCTGCACCGCTTTGCAGTTGGTGAACAGGACGCCGTCTTCAAAGTGATGATAGAGACTTCGGAAATCGAAGTTGATGGTTCCGCACAGCGCCACACGGTCATCCGCAATGAGCTGCTTGGCGTGACAGAAACCCGGCGTGTACTCAAAGATTCGCACCCCGTCTTGAACCAGCCGCTGGTAGTAGGAACGGGTCACCGTATAGATGGTCCGCTTGTCCGGAATTCCCGGCGTGATAATCCGAACGTCTACTCCTCGCTCTGCCGCCAAACCCATCGCCCGGTTCATTTCATCCGTAATCACCAGATATGGCGTAATAATCCATACATAGCGTTCTGCGGAAGAAATCGCATTGAGGTACACGTTCTCGCCCACATGCTCCGAATCCAGTGGCGTATCTCCATAGGGCTGAATCAGTGCCCCCTCTTCCTTCTGAGTGTACTCCAGCTCCGGAAAGAAAGGTTCGTAATCCTCATCATCCTTATCCTTCGAGCGGATGGCATTCCACATCTCCAGAAACATCATGGTGAGATTACGCACCGCATTTCCGGTGATTTTTACGCCCGTATCCTTCCAATAACCGTACGGATGGGTGATATTGAAATACTCGTTGGCCAGGTTGTAACCGCCGGTAAATCCCACCTTGCCGTCCACTACCGTAATCTTCCGATGATCTCGGTTGTTGAGGAACACGTTCACCAAAGGGATGACCGGGTTGAACACCCGGCACTGGACTCCGCGGGAACGCATCTCCCGAATAAAGTCCGTGTTGATGAAAGCGATGCTGCCGATATCGTCGTAGAAAATTCGCACATCCAGTCCTTCAGCCGCCTTTTCCGTAAGAATCTCCTTGATTTCCGCAAAGGATTCGGCATTCTCAATGGCATGATACTCCATGAAGATGAATTTTTCCGCCTTTCGAAGCGCATCTTTCTGCGCCTCCAAGGCATCCGCTGCACAGGAAAAGAACTCGATGTCGCTGTCGTCGTATACCGGAAACGGGGCATGCCGGGCGATGTACCGGGACATATTGGCCACGGTATGGTCCTTCTCTTCCATTTTCTTTATGACTTTTGGGTCCTGCCGAATGTACGGAAACAGGCGCGCATCGATATCTTCAAAACGTCGCCGCATTCGCCGAGAGGATCCGTTCAAACCCACAATCAGGTAAATCATGGTCCCGGCAATGGGAAAGGTTAGCATCAAAATAAACCACGGCATCTTCATGGATGCCGTTTTGTTCATGCTAAACAGGGCAATGCAGAGAAGCAATGCCGCCATGCGGGCTACCTGATCCACCCATTCATAATTTTTTTCTATTTGAACCAGTACCAGATACAAAAAATAGCATTGCAACAAAATCGCCACGGCCACCAGAAAAACGCGCATGATGCTGTTCTTGGTCGCCGACTTTTTCTCTTTTGTCGCCGGTTTAATGGATGTGTAATTATTCATTCTTCATTTCTGTCCATCTCGTGGCGAAGGAGTCCGTTCCACGCCCTTCTGCCAAATCAAATCTACTTCGTGTCGTTTTCCTTCTCGTCTTCCGATAACGCCGAATCCTCTTCGGCCAGGAAGGCATCCCCCACTTTCTTCGCCGCAGCGATTAATGCGATGCCGCCGCCCAATCCTACGGCCAGCATTCCCAGAACTGCTTTACTCAGACTCTCTGCCCGCTTCTCACCCTGCGGTTTCGTATTTTCCTTACTCATAGAGATCCTCCTTTCACTGCCGTAAAAGTTCTATTCATTCCATAGTGTAAGCGTACCACATTCCCGTGTTAAGTTCAAATCGATCAAACGCTGATTTTCGGAACCCCGGAAACGCAAGGAAATATTCTTTTTGCTTTTATCAAAACGTCCGTCCACCAATACATCAATCAGCGACAGCATTTCCTCGGTGGCTTCGCAGTGACAATGGGTGCCTTCCGTTTCCAGCATTTCCAGGGTGAATCCGGTGAAGCACCAGATGCTCTTCTCCGGATATTTCCGGCGCACCTTGCGGAGAAAATCCACCAGCACCCGCTGATTCTCCGGCTCGAAGGGTTCTCCCCCCAGCACCGTCAGACCGCAGATATAATCCGGCGCCAGCATTTCCAGAATCCGGTTTTCCGTCTCCTCCGTAAAATCATTTCCGTAGTTAAAGTCCCAGGTTTCCGGCTGAAAGCAGCCTTCACAGTGATTCGTGCATCCGGAAACGAACAGGGACACCCGTACGCCAATGCCGTTTGCAATATCACAGTTTTTTATTTCACCGTAATGCATTTTTTCCTCCTAGCAAAATCGGCCGCTCCTAGGAGTGGCCAATTTCTTTTTATCATCATTACAGATGCAGTACACGATCCTTAATTTCCTGAGTCCGACCCTGATTCCAGAACTGGGTACCGATGTAACCGCAGGTTCTGCGAGCCACGGACATCAAGTCCTGATTTCGGTTGCCGCAATTCGGGCATTCCCATACCAGCTTGCCGTCACTGTCCTCTACAATCTTAATCTCGCCATCGTAACCGCAGGCAGCGCAATAATCGCTCTTGGTATTCAGCTCTGCGTACATGATGTTGTTGTAGATGAACTTCATCACTTCCAGAACGGCCGGAATGTTGTTCTGCATGTTCGGAACCTCCACATAGCTGATGGCTCCGCCCGGAGAAAGCTGCTGGAATTCCGCTTCCTTCGCCAGCTTGCTGAAGGCATCGATTTTCTCCTCTACATGGATGTGATAGCTGTTGGTAATGTAGTTTTTGTCCGTTACATGCGGGATGATGCCAAATCGTCTCTGCAGGCACTTCGCAAACTTATAGGTGGTGGACTCCATCGGCGTTCCGTATACGGAGTAGCTGATGTGTTCCGCCGCCTTCCAGTATGCACACTTATCGTTCAGGCGCTGCATTACGTCCAGAGCGAATTTTCTTCCCTCTTCTGTAGTATGGCTCTTTCCAATCATGCGATAGCACATCTCAGCCAGTCCGGCATATCCCAGAGAGATGGTGGAATAACCATTGTACAGCAGCGGGTCAATAACTTCCCCCTTCTTCAATCGGGAGATTGCACCGTACTGCCACAGAATCGGTGCCACGTCCGACGGCGTTCCCAGAAGGCGCTCGTGACGGAGACGCAGTGCCCGGTGGCACAGCTCCAGACGATCGTCCAGGATTTCCCAGAAGCGGTCCATATTTCCGTCGGAGGAACAAGCCACGTCCACCAGGTTGATGGTAACCACACCCTGGTTAAACCGTCCGTAGAATTTATGCTTGCCGTTCGGCAGCAACTGATTGTCCTCCACCGTCAGGAAGGAACGGCATCCCATACAGGTGTATACCTCTCCCTTCTTCAGTTCCTTCATCACCTTGGCAGAAATGTAATCCGGCACCATTCTCTTTGCGGTACAGGTCGCTGCCAGTTCTGTCAGATGCCAATACTTGGAATCTTCCGTGATATTATCTTCGTCCAGCACGTAGATCAGCTTCGGGAATGCCGGTGTAATCCACACGCCCTTCTCATTCTTGACGCCCTGAAGTCTCTGACGGAGCACTTCTTCGATGCACATCGCCAAATCGTCTCTCGTCTGTCCTTCCGGTACCTCGTCCAAGTACATGAACATGGTAACAAAAGGTGCCTGTCCGTTGCAGGTCATCAAGGTAATCAGCTGATACTGAATGGTCTGAATACCGTTCTTCACCTCTTCCCGAAGGCGGCGCTCGGTAATCTTGTCGATGATTTCGTCATCCATGGATTCGCCGCAGGCCTTCCGGTCCGCAATCACATGCTCCCGGAGTTTTTTCCGGCTGATATCCACGAATGGCGCCAAATGTGCCAGGGAGAAGGACTGTCCTCCATACTGGTTGCTGGCTACCTGTGCGATAATCTGGGTGGTAATGTTGCAAGCGGTATAGAAGCTGTGCGGCTTCTCAATCATGGTCTCACTGATAACCGTGCCGTTCTGCAGCATATCCTCCAGGTTAATCAAATCGCAATTGTGTTCCTTCTGTGCATAATAATCGGAATCGTGGAAGTGAATGATTCCCGCTTCATGAGCTGCGGTAATCTCTTCCGGAAGAAGAATTCTCTTGGTCAAATCCCGACTCACTTCTCCGGCCATGTAGTCTCTCTGTGTGGAGTTGATGACCGGGTTCTTGTTGGAATTCTCTTGCTTCGCTTCCTCATTGTTGCATTCAATCAAGGAAAGAATCTTGTCATCCGTGGTGTTGGACTGACGAACCAGGGAACGGGTATACCGATAGGTAATGTACTGCTTCGCAACCTCGTAGGCTCCGTGCTGCATGATGGCCTGTTCCACGAAATCCTGAATCTCTTCCACCGCCGGAGAACGTCCCAAGTCATCACAGGCAACGGTCACGCTCTCTGCAATTCGGCGAATCTGCACCTCGGTCATTCTTTTCTTTTCCGGCACCTGACGGTTGGCCCCCTGAATGGCATGGATAATCTTATCGATGTCGAATTCTACTTCCGCTCCGTTTCTCTTGATTACGTTCACGACAATCTCCTCTTTTCTTTCGCATATATATGTACCATTTTAATAAGCACTCTATATGTAGGGTGCTCTTCGGTACTTACTACCACAACATATTGTTTCCTTTGGTATTATATTACCCATGATGTTGTATGTCAATTGTTTAAATTCCCTATATTTCGCGTTCTTTTTTTTAAACCCAATAACGGCACGCTTTTACGCACAATACGGGCAGAAAAAATATTTTTTTCTATCGATTTCGGAACACGAAATGCTGCACCGGTGTCTTCGCGCTGCGATTGGTCTGACGCAAGGTCAACACCTCAAAAACACTCCCGGGCAACGCTTTCAGATATTCTTCCACCGCAGCCGCCTCTCTTGCGCCTTCCGGATGGCCGGGATAGGCCACGACGGAGATCACGCCTTTGGGTAAAACCAATTGGCAGGCCTGCTCCAGCGACCGCAGGGTCTCTTCTGTTTTTGTGGTAAGATCACAATCCCCGCCGGGCAGATATCCCAAATTGTACATGATAAGCCGGGCCTCCGAAACGTATTTCGACAGATTCACATAGGAGTCCCCGTGTATCCTCACCCTTGGATTCTCCCGGAATTTCTCCTGCAGCTCGTTGATTGCTTTTACCTGTATTTCAAACGCGTGCACCGCACCCTCTTCTCCCACGCACTCAGCCAAAAAGAGCGTGTCCAGTCCATGTCCTGCGGTGCAGTCCACGGCGACATCGCCCTTTCGGATATACTCTCGGAGAATTCGGTGCCCTCGCTCAGTGATAGAGAGTCCGAACATGATTTCCTCCCGATTCAATTATTCTTCATTCTGCTCCCGGGCTTCTTCTTCCATTCCCTTCTGGACTACCCGGATTTTCTCAATGTACTTCTCAGCGTTCTTCCAATCCCCCAGAGACTGGAAGACTTCCACCAGCTCCGTCATCACCTGGATGTTGCTCGGACTCAGGCGAAGGGCATGCTTGTAGGCTTCCACGGACTGTTCCCCTTGTTCCATGCCGGCATAGGCCACGCCCAGGTAATACCAAAGCGGCCACCATTCGCTGTATTTTTCTTCATACAAGGTCAAAACGTCAATTCCGTGCTGGAAGTCCCCGGACAGGATTCGGTTCACCGCATGCTCGATTTCCACCGCCTGCTCCATGGATTCCAGGCGATTCCCGATTTCTTCTCGCATCTCCTGCATCTCATCTGCCGGAATCGGATCCATGGAGGAATCTCCATCTTCCTTTCGATCCCGACTGAGCTCCATGAACTCCTGCCAGGTAATCTGAGCTTTCGTGTACTGCCCCATGTTGGCATAGCTGTAGCCTAGAAAATAATATCCCATATCGAAGTCCGGATGGCGGATGGTCAGCTCCTCGAAAATGTCAAAGGCCTGCGCTTTGAACATTCCCACGTACGCCTCCTCGAGATCCTCCCGGTTATATGCATCGCTGCAGGCTCTTCCGTAAAGGTACAGGGCATCCCGGCTTCCCGGATTCAGCTGAAGGGCGGTTCGGAAATAGATGCAGGCCATCTCGTAATCGCCGCTGCCGCCGGCTTTCGCTCCCTCGGAAATCAGCACTTTCTCCGCATTCTCTCCGTACATCCGACGAAGACAAGCCCGGTACGCTTCCGCATACCGAAAATCCGGATCCGCACCGATGACCCGAGCCATGCCCATGGCAATGGTCAGATTCGTGAAATTATCCGTCGCATCTCCCGTAATGGGCACCGGAATCCCGGTAAGAATATCCTTCAGATTGCCGGACTCCAAAAATCGTTCCGAAAGCTCATCGAAAAGCAAATCTTTATTCTTCTCAATGAGAAACGAACGTATCTTATCCGATAAATCCAACTCCATATTATGCATTAATGTCCCATCCCTTTCGATCGAATATTTTTACTTTCTCATAAGAAAGATTCTGTTCCATGTCGCTGTGAAGAATTTCCTGGAGAACCGGCAGCTTTAGCGTCTCATTCATGGTATCGTAAAGCTCCGTCGCATACGCATAAAGAATCCGATAGAGATTCTCTTCCTTGTACATCATCTTCTCCATCTGATTCTTGGAAATATAGGCCTCCAACCCCTCCAGGAATGCGTACGGCTTCATCCGTCCGTCCAGCAGAATCTTCTGAATGGACTCTTCGAAGCCCCCGCTGTTCACGAACAGATTCAGAAGCTTTCCGATATTCTCGATTCGAATCAATTCCGTCGCCGGCATAAAATCATTTGCGATGACTTCATAAGGTGCCCGGCTCTGATAAGCATAACCGTACTGCTGGGCGTTTCTTCGAAGCTCTGTTCCCCGTTTCAGACGAAGCACCTTCAATTCCATGCGCGATGCCTTCAGATCAAAAATCTTATTAAAGGAGCGAGCGAACAGCGCCGGCGTCTCACAAGGAAGTCCGGCCCGAATCACCGTTGTAATCTCAACAGTTCCGTATTCCTGAAGACGGGATACGTTATACATCAGCTGATAGATGTTCGCCTTTCGTCCGGCTGCCGCCAGCGCCTCCGCATTGGTACTTTCCACATCGACATTGAATCGGAATTGACCTTCCCGGGCTGTTCCCAAAAGGCGCACGGTTTCCTCATCCAACAGATCTCCGTTTACATCAAATTCAAACGTGGTGATTCCGTTATCGTTGCTGATCAGATACTCCCAAATGCGATAGGCTCGGTCCCTGCTGTAATTAAACCATTTGTCCACGAACACGACACGCTGTACGTTCTTCACCAGAAAATACCGAAGTTCCGTACAAATCCGATTCAACGGCAAAGAGCGAATCTTTCCCGGATAGTATTGGGAATAGCCGCATCGATCCGGACACCCTCGGAAACTTTCATAATATGCTGTATCGCTCGGCTCCAGTTCCATGTTTTCATACGGAAACGGAAGTGTCTCGAAATCCACCGGTGCCGCCATCGGATTCACCTGAATCCGGTCATCCTGACGATATGCTAGGCCGGCAATATTTTCAAAATCAAACTCGTAGGTAAAAATCGTCCGAAGGAATTGGTACAGCACCGATTCCGGTTCGCCTCGGAATACGTAGTCGATTTCCGGGTGCTGTTCCATGAACTCCCGGGTACCGAAGCTGACCTCCGTTCCGCCCATCACCATAATCGATGTCGGAACGGCCTTCTTCACCATCTCTGCGACTTCTGCAACCTTATCCACATTCATCATATTGCAATGGAAATATACAATATTGTATTCGCCCCGAAGGATTTCCCGGAAAATATATCCCACATGATCTGTGGATTCATATTCCACCACATCCGTCTGGCACGGCGCCTCTTCCACAACACTGTAGAGGTACTTCATTGACAGCTTCGTGTGAATGCAATCATTTTGAATTGTTGTAAGAAGAAGTCTCATGGATATCACCTACATTCTTTCCGGCGCTTTGATGCCCAGAAGGTTCAAACAATTTGCAATAACGATGCGAGCCGACTCTACCAGAGCCAACTTCGCCACTTTCTCATCTTCATTGTCCACCAGGATGTGTTCATCGTGGTAGAACTTATTGAAGCTCTGTGCCACATCCACCAGATGACGGGTCAAAATGGACGGTTCATATTTATCCGCTGCATCCAGAATGATCTCCGGTACGCGGTAAATCAGCTTAATCAGGTTATACGCACTGTCGGATGTGATGTACTTCGCATCGAAATCCCCCTTGCGAATCCGTGCCATTTCCTCCTCGGTGGCATTGCGGAGGACGCTGCAAGCTCTGGCATGAGTGTACTGAACGTACGGACCGGTCTCACCGTCGAAGTTCAGCACCTTGTCCCAATTAAATACATAATCCTTGATGCGGTTGTTGGACAGCTCCTGGAAAATTACGGCACCGATACCGACTTCCTTTGCCACTTCGTCCACATCGATTCCCTGCGGATTCTTCTCTTTCATGATTTCCGCAGTCTTCTGAACCGCTTCGTTCAGAACATCTTCCAGGAATACCACGTTGCCCTTACGGGTGGAGAGGGTAGCGCCGCCTTCTAGGCTTACCAGACCGAATGGGATGTGGATGCAGTCTTTCTGCCATTCTTTTCCCATCAGCTCCAGGACCTTCTTCCACTGCTTAAAGTGGAGGTTCTGCTGAGATGCTACCACGTAGATGCACTTATCGAAGTTGTAGTGCTCTTTTCGATAAATCGCTGCGGCGATATCTCTGGTTGCATACAGGCTGGAACCATCGGACTTGGTGATGATTGCCGGTGTCATTCCGTACGGCTCCAGGTCTACAATCTGAGCACCTCTAGATTCTACCAGCAGCTTCTTTTCCTTCAGTTCTTCGATAACCGCCGGCATCTTATCGGAGTAGAAGCTCTCTCCGGCATAGGAATCAAATGTGATTCCCAGCATATCATACACGCGGTTGAATTCCTGCAGGCTCAGTTCCCGGAAGCGCTTCCAGAGACGAACCTCTTCTTCCTCGCCATTTTCCAGTTTCACAAAAGCTTCTCTCGCCTCGTCGTCCAAAGACGGATCGTTTTCTGCCTCCCGGTGGAAACGGGTGTAGTACCCCAGCAGCGCCTTGATTGGATCCTTTTCCAGTTCCTCTTCACTGCCCCACTTGCGGTATGCCACAATCATCTTGCCGAACTGAGTTCCGTAATCTCCCAGATGGTTGATTCGAATCACGTCATAGCCGATTTCATCGTACAGCTTGTAGATTGCATTACCGATAACGGTACTTCTGATATGTCCGATATGGAACGGCTTTGCGATGTTCGGGGAAGAGTATTCCACGATTACCGGGCGATGCTGTCCCACTTCCGATCTGCCGTAATCCTTGCCCTGAGTCAGCACATCCTCCGTCAGAGTCTGCGCATATTCCTTCTTATCCAGGAACATGTTCACATAGGCATTTACCGGCTGAACCTTTTCAAAAATGCCGGCACCTTCGATTCTTGCAGCCACATCCTGTGCAATCAGCGGCGGTGCTTTCCGCAATGTTTTCGCCAAACGGAAGCAAGGGAACGCATAGTCTCCCATCTTGGTGTCTCCCGGAATTTCAATCCACTCCAGGATTTCCTCCGGTGTCATATTCAACGCTTCGTCTTCTGCAATAATTTCAGCAATTTTCTTTTTGTAATCGATCATTTACTGTTCTCCGTTCTCTCTAATTACATTTTCTGTTCCTGCGGGAATCTCGTTTTCCCGAAGCAATCGGGCAAAAATACCATCCCCCGGGATTAAGGTCCCGTCAAAATGGCCGTTGTAAATCTGCCCCACGCCGCAAGAAGGACTTCTCGCCTGAAGGATGGCCCCTTCCAGGGCTTCCCCCATCTGTTCAGCAGCTTTCTGCGCATCCCGGAAGCAGATCGCCGCTCCCCGGACGTATTCGGCGGTAACGTCCACACCGTTTCGGTTCACCACTCGGCATTCTCCGTTCTGTTCCACGATTTCCGCCGGAACCCGCGGAGTGGGAAGCCCCCCGGCACATTCCGGACACACGCCGAAATAAGAATGTTCATGTGAGAATTTTACCACATCTTCCGAGCGATTGTTACCCCCATTATACTTGCAGTTCTCTCCCAGAAGACATTTACTGATAATATACATGCATTACTCCTTCAGCTCTACCACCGTCGCACCTTCTCCGCCCTGATTGTACGGAGCACCTTTAAAGCCCTTTACGCATCGGTTGTGTTTCAAGGCATCCCGCAGTCCCTTCTTCAGAATACCTTCTCCTCGGCCGTGAACCACCGTCACGCTCCGCAGACCTGCAAGGTATGCATCGTCCAGATATTTCTCCATTTCCATTCGAGCATCATCCAGATTTTTTCCAATCAGATTGATGCTCATCGGCACACTTCGCGTCTTCCGAGTCTTGATCTGATTATACTGTCTCTTCTTTCGCTCCTTGTTTCCGGCCTTTTCGCTCTCAATCAGCATCAGGTTTTTCACGTTCACGCCGGTCTTCAAGGCGCCGATCTGCACCATCAGGTTTCCGCGATTGTCCGGAAGGGATACCACCTCGCCATTTTGATTCAGCGACATCACCTTCACCCGCGTTCCGATTTTCAGCTGATCCGGGCGAATCGGCTTTCCTTCCTTCTCTGCCGGAATTGCCGCCGGCTTATCCCGGTACTTCTTTTCGGCTTCCCGAAGTCTCCGCCGGCTTTCCGCCACTTTGTTCACCTGGTGACCCTTGGATTCGTCCTTCATCCGCTTCAGCTCTTCCCGGATATCCTCCACCGTGTCCTCGGTTTCTTTTAGGATGCCTTTCGCCTGATTTCGAGCATCCTCCAGGATTTTCGCCTTCTCTTGCTCGGCCAAGCGAATCTGAGCTTCCGCTTCCTGCAGCCGCTGCTCCGCTTCCTCCTTAATCCGATTGGCTTCCTCGGTAATCCGTTCCGCTTCTTTTCGCTCTTCCTCTACCCGAGTTACCGCATCCTCGAAATTCAGCTCGTTCTCTCCCAGAAGGGCTTCCGCTCTTCGGAGGATTTTATCTTCCAGACCAAGCTTTCTCGAAATTTCAAAGGCGTTGGACTTTCCCGGCAGGCCGACTCGAAGGTGATAGGTGGGAGACAGCGTCTCCACATCGAACTCCATGGATGCGTTTTCCACTTCCGGGGTACTCAGCGCATACTTCTTCAGCTCCGTGTAATGGGTAGTAGCCACCACCAAAGCCCCGCGCTTCCGAAGTTCTTCCAGCTCGGCGATACCCAGCGCCGCACCTTCTGCCGGATCCGTTCCGGAACCCAGCTCATCCAGCAGTACCAAAGATTTCTCATTTACCGTCCGAAAGATTTCCGTGATGTTCTTCATATGAGCAGAAAACGTACTGAGACTCTGCTCGATGCTTTGCTCATCTCCGATATCCGCAAACACTTCCTCCAACACCGGAAGCCGGCTTTCCTCGGAACACGGTACGTGCAGGCCGCTCTGTGCCATTAAAATAAAGAGTCCGATAGTCTTTAAGGTGACCGTCTTACCGCCGGTGTTCGGGCCGGTAATCAGGAGGGTTTTCCAATTTTCTCCCAAAGATACATTGATGGGAACCACCTTGTCCGCCGGAATCAGCGGGTGGCGGCCATGATATATTTCCAGAATCCCCTCTGTGTTCATCCGAGGCTCAAAGGCATTCATCTGAATGGACAGCTTTCCCTTTGCGCTGATGAAATCCAGCTCCAGAAGAAGCTTCTGGTTATTGTTCAATCCGTGGAAATGTTCCGCTACCCGGCCGGAGAACACCTCCAGAATTCGGGTAATTTCTGCCTGTTCCGCCAGATCCAATTCCCGCAGCTCGTTGTTCATATTTACAACAGACTGCGGTTCGATGAATAAGGTGGATCCGCTCTGGGACTGGTCGTGGACCAATCCCGGAAACATGTTCGCATACTCCCGCTTTACCGGGATGACGTATCGGCCGTTTCGCATGGTGACAATCGCTTCCTGCAGGAATTTCTGTGCGGAAGAGGTACTCACGGTCTTGTTCAGCCGATTCCGAATGCTTTCATTCTTATTGCGAATTTCTTTTCGAATACGTTTCAGCTCCGGTGAAGCGCTGTCCGCCATCTCATCCTCCGACAAAACGCAGCGGTCGATGTCCTTTTCCAGTTCATCCACTCGTTCCAGCAGATTGCCGATTTCCTGAAGGGTCGGAATCTCCGGAACGTCTTCTGTCAGGAATGTTTTTACCTCTCTGGCAATCTGAAGACAAACCCTCACCTGCAGCAGTTCCCGCATGTTCAGCACCCGACCTTTTCGAGCCATCTTCAGAATGCGGCTCAGGTCTGGAAATGCTCCCACCGGAATATTTCCCTTATACAGAATAACGGAAACTGCTTCCGTAGTTTCCGTCTGTGCGTCCTGAATTGCATGCAGGTGGGTCATCGGTTCCAACTTTGAAATTCGTTCCTTCGTCAGTTCGGAACCGGCCTGTTCTGCAAGCATCTCCAATATTCTGTTGTATTCCAGCAGCTTAATCGTTCTACTGTTCATCTTCTTCCCTAAACTTTTTCAAGCTTCTCAGCTCATTCTTAAGGTTCACATTTTCCATCTGGAGATCGAAGTATGCATTCTCCATCTCGGTGCATTTCGCCTGAAGATTCTTGTACTTCTCGCTGTCCTGAATCTGTCTGTCGGAATCATCGTTCATCTGTTCCTTCAGATCCGTCACCTGTTTCTTCGCATTTTCCCAAAGGGTAATGTAATGCTGAACATCGTTGTCCAACTGGTGATTCTCTGTCTGAAGCTTCAGCAGAAGATCGCTGTTCTCCATCAGTTTCTCCGCAATATTAATTGCTGTCAGCACGGCACATTTGTAATTCGGATTGGAATTCAATGCCCGGCTGGTCCGTCTCAGTTCATCATCCACGAACTTGGCAATTTCCTTAATCTTATCTTCGCTCTTCTCTCCAGAAAGCACGTAATCAGCGCCACAAATCGTTACATCCGCTCTGCACTTGTCCATAGTCTGCTCCTCTGTTCTTTATCAATAACTTGTATTCTTCTATATGTTGCGCACTCGTTCGTACATCAATATGCCCGCCGATACAGCTGCGTTCAGGGACTCGATTCCACCGTACATGGGCAGCGTCACCCGTATATCCGAGGCTTCAATCAATTCATCTCCGATGCCATTTCCTTCATTTCCGATTACCAGAAAAACATCTTGTCTCAGGTCGCAATCGTAATACGGAATTCCGCCGTCCGGTGTGGTCACCGCAATGCGCTTTCCGTAATCATGTGCCAACTTCACCAGTTCCCGCCTATCGGATAAAGGAACAATCGGTACATCAAAAATCATGCCCGCTGTCGCACGAAGGACTTTCGGAGAATACACATCGCCCGTTCCCTTCATGGTCACAATTGCATCATATCCCGCTGCCACTGCGGTCCGAATGATTGTCCCGATATTACCCGGATCCTGAAGGCGATCCAGCACCACGCAATTGCTGCCCGGTCGAAAACAGTTTTCGAATTGACTTTCATCCACAACCGGTCGATCTACAATTGCCAGAAGGCCGACACCGTTTCTCGCATCCGTAATCTTCTCAAAAAGGAACGCATCCACCCGTTCTACTCGAACGCCTCGCGTAGAGAGCTCCTCCATCCAAGGTTCGGAAGGATAGATATCCGAAATCAGAAGAGCATCCATACAGATGCCCTTCTGAACAGCTTCTCGTATCAAGTTGCTTCCTTCAATAATCATCTGACCGGAAGCGTCTCTCTTTTTCTTCTGCTGTAATTTCCGAATGCGCTTAATCAGCGGATTTTTTTCTGAACAAATCACTTCACTCATAATTGAAATCGATTACCGCAGGAAATCCGGAACGTCAAATTCCGATGCAGCGGAATTCTCTGCCGGGTCGCTGTTTCTTCTCATCAGCTCATCCAGCGTTATTTCAACGCCTTCCAGACCGTCTCTGGAAACCGTCTTTCTGCTTGGACTCTGAGTGCTGATCTTAGGCGACTCGATCTTGGAACCGGAAATTCCCTCCGACTGGAAGTCGGTTGCAATCAGGGTAACCGATACCTTGTCTGCCATATCTTCCGATACCGATGCACCGAAGATGATATTGGCATCCGGATCTGCCTCCGCCTGAATCTTCTCTGCAATCTTGCTGATGTCCAGCATTCCCATATCCAGACCACCGGAAACGTACAGAAGAATGGATCTTGCGCCATCCACCGATGTCTCCAGCAGCGGACTCTCGATTGCATTTCGAACCGCTTCTTCTACCTTGTTGTCGCCGGATCCAACGCCCACACCCATGTGTGCAACGCCGCGACCTTCCATCGTGGTTCTGACATCCGCATAATCCACGTTGACATATCCTTCCTTGGAAATCAGATCGGAAATACCCTGAACACCCTGTCTCAGTACATCATCTGCCATTGCAAACGCGTCCATGAAGGAAGTGTTCTTTTCGCTGGAGTCAATCAGACGATCGTTCGGGATGATTACCAAAGAATCTACGAAATTCGTGAGATATTCGATACCCTTCTGTGCTCTGTTCCAACGCATCTTTCCTTCAAAAGAAAATGGCTTGGTTACTACGGCTACCGTCAATGCGCCGCAATCCATCGCTGCCTTTGCAATAATCGGTGCTGCACCGGTACCGGTACCGCCGCCCATTCCTGCAGTGATGAACACCAGGTCTGCATCCTGAAGATAACCGGTGATTTCTTCCAGAGTTTCTTCCGCCGCTTTCTGGCCAATCTCCGGATTCGCGCCGGCACCTCTTCCTCCGGTCAGCTTCTCACCAATCTGTATCTTCACCTCTGCCTTGCACTTTGCAAGAGCCTGTCTGTCTGTATTTACGGCAATAAAGGTTACGCCGGACATCTGTGCGTCCACCATTCGATTCACTGCGTTACATCCGCCGCCACCCACACCGACAACCTTGATAATCGCAGCTCTGTCCTGATCTGATATAAAGTCAGAAACAAATTCCATCATAAAGCTCCTCCTATATTTATATCTAATTTATAATACCATAAGATTTACCGAAATGCACTCTATTTCTACAGTTTTTCTTGTTAACCTACACATTTTTTCAACGCTTCTGTATTCAAAAATGCACTTCCTATGTCTATTTTAGTTTCCTATACCTTCGGTTCGAAGGAAGCGTAGCCGCTTTCCGTCAAGGTGACGGTTCCCCGCTTAATTCCTTTCTTGAACAGCGCCTTCAGCACTTTCTGCAGCCGCTCCTTTTCGATGGATTCAATCATGGTTTCCACACGTCCCTTGCAAACCATTGAATCGTATACGTATCCTCGAGCCGTATCGTCGGAGACCTTCAATTTCTTAAAGTACAGGTCTCCGTCATTCATGGCATTCAGGATGCGCAGCGCACTCTTCCATTCCTTGGAATTGGTCACCTCTAATTTCTCACCCAGCTCCATCTTTCGAATCTTGATTCCGGTAACGATGGTCACCTTCGGTTTCGTTTTAGATCGTCGAAGCAGCAATCCCTGCGAATCCACCACCAAGTATTCCTTGTTATATACCACTGCGGCAATCTGTTCCCGTTCTTTCACCCGAATCACCAGGGTACCCGGAATCCGTTTGGATACCTTCGCCTTCTCAATGTACGGACTGCCTTCCAGATATTCCACAATTTCACGGCTTCCGGAATGGTAGAACAGGTTCTTTCCCGTCGTGGCGTGGGCCATGTTGATGATTTCCTCATCGGTAAAGTAATCGTTTCCATCCACTTGAATGGAATCAATGGTGAACACCCCGGTACTCATGAATATCAGCATGGCGACGGTCAGAATGATAATGCCGCATGCCACCTTAAAAGGGCTGGGACGGCTTCGCTTCTTCTGACGCTTCAGGATGTTCGCCGCAATCTGCCGATCCAACTCCGAAGGGGGTTCCTCCGATGCCTCTTCCGAACTGTCCACATCCACCATCTCCGCTGCCAGTTCATCAATCGCTCGGTCAATGGATACGAATTCATCGTCTAATCCGAAATCCATTCCCGCGGAAGTTTCCGAATTATCTTTGTTTATTTGTTTTTCGTCCATATATCCATAATCCCTTCATACACAATGTCGGTAGCGTTTACCGGAGCGCACTTCAGGCTGCATTCCGCCATCCGCCGAACGATATCCGGATCCGCAAGGAGTTCTTTCAATATGTTCACAATTCGGTTCGGCGTATCGCCATCCTCCCGGACGATAATCGCTCCGCCGTTATCCACCACCGCTTTCGCATTGTAGTATTGATGATCTCCGGTTACATTCGGAGACGGTACGAAGATGGCCGGACAGCCCGACATGGTAATCTCCGAAACGGACAGTGCGCCGGAGCGGCTGATGGCCACATCCGTTGCCGCCAGAGTGTTAGCCATATCCTGAATGTATGGAGACACTCGAACGTTGCTTTTGCCGGAGAGTCCCATCGCTTCCAGATTATGCTGTACGTCATCGTAAAATCGCTTGCCGGTGCCGAACAGAATGGTGACGTTCGGGCGGTCGCCATAGGCATGAATCAGTTCAATCGCCGTATCGTTGATGGCGGTAGCACCCTGACTGCCGCCAAAGGTCATAATCACAAAATCATCTTCCGGTATGCCCAGCAGTTTCCGGGATTCCTTCTTATCCTTTCCGTAGAAATCCTTCCGAACCGGATTTCCGGAATACTGCAGTTTTCGATTCTGCTTGAAGAATTTTCCCGCATCCTCAAAGCCCAGGAACACCTTCTCTGCATATTGAGACAAGAATCGATTCGCCATTCCCGGATACGCGTTCTGCTCATGGATGAATACCTTTGCACCGTATTTATGTGCTGCCAGCACCACCGGAACGCTGACATAACTTCCGGTGCTGATGACGATATCCGGACGGAATTTCTTCATAATCCGGTAGGTCTGACTCTTCCCCCTGCCGGTTACCGCCAGGGTCTCCGCCATTTTAAATATGTTGGACCGGTCCACCGCTTTGGAGGAAACGATTTCCAGGGGAAAACCGTGTTTCGGAACGATTTCGTTCTCCATTCCCCGCTCATTTCCGATGTATAGGATTTCGCATTCCGGATCCATTTCCTTGAATTTATCGCCTATGGCCAGTGCCGGATAAATATGGCCTCCGGTAATTCCTCCCGTTAAAATAATTCTCATGTTATTACCCTCGATTTTTCTTTGAAATATTCAGCATAATTCCCATCGACGCCATGAACACCAGCAGCGACGTTCCGCCGTAACTGACGAATGGAAGCGTAATTCCCGTTGCCGGCATAGAGGCGGTTACAACGGCCACATTCAGAATTACCTGAAGTGCCATCATGACCGTAATTCCAGCGCCCAGATAGAATCCAAGCTTATCCTTTGCCCGAACGGTAATGACAAAGCATCGATAGATCAGCAGAAGATATACGGACAACAGTACCACCAGACCCACGAATCCCAATTCTTCTCCGATAATCGCCAGAATGAAATCGTTCTGGGGTTCCGGAAGATAGAGGTTCTTGGTGATGCTTTTACCCGGTCCCAGACCGAAAAGCCCTCCGTTTCCCAGTGCAATCAGTCCTTGGGATACCTGATATCCTTCTCCCTGAGCATCCTTGAACGGATCGATAAAGTTGGTCATTCGTGCGTACCAGTGGGAGTCGGGGTAGAACATCAGGATAAATATCAATCCGCCGATTAGGGCCAATGCTGCCAGCACCAGCCATCCGTTCCACATGCCCGCCACGTACATGATGCCGATCATGATGGCGGCGATTACAATTGCCGTGGACAGGTTCGGCTGTTTGATAATCAGTCCCAGATGCACTATCATTACGCCGAAGAGGACGAACACGTAGATGGTTCGAACTCTTCTCGGTCGCTCCGCCACGTATCCGGCGGTGAAAATAATCATAGCCAGCTTGGAGAATTCACTCGGTGTAATTCTCAGCGGGCCCAGCTGAAACCACCGTGTCGCAAAGTTAACCGTAACGCCCAGCGGTGTGAATAAGAGCGCCAGGGCCCCAACGGACACCACCGCAAACACCCAGTAGTACTTTGCGTATTTGTGGTAATCCCATTGGGTGAACAGCGCCATTACGCCAATTCCCAACGCTACCCATGCCAACTGTCTCCGCAGGTAGTAGTACGGGTCGTTGTAGAAATTGGTAGTGGTGTAGTACCCTGCACTGAACACCATCACGATGCCGAAGGCAATCAGGATTCCGGAAATCAGAGCCACCGATGCATCGTAGTTCACCGCTAAAGAACCCAGCATGCTGTCCACGTTCCATTTCGGTGTTCTGCGGACTTTCTTCTCCTTCTTTCCACTATTCGATTGCTTCTTCCGGCTGATCACACCCATCTACTTTCCGTTCTCCATTTCATCTTTCAACAAAGCAGCTGCTGAACACAGGCCTTGAAATGATCTCCCCGCTGCTCGTAATTATCGTACATATCCCAGCTTGCGCATGCCGGCGAAAGGAGCACCTTATCTCCTTCTTCTGCCAACTCCATGCACTTCTTCACGCAAGCATTCATATCTTTTTCATTATAAATAGCGTCAAATCTGACTTTTCTTGCGCATGCCTCAATCTGGTTGGCATCCCGGCCCAGAAGTACCAGTGCCTTTACCCGTCCTTGCAGGTTCTCTGCCAGTTCCGTAAAGTTCTGCGCCTTTCCGTCTCCGCCGGCAATGAGGATAATTCTCTCCTTCAGCGCTTTCAGCGCGATAACTGCCGCGTCCACATTGGTTCCCTTGGAATCGTTGTAGAATTTCACGCCATCCACCAGACCGCAGTACTCAATTCGATGCTCCACGCCCGGGAACTCCACGATGGCTTCCCGAATGGACTCCGGATCCACCCCGGCGAAGAAGCTGATTGCCGCCGCCGCCAACGCGTTCTCCACGTTGTGATCGCCGATAATCTTCAGATCGTGAATGCTGCAGATTGGCCGAACGATTCCGTTTTCATCTCGGATGACCATCTCGTCATCCTGAAGGAAGGCACCCATTTTCAGTTCTTCTTTTCGGCTAAAAGGAACCACGGTGGCTTTGCATTTTTCCGCCAAGGCGAAACAAGTCTTGTCATCGTAGTTAATCACCAGATAATCGTTTTCATCCTGATTTCGGAACACCTGCGCCTTTGCCGCTCCGTAAGCTTCCATGGTCTTGTGGCGATTCAGATGATCCGGTGTCAGATTCAAGATAGCTGAAACCTTTGCATGAAATTCCTTCACCGTCTCCAACTGGAAGCTGCTGGCTTCCGTCACCATCCATTCATCCTCCGTGGATTCCAGTGCTTTTGAAACCACTGCCACACCGATATTTCCTACGACTGCCGTCTTGCGGCGTGCCTTTTCGAAGATTTTGCCTACCAAGGTCGTTGTGGTGGTCTTTCCGTTGGTGCCGGTAATGGCAATGAAGGTTCCCTTGCTCAGGCGATACGCCAACTCCAGCTCACCGATGACCTCGACGCCGGATAATCTCGCTTCCTGCAGAAATGACAGGTCCGGTGACACGCCGGGGCTGATTACGACCAAATCATATTCGCCCATGTTATCCGGATTGCATTCAAAGAGCGCAGGAACGCCCTCTTTTTCCAGGTATTTTGCAAACTTTGGATCCACGGCATCCACCGTGTGCACATCCTGTGCCACCACCTGTGCGCCCAGCTTGTGCAGCTCCTGAACCGCCGCCTTGCCGGATTTCCCCATTCCCACTACAAGAATTTTTTTACCTTTCACTTCATCTCTCATCATCTCTGCGCCTCCTTATCTAAATCGTTCCGAAGTATGCAATCACACCCAGAACCGCTGTTACTGCACAAAACATATACACTACGTTGTATTCTTTCATTCCGCCCAACTCGAAGTGATGGTGCAGCGGAGCCATTCGGAAAAATCTCTTCCCGCCGGTCTTCCGGAAGTACGCCACCTGGATGATTACCGAAAGGGCTTCCAGCACGTAGATTAATCCCACCAGCGGAAGGAGGAATTCTTTTCCCGTTACCACTGCGATTCCGGAAAGTACGCCGCCCAGTGCCATGGAACCGGTATCACCCATGAAGATTTTCGCCGGATAGTGATTGAACAGAAGAAATCCAATCAATGCACCCGCCACCACGGTTCCGCTGACGGTCAAAATGGTGTCTCCATCCTTCCATCCGATGACGGCAAAGGTTATTCCCACAATGGCAGTCACGCCAGCAGCCAGTCCATCCAGTCCATCGGTGAGGTTCACCGCATTTGACATGGCGATTTCCACGAACATTACAAACGGAATGTACAGAAGTCCAAAGCTTACGCCGATCTTCAGAAACGGAATGAACAGGTCTTCCCGTCCGGTCCGCATCATATAGAACGCCAGGCCGATGCTGAACACGGCCTGCATGATCAGCTTCTGCTTTGCCGTTAATCCCAGATTTTCCTTTTTGGCGATTTTGTTGAAGTCATCGATAAATCCGATTGCCCCAAAAGCAAGCATCGTCAGAACGATGGCCACCGCGTCCCGCACCAGGTGCGGACTTGCCCAGGATTTGAGCGGGTCTGAAACCCGAACCATGAATATCGCCATTCCGGCTGCAATGCCAATGAAGATGGCAATTCCGCCCATCGTCGGTGTACCTTGCTTCTTGAGGTGAGCCTTCGGGCCTTCCTCCCGGATATACTGACCGAACTGTTTCCGATGGAAGTACGGAATTAATCCGTAGGTCATCAGTGCGGTAATCGCCAGGGGCATAACGAAATATAGAATTACGTCCAATAGTGTCATTTTTCTTTTTATCCTTTTCTTTATTTTATTTCCGTTCCTATTGTACTACTCTGTGATTGCTGTGACAAATTTTTCCAGTTCCATGGAACGAGATGCCTTCACGTAGACCAAATCGCCGGCCTGAAGCATCGGGCGAACGGCTTTGGCAGCATCTTCCCGGTCCTCATAATACAGAACCTGCAAATCCGAAGATGCCGATTCTCCCCCTTCTGCAATGGCTTTGCCGTTCTCACCGATGGCCACCAGAATATCCACCGGCTTGGAAGCCGCGTATTCCCCTACGCTTCGGTGGAGCTGTTCCGAGTGATCTCCCAGCTCGAACATGCTTCCCAATACAGCGATTTTTCTCTTTCCCGGACTGTTCACCAGCACGTCGATTCCGGCCTTCATGGATTCCGGACTGGCATTGTAGGTATCGTTGATGACAGAGTAGTCCGTCCCTTTCACCACGCTGAGCCGGTTTGCGTTCGTCTCCACCTCGCAAAGCGCTTCTACGGACTCTTCCATGGTTATTCCAAAGACTTCTCCGATAGCCATAGCCAAAACCGCATTCCCCAGGTTGTGGGCACCGATAACCGGCAGTTTGAGGGTAACCGTCTCGTCACCGTGGGTCACATTGCATTGAACGCCCTCAATGCCCCGGTCACGAATATCCGAAAGATGATAATCCTCGCCGCCTTTCGAACCCACCGTAACGATTCTCGCATCGGAGGGCTGATGGCGCTGCGCATTTTCTTTTGTGAGAATATCGGAATCCGTATTGATTACCAATGTATTCTCCAGAGTGAATCCGGTGGATACTCGAAGTTTCTCTTCCAGAAGCTTCTCCCGAGTGCCGTACACCTCCAGGTGGGAGGTGCCCACGTTGGTGATTACGGCTGCCTCCGGCTTCGCAATCCGGGACAGCTCACCCATGGCACTGCCGTAGCCTGCACCCATTTCAATGACCGCAACCTGAATGTCTTCCGCAAAGGAAAATGCCGTCAGAGGAATTCCGAATTCGCTGTTCAGATTTCCCGGTGTCTTTCCCGTGCGGTAGCGGCTTCGCAGTACGCTGTAGAGAAATTCCTTTGTGCTTGTTTTCCCCACGCTTCCGGTCACGCCCACCTTTCGGAGACCGCTCCAGTCATCCAAATATTTTTCGCCCAGGTCCATCAGCGCCAAACGGGTATCCGGTACCAGAATGACATTCACATCTTTCTTCGCACCCATCTTTTCCGCCCATTCCGAATCGGACACCACCACATTCCGGCATCCTTTCTCATATACATCCGGCAGAAACCGGTGTGCATCGGCTCGCTCTCCGATGATGGCAAAGAACAGGCATTCCACCGGGATATCCCGGGAGTCAATGGACACGGCGGTGACGCTGTCGTGTCGGTTTCCCTCTGCCCTTGCGTATATTTTTCCTTTCACCGCCTCTGCAATGTATTCCAGATTCGTTCGCTTCATTTTCTTTCGTTCCTTTTTCTTAAAATTTTATTTGCTGTACAGATATACCGTGCTGTGCGGGGATACTTTCGTTCCGGATTTCGGATACTGATCCACCACGTGGAAGGATTTCCCGCTGTCCGCCGGTACCGCCTTGTATTTCAATCCCCTTGCGGAAAGATAATTGATGGCACTCTTGCTGTTCATTCCGGTGACCTTCGGAACAATCACCTTGGTCTCCTGATCTCTTCTTTCATTCTTGGCGTATTTCTTGCTGACGCCCAGATACGGAAGTACACCGGACATAATCCGTTTCACGATTGGGCCCGCATTCACCGCACCGAATTCGCTTCCCTTCGGACGGGTCACCATGACCAGCACCGTCACTTGAGGGTCGTCCATTGGTGCCATTGCGATAAAAGAAGCCACCGTATCGTGGGAGTATCCGCCGTTGGATGCGATATTCGCCGTTCCGGTCTTGCCGCCGATACGGTATCCCGGGATGTAGGCTGCGCCGCCGCCGCCCTTCTCCACGTAATACTGCATGATTTCCCGCATCTTGTCCGCCACTTCCGTAGATACCACCTTTCGAACCTTGGTATCCTTTATGGTCCGTACCGTCTTTCCGTCGCTGTCCAAAATCTTCTGAACCACCTTCGGTTTCATCAGGTTTCCGTCATTTCCCAAAGCGTTGATGGCGCACATCAGCTGAATCGGCGTGATGGCGATACCATGGCCGAAGCCGGTGGTCGCCAGATCCACATCTCCCAGATTGGTCGGATTCTTTACGATGGAATTTCCCTCTCCCGGCAAATCAATGCCGGTCTTGTCATCGAAACCAAAGAGGTCGATATAGTCGTAAAATCTCTTGGATCCCATGTTCAGGGCCACCCGAGCCATTGCCGGGTTGCAGGAATTTCCCACCGCCTGCTTCAGGGATTCTGTGCCGTGGGCCGTTCCCCAGCAGTTGATCTTCGTTCCGTTTACCACGATATACCCCGGGCACTTGTACCGGGATTTCCGATTCGCACTGCCGGAATCCAAAGCCGAGGCTGCCGTTACTAACTTGAAGGTGGAACCCGGTTCGTAGACCCCGCTGATAATCGGATTCGTCCACATCCGGCTCAGGTACTTACTCTGCTTGGAATCGGATAGTTTGCTGAACTGCTTTAATGCATACGGATCTGACGGTTCATACGGATTATTCGGATCGTAACTCGGATAGTTCACCATGGCCAGCACATCGCCGGATTTCGGACTCATTATAACACAGCTGATGGATTCGGCACGGGTCTTCTTCTCTCCGGCTGCCACCGCCTCCTCTGCGTAATTCTGAATCACTCCGTCAATGGTGGTGACGATGCTCTTGCCGTCTTCCGCCTGATAGTATTTTCGATTTCCGTTGAACAGGGTATTCCCCTGACTGTCGGTGGTGCTGAGTTTTCGTCCTTTCACACCGGTGAGCAGTGCGTTGTACTGGTACTCCAGCCCGCTTCTTCCGCTGTTGTTGGAATCCACGAAACCGATAACGTGAGAAGCGAAGTCCTTGTTCGGATAACTCCGGGCCATGGAAGTCTTCACCACCACGCTGTCATCGTACAGTTTCTGAAGCGCCTTTACATCATCTCTTCTCAGGCCGTCCGCCAGCTTAATTAGGTTGTCCTTGTTTTCAAATTTTTCCTTGAGCTCCTTCTCGCTGAGCCCGGTGTATTTCGACAGATTCTTCAGGACTTTCTTTCGTTCGTCCTCTGTAATTTTCTTATCCTTGTACAGACTTTGGGAATACACATACAGCTCGTATTCCGTTACGCTTTGTGCCAGCGGATTCATATTGGCATCGTAGATCGTTCCCCGCACCGGATCGATGGTGGTATCCTGATCCTGCATCTCCGTGGCCTTTTCGTTCAAATCGTCTCCCCGAACAATCTGCCAATAGGCCAGCCGGAATGTCAGAACCGAAAACATCAGCACCACCAGCATGAATCCGATGCCCAGCCTCCGCCGATTCTCATCCACCACCCCGGTTCTCCGGGACATGGCCTCATCTATTCTCTTTTTCTTCGTACTTTTACGGGGTTTGTTGCTCATTCCTTATATCCACAAAAAACCACTACCCCGAAAAGACGGAGTGTGGTTTCAATTATCCATGAAATTAGTTATAGGCTTCTTTCTTTATCGTGTCCGCCAGACTGCTTCCTTGTTTCTTCTCATCCCGAATGGTGATGTAGTTGCTCTCGTCCGGCTGAACCATCCCATACTTTTTCGTGGCAATCGTTTCCACCTTCTCAATGCTGGTGGCATCGTTAATCTGTTCTTTCAGCGAATCGATTTCCGCCTGAAGAACGTCATTTCGTGCTGCCAGGGTGTTGTTCTGCTGCTGCAGATTCGTGGAATACGCTGCCATAAAAACAATTCCCAGGAGCAGCAGAGCACCGCACAGAATATATTTAATTGCGATTTTGTATTGTGCTGCAGCTGCCTGTGTCGTCGTCTTTGTTCTTCGTCTTGCAGCTGCTTTTCGGCCGGTATTTACCGCTGTACTCATTGCTTCCTCCTGTATATTATTGATATCTTTCTATATTTTCTCTATGACGCGCAGTTTTGCACTCCGCGCTCTCGGATTCTCCTCCAGTTCCCGTTCTCCCGGGGCAATTGGCTTTCGAGTGACCTTTCGCACATCCGGCTTCTTTCCGCACACGCACACCGGAAATTCCGGCGGACAGGTGCACGGATTCAGCCGAGCGTTAAAGGCTTCCTTTACCATCCGGTCTTCCAGTGAATGGAAGGTGATGATGGCCAATCTGCCGCCCGGAGCCAGTATATCCGGAAGGTGCTCCACCGCCGTCTTCAAATGTTCCAATTCTCCGTTTACCTCAATTCGAATGGCCTGGAACGTCCGTTTTGCCGGATGCGGCCCGTTTCGTCTTGCCGAAGCCGGAATGGCCGCTTTAATCACCTCCACCAGCTCCCCGGTGGTTTCAATCGGCTTCTCCTCTCGGCGGCGAACGATAAACTGTGCAATTCGAGATGCCCACCGTTCTTCTCCATATTCCTTGATGATTCGGTGGAGTTCTTTTTCATCGTATTCATTGACTACGTTGTATGCCGTAAAACTGTCGTCCTCATTCATCCGCATATCCATCGGCGCATCGTGCATGTAGGAAAATCCCCGTTCCGCCGTATCCAGCTGAAACGAGGATACGCCCAGATCCAACAGAATTCCGTCCACCGGCCGTCCTGCCGTTTCCAGAATTCGATCCACCTCGGAATAGTTGGAATGGAGAAATATTTTTTTACAAGAATAAGGTTCCAAACGCTTTTGGGAGGCTTCCAGCGCGGCCGTATCCCGGTCCACTGCCAGGAGTGTGCCCGCTTCGGATAACCGTTCGCAAATTCCGGAAGAATGCCCGCCGCCGCCGGTGGTTCCGTCCACATAGAACCCATCCGGCCGGATGTTCAAGGATTCCATTACTTCGTCGTATAGTACCGGTACATGTCTGAATGTCATTTTCGCCTCTATATATCGTATTCTTCTAACTTTGCAATAAATTCTTCGTCGTTGAACATGTTCTCACTTTCGGAGTCGTTGTAGACCTCCTTGCTCCACACCTCAATCTTATCCATAGCGCCCAAAGTAATCAGATCCTTCGTGATGGAAGCGTAGTTCTTGAGGTTCTGGGGAATCAGGATTCGTCCCTGGGAGTCCAGCTGACACTCACTGGCATTGGAAAAGAACTCCCGGATGAACCGCCGCATATCCCGATCCGTCTGACGGAGCTTTCGCATCTTTGCCACCAGCTCGTCCCAATCCTCCATGGTGTAAATGTAAAGACAGGTATCAAAACCACGGGCCAGCATGCATTTGCCGCCCAGCTGATTCCGATACTTCGACGGAACAATCATTCTATTTTTATTGTCAATAGAATTTTCATAAGTTCCCGTGAACATAGCTGCCTTCCTAAATTTTCATACACGTCTCGACTGTAATTCAATATATGCCCCATTTTAAACCACTTCACCCCACTTTTCAACAAAAACCACCAAAAAACATATTTCCTCCCCCCTTTTCCATAAAAAAAGAACCGCCGCATTGCTGCAGCGATTCTCGCACTTCTGCATATTCCGTTATTCCCAACGTTTCAATCCGAATACCGCATGGACATTGTCTTCCCCGTTCACTTCGGTTTTGAAATAGACGATTTTATCCGCACGCGGGTCCATTTTTCCCGGGTCCAAAAAATCACTTCGAAGGATTTTCAGTTCACTGCCCAGCGGCGCCTCGTGAACGAACCGCATGTTCAGGGAAGTGATGCAGTATTCCTCCACATTCGGAATGCAATCGTACAAACAGTTGTAATACCGGGCGTTGTTCATGTGCCCGTTAATGTCAGTCAGCGTTAGGGTTACCGGCACCGTTCCGCCGTCCTTCCATTCCAGCGTCTTTGGAATCCGAAATCTCGTCGGAATTCCCATCACCGGTTCCCGGTCCTCCGGGTAGGAAGACATGTCATACTCACTCTGAAGCACCAGTTTCCGGGTATCCACGTCCACCAGCGCCCAGTTGCTGTATGCTCGCGCCACCAGATTCCCCTCCAAATAGAGCTCATACGCCCGTGGAAAATTCGCCGCCTTCGCCGGAACGACCCAGGTATCGCAGTCCACATGGGCATACTTGTATACCGGCCGCATTATTTCCACGCTCATGCGGCTAACCACAAAAGCTTTCCGCTCTTCCCGGTAGATCAATCCGTAGTCTTTATCCGTATCGTGCATCTGATGATCTGCCGTTTCCTGGAGATACTGCACCAGTGCCGTCGGCGTCAACGCATCGTGACGGTCGATTTCATAAGATCTTGTCTCAAAAGACTTTGTATATTTCATCCGTTTTACCCCTTATATCTGAACCAGTTGTCCGGTGATTCCCTCCGCATCCCGAGATGCCAGGAATCGCACCGTACCGCCCAATTTCGGTTCCGCTTCTTCCCGATTCGAAAGAAGCAATCCATTCACACGAATTCGCTTATCCCGCAGCGAACGAGCCAGGGACTGAATCATCCCCTTCAGGGCCGACTGCAGCATGTTCTCCGCCAAAGACATCGGTTCGGACGTTTCCCAATCCGAATCTCCGGATTGCAACAGAACAATCACGCTTCCCCCTTCCCCCATCAAGGGCAGCATGGTCTGCAGGTAGAAACCCACGGCATCCAAATTCTTCATAATGCTTTCCCGGTCTTTGCTCCAATCTTCTGCCGGCTGTTCTCGATTCAGTTCTGGAAGAATGTTGCACACCAACGTATCCAGCCGGTCCTCCATGAATTCTTTCACCACATCTGCGGCAAACTCCATGGAATTCCGATTAAACACGTTGCATTTGATGTTCAGCGCCCCGGTTTCCCGGCTCAGTTCCAGCGCTTCCTTATATCGATCCCGACAGAAAAAGGCGGTGGTGGCTCCCCGATCGGTAAAAGCACGCACCAACGATTCTCCTCGGCTTCCGGTTCCCTCTGCAATCAGGACATGCCGGCTTTTTTTATTCTCACTTTCCAGAAGCATTCTGACTTCCTCCCTTTCGGCCCCATGTGTGACTCATAATTTCACTTACATTATACACCGAAACGAAGGCATCCGGATCCACCTTATCGATTAAATTAATCAGGGTCACGTATTCCTGACGATTTACGATGATGTTCAATTCCTTGTAGTGGTGGTAGTCGAATGCACCGGTTGCCTCGTAGAAGGTCGCACCGCTGTACATCACGTTGATGACGTAATCCCGAATTTCTTCAATATGATCCGATACCACGCACACCTTCTTCTTGATGCTGAAACCAAAGAGGAAGTGATCCAGGATGATTCCCTGGAAATAGGTTCCCAGAATACTCAGTAATCCGGTCTTGATATCGTAGATGAAAATGGATGGGATTGCTACCGCCATTCCGCAGACGGACATCGCGGTTCCCAGTTCCATATGGAAATATTTATTCATAATTTTGGTGATTACATCCAGTCCGCCGGAGGATGCGTTGTTCATAAACAAGAGGGATGCTCCCAGTGCATAGAGGAACAGGTATCCCAGCATATCCAAGAATTGATCGTCCATCAATGACTGCATGTTCGGGTAGATTTTCTCCAGAATCCGAATCACGATTGGCAGCAGAATGGACGGATACAGAGTTCGATATGTGAACTCCTTTCCCACAAAAACAGCGGACAGCAGCAGGCAGATTCCGTTCAGAATAATCAGAAGGGTACCTACCGTCATCGGAACGAATTTTGCAATCAACACTGCCAGACCGGAGATGCTTCCTACCGCCAAATGGCTTGGAGTCAGAAAGAAAAACACCGCAAAGGAAGCGATAATGGTTCCAATTGTAATAATAATATAATCCTGAATGCGCTCTTTTGTACTTTTCACCAAATTTCTCCTTTATTCAAAACAAGAATTTATCTTCAGCCAACAAAGGATTATACCATTTGTTATAAAAAAGTCATGTTCTTTTTTTAATACATTCTTAACAATTTGAACGCTCCTGGCTCTTCATTTTTGAAAAAAGGTGTTGATGATGGAATTCTTATTCCGTCATCAACACCAAAAAGCATCGAACGATTATTCTTCTTTTCCGTCCCAGCAGTAGGTGCACAGGTTTTCCACCGGAATGCCAACGGATTCCAGCATATCCTCCAGGCGGTTGTACTGCAGGGTATCATATCCCTGCTGCTTCCGAATCACTTCAATCATGTTCTGATATTTTTCGCTGTCCGGATTCAGGTAATCACCCAATTCATCGTCCTCCATGTGACGGCCTTCCAGCTCATCAATGGCTCTTCTGGCAATCAGTTCCAGCGCAGAGCGGGAACGGGAGAAGTTGAGATATTTGCAGCCGAACAGGATTGGCGGACATGCCGGACGAACGTGAATTTCTTTCGCCCCGCAGGAATAGAGGTACTTAGCCTTTTCCGCCAGCTGGGTGCCTCTGACGATGGAGTCGTCAATCAGCACAATTCTCTTATCCTTAATCAGTTCCGGAACCGGAATCAGCTTCATCTTTGCGATGAAATCCCGCTTGGTCTGAATGGTCGGCATGAAAGATCTCGGCCAAGTCGGAGTGTATTTGATAAACGGACGGGAATACGGCAGTCTGGCCTCATTGGAATATCCGATGGCGTGTGCCACGCCGGAGTCCGGAACGCCCGCAACGATATCCACATCTTCTCTCTTCAAGGTATCTCGATGGGCAATCGCCGCACCACAGCGATGTCTCATGGCCTCCACGGAAATATCTTCATAAGAAGATGCCGGATAACCGTAGTATACCCACAGGAACGTGCAGATCTTCATCTTCTTTCCCGGTTCTGCCAGAACGGTCACGCCGTCGCTGGTCATGATGTCGATTTCTCCCGGACCCAGGTTCTTGTAATCTTCGTATCCCAGATTCAAATACGCAAATTCCTCGAAGCTGGCGCAGTATCCGGTGTCCTTCTTTCCGATGGCCAACGGCGTACGACCCAACTTATCCCGCACGCAGAAAATCCCCCGCTTGGTCATAATCAGCATGCTCATGGATCCTTCAATCACGTCCTGCGCATGGCGGATGCCGTCAATCATATTATCTTTCTCGTTAATCAGGGCTGCCACCAGTTCTGTGGTATTGATGTCTCCATCTCCCATTTCCATGAACTGGGTCGTTCCGTTATCAAACAGCTTCTGCAGCAATTCCGCCTTATTGCTGATCTTTCCAACGGTGGTAATGGCAAAGGTTCCGTGGTGGGAGCGCACCGTCAAAGGCTGCGGTTCATAATCCGAAATAGATCCCATGCCCATGTTGCCCTTCATGCGAGATACATCGGCATCGAATTTCGTTCTAAAAGGAGAATTTTCAATATTATGAATGGCCCGATCAAATCCATTCTCTCCGTACACTACCAATCCGCCACGTCTGGTTCCCAAATGAGAGTGATAATCCGTTCCGAAAAACAAATCAAACACACAATCTTCTTTCAACGTCGCTGCAAAAAAACCGCCCATGCGAAACCCCTTTCCTGTCGTTTCATCTGTCTTGCATCTAAAACCTAATACAAGATATTGTATCACCCCTCGACGAAATTGACAACAGAAAAAGGACCGCTTTTGCAGTCCTTTTCCAATGAATCGGTATTCGTATGTTCTTTAAATCGGGCAGATTACATCATGCCGCCCATGCCGCCGCCGGCAGGCATTGCCGGTGCCGGAGTATCCTCTTTGATTTCCGTAATTCCTGCTTCTGTGGTAAGGAGCATGCCGGAAACGCTTGCTGCATTCTGCAGTGCGGAACGGGTTACTTTTACCGGATCCACGATGCCGGCATCAATCATGTTTACATACTCGTCGCTTGCGGCGTTGAATCCGATTCCTTCCGGAGATTCTTTTACCTTGGATACCACAACGCTGCCTTCGAAACCGGCGTTCTCCGCAATCTGACGAACCGGCTCTTCCAGTGCTCTCTCAACAATCTTCGCACCGGTTCTCATATCGCCTTCCAGGCTGTCTGCATACTCAGTAACTGCCGGAATTGCACCGATCAGTGCTACACCACCGCCTGAAACGATGCCTTCCTCTACCGCAGCTCTGGTTGCGTTCAGTGCATCTTCCAGTCTCAGCTTCTTATCCTTCAGCTCGGTCTCCGTTGCTGCACCGGCATTGATTACCGCAACACCACCGGCCAGCTTTGCCAGTCTCTCCTGAAGCTTCTCGCGGTCGAAATCGGAAGTCGTCTCTTCTACCTCTGCGCGGATGGAATCGATTCTCTCCTTAATCTCGGTGCGGCTGCCGTTTCCGTTGACGATAACGGTGCGATCTTTGTTGACCTTAACGGTTTCCGCTCTGCCCAGCATATCGATGGTGGTCTCCTTCAGCTCGTAACCCAGCTCCTCGCTGATTACGGTACCGCCGGTCAGGATGGCGATATCCTCCATCATGGCCTTTCTTCTGTCGCCGAATCCCGGAGCCTTTACAGCAACGACATCCAGAGTTCCTCTCAGCTTATTGACAACCAGAGTAGCCAGTGCTTCGCCTTCTACGTCATCTGCAACGATCAGCAGCTTGCTTCCGGATTTCATGATATCCTCCAGCAGCGGAACGATTTCCTGAATGTTGCTGATTTTCTTGTCGGTCAGCAGGATGTATGGGTGATCCAGAACGGCTTCCATCTTCTCGCTGTTAGCAGCCATGTATGGGGACAGATAACCTCTGTCGAACTGCATACCTTCTACAACGTCCAAAGTGGTTCCCAGAGACTTGGATTCCTCAACGGTGATGACACCGTCTTTGCCCACCTTGTCCATGGCTTCCGAAATCAGTCTGCCGATTTCCTGGTCGCCGGCGGATACGGAAGCAACCTGTGCGATGCTCTCCTTGTCGTCTACTTTCTTTGCGCTGTTCTTCAGATAATCTACAGCAACTTCAACGGCACCGTTGATACCTCTCTTCAGAACCATTGGATTTGCACCGGCAGTGACGTTCTTGAATCCTTCTCTTACGATTGCCTGTGTCAGAAGGGTTGCAGTGGTAGTACCGTCACCGGCCACATCATTGGTCTTGGTGGCAACTTCTTTGACCAGCTGTGCACCCATGTTCTCTACCTGATCTTCCAGCTCGACTTCCTTTGCGATGGACACACCGTCATTGGTAATCAGTGGGGATCCGTAAGACTTCTCAATCAGAACGTTTCGTCCCTTCGGTCCCAGTGTAATCTTAACGGTGTCTGCCAGCTTATCCACACCTGACAGAAGCTTTCTTCTGGATTCTTCTCCGTAAAACAAATCTTTAGCCATTTTTCTATCCTCCTATATCAATCGGCAGTTACTCGATTACTGCCAGAATATCTTTCTGTTCCATAATGGTATATTCCACACCTTCGTGCTTCAAATCCGTGCCGCCGTAACGAGAGAAAATTACGTGGTCTCCCTCTTTCAGCTGCATCTTCTCGTCCTCAGTTCCGGGACCAACTGCTACAACAACCGCCTGCTGAGGTCTTTCCTTTGCACTGCCGGAAAGAATCAATCCGCCTTCGGTCTTTTCCAATGCCTCGTCCTTCTTTATAACTACTCTTGCGCCCAATGGCTTAATTCCTAAACTCATTCCAGTTTCCTCCTCTATTATCTTTTTTCTGTTAGCACTCATATTAATCGAGTGCCAACTTCCAAGAATTATTCTACTCACCTGCTCCTAGGATGTCAACCTCTTTCCTCGGAAAAAATGTGAAGTTATCTTCATTTTTCTATTTCCGCTTCTCCCGCTCGCTCTTTCGGATGTACACGTCCTTCACCTGAATATTCACATGTCCCAAAGAGAAGGAGGTCATGGTGCGAAGCACCTGCCAGATTTCCTGCTGGAACATGATGCAGTGACGACCGGCGCCCGGGAACTTTCGAATTCGCACTTCCACCACCAGGTTGAATCCGGACACATTTCCGTTATGGTAGAAATTCAGCACCTTAATGCACCCCCGATGGGCTTCCGCCGCAATCATGATAATATCCCGAATGGCTTCCTCTCGGATTTCAAACTTTCCGGAATAGCTGAACGGCGGCCGCACGATGGTCCGTTCTTTTCCGGATTCCTCCTGTAATGCCCGGCTGCGGAAGAATCTCGTTGGATTCAAGATGTATCCCGCAAAATTACGTTTCAATTGACCCATCGGTACCGGAATGGCATGCTCTCCGCCCTGCATCCGATGTTCTCCTGCCACCTTTCGCTGTTCTTCCGTCGTAAAATCTTCGATGTACATGCGGTGATTCGGCGCCGGAAGTTCCAAGGCATCCAGAATCCAATTCACCATTCGATCCGAAGTTCCGATAACCATCAATTTATCCGGATTTAATTCCAAGAGCTTTTTTCGAACTTCCTCCCGGTGGTCATCGTAGTTGAACAGTGCGGTTCGCATCGCCGCCGCCTTCGACGAGCATTCCTTTGCGGAACGACCGGCAGCGATTCCGCCCCGGTAGATCAGCAATCCATCATCAATGATGGCATCGATATGTTTTTCCCGGCATATTCTTGCCGCACTGTAGCTTTTTCCGGTTCCGCTTTTTCCTGTAAAAGAATATATTTCCATTGTTAAGTTATCCTTACTAAAGTTAAGTTTACAAAACTACCAAACAGGTGTTACAATCAACTCATAAATACTATAAAGGAGGTACAGTCATGGCTTATGTAATCAGCAGTGAGTGCATCGGTTGTGGAGCTTGTGCCGCTGGATGCCCAGTAGAAGCAATCAGCGAAGGTTCCCCATATGTTATCGATGCGGATGCATGCATCGATTGTGGTGCTTGTGCAGATACATGTCCTGTAGGTGCACCTGCAGAAGCTTAGTTCTTCAAGACATTCTATCATGCATGATTTATTATTAGAAAATCCCGTAGCGTTCGCTACGGGATTTTCTTTTATGCATTCATTTCGAATTAACGATTTTCCTTCTCCTTGCTGCTGATTAAGAACGACAGCGTGTGCAAACTCTCACTCAAGTGTACGTTCTCAATGGCAATACGTTCCGGAATATCCAAATCAATCGGTGCAAAGTTCCAAATACCTTCTACACCGCCGCGAACCAATGTATCCGCCACTTCCTGTGCGTTATCCTTTCCGCAGCAGATAATTCCGATATCGATATTGTTGTTTCGAACGTAGTCCTCCAGCTCGGAAGAGTTCTGAACCTTTACGCCGTTAATTGCCAATCCAACAATAGTTGGATTCACATCAAAAAGACCTACAATGCTGAATCCAAACTTGTAGTTCAGGATGTGATTGGTAATCGCCTGTCCTAGATGGCCCACACCCACGACAACGGTCTTGTACTCTCTGTCCAGTCCCAGAATTTTGTTAATCTCCGCATACAGATGATCTACACTGTATCCGTATCCCTGCTGACCAAATCCGCCGAACGTATTCAAATCCTGACGAATCTGAGATGCCGTATAACCAATTAATTCACTTAGTTCGTTGGAAGAAATTTTCTTCACTCCACGGCTTCGAAGATCTCCCAAATATCTTCTGTACCGTGGAAGACGCCGGATGATGGCGTTCGAAACTCTCGTATTATTTTTCATACTTTAACCAACCTTCTTTCTGAATTCTATTTCACAGCAGACAAACCACAACCCCGTAAATTATTCTTCGTGGTCGTCCACGTATTCCACCAGGTCACGTACGGTCTCAAATTTCTCCGCTTCCTCATCCGGAATTTCCAAACCGAAAGTTTCCTCAATTCCCAGAATGATTTCCACCATATCCAATGAGTCGCCCTCCAGATCCTTCATCAGATTTGTGTCCATCTCTACCATATCTTCGTCAATACCAAGCTGCTCTACAATCAGTTCTCTGATTTTTTCAAATGTCATCACATTTTCCTCCGTTTAATTTATCACATTGTTAATTATAGTGAAAATAAGTGCTTTATGCAAGTTTTTTTATTGAAGTTCCATCCATTCCTCGTATTGTACTTCCAATTCCGCCTTATATTGTTCCAATAACGCCCCTTTTTCCTGAAGGAGTTCTACATTGGACATGTTCTCCGGAGCACAGAGAAGCTCTTCGGTCTCCTGGATTTTGGCTTCCAAGTCCTCAATGATTCCTTCCAGCTCCATAATGCGGCGTTCCTGCCGCCGCTGCTCCGCTTCCTGCTCCTTCCGAAGTCTCCGTTCTTCTTCGGCAGACAGTTCTCCGTCAGACGTACTCTTGGATTCCTCCCCGGAACTTTCTGCCGCCTTCCGTTCTTCTTTTTTCTGAAGATAGTAATCGAAACGCCCTTTGTATTCCACGATTCCATCGGTCGTCAATTCAAAGATTCGGGTCGGGAGCTTCTGCAGAAGATAACGGTCGTGGGAAACGATAATCAGGGTTCCCTCGAAATCCAGCAGTGCATCCTCTACCACCTCTTTGGCATCGATGTCTAAATGGTTGGTTGGTTCGTCCAGAATCAGGGTATTGGCACCGGACAGCATCAGTTTCAGCAGGGAAAGCTTTGCCTTTTCGCCGCCGGACAGGCTGCGAATCTGCTTAAACACATCATCCCCGCGGAACAGGAACCGTCCCAGAATCGACCGCATCTCCGTATCCGTATACAGATGATAGGCATTCTTCATCTCTCCCAGCACCGTTTCATTCTCATCCAGAAGAAGCTGTCCCTGATCGTAATATCCGAAATTCACGTTGTGACCGATTTTCAGATATCCCCGGTCCGCCTGCTCCTTTCCCATCAGAATCCGAAGCAATGTGGTTTTGCCCACACCGTTATCCCCGATGATGCAAATCCGTTCTCCCTTCTTGATGTCGAAGGAGACGTGATCGAACAGCTTCCGTTCGCCGAAGGATTTCTCCAAATCCTCCGCCAGCATCACATCGTTGCCGCTCTTGTATTCTGAGTGGAAAGTGAGTTTCATCCGATTGTTTTCCGTTACCGGCCGATCTTTCACTTCCATATGCGCCAGGCGCTTCTCTCTGGATTTCGCCCGGTTCACCAGCTTTTCCGTGCCGTGTCCTTTGAAACGGCGGATAATCTCTTCCTGCTTCTCGATTTCCTTCTGCTGCTTCTCATATTCCCGCAGCGCCACTTCCATCCGCTCTTCGTGCTTAATCAGATACTCGGAGTAATTTCCCCGATAATCCGTCAGATGACATCGGCTCACCTCGAAAATCCGATTCACCAGCTGGTCCAAGAAGTACCGGTCATGGGATACCACGATAATCGTTCCCTTGTAGGCCTTCAGATATTGTTCCAGCCATTCCAGCATCCGAAGATCCAGGTGGTTGGTGGGCTCATCCAGCATCAGAATATCCGGCTGCTTCAGGAGCATGCAAGCCATGGCCAGACGAGTTCGTTCGCCGCCGGACAGCATGCTGATTTTTTTATCGTATTCCGATTCACCAAATCCCATATTGCGAAGTACGGACTTCAGCTCACTCTTATAGGTGTAACCGCCCTGCTCCTTGTACTTCTCCATGAGCGCGGTGTACTGTTCCAGATTCCGATTGAAATCCGGATGTTCGTGATCGGAAATGGCTTCTTCCAGCCGATGGATTTCCTTCTCCATCTCGTGGAATCGGGTAAAGGTTTTCTCCGCTTCCCGCAGCACCGTTCCCTCGGAAAAAAAATGATTTCTCTGTTTCAGGTATCCGACGGTATATCCGTTTCGTACGTAGAAGTTTCCGGTAGTCGGGGCGGCTTCGCCGGACAGAATCGACAGAAGCGTGGTCTTCCCCGCTCCGTTGGGTCCCACGATTCCGATTCGGTCTCCCTTGTTGATACTGAAAGACACATCTTCCAGTATCACATCCACTCCGTAACTTTTGCCAATTTCACTGGCCGACATTATCAGCATATCTGTAATCTAGAATTCCAAGCCCGGAATCGCATCCAGATCCGGACCGGCAAATTCTCCTTTCTTCATTTTGTAATAAGCGGAACACGCAATCATCACGCCGTTGTCCGTGCAGTACAGCGGCCGCGGCTGCATTACTTGAATTCCGTATTTCTCTCCTTCTTCCCGAATCATCTCCCGAAGACGTGAGTTGGAGGCCACGCCGCCGGCCATAACGATTCGATTCTGCCCGAATTCCCGGGCTGCGGATATCGCTTTGTTCACGATGACTTCCACCACCGCTTCCTGGAAGCTGGCGGCCATGTCCGCCACATTGATTTCTTTTCCCGCCTGTCTGCAGGAATTGATGTGGTTCAGGGCTGCCGTTTTCAACCCGCTAAAGCTAAAGTCGTAGCTCCCCGGCTCCAGATACACCCGCTTGAATTCGATGGCGTGGGGATCTCCCTCCTTTGCGGCCCGATCCACTTTTGGTCCGCCGGGATACCCCAGCCCAATAACCCGGGCCACCTTGTCAAAGGCTTCTCCCGCCGCATCATCTCGGGTTTCTCCCAGGGTTTCGCATTGATTGTAATCCTTTACAAAAACGATATTCGTATGACCGCCGGACACCACCAGTCCCATAAAAGGCGGCTCCAGTTCCGGATATTCCACGTAATTGGCCGCAATATGCCCGTGCATGTGATTCACCGCCACCAACGGAATATCCTTGGCAAAAGATATTGCTTTGGCGGCCGCTACGCCCACCAGCAGCGCGCCCACCAAACCCGGCCCGTAGGTAACGCCGACTAAATCCACCTCATTGATGGTAATCTGCGCTTCCTCCAAAGCCTGGGACAGCACCCCGTTAATATTCTCCAGGTGCCGCCTGGATGCAATTTCCGGGACTACCCCGCCAAATGCGGTGTGAATATCAATCTGGGATGAAATCACATTGGCCAATACTTCTCGGCCGTCGGCAACGATACCGATTGCGGTTTCATCACAGCTGGATTCAATTCCAAGGGTGATATGTTTTCCATTCTTCATAACATCATCTCATTCTCTATTTTAAAATTTTGCGCATCAGCAATGCGTCTTCTCCGTTATCGATATAGTACTTCTCCCGGCGTCCGATGACCTCAAAACCCAGCTTCTCATAAAGGTGAATCGCCGGTGCGTTGGATTCCCGAACTTCCAGACTGAATTCTTCATTATCATCCTGCGTCAGCCATCGTATCATGTAATCCATCATCTTCCGACCAATGCCTCGGCCCCGGTATTCCGGCGCCACGGCAATGTTGTTCAGCTGCCCTTCTCCGGCAATCTGCCACACATCCATGTACCCGGCAAAACTTCCGTTCCATTCCGCAACGATAACCGTGGCCAATTCGTTTTCCTCCACGTCGTGACGAATGGACTCCAAACTCCAGGGGATGGGAAAGGTGATTTCTTCCAGATAAGCGATATCGGAAATATCTTCCGAAGCCGCCGGACGAATCAATAACGGTATTTCTTTTCGCGTATTATCCATGTATCTTACTGCTCAGTGTACCCGATTCCAGCCGCATCTCGGCTTCGCTTTTGCGCATGTAGTTCGGAATCAGTTTCTCGTAGGAAACCGTCTCCCCGGATTGTACCCGGCGAAGTGCCACCTGCGCTGCACTTTTTCCGTTCTGATACCGAACCGATTCCGGTGCAAAGGCATACATTTCCTCCGAGAGCTCCGTGGAAATAATGTCCCGGTAGGCATCAATTCCGTCTCCGGTGAAGAATACCGGTCCCTCCAGCTTCCGGATTTCGTTCAGCAGACCTTCAATCATATACTGTTTCTCCGGAAGAATCGGCTCCGGTCCGTCCGTTGTGGCCTTCCACAGTCCGGCATAGGTCTGGTGTCTCCGGGCGTTGATAATCGGGCAGATGTATTTCTCCCCGCTGCTGTTCTCCATTCCCTGATACGCCATGGCTTCCAAGGTGGACACCGAGACGCAGGGGAGATTCAGAACCTGTCCCAAAGTTCGGGCCGTCGTGACGCCGATTCGAATTCCCGTAAAGGATCCCGGACCCACAGAGGCTCCGATATGCGTCAAATCTGTTTTTTCAATACCGGCGTTCCGAAGGCATTCTTCCGTCAGCGTGATGATGTCCTTCAGATGATTCATCACATCGGAAGAAGAGGCCGTCCAGCAATTTCCTTCTTGATCGATCACTGCGGCCGATCCGTACTTACCGGTAGTCTCAAGTGCTAGAATATGCATTGATAAATTCGCTCTCCTTCTTTCTCTCCATAGCGGATTCGAATCAACAGGGAATCCTCCGGCAGGATATCTTCCACAATGTCCGACCATTCCACAATACTGATTCCGTCTCCGTAAAAATAGTCTTCCGCCCCGATATCCAGCAGTTCGTCCCCGGAACCAAGGCGGTACGCATCGAAGTGGAACAGTGGAATCCGGCCGCTTCGATGTTCTTTTACAATGTTGAAAGTCGGGCTGCTGATATTCTCGTGAATGCCCAGCCCTTCCGCTATGTACTTCGTCAGAGTGGTCTTTCCGGTTCCAAGATCTCCCTCCAGCGCCAGAACATCTCCCGGCTTCAGGTACGATGAAAGCTCGAGGCCGAAATCCCGGGTCTCGAGCTCATTGTGAACCGTCCAGTTGAAATTATTCTTCTCTTCTAATTTCTTCCTGATTTCTTCTCTCATAGATTGCTTTAAGCTTCCGTTTCCATACAAAGTTTTTCCATCATAGCCGTGTAAATTCGCGTCATCTTCATCAGAGCCTCGATGCTGAGACGTTCATCCGGCTGATGCATCCGGTCTTCTTCCCCCGGGAACAGCGCACCGAACGCAACCATCCGTCGGAACACTTTGGCGTAAGTGCCGCCTCGATCCACGAACGGCTTGTTCTCTTCGTCGCCGGTTTCCTCCACGTATACGGAACACAAGGTCTGAATGAACGGATCGTCCACCGGTACGTAAGCCGGCTTGTCGTCCCCCTTCTTAATTAGCCCAATATTCGTTCCTTCCAGGGTTTTCTCTACCCCTTCGTAAACATTCTCTGAGGTATAGCTGATCGGATAACGAACATTCAATGTGACGGTCGCCACATCGTTGCTCAGTTCCATCATTCCCACGTTGCAAATCAGTTTGCCGGATGGTTCATCTTGGAATGCACATTCCATATTCTCTCCGTGAAGGTTGAATCCGATGTGCTCATTATAATATCGAATCCATTCGGTAACTTCATCGCTGACGAAATCCAATCTTCCCAAGAAGGCCATCAGAATGCTGATGGCGTTCAGGCCCTTGTGCGGATCGGCACCGTGGGCGCTGATTCCGGTGGCTTCAATGGCCAGCGAAGTTCCCACCTTTCGGGTTTTCAGATTGTATCCGGTTTCCTCCGCAAAGGCTTCTGCCTTCGTGCGAATCGTGTCATATTCCCCATTGTCTCCTGATGCCACCACCGCCTTTGCGGTTCGCGGAACGATATTCGGGGCAAGGCCGCCGTTAATTTTCGACAGAACCAGTCCTTCTTTCGGGGAATACTTCTTCATCCGAGATGCCAGCTGGAACTTCATATTTCCCATCTCTCCGTTGGTCAGCGGAAACTCTCCGTCCGGAGTAATGCCGTAATCCGGCATCCGATCCTTTTCCAGATAGTAGTGCACGCTGTCCCGTCCGGTTTCCTCATCCAGCCCCAGGATCAGTCGAATGGTATCGGTCGGACGATATCCCGCTTCCTTGAGGGCTTTCATTCCGTACAAGCAGGCAATAACCGGTCCCTTGTCGTCCAAAGTGCCGCGGCCGAGCATCCAGCCATCGGCGATTTCAGCAGCATAAGGATCGAAGGTCCAACCATCACCCTCCGGAACGATATCCAGATGGCCGGCAATACCGAAAATTTGAGCATCCGGATTCTCGGATTTCCATTCAATATGACCGCAGTAGTGATCCCAGTCCTTTACCTCGAAGCCCAGTTCCTTTCCCAGCTTCAAGGTGTATTGATATGCTTCTTCCACGCCGGCGCCAAATGGATACACTTCGCCCTCCGGACTCCGACAAGGCTCCGTCCGGACGCTGCGAATGCGAACCAGCTCTTGGAGCTTTTCCAGCATCTCCGCTTTATTCTTTTCGAGTATTTCTCTGTAAACCATAATTCCTCATTTCATCGATTTCTAATTAGTGTTCAATTTTCTTCATGCTGTCTGCCTTCGTTTTCGATTTCGTGACGTATGCGGAAACCAGTTTCCCATCTCTTACGGTAGAAATGTTCACCCGGCGCACCGGATTCCCATCCTGATCGAAGTTAAACACACCGGTAGCGCAGCGCAAGTCCTTCGTGTCGGCCAAAGCATCTCGAATATCCGTCGGTTTCAAGCTTCGGGCATTGTTAATTGCATTGATGGTAAGCATATATGCATCATACCCCAGTACCGTATTCTGAGTCGGAATGTCCCGCTGTCCATACCGATTCGCATATTTCACCAGGAACCGCTGGGTTTCAGCGGTAAATCCCGTCTCCGCGGTGCCGCCGGAATTCAGTACGTTATCGGATGTGAAGGAAATCTTAATCTGCGGATGTTTCTCTTTCATCTTCAGAAAATCTTCCGTCAGCCACTCCTGATTTCCCAGGAATCGAATATTCGTCATATTTCTTTTTTCAATTTGATGATACAGAAGATCCGCCTTCTCCAGACCGATTGGCGAGAATACCACTTCTGCCCCGGATTTCTGAATTTGCTTTGCCAACTTCACCATATTGAACTCATCTATTCCGATGGATTCATCCAGTACCACCTCCGGTCCGGACTTCTTTCCCTCTTTCCGAAGGCGAGCCTTGAATGCCGACCGCATCTTTTCCTGGGTACTGTCATTCTGAATGGTAATGATGGCAACCTTCTTGGCGGAAAGCTCTTTGATGGTGTATTCCGCCAGACCGGTGCCTCTCTGGTCATATGTAATGCAGGCACGGAACGCATACGGATTGTTTTCCGTAATCAGCGGGTTGCTGGCCGAAGGGGTAATCATCGGAATTTTCGCCTTCCTCGCTTCTTCCGCGGCAATCATGGAATTCGCTTCTTCCGCACTCCCGATAATCGCTACCGGATTCAGCTTGATTAAACTCTCAATTGCCGCCTTCGCCGTATTGGTGTCGGATTCGGTATCGATTCGGACCAGTTCCACCCGCACGCCTTTTACATTGCTGTACATGCTGTGGGCCAGCTGAATTCCCTTGATTTCCTCTTTACCAACGTTCTTATACTGTCCGCTTTCCGGTTCAAATACGCCAACGTAGATGACGTTGGAATCCTCCGTCTCCTTATCGATGAATGTCCGGCGAAAATTATCATAACTGGTACAACCGGACAGCATAAGCACTGCCGTAAATGTAAGCATGAGACAGATTGTTTTTATAGCTGTTCTGCTAATTTTCAAGTCTTAGTACCTCTTTCAATTCTTCCCCATCTGTAATGTCGTTCACGCGGCCGCGCAGCTTTGCCGCACCGGGATAGCCTTTCGTATACCAGCCCACGTGCTTTCTCATCTCCCGCACCGCAGAATATTCACCCTTCAGGGTCACCAAACCTTCGTAGTGACGAATCATCATTTCTGATCGTTCTTTCCAAGTGGGAGCCGTGTAAGGCTCTCCGTTATATGCCGCGAGAAGGTCCTTGAAAATCCATGGATTTCCCAGAGATCCCCGCGCAATCATCACGCCGTCACAACCGGTTTCCTTCATCATCCGGAGCGCGTCTTCGCCACAATTCACATCTCCGTTTCCGATTACCGGTATCATCACGTTTTCTTTCACCCGGCGAATAATGCTCCAATCCGCCGTTCCCTGATAATACTGCTCCCGAGTTCGTCCATGAACGGTGACCGCTGCTGCGCCGGCCGCCTCCGCCGCCTTTGCGCATTCTACCGCATTCACCGACTCATCGTCGAATCCCTTTCGCATCTTTACCGTCACCGGCTTGTCGCTGTTCTTCACCGCCGCAGTCACAATATCGTATATCCGATCCGGATTCCGCATCAGTGCCGCTCCGTCTCCGTTCCGTACAACCTTTGGTACCGGACATCCCATGTTGATATCCAAAAAACAGTTCAAGCCGGAATTCAGCATCCGGGCTGCTTCACCGATAATGTCCGGTTCGCTGCCGAATATCTGAACTCCGGTTGGTCCGGCATTTTCCGGAATGTACAAGAGCTTCGGTGTTTTTCGGTCTCCGTAATACAAACCCTTTGCACTGACCATTTCCGTATAGGTCAGCGCCGCCCCCTGCTCTTCGCACAGGGAACGCATCACCGCATCGGTGATGCCCGCAAGGGGAGCCAACATAAAGGGGTTTCGGAGTTCAATTCCACCAATATTCAACATATTCTATTTCTTTCTTACTGCTTTATTCTTCTCGTAAACCTCAACGAGACCATCCAATGTCAATCGCCGATCGATTACATCGATACAGGAGACCCCGCTATCTACCATGGTCGCCATACCACCGGTAGCGATAACCTTGATGTCCTCGTATTTTTTTCCGTAATCCGACACCAGTTCCTTCTTCATGCCCTCGATGATTCGTTCTGCCAGACCCATCTGACCGAAAATCAGACCCGCCTGCATATTTTCAATGGTATTCTTGCAGATAACACGATTCGGTGTTTCCAGATCCACATTCGGCAGCTTCGCCGTGTGCTCAAAGAGCGCCGTCGCCGAGGTCTTAATTCCCGGTGCAATCGCACCGCCCAGGAACTCCGCATCCTCTGTTACCACGCAGAATGTGGTCGCCGTTCCGAAGTCCACCACAATCAGCGGTCCGTCATATTTCGCATGAGCGGCCACCGCATTCACAATTCGGTCCGAACCAATCTGACGAGGGTCGTCGCATTTAATCTTTAAGCCGGTTTTAATTCCCGTCTCCACCACCAGCGGCGTGATGTTAAAATACTTCAGGCACATGTGCTGCAGTGTAAACAGCAGTGACGGCACTACCGTTGAGATAATAGCATCGTCAATGTCCTTCGGACTGATTCCGTCATGGCGAAACATCTGATCGATAATGACGCCGTATTCATCCGCGCTTCGCTTGTTGTCGGTAGCCATTCTCCAGCTGCCGATCATCTTTCGATTCTTAAAAACCCCCAGTACAACATTTGTATTCCCAACATCCACTGTCAGAAGCATCCTATTGATCCTCCAGTCTTCTCAATGCCAATGCCATCGTCAAACCCGGAATAATCCGGTTACCGGTCATTTCTGCGCCCAGAATTTCATTAATTCGCTTCAGACGATACTGTACCGTATTATTATGAATGCTCATAAATTCTGCCGTCTTGTTGCTGTTCATGCTGGCATCCAGCACAAAAGTCTCCAGGGTTTCCAGCAACAGTTTTCCTTTGTTGGAAGAAACTTCTCTGCTGAACGGTTCCAGCAGATCCAGATACATCTTCTTCAGGCTGCTGCTTTGCAGGATAATATCCATGCAGTTGCAAACCATGGACATTTCATATTTTGTAAAAACACGTTTGTATGGGAATACGGTTTCCACGTAGTTCCAGGTTTCGTTAATCAGCTTAAATCCTTCTACCGCATTGTCCAAATTCTCGATTCCTGTGGAATGGAAAATCCGAACATTCGGCTTTCCGGCTTTCAGCGCGTCGAACATGTCCAGACAAGCGTTCTTCAATGCCATTGGTTTTTCCTCCGAAGCGCTGACATAAATCAAGCCGTAAAACTCGTTCTGCTCCACCAGCGGAAGAATACCCAGGTTATATTTCATCTTATATTCATCGATAATATCGATGAAATCCGAATTATCGATTCCGTTGGCATAGAAGGAGCTGAGGAAAATCTTATTCTTCATGTCCGCTTCATCTACCAGCGTATAGCAGAAGGACAGATCGTTTCGAATTGCGGCTTTGATGAATTCGGCTCTGGAATCTCTCTCCGGAGTATACTTCCACATTCCCATCGCCAGTTCAATTACCTCTGCCAGCTTCGTAATCTCTACGGCAGAGTAGTTATCATTATCATCCACAATCATGAGAATGTGTTTTTCACCGTTGATATCGATAATTCCCCAATAGGTAATTACATCCGAAATCTCCACCTGAGTGAATACCGATGAATGGGTGATATCCCTTCTTTTGGCCACATTGATGGCATTCTCGATGGTCTCCTTATGACGGGTCTCAATCGTGAGAATCGGATTGAACTCCAGCGTCATCAGAACCACCTGGTAGTCGTTGTGTACCGCTGCCTCCTTGAGCGCGCTTTGGAAATTGCTGTGCTTTTCAAAGTTCAGCAGATGATAAATGGTATTGTTCAGCAGGTTATCGCTGTAGTTATGTCCGTAGAGGATTTTGTCCATCACCTGTTCGATTACCATGGCGTAAGTCAGCTCGCCTTCATCCGCAATGGTAATCACCAGAAGGCCGCTCTCCTCTGCCGCTTTGATTACGCGGCTGTCCAGCGCACGAACACCGTGCTCGTTCAGGAACACCACCAGCGTGGCAATTTGCTTTCTGCCAAATCCGGAGATTACACGGCACTGTGCTTCCACATCGTCCTTAATCTGCCAAAAATGAGTTAACACCATCTGTTCCGGCACGCCGTTTCGCTCCACGCCGGCTTCCAGATTATTTTCATCAAAAACCGATACCGAACGAACTCGCCGGTCGCTTTTTCTCATGCAAGATTCTACAGTACTGTTTCTAAACGCGTCTAACCTTAGACAATCCTCGACTGTAATTTTCATCTTTTCACACCCCTCTACTTTTCTTCCGTTTCGTTATCCTTCTCTTCAGAATCGCATTCGGAATTGCGTTCAATTTCGTGAGTCTCTTCCCGGGATGAATTCTCGTCCTTGGTCTTCATCGCCTCCGCTGCCTCGCCGGCTTTCAAAAGCGCCTTAAGAATTTCTTCTTTGGCAGGGGTCATCTCTTCCTCGGATCCCATAATGGACTGCTTTAATTCTTCCATGCGGGCTTCTTCCGCTGCCTTCCGCTCCGCTTCCAGACGAGCGCTTTCTTCCGCTTCAGCAGCATTCCGCTTCTCTCTTTCTTCTTCTTCCGCCTGTACCTGAGCCTGCAGTTCTTCCGGTGTAACGGTTCCATCGTACAGCGCTTCGAACTGGGTTCCGTCCAGGGTCTCTACCAGAAGCAGCGCCTGAGCCACCCTTTCCAAAGCATCATCATGCTCCTGCAGAATCCGAATGGTTTCCGCATAGCTGTCTTCCAGAATGGAACGGATTTCCATATCGATTTCCGATGCAATGGTTTCCGAATAATTCTGGCGGGTGGAGAAATCCTTGCCCAGGAACACTTCTCCGCCGGAATTGAAGCTTACCGGTCCCAGCTTCTCGCTGAATCCGTATTCCGTAATCATGGAACGAGCAATCTGAGTTGCGCGCTCCAAGTCGTTGCTGGCTCCAGTGCTGATGTCATCCAGCTTCAGCTGTTCCGCTACACGGCCGCCCAGCAGATGCTTGATGGAATTCAGCATGTTGCCCTTGGTCTCAAAGAACTGATCCTTTTCCGGCAGAGACATGGTGAATCCACCGGCCATTCCTCTTGGAATAATGGTAATCTGATGAACCGGATCCGACTTCGGCAGGGACTTCATCACCACCGCATGTCCGGCTTCGTGGTATGCCGTCAGCTTTCGTTCCTCTTCAGAAATCATCCGAGATTTCTTCTGCGGTCCCGCAATGACCTTTGTAGTTGCTTCCTCGATTTCATCCATGCGAATCTTGGTGCCGTTACGGCGTGCGGTCAACAACGCTGCCTCATTTACCAGATTCTCGATATCCGCCGGAGAGAATCCCGGTGTTCTCTTAGCCAGAACTTCCAGAGACACGTCCTCTGCCAGCGGTTTATTCTTCGTGTGTACCTTGAAAATTTCTTCTCTTGCCTTTACATCCGGCATGCCGATGACAATCTGGCGGTCAAAACGTCCCGGTCTCAGCAGCGCCGGATCCAGAACATCCGGACGGTTGGTGGCTGCCAGGATGATAATTCCGGCGTTTTCGTCAAATCCGTCCATCTCCACCAGCAGCTGGTTCAGGGTCTGTTCTCTTTCGTCGTTTCCGCCGCCCAGGCCGGCACCTCTCTTCCGTCCTACGGCATCAATCTCATCGATAAAAATAATGCACGGTGCATTCTTCTTTGCCTGCTCGAAGAGGTCACGGACACGGGAAGCGCCGACACCAACGAACATCTCCACGAAGTCCGAACCGGAAATCGTAAAGAACGGTACACCCGCTTCACCTGCAGTGGCCTTGGAAATGTAGGTTTTACCGGTACCAGGATTACCCACCATCAGCACACCTTTCGGAATTCTGGCTCCCAGCTGGGAGTACTTTCCCGGATTTCTTAAGAAGTCTACAATTTCCTGAAGCTCTTCCTTTTCCTCCTTGAGGCCGGCTACATCCTTAAAGGTAATGCTCTTTCCGTTATCCTTATACAGCTTTGCCCGATTCTTTCCGAACTGGAAGGCCTTGTTGTTCCCGCCCTGGCTCATCATAAAGTAGAACAGGAAAATCAGCGCCACCACCATAATAATCGTCGGCAGCAGCGAGAAGAAGTTCACGCTGCTTTCCGGCGGATCGCTTTCCAGCGTAATCTGGTGCTTCTCCAACATGGAATTGATGTAATGCTCTTCCACCCAGCTGATTTCAACTACCGAAGGCGCATAGGCAAACTCTACGTTGCCGTTCTTCTTCGTTCCGCTGAGTTTCCGATCTGTAATGTTCAAAGATTCATATTTCTTACCGTCCAGCTGTTCCACGAACTGGGAGAATTTAATCTCCTTCTTCGAAGCCGGGTTGTCCATTCCCCGATACAGGTAGGCTGCACCCAAAACAATCATGAAGATAAGTAAATAAATACCGAAGTTCTTGCTTGCTCGTTTCAATTTGATGATTCCCTTTCTATCGATAACAATAAAATTTGTTTATTTACACAAACTGCTAGGTTATTTTATCATAGGCAATCGGTGATTTCAAGAAATAAAAACGCTTTCGACCCTTCCTCAATCTGATACTTTTGTGAAATTCTTCCCTTCTTCTGTTCCACTTCATTTGGGATTCCGGAATTCGGAAGAATCCAAAGTATTTCTCTACCGATTGCGATCATCTCCAGCCAATCCCGATACTCCTTTGGGATTTTTCGGTCCACCATGTAATCCTGGATTTTCTTGTGCTTTCCGCCGGCGATGCCAATTCGGTCTCCGGCTTTTCGGGTTCTCAGCATCAGCTTTTTTTCCGGCTCCGGATATTCCCGGCAAAGCTTATCGTAGTCCAGCACCGCACACGGCACAATTTCCTTTTGAGCATTTCGGACGTCCTCGAAGGCCGCGGAGTCTTTTTTTAGGACCTGCACCCGTAAGTGATGCCGCCCTTCCATCGCGTGTTCGTCATCCGGTGCCACTTTTCGAAACACCAGCTCCTCATAGCGGCGCTCCGCCCGCCAGCCCCCGGGCAGGTTCACAGATGCGGAGGGATTCTCCGACTTCAGGATGTTCAGGACGTTCTCCACGATGGTGTACCGGAGATTTTCGTCTCCGCTGCATTCTCGAATCACTTGGGCCACCACCCGGCGGATTATCGCCGAATGCAGGACCCGAAGTCCGTTTGCATCCAGAATCCGTTCGTCCTGCGGTGCTTCCCGTTGAAGCGCGGCGAGAGCGGTTCGGGCTTGCTCCTCCATGTAATTCTCTTCCGGGCCGGCAATTTCCGCCAGGCTTTGCAATGCCTCTTTGACCCCGGGGTTGAAATATTTCTCCAGATAGGGAATCAGCTCCCGGCGAATTCGGTTCCGGGTGTACTCCACGCTATCGTTGCTTTCGTCGTAGTTGGGGCGCAGCGCGTGCTCCGCTGCATAGTCTTCAATTTCCTTTCGGGAAGTGGAAAGCAGCGGCCGGACGATGGCATATCCCTTTTCATCGCGTCGGGTGGAGGGGATTCCCGCCAGTCCTCGGATTCCGGTGCCTCGCACGATGCGCTGCAGCAGGGTTTCGCACTGATCGTCTGCGTTGTGAGCCAGGGCGATGCGAATGCGCTCCTTCGGAACACCTTCCTGCAGAAGTTCCTCCGCCACTTCGTCGAAAATCCGGTATCGTGCCGTACGTCCCGCCTCTTCCACCGAACACTTCTGCGCCCGGGCAATGCTTCGGCAGTCGATTCGGCGAACTCGGCAGGGCAGATTCCATTCCCTGCAAATTTCTGCCGCATGGCGCTCTTCACTGTCGGCGTTCTCCCGCAGTTGATGGTTCACGTGAACGGGAACGATATTCAGATTTTCCGGAGATTCCAGCTCCTTTAAAATATGAAGCAAGGTCAGCGAGTCCGGTCCCCCGGACAATCCCAGAATCACCGTGCTGTTTTTCGGAACCAATCCGCCTTGCTGTACTCTTTTTACCAGTCCGTCCATGGTCCTTTCGTCCCCTTCGTTACTCTTTCTCGTCCCTTGGGATATCGAAGAATCGGCAGCCGTTGGCATAGAGAATTTCTTCCGCCGCTTCGTATTCCATATCTTTAATCAATGCAATTCGCCGAATGATATGTTCGATATACGGCGACCGGTTCGGCCGTCCCCGGAAGGGTTCCGGCGTAAGGTACGGCGCATCGGTTTCCGTCATGATAAATTCGATAGGAACCTGCTTTACCACTTCCACCGTCTTCCGGCCGTTTTTGAAGGTCACCGGTCCGCCGATGGAAATAGTGGCCCCCAAAGCCACGTATTCCTTGGCCAATTCCGCCGATCCAGAGAAGCAGTGGAGCTGCACCCGGGCATCCGGAACCGGCTGTCCGCTTGCATTCAGCCGCGTCGGGAAAGCCGCCTTTCGCTCTTCCGAGAACAAGCCTTCCTCTTTCAGTATGTCCAGTGTCAGCTGATTGGCATCTCGTGTATGAATCATCACCGGCACCTGATGGCTCATGCCAATCCGAAGCTGCTTCCGGAACAACTCAATCTGTTCTTCTTTCGTGTCCTTGCCATAATGGAAATCCAGCCCGATTTCTCCAAGCGCCTGCACTTTACGATGTGCCAGCATCTCTTCAATGCGTGTCAGATCCTCCTCCGTGTATTCCGCCGCATGCTCCGGATGGATGCCCACCGCTGCATAGCACCAGGAATACGTTTCCGCATCCTCAATGGCCTTCCGGGAAGATGCCACCGAGTCGCCTGCGTCGATGATGATTCCAACATCCGATGCGGCGATTTCTTCCGCCCGCTGCGCCCGCTCTTCCTCGTCAAAGCCCTCAAAATTCAAATGTGTATGTGCGTCGAATATCATATTTCCCCTCATGTTGAAAAAAGGGTCTCGAGATGCATGCTCTCAAGACCCGTTCTCTCTGTTATGCGATATCTATTTTTTGTTCTTCGTAGCAACCTTTTCCTGACGAATCTGAGACAGCGCTTCCAATTCCTTCTCGATATCGAGACGCGGGAAAAGAACCTCTCCCTTCTGCACCTTGCAGCCATCCATCTGATAGAAGGTAAAAGCATCCTCCCATTTTGCTTCCACGTCCGCCAGTCCCAGCTGTTCTCTCATGCGCTCCGAAGTGGTGTGCATGTATGGGATTATCAGGATGGAAACGATTCTCAGTGCTTCTACCAGGTTCCGAAGAACGGTATCCAGCTCTGCCTTCCGCTCCGGATCCTTTGCCAGAATCCACGGGGTCTTCTCGTCGATATACTTATTCGCTCTGCGAACGATTGCCCAGATTTCATCCAGCGCCATGTTGAACTGGAAGGTATCCATCTTATCTTCCACCCGGTTGCCGGCGGTTGTTGCCATCTCCTGCAGCTCTTCGTCAATCTCATCCTTCGTTGTTGCTTCCGGAACCACACCATCGTTGTACTTCATAATCATGGATACGGTTCTGGACAGCAAGTTCCCCAGGTCATTGGCCAGATCGTAGTTGAGGCGCTTCAGCATAATCTCATTGGTGTAGACGCCGTCCTGACCGAAGGTGTACTCTCTCAGCAAGAAGTACTTCAGCGCATCGATGCCGTAGCGGTCGATGAGGATTTCCGGATCCACCACGTTGCCCTTGGACTTGGACATCTTTCCGCCGTCAATCAGCAGCCATCCGTGTCCCAGCACCTGCTTCGGCAGCGGTTCCTTCAGGGACATAAGCATTGCCGGCCAAATGATGGAGTGGAAACGCACGATTTCCTTGCCCACCAGGTGGACATCCACCGGCCAGTACTTCTTGTACAGTTCATCGTCTTCCGAATATCCCAAAGCGGTGATGTAGTTGGACAGCGCATCCAGCCATACGTAGATGACGTGTTCTTCGTCAATCGGAACCGGGATTCCCCAGTCGAAGGTGGAACGGGAAATGCAAAGATCTTCCAGACCCTGCTCCACAAAGGAAATCATTTCATTTCTGCGCGCTTCCGGCTGCAAAAAATCCGGGTTGTTCCGGAAATTATCCAGCAGCGCATCGCTGTACTTGGACAGACGGAAGAAGTACGCATCTTCGCTCATCTTCTTCACTTCACGACCGCAGTCCGGGCACTTTCCGTCTACCAGCTGAGATTCCGGCCAGTAGGATTCACACGGAGTGCAGTACCAGCCTTCGTACTTGCCCTTGTAGATGTCTCCATTCTCGTACATCTTCATGAAGATGTTCTGTACTCTCTTGATATGACGCGGCTCCGTGGTCCGAATGAAATCATCGTAGCTGATTTCCATCTTATCCCAGAGTCTCAGAATGGTTTCCACCACACCGTCTACGTATTCTTTCGGTGTGACCTGAGCTTCTTCCGCACATTTCTCAATCTTCTGTCCGTGTTCATCCGTCCCGGTGAGGAAGCGCACATCGTATCCGCTGAGTCTCTTGAACCGAGCCATGGCATCCGCCATTACGGTGCAGTAGGTGTGTCCGATATGCAGTTTCGCACTTGGATAATAAATTGGTGTAGTAATATAATATGTTCCCTTGTATTCCGACATTTCCCTTAACCTTTCTATGCTATTCTTTTTGGCGATTAGTCGATGATGTAATCGTCATCCTCTTCGCCCCAGTCCACATCCGACCAGTCGTCTTCCAGGAAGATTTCGTCAAAAATCTTTTTGGTGGTAACAACCAGAAGTGCACCTGCCAGCATGCTGACACCGGCAATCCGCATTCCCAGCTTCGCCGCCTTCTTCCGTCTTATTGCTTTTGCAGCCGCAATGTCCTGCTCCGTCATGATTTCCCTCATCTTCGCTGTATTTCTTTTCTTCAAGGTCATGATGTACCTCCTTTATGCCACTACTTTTCTGTAGATAAAAACTTAGCCTCATTATACCCAATATGAACCATTTATTCAAGGTTTGAACCTGCGGATTTCCATCTTGAATCGCTTCGCTTTAATGCTAAGCGACCCGATTGCTTTTCTCAAATATTAATGACCCGACCCATCTCCCCGGATACGCGATGGGAAATGGCAACTACCGTTCGTTTCTCCGATGCTCGCTTCAATGCCTGCATCACTTGATGCTCGGTTTCTGCATCCAGATTGGCCGTGATTTCATCCAGAAGAAGAATCTTCGGTTCCGCCACGATTGCCCTTGCAATTGACAGAAGCTGCCACTGACCCTGCGAAAACAATTCCGGGACGCACCGGGTATCATAGCCCTCTTCCAGCGTTTCGATTTCCGAATCCAATCCGGCAAGGCGAGCTGCCCTTTTCACCTGCTCTCGGGAAACGGATTCATCGTATAACGTAATCTGCTCCGCCACGGTTCCCGGCACCATGTGATAGGATTGTTCCACATAGCCAAACCATTTTCTTTTTTCTGACGGCGGTACCTTTGTTGCAGGAATACCGCTTACCAGCACTTCCCCCGCCTCGGGAGAGTACAGTCCCAGAAGAAGCTTGAAAATCGTGCTTTTTCCCGCGCCGGTGCGACCGGAAAGAGTCACCTGCTCCCCTTCTTCCACCCGGAAAGTCATATCTTTCAATACAATGTGTTCATCATAGCCAAAGGTAACGTGATCGAATTCCAGCAGCGGAACTTTTCGTTCAATGTTTTCTCCCGAGTTTGGTGCACGTTCTTCAATTTCCCCAATTTCTTCCATCTCGAAAAATTCATTAATTCGGTGAATTCCGGCCATAGCCGTCTGAATGGTCTGAATCTCCATTCCCAAACTTTCCACCGGCGCAAAGATCTGAGAAATATAATTCATCACCGCCACCGCAGTTCCCGCCGACATTCCGAAAAACATCAGAACCTTCGAATTACCGGAAGCGGAGAGCATCATAATCATCGCAACCACTACCGCATTGAGAATCAGAATCACCGGTGAATATACGGAATCGTAGAAATTTGTTTTTTCCAGTGCCCGGTAACTGTCGGTAATGTATCCATCATATCGCTCCTTCATATACCTTTCTTTTCCCAGACAATGAACGGTACGAATGTTATGAAGGGTTTCCGGCACGTGTCCCGACGCACGCGCCACCGCCTTTCGATTGGAAATTTCGGCCGCCAATGTGTTTTTCTGAACATATCTTGTAAATGCGAAAATCCCCGGCAGCAAAAGAACCAGCAGCAGCGCAAGGCCCGGATTCCGGTACCGAATTACTACCAGAATGCTGATGATTTTGCAGCTGTCGGCAACCATGCTGACGATGCCGGAAGTAAAAAGATTCTCCACCGTGTCCACATCTCCGATGAATCGGGAAACCAGCACCCCCGGCTCTTGTCGTGTAATGCCTTCAGTGGTAAGATTCGTGAATTTCTCCATCAAGCTGCTGCGAAGCGCATGCGTCATTTTCTGTCCGAACACCGTCAACAATGCCTCTCGAGTCGCTTCCAACAGTCCGGTACACGCCAGGAATCCGAAATAGGATAAAATAAGCATCGCGGACAGCCCCTGTTCTCTGGTAATGCCATCGATAATTCGGGCAAGCACCAGCGGCGGAAGAAGCGTGGTCAGGATTGCACCGATTGTGGCACAAAAAAGCCCGCCGGACAGCGCTTTATGCTCTTTCGTGGTACGAAAAATTACCGCCCAAACCGAATTCTTCTTTTCGATCGTTCTATTGCTCTTCCCCACTACGACCTCCTGTCTGTGCCTCATATAGCTCCGCATATTTCGGCACGGATTCAATCAATTCGTCATGGGTTCCGAACGTTCCGCATCCGTTCTCCAGCCAAAGCACCTTGTCCAGTTCCGGAAACAGATACAGCCTGTGAGAAATCAGCAGCACGACGGAATCCTTCGTCATATTCCGAAGATTTCGGAATACCTCCCGTTCCGTATTTCTGTCCAAGGCGGAAAATGGATCGTCCAGAATCAGCAGCGGCTTTCGGTGATAGAGGATTCTCGCCAAGGCAAGGCGCTGAGCCTGTCCTCCCGACAGCCGAAGGCCACCGGACCCAATCAGCGTTTCCACCCCCTCTTCCATGTCCGCCACTTCCCGCTCCAGGCATACGGCTTTCACATACGGCATACAGTCTTTCGAATCTCCCAGTTTGATGTTGTCAGCAACGGTATCGCAGAACAGCTCCGGATCGTGGCCCATATATCCCACAATGCCTTTTCGATCCGCATCTTCCGAAGTCTGCAGTTCCAATCCTGCGAATCGCATCGATCCGCCATATGGATGTTCGCAGAGAAAGACCTTTCCCAAAGTGGATTTTCCCGATGCTACTGCACCGGTAATCCCGATGACTTCTCCCGGTTTCGCGGAGAAAGAAATATCCTCCAGAATTCTTTTTCCATCGGGATAAGCAAACGACAAACGATCTACGGAAAGATTTCCGGGTTTCTGCACTATCCGATTCTCTCTTTCGTCCGCCGATTTCATTAAGGGACGAATCCGTTCCCAGGAAACCTGTGCTTTGTGCACTGCGTTGAATAGTTTTGCAGCGGAAGAGGATTTCACAGAGAGCTTCAAGAAGCAAGACAGAAATGTGGTAAAGGCAGCAATATCCCAGGTGCACCATCCGGTCCCCACTACGTTCCGCCGGCCAAAGTACAGAATGAAAATGACGCCGGCCGTGGAAATAATCCGGTAAATCGGTGGCATTACGGTGCTCCAAATACTTGCTTTTACCGCCGATATTTCATACGCATTCAGGTTCTCTTCGTAAGCGTTCCGCCGATTATTTTCACAGCCGAACACGCGATAGGTGATGGCATTTTCACCTCGATCCAACGTGGCGGCACTCAGCACACCGGATTCCTTCTTGTACGCCTCGCCGGTCCGCTGGACGACATTCTTCATCTTCTCTGCGATACAATAGGAAATCGGCGGAAAAATCAGGCAAAGCAAAGAAAGGCGCCAATCATACCGGAGCAACATCCCGGTATATGCCGCCAAGGCCACGCCCGTATCAAATATTTCCGTCGTGAATTTCCGCATCCCTTCCGCACAATCGTCCACGTCCAGAATGGCTTTGATTAAAATATCCCCTTTTCCTTCTTCCTGAAGTTCGGTGCGACTCTTTACCACCAGATTCCCATAGAGGATGCCTTTCATCCGGCGCTTGACGTTATTGGCAAAACGACGCACATAGAACCGTTTGATATATCTGGCGCCCTGCACAATGAGAATTGCACCCACATATCCCAGAACCAGCCGTATCATATCGTGATATTCTCCGGTTCCGTTCAAGATATTCACCAGACATCCGGTCATCTGACCTTCAAACCACGGTCCGGAAAGCAAACCCAGATTATAGAAAAGGCCGGACAGCGTCACCACCAGCAATGCACGCCATTCCACTCGGAAATAGGAAAGGATTCTATCCGATTGAAACTTTGCCATATCCTACTCGGTTGCGTTCCGTCTTAATTTAATTATGGTACTACTCATCGTTCGCTCCTCCTTCTTCGCGCAACAAAAACTCCATAAGGCCCTCACATCCTTGCCTTACATCCCGATAAGTATCTTCAAAATTTCCGGTGTACCATGGATCCGCAATATCTCCCTGCCCTTGAGCGAAATCCAATAAAAGAAAAATCTTTCCCGCCGAGTCACCTCCGACAATCCGCTTCATATTTCGAATGTTTGCGGAATCCATTCCAATCAGATAATCGTATTCATCGTAATCCGAAGGTTTCATCTGTACCGCCCGGTGTGGAATTACGGGAATATGCTCCTTCTTTAACTTTCGCACCGTTCCGGGATGAACCGGATTTCCAATTTCTTCCCGACTGGTAGCGGCGGAATCAATCCGGAAATCCGAGGAAAGACCCCTGCAGTCTACCAAGTGCTGCATCACGCTTTGAGCCATCGTGCTGCGACAGATATTGCCGTGGCAGATGAATAGGATTTTTATCATTGTTGCATAACCTCGCAGTTCTTAGTTTTTACCCGAATACTCGTTTCAATAATTCTACAACATTCTCATTTTTTAGCCCATATCTTTTCAATGAATTTTGATCAAATGGTTCCTGCTCCAACAAGTCAATAAAACTATGTATATCGGCATCTACTGCTATCGGCAATTCTTCTACTTTTTCAAGCATAAGCTCCGAAGCAATACGCAAAACATCTTTTTTATGCTTCCTTATGTCACTGGAATCCACTTTTTCTCCTGAATCTTTTCGCTTTTGCAAATCAAGATACGCTTTTGCTTTAAAAAGAATGATATATTCCGGTCTTAAAACAGAAAGTCCATTTCTCACTTCTTTTCCATTGAGTAGTGCCTTATAGTAATCATCATTCAGAAGAACTGCAGACAAACTGGAGACTTCATCATCAATATGAATTGGAGTAATTCCTTTTGCATTTTTTAATTTAAAATCACTTCTACAAAACAATTCAATCATTTTCGGAAATTCATCGTCTTCTGGTTTATCAAACCTATAAAATTGAGGATTGCTACCGTTTGTCGCTTTGTTTCTATATTTTCCATCAACGATAAACTTCCAAAATTTTTCTCCAAACTCCGGAGTTAGTGCTTCAACAATCAAAACCATATCCAGATCTCTTGTAGCCCTGAAATTTACTTCATTGCTTTCAAATAAAATATCACAGGCTGCGCCACCTATTAAAACATACTGTTCTTCATAATCTGCAAAGTACTTCTGAAATGTATCTAATCCTTTGACCATACATATTCCTCCAACATCTCATTAATAGAAATATCTACCCGTTCCTCTTCTTGCTCTTCTCCTGTAAGTGACAATACTACGCTCAAAGGATCTTGAAATCCTTTTCCTAAAAAATCAATAAAATATCCCAGTTCCAAAACAACACAGCCAATTTCATCCAATTCACTCACTTGTTTTTCCACTTTCACTGCACTATCTTTCAACTCTTTCTTTGTTACTGCATAAGTAGGATAAACATTATCTGACAAAAGAGAATACTCACACAAAGCAGAAATACCTGCTTTCTTTTCTAGTTTCATATCTTCTCTCAGAACAAATCTTCGAATCACCGGATTTCTTAATACATTTTCAATTTGCTGCCATACTTGTTTTCGGTCATTCGGAATATTTATTACTCTTGATTTACCTTTCATGCCCAACACATCAATATTTAAATATTCCAGTTCATCAAAACACCGGCTTGCAGATTTTGTTGACACTCCTATTCGTTTTGCTGCATCAGATACTTTCACTTCATTCCATCGTTCATAAATAGCCATCAGAAGCATTTTTTGCGTCAAAAATGAAATCAGATAAACCGGTGCCAATTCTCTTTCATTTTCCTTACTCAACAAATATCCAATAAATGGAAGAAATACCTGCTTTCCTTCTATTACAAAAGGAATTCCTTCTTCCATCATCTTTTCTTTTATATAAAAAGTTGTTCGATCAAGAAATATTGCACAATTTAATCCTGTCATTTTTTCCACGCCAGCTCTGTCTCTACGTAACATAACAAGTCCGACATTATCTGTGGGATGAATAGCCATCCATAATACACCATTTGTCTCTACCGTAAAAATATCATATCTTCCACGATATGCTAACGGGAGCTTTTTATACACCTCTTTATTCTCCGTCATTATTACATTTTGCCGTAATGTTTTTTCCAAAAATTCTTTCATATCAATCACCTTTTTATAATCGTGACTCTTTTTACGTCACATTTATAATTTATCATATATTATTTGATTTTTCAAGTAATATATGCTTACATAAACTCCAAGAAAAAAAGACGTAAGATTCATCTCACGCCTTCCTATTCTAACTATACCGATCCGATCTTCCAAAGGTGTAAATTCTGCATTTCTATTCACGTTCTTAAAAAGGAGCTGCGATTTCGCAGCTCCCACATTGACTAATAATCTCTATAAGCGCTTCAGAACCTCCTGCAGCAGTTTCCAGTACTTCTGTGTGGAGGAAATACTGAACCATTCTCCCGGTTTGTGCAATTCCTTGGTTTCCGGGCCGATGGAAATCATATCCACCTTTCGGCCCATATTCTGTGCGATGATTCCGCACTCCAATCCGATGTGAGCCGGGATGCCGATGGCCTCTTCGTCAAAAAGCTCCCGATACACATCGATGAACAGCTTTCGAATCGCGCTGTCCGGTTCGTACGGCCATTCCAGGCAATCGTAATCCTTGTGGCTGCTTCCGCCCACATTTCTTGCCAGTCGGTCGATATTCAGCACCATGGTCTCATACATACTTGCCACAAAGCTCCGAGTAACAAAGACAAAGGTCACCTTTTCTTCGTCCGTGATGACGCATCCCAGATTATTGGAGGATTCCACCACGCCCTCTACATCCGGGAACATCCGCAAAATTCCATTTTCGCAGAATACCCCAAAATCAATTGCGCCATCCATAGACTTCCGGTCGAACACCTTAGAAACCGTTTCCTCATAAGGCTCAAAGCTCACGATAATGCCCGGATCGCTTACCCGGTACTCCGCTTTGTAAATATCGTAATATTTTTTTACTTCTTCCCGGAAAGCCTCTAGATTCTCGGACGGAACCATCAGAATGGCTTCCGCTTCCCGCGGGATGGCATTCCCCGCCATTCCTCCGCGAAGGTTCGCCACCTCAAAATCACCTTTTCGCTCCAGGGCATCCAGTAGTCGGAACAGAAGTTTGTTGGCATTTCCCCGAACGCGGTGAATATCTCCACCGGAATGTCCGCCCAGAAGTCCGTCAATGCACAGGCGATACGGCACCGCACCTTCCTTCGGCGAGGTCCACGTAACCGGAACCTCCGCACTGATGGTTGGACCCCCGGCACTTCCCACGGTGAAAACACCTTCCGTCCCGGAATCCGTATTGATAAAGTATTCTCCTTTTAGCTGAGTCGCATCGAACTTTTCCGCGCCGGTCAATCCCAGCTCTTCGTCCACCGTCACCAGCACCTCCAGCGGCGGATGTGGCGCATCTTCCAATGTCAGAATCGCCAAAGAAAGCGACAGACCCAGACCGTTATCTGCTCCAAGCGTGGTTTCCTTAGCCGTAATCTTGTCCCCCTCAACGGTTATCCGAATCGGATCCTTCATAAAGTCGTGATCGGATTCCGGTATCTTCTCACATACCATATCCATATGAGACTGAAGAATCACCGCCGGATGATCTTCCTTTCCCGGCGTGCCCGGCTTGCGAATCAGAACATTTCCCATCTCATCCTGCACGCTGTCCAGGTGATACCGCTCCGCAAAACTCACCAACCAATTGCTAATCTGCTCTTCGTGTCTGGAAGCCCTCGGAATTCTGCTGATTTCTTCAAAAATCTCATATACCGCTTCCGGCTCCAATCCTTTCGGAATCATGCGCTCCATATCTGTACCTCCTTCAAATATTCTTCGCTGTCCCCTCACAGCTTCCCCTATGAATACTATAAGCGTTTCAAAACCTCCTGTAGCAGCTTCCAATATCTCTGTGTAGAGGAGATGCTAAACCATTCTCCCGGCTTGTGCAGTTCCTTGGTTTCCGGTCCGATGGAAATCATATCCACCTTTCGGCCCATGTTCTTCGCAATGATTCCGCACTCCAGACCGGTGTGCACCGGAATGCCCTTCGCCTTTTTGTGGAAGAGTTCCTGATATACTTCAACGAAAAGATCCCGGATTTCACTTTCCGGTTCGTACGCCCATTCCAGACAGTCGTAATCCTTGTGGCTGCTTCCCCCGGCATTTCTTGCCAAACGGTCGATATTCAGCACCATCGTCTGATACATGCTTTCCACAAAGCTTCGTGTGACGAAAACGAACGTCACCTTTTCATCATCCGTGGTCACGCACCCCAGGTTATTGGAGGATTCCACTACGCCCTCCACATCCGGGCACATCCGAAGGATTCCGTTCTCACAGAATACACCGAAATCGATTACGCGATCCATCGCTTCCTTGGTGAATACCTCAGAAACCGCTTCTTCCCACGGCTCGAATGTAACGATGAGATCCGGATCGCCCACCCGATACTCCTCTTTATAAATACCGTAATATCTTTCCACCTCATCCAGGAAAGTCTGCTTATCCTTTGCCGGAATCATCACCACCGCTTCGGCGGAACGGGGAATGGCATTGCCGGCCATGCCTCCTTGAACGGAAACCAACTCCATATCGCCCTTCCGCTCCAGTGCATCCAGGAGACGGAACAGCAACTTGTTGGCATTGCCCCGGTGGCGGTGAATGTCTTCTCCGGAGTGTCCTCCCAGAAGTCCGTCAATGCTCAGGCGATATGCTTCCTGCTCCGCTTCCGGAGTCTTCCGGGTTACCGGAATATCCGCACTGATAGTCGGACCGCCGGCACTTCCGGCCACAAAGATTCCCTCATCGGCGGAATCCATATTGACAAAATAATTTCCGGTCAGCTGCGATGCATCGAATTCTTCCGCACCGGTGAGACCGATTTCTTCATCCACAGTCACCAACACTTCCAGCGGAGGATGCGGTGCATCCTCCAAAGTGAGAATCGCCAGCGAAAGAGCCAATCCGATGCCGTTATCCGCACCCAGAGTGGTCTCCTTTGCCATAATCTTATCTCCCTCCACGGTAATTTGAATCGGATCCTTCAGAAAATTGTGAGCGGACCCCTTTATCTTCTCACAGACCATATCCATGTGGGACTGAAGAATCACCCCCGGATGGTCTTCCTTTCCCGGCGTGCCCGGCTTGCGAATCAGGACATTTCCCTTCTTATCCCGGACGCTGCTCAAGTGATACTTGTCTGCAAATGCCATCAGCCAATCGCTGATTTCTTCTTCGTGGCCGGAGGCTCTCGGAATCCTGCTGATTTCCTCAAAAATTTCAAGTACTATCTGCGGTTCCAAATCCTTCGGAATCATACGCTCCATATTTTACTCCTCCAAAATAATCTTAATACTCCCCCTGTGCCTCTTTTAGTTCTGCACAGAGAAACACCGTTCCATTTCAGTGCTGACATCAGTGTATCAAATGGCATTTTTTCTGTCAATGTAAAAAAAGAGAAGCCGCAGCATTGCGACTTCCCTTTGATCGTTATTAACTATTTCAATTAGTTCTGGCTCTGACCGATTTCGATACCGGTTTCGAAAGCCTGTTATGAAGTGACCGTTGTCAAGAGGCGATTACAAGAAAGTTTCATCTCCCGGCATGTCACATTTGTATTTTCTTGACAGCATCTGGAAAGAGCTTTGATTTAACAGTTCCCGGCATGTGGCCACTCTGTTATTCGTGGATTGGTTACCTACAGGCTAATGGTCCGCCGTGAGCCCTGCGATCTT
>NZ_VUNA01000007.1 GCF_009695905.1 Mogibacterium kristiansenii
AAGATCGCAGGGCTCACGGCGGACCATTAGCCTGTAGGTAACCAATCCACGAATAACAGAGTGGCCACATGCCGGGAACTGTTAAATCAAAGCTCTTTCCAGATGCTGTCAAGAAAATACAAATGTGACATGCCGGGAGATGAAACTTTCTTGTAATCGCCTCTTGACAACGGTCACTTCATAACAGGCTTTGCGGGGGATTCGTGCACCAAGTCCACGGCGGCCGCGTCTTGAAACAACCCGCAGACTTGGTGCAAAGCGAACGGAAGAACAAGGCCTTGCGGGGATTCGTGCACCAAGTCCACGGCGGCCGCGCCTTGAAACAACCCGCAGACTTGGTGCAAAGGGAACGGAAGAACAAGGCCTTGCGGGGATTCGTGCACCAAGTCCACGGCGGCCGCGCCTTGAAACAACCCGCAGACTTGGTGCAAAGGGAACGGAGGAACAAGGCCTTGCGAGGATTCGTGCACCAAGTCCCCAGCGACCCCACGCCGAAAATGGCCTGAGACTTGGTGCAAAGCGAACGGAGGAACAAGGCCTTGCGGGGATTCGTGCACCAAGTCCCCCACGGCGGCCGCCGTCTAATCCTACAAAAGACCCCCTGCATTTCTGCAGGGGGGGCTTCCGAACATCATTCAATTCCGACGGACCCAAGTTCGTCCCGGATGATTAATAATTCTTGTAATCTCCGTCGTTCAGAGCTCTCAGTGCACCCAGAGCCAGAGCCTTCATCTCTTCTTCGCCCGGGATACGGATGATCGGAGCAATCTTTCCTACGTAGGAAGTGATTTCCTCGCAGAAACGTTCACTGTAAGCCATTCCGCCGGTGTAAACGATAGCGTCTACATCGAAACGCAGAACAGCTGCCATAGCACCGATATCCTTTGCCAGCTGATAAGCGATTGCCTTGAATGCGCCCATGCACTCTTCATCGTGCTCATCAAATGCCTTGTTCTCAACGGTACGGAAATCCTTGGTTCCGGTGTAGGAGAATACGCCGGCTTCACGGCCGATGATTCTCTTTACTTCATCCTTGGTCTTTCCGGAGTAGCACAGATTTACCAGTGCGTTTGCCGGCAGGCTTCCGCCTCTGTCCATACCCATAGCACCCTCGTCCTTAACGTTGTTCAGGTCTACGGTCTTGCCATGCTTGTGTGCAGCAACGGATACGCCGCCACCCAGATGAACACCGATGATGTTCAGCTCTTCATATGGCTTTCCAATCTGCTTTGCCGCTTCACGGCAAACAGCCTTCTGATTCAGTGCATGCCAGAAACTCTGTCTTTCCATGCCCTTCAGACCGGAGTAACGAGCAACGTCTTCCAGTTCGTCAACGGCAACCGGGTCAACAAAGAATGCCGGGATGCCAACTTTGTCTGCCAGTTCCTTGGAAATGTAGGAACCCAGGTTTGCTGCGTGCTCACCGTAAGGCGGGTTCTTGATGTCCTCGATTACTGCATCAGTTACCTTATAAGTACCGGATGGGATGTGCTTGAGCAGTCCGCCTCTTCCGCAGATTGCATCAAAATCTTCCAGCTTAAAGCCCTTCTCTTCCAGAGTCTTCATGATGATGTCACGACGGAACGGCATCTGATCAACGATCTTTTCGTGCTTGTCCATTTCTGCAGCATCGTGATCGATACCAACGCGCATTACCTCGTTCTCATCCTCATAAACTGCGATCTTAGTGGATGTCGCACCAGGGTTGATTACCAGAATTCTTTTCATTCGTAAAATTTCTCCTTTCACCTTGTGAAAAATAGTGTTTCGTTTAATCCCTTACCCTTCTCCAGACGTTATTATATTATTATTCTTCGTCATTCGCAAGTGTTTCTAATGTAGCAATGAGCTGACCCGACTTGACGCTATCCGCTTCCTTTACATACATCTTCTCGATGACGCCGTCTCTCAGGGCCAGTACGTTGGTCTCCATCTTCATGGCTTCGATAACCGCAATCGGTTCACCCTTCTTCACTTTGTCTCCGGCTTTGGCGATGACCTTGACAATGGTGCCCGGGATATTGGCGCCGATTTCGTCCGGATCGTCCTCGCTGGCGAACTGAATCGCACTGCCCGCCATTACGGAAGTGGTAAGTGCCTGCTTATCCTTCACAGAAATCACTCTGCGATTTCCGTTGATGGTAAAGGTCAGGTCTCTCATTCCTTCCGCATTCGGTGCGCTGACATCTTCCAGGGTGATAACCATAGTCTTTCCTTCGGTCAGCGTAATCTCTGCCGTCTGACCCAATGCGATTCCGTGGAAGTATACATCGGAACCCATATTCCGGAAGTTGCCCTTCTTCTTCAGGTCTTTGACGTAATCGTCGAATACCTTGCTGTACATCGCATAGCTGAGCTGCTGCTGATCCGTTCCTTCCAGACCCAGGTCCTCTACAATATGACGCTTAAATTCTTCGTAATCGTCATCTTCCAGCAATTCGCCCGGTCTGCAGGTGATCGGCTCTCTGCCCTTCAGCACAACCTTCTGCAGATCTTCCGGGAATCCGCCTTCCGGCTGACCGATCATTCCCTCGAAGTAGGAAACAACAGAATCCGGGAAGTCGAAATCGACACCCTTTTCGACGATGTTCTCCGGTGTCAAATCGTTTCGAATCATGAAGATCGCCATATCGCCCACCACCTTGGAGGACGGAGTAACCTTGATGATATCTCCGAACATCTGGTTTACCTTCACGTACATATCTTTTACATCGTCGAAACGATGTCCGATACCAAAGCTTTCTACCTGAGGTTTCAGATTGGAGTACTGTCCTCCCGGAATCTCCAGACGGTAAATCTCTGCAGTGGTCGACTTCAGGTCGGATTCGAACTGACTGTATACCGGACGAACGTCTATCCAGTAATCGGAAATTCTCTGCAGGCCTCTCTGATCCATACCGGTATCCCGATCCGAGCTTTCCAGCGCAGCAACGATGGAATTCAGTGCCGGCTGTGAGGTAAGTCCGGACATACTGTTGAATGCGGCATCCGCAATATCCAATCCGGCAGAAGCAGCCATCAGAACCGTTGCCACACCGTTTCCGGATGTGTCGTGGGTGTGCAGGTGAATCGGAACAGTCACTTCGTTCTTCAGTGCACGTACCAATTTCTCCGCAGCCACCGGCTTCAGCAGACCGGACATATCCTTGATTGCGATGATATGCGCACCTCTCTTCTCCAGTTCCTTCGCCATGTTTACATAGTACTTCAGGTTGTACTTCTCTCTGGATTCATCCAGGATATCTCCGGTGTAGCACATGGAGGCTTCCGCAATCTTACCCTGATTCAGGGTCTCATCGATAGCGATTTCCATGCCCTTAATCCAGTTCAGGGAGTCGAAGATACGGAATACATCGATTCCGGACTTCGCGGACTGACGGATGAACTTCCGAATGGTGTTATCCGGATAGTTCCGGTATCCTACCGCATTCGCACCGCGGAACAGCATCTGGAACATAACATCCGGAATCTCTTCACGCAGGGTTTCCAGTCTTTCCCACGGATCTTCGCCCAAGAAACGCATCGCTACGTCGAAGGTCGCGCCGCCCCACATTTCGAAGGAGAAGAAATCCTTCCCGTAAGTGGCCATTGCCGGTGCAATCTTCACCAAATCCTTGGTTCTCATTCGAGTGGCAATCAGTGACTGCTGTGCATCTCGGAACGATGTATCCGTCAGCAGCAGCTTCTTCTGATTCAGCGCCCAATCCGCAACCGCCTTCGGGCCCTTCTCGTCCAGCAGCTGCTTCGTTCCGCGGAAAGAAGGAATCTGACTCTTATCTACCTTCGGAACCACCGGAACGTTATAGTCCATTCTGTGGCCCTTCGTTTCGTTTACATACTTGTCACCCAGGAATTCCAGAACCTGCAGCTCTCTGTTGGTTACCGCACGGATGTTCAGCAGTTCCGGATTGTCGTTGATGAATCCGGTGTTGCAGTTTCCGGCACGGAATGTCGGGTGGTTCAGCACGTTCAGGAGGAATCCGATGTTGGTCTTTACGCCTTCGATACGCATCTCCGTCAGCGCACGAACCGCCTTGTTGACGGTGTCGTTAAAACTACGAGCGTGCGAACATACTTTTACCAGCAAGCTGTCGTAGTACGGGGAGATTACCGATCCGGTAAAACCATTTCCGCCGTCCAGACGAATTCCGAATCCCGCTGCGGAACGGTACTCCGTGATGGTACCGGTATCCGGTGCAAAGTTGTTGGCCGGATCCTCAGTGGTGATACGGCACTGGATGGCATAACCGTTCATGGTAACGTCCTTCTGGGACTTGATGTTGATTCTCTCGGAATCCAGGGCATAACCCTCGGCAATCAGAATCATATCCTGAACGATATCGATGCCCGTTACCAGCTCCGAAACCGTATGCTCTACCTGAACACGGGTGTTCATTTCGATGAAGTAGTGCTGACCGCTCTTGTCCAGCAGGAACTCGCAAGTTCCGGCACTGCGGTAATCCACTGCTTTTGCCAGCTTGATGGCATCATTGCAGATGGCTTCTCTCTGCGCGTCGGACAGGCAGAGCGCCGGTGTGAACTCGATGACCTTCTGGTGTCTTCTCTGTACGGAGCAATCTCTCTCATAAAGGTGTACCAGGTTGCCGTACTTATCGCCCAGCACCTGAACCTCAATATGCTTCGGCTCTTCCAGGTATTTCTCGATAAAAATATCTCCGTTGCCGAATGCTTTTACCGCTTCGTTATGGGCACTGCGGAACTGCGGAATCAGTTCTTCGCTGCTGCGAACGATTCTCATTCCTCTTCCACCGCCTCCGGCAGCCGCCTTCAGCATTACCGGATAGCCGCACTTCTCTGCAAATTCCAGCGCTTCATCCTCGGAAGAGATGGCCTTATCCACGCCCGGAATGGTGGGAACGCCAACGCTTTCCGCTACCAGCTTGGACTGGATTTTATCGCCCAGCGCGTTCATCATCTCATGTGTCGGTCCGATGAATTCGATGCCGCTCTTCTCGCAGGCTTCCGCGAAACCGGCATTTTCCGCTAAGAATCCATAACCCGGGTGAATGGCATCGCAGCCCTTTGCCTTTGCTAAACGGATAATTTCGTCAATATCCAGATACGCATCGATTGGGCTCTTTCCTTTGCCGATTTCGTAGGATTCGTCCGCCTTGGTGCGGAACAGGGAATTCTTGTCCTCTTCCGAATAAATCGCAACAGAACGGATTCCCAGCTCACGGCAAGCTCGAATAATACGAATTGCAATTTCACCACGGTTTGCTACCAAAACCTTTTTAAATTGCTTAATTCTTCCCATTTTTGTTTTCCTCACTAACTTTAACCGATGATAATTTATTAATAAAACCAATCCATTATAGCATATTAATAAATAATAAGGCAATTCCCTATTTCCATAATTATATTTTATCGGTTTGCCCGTCTTCTTTCCAGCTCGTTCAGATATTTCTTCCGGAGACGGATATCGTCCGGCGTTACCTCTACCAACTCATCGTCGTTGATGAATTCCAGCGCTTCTTCCAGTGAGAATACTCTCGGTGGGGTCAGCTTGATGGTATCGTCACTGCCGGCCGCACGCATATTGGAGACTCTCTTTGCCTTGCATGGATTTACCACCATGTCATCGTTTCGGGCATTCATTCCGACAATCATTCCCTCATACACGTGAGTACCCGGTTCTACGAACATCTGGACCCGCTCCTGAATATTGAAAATCGCATACGGGGTGCAGTTTCCCTCTTCCTGAGCGATTGCCACACCGTTCACACGCTGCGGGATTTCCCCTTTATAAGGCTCAAATCCTTCGAACCGGCGAACCATGGTTCCTTCACCGTGGGTATCGTTGATGAACTCACTCCGGTAACCCATGAGTCCGCGGGTCGGTGCCAAATATTCGATTCGGGAATATCCGTTGCCTTCGCTCATCATCTGCGTCATCATACCCTTTCGAATATTCAACTTGGAGATGACGGTGCCGGAATATTCATCCGGTACGCTGATAACCACTTCTTCCACCGGCTCCAGCTTCTCGCCGTTTTCACCGGTCTTGAAGATAACCTCCGGCTTAGACACGCCCAGCTCATATCCTTCTCTTCTCATGTTCTCGATGAGAATGGACAGATGCAGCTCTCCTCGGCCGGATACCTTGAAGGAATCCGTGGAATCCGTCTCCTCTACCACCAGACCCACATTGACTTCCAGCTCCTTGTCCAGACGTTCCCGGATGTGACGGCTGGTAACGTATTTACCGGACTGTCCGGCAAACGGAGAGGAGTTGACCATGAAGTTCATGGACAGGGTCGGCTCTTCGATGTTGATCATCTCCATGGCTTCCGGATGGTCCGGTGCGCAGATGGTCTCGCCAATGGAAATATCCGAGATACCGGATACGACCACGATATCGCCGCATTCCGCTTCTGCTACCGGCATTCTCTGGAGACCCCGGTAGACGAAGACCTGGTTGATTTTATTTTTTGAAATGGTACCGTCTTCCTTGCAAACCGCAACCTGCTGGGCTTCCTTCAGTGTGCCTCTGGTGATGCGGCCGATTCCCAGTCTGCCGATATAATCATCGTACGCCAAGGAACAAATCTGCAGCTGCAGCGGCTCTTCTCTCTTGTCCGGGAACGGCTCCACGTGGTTGACGATGGTCTCCAGCAGCGGCTCGATGTTCAGGTCGCCGTAACCCTTCGGGCTCTTCTTAATTTTGCCGGCGCCCTCTCCGATGACCACTTCATCCGCATCGGAAGGCTCTCTGACCGCGATACCCTGTCTGGCAATACCGTAAAGAATTGGGAAGTCCAGCTGATCGTCATTGGCTTCCAGATCCATGAACAGCTCATATACTTCGTCCACGACTTCGTCGATTCGCGCATCCTTCTTGTCGATTTTGTTGATGAACAGAATCGGGTTCAGGCCCTGTTCGAGAGACTTGTTCAGCACGAAACGGGTCTGCGGCATCGGACCCTCGCTGGAGTCCACCAGGAGGATAACGGTATCTACGGTTTTCATAATACGCTCTACCTCAGAACTGAAGTCCGCGTGTCCCGGGGTGTCGACGATATTGATTTTGTAATCCTTGTACATGATGGAACAGTTCTTGGAATAAATGGTAATTCCACGTTCTCTTTCGATGGCATCGCTGTCCATGACGCAGTCCACTACTTGTTCGTTGTCTCTAAATATGTGAGACTGTGCCAGAAGTGCATCTACCAGAGTGGATTTTCCGGCATCAACGTGAGCGATAACGGCAATATTAATTATTTTTTCTTTTTCTTTCATTAGAAAATTCTCCTTCTTCTATTCGTCAGATGATAATCATTTTCTACAGTACGGCAGAAGGTCTTCAAATCCCTCGCCACCTGTTCGGTACGTTTTCGAGCATGACCGATTACCATGGTATTTCCTTCCGCCTTTTCCTCATAGAATTCCGCGCCCTTAGCACCGATCCACCGGAATTTTCTCGCCCACAGCTCCTCCTGAGAGAATGCCAGGGCGTACGGAAGCATTTCATAATAATAGTCCGGATGAAGCAGCCCAGCTTTCGCCATCTCGACACCATTCGCCTGACCGATGAAATTCTTCATACACAGAAGCCGTGTAACCAGCTCTGCATTTCCTTTTCCGCGCTTCTTCATCAGCAATGTGAGAACCAGCGCTGCCAAGCCACACAAGAGTGCCGCTGCTCCCACCAACAGGCTGCCGCCTTGCATGTAGAATCGAATGCCGCCGAATGCAATTACGCCGGCGTAAACGGCAAACAGAATCATCATGCTGGTGCGATAGGAACTTCGATCCATATCATATCTTCTGTCATACCGAATATTAATCGCAATCAGAATCAATGCGATGATTCCCGTCGGAGCCAGGAAATCCGTCACGCCGATTTCCTGATAGCTGAACAGCCGCGTCAGAACGCACACGCCGCCCATGCAGGCGGAGAGGAGCAAGATGCTCAGGACCCGCAACCCCTTGGAAATTCCGGTGCAGGCTTTCATGTTCGGTGCATTGAATCCGTTCTCAATGCTGACACCGATATTCTTCCGCACCGCACGAAGTCTCGGGTGCACCATCTTCGGTTCCAGCGGTCTTCCTTCGTACACATCTTCAAAAAGAATATTGTATGCCGTCCGGATGTACCGCTCTTCGTCCTTTGGTTCTGCCAGCGGAACCAGCGTATACTTTTTTGGTCGATATTCCACAATCTTGAGATACCCCTTGGTTGCCAGGTACACAATCAGCACTGCGATATCCCGAATCCGAGTGTGCCCGTAGAACAGGTACCCAATATCCGCCGGGGTCACGCCTTCAATTGGATGCATTTCCACCGTCTTTCCCACCTTCGGATCTCTTCCGCCGATGAACCAGAACAGGAAAATCAGAAGCAAGGTGATGGACAGAAGGATGATGCTCATCTGCACCGTCCAGGAATTATCCAATGCGCCCTGCCAGTAGCCATTCTTCTGCTGTGCCTTGAAGGTGATGCCGAAGTTAGCCGGCAGATGGGTTCCGGTCATGTGGAGCGTTCCGTCTTTCATCTTATACTTCAGCGTGTTCTGCACGTTCTGTGCGCCGTACTGGCCGCCGTAGTACTGCAGGTCCGACAGATCAAAGTCGGATGGGAATACCAACGTCAGATTCAGTTTCTGAATCGGCACTTTCCAGTTGGTCGGAAGCGCGTCGTACAGAAACATGTCGTATTTTTTGTTTTCATCCTTGTATTCCTGAATCAGATAGCGGACGGAGAACAAGTTCTCCCCTTCCGCAAACTTGTTGTCTTTGGTATCCGGTTTCAGCTGAATGTAGTAATTGCTGTTAGCATCTTTCATCGCTTGTCCGGTACAGCCGACGGTCTTTACATCCGTCAGGGAATACTTTCCCGTCGGAAGATTTACCTTTACGGAGCTCAGCCCCTTCGGTGCATTCACCCGCAGCTTCAGCGTCACTTCGTACTCGTGGGATTTCAGAATTTGAGTCTCCTGGTTATATTCCAAGAGCTCATACCCCTCCGATTTCGCATCCCCGTATATTGGGATAGCAATATTCAAAAATACCAAGCAAAAGAAGGCAAGCACCATGGCCACCTGCATATAATTTCGGATACTTCTTTTCAGAGTGCTCATATTTTTTCTCCTTAGACAATAATCGTATTATTATACAACATTTGAGCATTCTTATCAAATGAACGGCTATACGTCTTCCAAAAAGAACACGTTCTTGTGCTTGATAACCGCAATCGGGTATTGTAGAATAATTTTATAAATTGTTGGGAAAATACGGTCAATCCCAACGGAACCAAAAGGGGAACAAACAGAATGAAACGAACAGATTATATTTCTTGGGATGAATACTTCATGGGGGTTTCCCTGCTGGCAGCAAAGCGCAGCAAAGACCCCAACACACAGGTGGGTGCCTGCATCGTGAACCAGGACCACATCATCATTTCCACCGGATACAACGGTTTTCCAAAGAATTGCTCCGACGATGTTTTTCCATGGGAACGCACCGGTAAAGACACCAAGTACGCCTACGTCGTCCATGCGGAACTCAACGCCATTCTCAATTCCGGCGGCCAGTCGCTGAAGGGGGCCTCTCTCTACGTATCCCTCTTCCCTTGCAATGAGTGCACCAAAGCCATCATTCAGTCCGGCATCCGGGAAATCGTCTATCTCAGCGACAAGTACGCAGATTCCGATGCCACTCTGGCTTCCAAAACCATGCTCCGTGCAGCGGGTGTGCAGATGCGTCAGCTGAAGCCCCACACGGAACAAATCGTCCTGGACTTCCGGGTGGACAAATAGAATCCGCACCAATAAGATTCAACCAAAATAAGATCATATTTCAGTTGTAAATACAATCACGCAGAAAGGAAGGTTATATTATTATGAAATTGATTGTCGTTGGACCAAGAGGCAAAATGGGAAAATTCATCACCGAAATCGCTTCTCAGCGGGAAGGCATTGAAATCGTTGCAGGCGTCGGCCCTGTAGGAAGGGATTACATCGGCAAGGACATCGGTGAAGTGGCGATGCTGGGCAAAACCATCGGTGCGCCGGTGGTCGATGATCTGGAGTCCGTCATCGATAATTGCAACGTTATCATCGATTTCTCTACCGTGGAGATGGGTATGCGCAGTTTGGCTGCCGCAAGAGCTCACGGCAAGGCGCTGATCTGCGGCTCTACCGGCTTCACCCCGGATCAGGTAAAAGAATTCCACGACGCGGCCGCCGATATTCCGGTAATGCTGGCAGCCAACACCTCCAAGCTGGTAAACATCATGTTCAAGCTGATTCAGGAAGCGGCAGAGCTGTCCGGCGATGTGGACGTGGAAATCCTGGATATGCACGATAATACAAAACTGGATGCGCCAAGCGGCACCGCGAAGGAAATCGGTGAGATTGTGGCCGATGCCCGCGGCGTCTCCCTGGAAGAGGAAGCGGTATACGGACGCTGCGGAGTCAGCCCTCGCCGGCACGGAAACATCGGTTTCCATTCCCTGCGCGGCGGAGACATTCCGAGCAGCCACACCACCTACTTCGTGGGAACCAGCGAACGCCTGGAGATCACCCACCACTCCGGCAGCTTCAAGTCCTTTGCAGCCGGTGCAGTAGATGCAGCGGAGTTCATTCAGGACAAGCCAAAGGGCTTCTACACCATTAAGGAAGCATTTGGACTGTAAAAGCGTTAAGGAAACTTTCGGACTGTAAAAGTGTTAAGGAACAAAACCTGCACCGGTCAGCAATGTCAAGTTGTTGCTGACCGGTGCAGGTTTTTCATTTTTAGACGCTTGTTTGAAAACTAGAATTTTCCAAGCGAGATACCATTGGACTACCCCTCAACCCTATTCCGGTTTCGCAAAAGTCTCAATCACGTGATAGGCCGCCCGGATGCCGTCGCAGGCTGCGGAGGTAATTCCGCCCGCATAGCCTGCGCCTTCACCGGCCGGATAGATTCCGCGGATTTCACTCTGCCCACCTTCATCCCGGAGGATTCGAACTGGGGAAGAGCTTCGGGTTTCCACACTCTTGATTTTAGCGTCCGGCAAATCATAGCCCTTAATCTTGCGGGCAAAATGAGGTACCGCTTCCCGCAGTCCTTCCACCGCAAAATCCGGAAGGGATTCCGTGACAAAGCGGCTGTTTCCCGTGCCGGTCAAAAACTCCTCCATGGTGCACTCCGGTGCCCGGAAAATCTCTCCGTGTTCTTCCAGCCCTTTCTCATACGCCAGCCGCTCGTATTTCTCCTGGAAACGAACGCCCGCCAGCACATCGTCGGACTCAAAATCCGATGTGCGCACATCGCAGAGAATACCGCTGTTGGCGGTGCCGCTGTCCCGCTTGCTGTTGCTCATTCCGTTCACACAAAGTTCCTTTTCCCGGGTGGAGCAGACGATGACTTCGCCGCCGGGGCACATGCAGAAGGAATAGACCCCTCTGCCGTTGGAGGCGCGGTAGGATACTTTGTAGTCCGCCGGGGGAAGTCGCCGCTCCTCTCCGTACTGGGCCCGGTCAATCAGGACCTGCGGGTGTTCCATTCGAACTCCGATGGAGAGCGGCTTCTGCTCCATCGGCAGTTTTTTCTCGTAAATCATTTCGAAGGTATCCCGGGCGCTGTGACCGATTGCCAGAATCAGCGCATCGGTCACAAACTCTTCCCGGTTTCCTTCATCGTTCACCAGCAACGCGCCGGTGAGCCGGCCCTCTTCTGTCTGAAGGGACTCCAGACGGGTTCCGAACCGCACTTCGCCGCCCAGAGAAAGAATTTTGTGGCGAATATTTACAATCACTTCCCGAAGCACATCGGTGCCGATATGAGGGCGGTGTTCGTACAGAATTGCCGGGTTGGCGCCGGCCTCCGCAAAGACCTCCAGCACTTCCCGAATGTGCCCGTTCTTAATTCCGCTGGTGAGCTTTCCGTCCGAAAAAGTCCCGGCGCCCCCTTCTCCGAACAGCACGTTGGATTCCGGATTCAGCAATCCCTTCTGCCGAAAGGCTTCCACATCCGCCACCCGTTCCTCCATGGCCTGTCCTCGCTCAATAACCACCGGCCGGTATCCCTTCTCCGCTAATTTCAATGCGGCAAAAATCCCGCAGGGCCCGAAGCCCACGATCAACGGCCGTCCCTGAAGCTTTTGGGTTCCGGATACCGGTTCTGCCGGTCGTTCCTCCCCCACTTCCTGAAGATTTTTGTTCTTACGCCGAACGGGTTTTCGGGTAAAAAAATCCACCGTATAGACCAGACGGATGTCTGACTTGTTCCGGGCATCGATAGACTCCCGACGGATGTCGTATTTCTGAATCACATCCGAAGAAATTCCCAGCATCTTCACGATTCGCCCCGGGATTCGGTTCTTGGGTTCTCCGATGGCTAATTTTATCTGATTCACTCTATAATGATACATTCTCTATATCCCCTTCTATCTTCCATTCATCCTACACTTTCCCCCGGCATCCCTTCCGGCGGCGCTGCCGGTTAGCCAGGCGTGATTCAAATTGTATCCGCCGCACGGGCCGTCATAGTCTTGCAGTTCCCCGGCGATGTACAACCCCGGGCAGAGCTTGGACTCTCCGGTTTTTTCATCCAATTCCGAAAGTACCACGCCGCCGGATGTGCACTGCGCTTCCTTCCATCCCCGTACCCCGGTGGGATGAAACGCCAGCCCATGCACCTGAGCACAGATGGTACGGCATTCCGCTTTCGTCAGTTCCCCGATGGTCTTGGCCGTGTCGATTTCGGATCTCGCCAAGACGTAGGCGGCCAACTTTTCCTTCAAAACAGAGGTGAGAAGCCATCCCACGTTCAGCTCCGGCGTGCGCACTTTCCGGTCCGCGATGTATTCCATCAAATTCCGTTCCGGGCACAGGTCGACTTCGATTCGAAAATCATCGATGCCCCTTCCCGGCTTAAACCGCATGTACCGAGTCATGTTGAAGACACAGATTCCGGAAATCCCGAAGGACGTGAACTGAATCTCTCCCGACTCTTCAAAAACCTTCTTCCAGTCTTCTCCCCGGTGCTCTTTCAGCGTGACCGTTCCTTTGGCACGGGTTCCCCCAATTAAATTGCAGCCGTCTCCCTTGCACTCCACCGGTGTGAGGATGGGAACCGGTGCCGTCACCGTATGTCCCAAATTCCGCATCATTTTATATCCGTCCCCTGTGGTTCCGTAACGCGGGCCGGCTTTTCCGCCGACCGCTGCGATGACCTTGGATGCAGTGATGCGCTTCGTGGAGTCGGCAGTTTCCACCGTCAGGAGAAAATCGGACGTTTCCGGACGCGGCGAAATTTCTTTTATGATGGTGTCGGTCCAAAGAGATACCCCCCGGGTCTTCATCTCCATCGTCAGGAGGTCCGCCACGTCCCCGGCGGATTCGGAGTAGGGGTACATGAGGCCGGAATCCAGCGTCCGAATCGCAATACCCCATTTCTCCAGAAGCTGCACCGCCTGCCGGCTGTTCTTCGCTTTTTCGTTGGAAATATTGCATCGTCCGTTGCCCGTGGCGCGGATTTTCCGCCCCGGCCGGTCGTTCTTCTCCACTACCAGGATTCGAGCCGCCGGATTCACCTCCGCCGCCTCCAGGGCCGCTGCCATGCCGGATGCGCCGGCGCCGATAATGCAAATGTCAAATGATTTTTTCATAGTATCGTCCGTTTCTACTTCAAAAGGCGCAAGCCCCATGGGTGACTCACGCCTTTCGTTTTCATTCCCGCTTCCCGTAAAAACAGGATTCACCGATGCTGTTTTTACCGGCAATGCCGCATTCTATTTGTAAGCTTCTGCCGCCTTCTTCAGCACCTCTGCCCGGTCCGTGTTCTCCCAGCGAACGCCCAGTTTGGTCCGGCCGAAGTGTCCGTAAGCCGCTAGCTGTCTGTATTGCGGGCGCAGGAGATCCAATGTCTTAATGATGGCACCCGGTCTCATGTCGAAGTGCTCACGAACGATCTTTACGATGTCCTCGTCGGAGATGATTCCGGTTCCGTAGGTATTCACGTAGACGGATACCGGCTCCGCTACGCCGATGGCGTATGCCAGCTCGATTTCCACCTTGCGCGCCAGTCCGGCTGCCACGATGTTCTTTGCAATGTAACGAGCCATGTACGCACCGCTGCGGTCCACCTTCGTCGGGTCCTTTCCGGAGAACGCACCGCCGCCGTGGCTGGCATATCCGCCGTATGTATCCACGATGATTTTACGGCCGGTAAGACCGGAGTCGCCCTTCGGTCCGCCGATAACAAAGCGTCCGGTCGGATTCACGAAGTACTTGGTATCCTCGTCGATGTATTCCATCGGCAGAACCGGTTTTACCACGTACTCAATCATATCCTTCCGGATCTGCTCCAGGGATACGTCCGGGTCGTGCTGTGTGGAAATAACCACGGTGTCAATTCGAACCACGCGGTCGTCATCATATTCTACGGTAACCTGGGTCTTTCCGTCCGGACGGAGGTAGCTCAGAGTTCCGTCTTTCCGAACCTTTGCCAGCTGCAGCGCCAACATATGAGCCAGTGCAATCGGCATCGGCATCAGTTCTTCGGTTTCGTCGCAGGCAAAACCGAACATCATGCCCTGGTCTCCGGCGCCGGTAAGAGCGTCCTCATCACTGCTCTTTCCTTCTTTCACTTCCAATGCCTCGTCTACACCCTGTGCGATGTCCGGGGACTGCTCTTCAATCGCAACCAGAACGGCACAAGTGTTTCCATCGAAGCATACATCGCTGCAGTCGTAACCGATATCGGTAACCACCTTCCGAACAATGCCTTCTACATCGGCGGTGCAGGTGGTGGAAATCTCACCGAATACCATTACGAAACCGGTCTTTACCACGGTCTCGCATGCAACGTGTGCCCGAGGGTCTTCTTTCAGAATCGCATCCAGGATGGCATCGGAAATCTGGTCGCAGACTTTATCCGGATGTCCTTCGGTAACGGATTCAGAGGTAAAAAGCTTTTTCATCACAATCTCCTTTGTATCTCCTGAATATTTGTCATGGGTCCAAATATCCGTATGTTCAGTAATAATGGATAAAAAAAAACGCTCTCCAAACAAAGAGAGCTTCCACTCTCCTTATCTTCCAGATTCCGCCGGTTCTCCGGGGAACTGTGGGATTTGGCACCTTCGACTGTTATTGCCGAGGTTGCCGCGAGTTCATCGGGCCCATTCCCTACCTCGCTCGTAATAAGGATTAGTCTATGGTCATTATAATCATTTATGCCGGTATGTCAAGGGAATTCCCCCTGCTTTTTATTGATACTTTCTTTGAGAATAGTGTATAATAGCATAATATGCAAAATGATATAAGAAAGGGTTTAAAAAGCCAATGAATGAACTATATGCGGTGGAAGGAAAACAATCCTTCCTCTACAATCATTTCAAAGACTGCAAATGGGACAGCTGTGTGGCCACAGACACCCGCCTTATGGGCGTTATCGCCATGAAAATTACCTGGAAATCCGGACGCAGCAAAATTTACCAGATTCTGCATCTGGATTTTTCCGAATACGGCATCGACGATTACCTGGAATACTTCACCGACCCGACCATGGCGGAGGTGAGCATGCTCCACAGTCGGTACGAGTGTCAGGAACAGTGGAAGCGAGTCTCCGAAAGTCTGGGAGGCAGAGAAATCTCCATCTCCCTTGGAGCGGCCGTTCGACTGATTGAAATGGTCATCGAAACCAATAAGGGATACTTCCACTACCACGATGTGGACATTCAGGAGTTCCGTAGGGATACGCTAAAAAGAATTCGCCTCATGCTGGAGGCAGCCAAAGAAGATTCGGAATACGAAGAGTGGACACCAGAAGAGGCCACCCGAGCAGTCTGCCTCAAAAACGTCTCCATGTACGAAACCATCAACTACTTCGTCATGCGGATGTGCGATAAAGATTACATCGGCGCTTCGGTGCTCTCCACGATGACACCGGAAATGCTTCAGAGCATTCCGAAATGGCAGTACCGAATGATGACCTTGATTCACAACCGAACAACAAAGGGAAAGGCGCCCGGAGAATTCTTCTGCACCTCTCAAATGGAAGCCGATGACGGATACTTCTACGCACGCTTGATTCTCCGGCTGGACATGACGAAGGGAAAGCGGATGGCGTTGGTATCTTCGATGGAATGTACCTATTTCAATCGTTTCTCGGAAATCGAGATGGCAATGCAGATGCGGCGTCCGGAATACGTTTCCGCGTACAAGATTGTCAAAGATCCGGAGCACTTCGACCTGGACCGCTCCATGATGGCATCGGATTCACAGATTTCCCCGGTTCCCAACGGGATTCTCTATCTTCTGTACAACAACGACAATACCCACGTGGACACGTCAAACTATTACATGAACAACGACGTATACGGTGCATATCTGATTACCCGTGCCGACGAACTGGTCATCATGAGCTCGGAAGTGATGAAAATTTCTTCCATGGAAATGGATCTCGCAGCGACCTTCATTTCCGGAAATCTGGAACTCACCGGAAGGTACAAATTCGACTCTCAGGTGTTCCAGACATTCTGCGAAATGCCTGGAGCCACCTTTGAGGATATTCTCCGGTAAACACTTATCAACACTTTGTAAAGTGCTTGATTTCAAGGGATACGATTTTTTCCACAGGATTCGGAAAAATTGTATACAATTTATTGCACATTGGCATGTTGGAAACTTTATATATTTTTATTTCCTTGTATTTCAAATGTTTCACATGTTTCACACTATTTCTAATGAAAAGTTTTCCACAATTTAGACGATATTAATCCGTTATTTTCTTCTCTCCACAGAAGAAAACGGATGCAGGAGGTTATTATGACAACAGAAAAATATTATCAGCACGACGTCGACTGCCACGAGCTGAACGGCCGAATTGAAGCGATTCAAAATGACGGCAAAAGCACCCGGATTATCATGGACCGAACCGTTTTCTTCCCTACGGGCGGAGGTCAGCCTTGCGACACAGGTACAATTGTGACCCCGGACGGCACATCCGTTTCCGTCGTCGATGTTCAGGAAGATAAGGAAAGCGGAATTATTTCTCACACCATCGAGATTGACCCCTCCGAGACTGATGCCCTGCAGGTCGGCATGACCGTCACCCAGAAACTGAACGAAGACCGCCGCCGCGTAAATACCCAGCGCCATACCGGCGAGCATATTCTCACCGGTGCGTTCATTCAGCTCTTCGGCGGAGCCAACAAAGGATTCCACATGGGCGGAGAATACGTTACCATCGATATGGACTACGACGGAAAGAAGCTGACGGAAGAGCAGGTTCGGGCCGCAGAAAAACTGGCCAACGAAGTAATCTGGGCAAACCTTCCGGTGACCGTATCCACCTTCCCGAACCGGGAAGAAGCTTCTGTCATGCCAACCCGGAAACCGGTCACCCAAGACGGTGAAATTACCATCGTCACCATCGGCGATTTGGCATCCCCGCACGACTGCGTCGCTTGCTGCGGCACCCACTTCCACCGCACCGGTGAAGTGGGACTGATCCGGATTCACAAATTCGAACCCAATAAGGGAATGAACCGCATCTATTTCGAATGCGGCGACCGAGCATTGGAAAGCATGCAGTCCGACGATACACTTCTCCGCTCCGTTCAGGAACGCTTCTCCGCCGGCAGCCACGACCTGCTTCAGAAGATGGATATTCGGGATGAAAAAGAAGCCGAGCTCCGTCAAGACTGCACCGGCCTTCGCCAGTACTACCGGGATCGGGAGATGGCGCGAATCACCTCCCTGCTCCATCGGGACACGCCGGACTTCTATCAAGATTCTTTTACTCTGGTATCCCCGGACGACCTGCTAAAGCTCGGTTTTGCCATCATGGAAGATGAGGCCGCACCGGCCCTCATGGCGCTGGTACACCGGCCCAGCCATACCGTCCTGCTCTTCTCCGACGGAAGCCGAAACTGCGGCGCCCTGGTAAAAGAACATGCGAAATCCTTAGGCGGCCGAGGCGGCGGCAGACCGGATCAGGCCCGGGCGCTGATGCCGAACGAAGATGCTGTGGAGAAATTCATCGAATCGTTAAAGGAATAACGCCAAAGCTCTTATGAATTCATTCCAATTGTGGTATAATAATTCTAACTAAAGGATAGGAGGTCATCGCTATGACACAGAATAAAATCATCGTAACCATCGGTCGCCAGTTCGGTAGCGGCGGACACGAAGTGGGCCGCAGACTGGCGTCGGAACTGGGTATTTCATTCTACGATCACGAATTTGTAGATATGGCCGTGAAGAAAACCGGTTTTCACGCAGACTACGTGAAGGATAATGAAGAGAAAGCTCCGGATTTCGTTTCCGGCGCCATGTTCTCCGGAATGGAAATGTATCAGCCATCTCCATACGACCGCATTCAGGCCGAGGAGTACAAGCTAATTCGAGATATCGCCTCTAAAGAAAGCTGTGTCATCGTGGGCCGAGCTGCGGACTACATCCTCAGCGATCAGTCCCATGTCAGCATCTTCCTGTTCGCACCGATGGAAGATCGGGTAAAGCGTAAAATGGCCCTGCTAAAGCCGGAAGATGCGGCGAAGATGACTCCGTCATCCATGGAAAAAATCGTAAAACAGATGGACAAACAGCGGAAGAGATACTACGAATACTACACGGATATGAAGTGGGGTGCTCGAGATTCCTACGACCTTCTGATCAACACCAGCCAGTCCGGCATTGACGGTGCGGTAAAGATTATCCGCACCTACATCGATGAATGCCGCGGCGAAAGCATCATGCCGAATTAATTGAAGTAAAGTTTGGACATATAATTAAGCAGGAGACTAACCACTAGATGTTAGTCTCCTGCTCATTTTTTTCAATTCTAAGCATACGATATCCAATACCAATATGAGTCTGTATGTAATGCACCCCATTTTTCTCAGGTTCCAGTTTTTTTCGAAGCGTTGCCATAAAAACCCGAAGTGAGGCAACATCGTTTTCCGAACACCGCCCCCAAATCTGCTGGGTAATATACGTATGCGTCAGGACCTTTCCCACATTACGGGACAGGAGGCAGAGCAGTTTATATTCAATGGGGGTCAAATGCAGTTCTTCTCCCTTCAGATATGTGCAGCCGGCCGTATAATCTATTTCTAATTCACCATTTTCAAAAACCGAAGTCTCTACCTTTTCCCCCGCCTGTGTTATGGCAAGCCTTCTTTGTGTGACACGGATACGTGCAAGTAATTCCTCCACAGAGAATGGTTTTGTAATATAATCATCAGCGCCTGCATCCAGAGCCTCTATTTTGTCCGTATCCTCACTTCTGGCGCTGATTACAATAATCGGCATGTTGGACCAGGTACGTACTTTCTTTATTACCTCCACTCCTTCCATATCCGGAAGGCCGAGATCCAGCAGAACAATATCCGGATTGTGGGAGGAAGCCTCCAAAATAGCCGAAGATCCGTTTTCTGCCGCAAGGTACTTATAGTCATGTGTTTTTAATGCAGTGACAATCAGGCTTCGTATGGGTCTGTCATCCTCCACCACAAGAATTACTGTCTTATTCATTTAATGTCACCTCGCTTAATGGTAAAGTAAAAGTAAAATTGCATCCATGCGGATCACGGTCCGTCAGAATCAGTGTTCCGTCATGTGCTTCTATAATAGAGAGGCAAAGTGCCAAACCAAGTCCCAGACTCCGATGGCTATCCGCCACCGTTGTTTTCCCTGTATAAAACATCTCAAAAATATGCGGCTTCATTTCTTTCGGAATTCCGGGGCCGTTATCTTCCACGCTTATCTGCGCTTTCCCACCGGATTTCTTTGCCCGAATACTGATTACAGAACCCGGCGGAGTATACTTTATGGCATTATCTATTAAATTCACTAGAACCTGTATAATAAGGCGGACGTCCATACATGCAAGAACCAGCTCTTCACAATCTACCACAATTTTATAATCATCATGTTTCCTGCTGATATGCCGAAGTGCCTCTGCAATCACCTCATCCAAAAGCTGATCTGTGAACTTAAATTTCAGTCTTCCATCATTCAGTCTGGTAATGGAAAGCAGGTTCTCCACAACTCCGATTAGCCATACTGAATCATCATAGATATCAGTATAAATCTGATTCTTTGTAACTCCATCCAGGCGGTCGCTATTGTTAAGAAGCATATCTGCATTGCCGGAAATGGAGCAGAGGGGAGTCCGAAGATCATGAGAGATTGCCCGAAGAAGATCTGCACGGAGCTGCTCATTTTTGGCCAAAACTGCATTTTTCTCTTTTTCAATAGCATTTCGTGCATTCTCCATGGCAAGCGCACACTCATTTATCACAGAAAGCAGGATACTGTATTCAAAAGAATCCTGCTTTTCCTTTTGCATCGGTATCCCAATTACGCCATAAACATTATTCCCGCTTCGGATTGCAAGATATAAACATTTGGCCTGGGGAAAATGTTGTGTGGATGCACCGGCACGCCGCCTGTTTTCATAGACCCATCGAGCCACATTCTGCTCTTCTTGTGTTAAAAAATCTTCAGTATCTTCTTTTTCCCCGGGGAAAAGTTTCCCCTCTGATAAAGTTCCATCTTTCACAATATATGCTGTAATACTGCGGTTTAATAAACGAATCAGCTGTGTACAGGTAACTCCAAGAATCTCCGTTTCTCCTTTTTCCCTTTGCAGTAGGCAGTCTGTGTCAAACAGAACTTGTGTACGAAAGGCAAGCTGTGCGGAAAGTTTTGCATGTGCTTTCAGCTTTGCTGCAAGTGTTCCGGTAAGCACGGACGAAATAAGCATGATAAGAAATGTTACCGGATATCCTACCGCATACGTCTGAAAAGACATTCTCGGCTCTGTGAGAAAAAAACAAAATAAGAACACGCTTAAAAATGATCCGGCTATGCTGCAAAGATATCCATCTGTCACAATTGAAGTAAGTAAAACCCCAAAAATGTATATAGTTACGATATTTATATCCGCAAAATTCAGCTTTTGGAATAACAAACCGATTAAAGTGCATACTGCAAATATTAAAGCTGTCAGGAAATAGTCTTTTGCAGATGGTTTCTCCGTAGCTCCTGTAACGGACCGTTTCGAATAAGTTTTATTTTTTTCCGCATCCTGAATAAGATGGATATCAATGTCCGGTACAATTTTAATTAACTTTTCCGTCAGAGTGGATTTGCTGAAAAAGTGATTTCGTCCGGCATTGCTTTGTCCGATAACAATCATTGTAACATGAGAAAGTCTGGCATACTCCGCAATCTGCATGGGCACGTTTTCCCCATGGGTCATTACGATTTCTGCCCCTAGATTTTCCGCATACCGGATATGTTCTTCCAGCTTTTCCTTATCCATGGCTTCTGCTTTTGTACCGGCCTGCACATACAGAGCTGTAAAACGAGCCTGCAGCGCATTAGCCATCTTTGCCGCGGCAGCTATTATTTTTAAGTTCGAGGGTGCTGCAGACAGACAGACAAGGATATGGTCGTCCGCCTTTTGAGTATCATCTTCCATTTTCTGATTCATCTTGACTATCCCCTTTTTCTGCTGTTTGGAAATTATATCATGCGACTGTGTTATGGTCAAAATGCGGTCTGCCTCTTTGTATTGACTTTTACACTCAGGAACCTCTTTGTTCGTCACTCCGGCAGTTTAATTATATACGGACGCACTTCTGAAGTGCCTTGTATTCTCCCAGTACCAGCAATTTGTCCGTCTCTGTAAAAGTTGTATCCGTGGAAATTGCAGCATTGAATGTTCTTTCACCCTTTACCGCCAGGATATTAATGTTGTAACGTTTCCTTATATCCAGCTCACCTATTGTCTTTCCAACCCATCTTGCCGGTACTTCTACCTCAAAGATTGCATGAGATGCATCCACCTCCATATAGTCAAGGATATGGTCATCCGTGTACCGGATAGCGGCCCATTTTGCAACCTGTTTTTCGGGATAGACCACTTTGTCGGCACCATTGCGTAAAAGAAATTCTTCCTGGACACCACGCTCCGCCCTGGAGATTATCAGTTTTGCTCCCAACTTTTTTAGAAGTAACGTTGTTTCAAGGGAATTCTGGAAACTTCCCCCAATGGTCACAAAACAGATATCATAGTTGCCAATCCCAAGGGATTGTAAAAATTCTGCATTCGTGCTGTCACCGATCTGTGCATTGGTCACAAATGGCAACACTTTGTTCACCCTTTCTTCATTCCAGTCAACCGCCATAATTTCATGTCCCATTTGGCTTAACTGCACAGCAATATTTTTTCCAAACCTTCCAAGTCCAACAAGCAATACGTTCTTCATAATTCTTTCTCCTTCTTATCCAACTATAATCTTCTCCATAGGCAGCTTTGCATTCCAATTGTTTCCTCCGGAAAACACCGCATAAATTAATGTTAGACCGCCCACACGTCCCAAATACATCAATATAATCAGCACAGTTTGTGAAAAAACATGAAGCCTCGGGGTAAGCCCCAGGGTCAGCCCTACCGTGTCTACAGCAGAAGCCGCTTCATACAGACAATCCAGAAGCGGAAAACCTTCATATACACTGATTGCGATTCCGCCACAAAAAAACAGGATAAAATAAAGCATCGCTATCGTTGCTGCATTTTTTATCACATTATATTCCAATCTTCGTCCAAAAGCCCCTACATTTTCCTGACTTCGAAATGTGGCAATTGCATTTAAAATAAGCACCGCAAAGGTTGTCGTTTTCATTCCACCGGCTGTAGAACCCGGCGAACCACCGACCAGCATCAACAGAATCATAACCGTTTGTGACGCCGCACTCATATCTGAAATATTTATCGTATTAAATCCTGCGGTTCTTGTCGTTACCGATTGGAACAACGCAGCTAACAAGCGTTTCCCTGCGGATAAATCATTCAAATCACAGACGAAGAAAAAAATGGTAGGAAATAGAATCAGACCTGCAGAAGTTATCAGAATAATCTTGCTTTGCATACGGTAACGTTGAAAGTTCAGTTTATTCGTATAAATATCATCCCAGGTGAGGAAACCAATTCCCCCTACAATAATCAACAGCATAATTACAACATTTACAAGGACATTTCCGGAATACCCGATTAAGGAAGGAAATGGATCGTCGGCCGTTCCCAGAATATCAAACCCGGCATTACAAAAAGCAGAGATTGAATGAAAGACTGCCATCCAGATTCCTTTTCCACCATATTCCGGTAAAAAAACCGGCAGTAACAACAGCGCCCCTGCCGCTTCCATCAGAAATGTCCCCTTTATAATAAATCTCGTTAATCTGACAATTCCGCCAACTTTAGGCGCTGATATCGCATCCTGCATGGTGCTTCTTTTCATAAGAGATATTCTTTCTCCGGAAAGAAGGGAAAAAGATGCTGCCACTGTTATCACGCCGAGCCCACCAATTTGTATAAGTGCAAGAATAATCGTCTGTCCTGCCATGGACCAGTAGCTTCCGGTATCCTTCAGCACAAGACCTGTCACACATACTGCCGAAGTGGCTGTAAAAAGGGCCTCATGAAATGGAGTTGGTACTTTATCCAAAGTGGAACATGGAAGCATCAGCAAAACGGTTCCCAAAAGTATCACTCCTGCAAACCCCAGAATTATTAACTGAAATGATGTTAGATGCTTTTTCTTATATGTTTTTTTTGGCATAAACGATCAGAACTCCTTATTATTGATTCTAAAATAATGCTGCCTTTGAATTCTTTTTATTATATACAGTTGCTTTCAAAGATGGTATAAGAGTCTCTGTTTCTGTATTAAGATTCTATAAAGGTTCAATCTAAAATAAGGAATTATTCCCGGAAAAAGCCACTATCTTGGCACACATGAAGAGTCCCGGGACGCTTTCTCGTCCCGGGACTCTTCCGATGTAACTTACCCGATTCAAATTACTCTGCTTCCGGAATCGGTTCTTCTTCCCTGAATACCGGTTCTTCTCTCTTTTCTTCCTCCGTCTCCGGTTCCACCGGGTCGTCCGGCGATTCATTCGATGCGAAGACGGATTCTCCGGATAACTCTGCCTCGAAACCCGTTTCTCGCGGGACGGGTTTCGGTACTCTTTGTGATGCCGGCTTCAATGCCTGTGCCAGCATCCGTTCCAGTCGTTCCGCTTCTCCTCGGGTCAGTGTCACACCCTTTGCCATCTTCTCATGATTGGGAGCCCAATCGCGAATGTCCATCTTCGGGGGATTTCCGTTCCAGGAAATTAGATTCAGTTCTTTAGTCCAACCTTTCGGCGATGTGGACAGATTCCCGTAATGTCGCTCAATTTTGTACTCAAATGATGCCATTTCTATTCCTCCTATTCGATACTTGATACACAACCATTTGATGGTTAAATTATATCTTCTCTGTTATGGAGGCGCAAATTTCATACGACATGCTTTTAAACCGAAATCCCCCTTTTGCGGGACAGAAACGGCAAAACATAAACTTTCGAAAAATTATTTTTCCGCAAGTCGGGAAACATTGGTAAACGCCTTGTAAATGGCCCGTATAGCATTCTTGTAATCCGATTCGTTGACGCCAATCTGCATGCTGATTCGCTCCGCACCGTGATCGGCGAAGCGGAGGTTGATGTGCTCATTGGCCAGGGCTTCAAAAATCCGGAGGGATACGGAAACGGTTTTGCTGATGTTCCGTCCCACCACTGCGATGGTAGCCAGGCCGGTGGATACATCGATATCCTCTGCACCGGTCAGCTCATGAAGTTCCTGAATCACCTGCTCCTCGCAATCCCGGAAGGAAGAAGCGTTTACCACCAAGGAGACAGAATCCAGCGCAATCTGTTCTGCCGAAATCTCCAGTCCGTGGTTTCGGAAAATCTCATCGATTCTGGACTTCATCGCCGAATCCTCCGTCAGGCGCTCCCGCTCAATCAAGACGGAGCAGTAGCCGGTCTTTCCGGAAATGCCGGAGACATCCAGCACCGTCTGATAGAAATCTGCATTCTTTACAATCAGAGTGCCCGGCTTCTTCGGCTCCGATGTGGAGCGGATATTGATCGGAATGCCCCTTCTTCTGGCCGGTGCCACCGCATCCTCATGCAGCACTTCCGCACCGCACAGGGAAAGCTCCCGCAGCTCCCGGTAATTGATGACCGGTACGCTCAGCGGATTCCTTACCACCTTCGGGTCGGCCATGAGCATTCCCGGCACATCCGTCCAGTTCTCATAGAGATCCGCTTTTACCGCCTCTGCCACCAGAGAACCGGTAATGTCCGAACCGCCCCGAGAGAAGGTGTAAGTTCTGCCGTCCTCGGTTCGGCCGTAGAATCCCGGAATCACCGCATGCTCCCGATCCTTCAGCACTTCTGCAATCCGGTTCCGAGTGGCTTCCAGATTCAGGGTGCCGTCGTTATGGAAGAGAATCAGCTCTTCTCCATCTACGAAATCATATCCCAAGTACTCCGCCAGCAGCTGTGCACAGAGGTACTCGCCGCGGCTCGCCAGGTACGGAAGCGGATTGCCGCCACTCTCCCGGATTTCCCGGAAATCTTCGCGAATCCGATTGATTTTTGCGGAAATATCCACTGCGAGATCCAGATCCTCGGCAATTCGGCAGTAGCGGTCTGAAATGAGCTTCACATTCTCATCGAATTTCTCCGGCTTCTTCGCAGCCTCAATCAGCAGATCCGTTACTTTTACCGTATTTTCCGCACTGCGGCCGGCCGCGGAAGCCACGATGTATTTTCGAGCCGAATCCTCCTGGACGATGGACTTCACCTGACGGAATTTCTCCGTGTCGGCAAGGGAAGTTCCGCCGAATTTCGCCACGGTGAGATCCGAATTGTTCTTCAGCACCGGTGCCAAATCCTCGTTGTCGATCATATGAATATCGTACGGTGTGGACTGATATACGAAATAGTTGATCCAGTTGGAATAGATCAGGTTCGCGCAAGAACGCCATTTGACGATTGGTGTCCGGGTATCGTCATCATCCGGGAAGTAGTGATCCGGTACATCCGGATTCAGTCCCGCATTCTTATCCCGGACGTATTCCTTCAGCAGCGTGTTCCAGTCGTATTCCGAGTGGCCGGTTACGAAGATCTGACGGTCGTTCGTGGATTTTACGCAGAACACCCCCGCTTCTTCGGAAGATGCCAGCACCTTCAGCTCCGGCACCGCTTCGATGTCTTCCCGGTACACGGTGGTATTCCGAGAATGAGGTACATAGAATTCATCGTCAAAGCCGCGGAACAGCATGCCGTGCTTCTGATCCAGATGATGCAGGTACACGCCGGACAGCTTCTTCGGCAGCATGTGCTTCTGAATACCGTAATGGTAGTACAATCCGGCCTGGGCACCCCAGCAGATGTGGAACGTGCTGTGGACGTGGGTTTTGCTCCACTCCATAATCTCGCATAGCTCTTCCCAATAATCCACTTCTTCGAATTCCATCTTTTCCACCGGTGCGCCGGTGATGATCATCCCGTCGAAGTATTCGTCCTGTATTTCGCTAAAGGTCTTATAGAACGCAATCATATGCTCCTGAGACACGTTGTGAGCCTTGTGTGTCGCCGTCTGCAGCAGCTCCAGCTCAATCTGCAGCGGAGTATTTCCCAGCAGGCGCGCCAGCTGTGTCTCCGTATCGATCTTTGTCGGCATCAGGTTCAGCAGCAGAATGTGCAGCGGACGGACGTCCTGGGTCATCGCCCGGGTATCCGTCATCACGAATACGTTTTCCTTTGTCAGCGTATCTATCGCCGGAAGATCGTTCGGTACTTTAATAGGCATAATTTAATCTCCTTTTACTCTAGTCTTTGTTCAATAATATTCCATCCGCGCTGTTTTATCAACACGAAATTTATTTACAGACGGGCGGCGATGCAGCACCAGTCTCCTTTTTCTGCAGTTTCCAGTACGGTAAAACCAAGTTCTTCCAATGCTTGCACAACCGACACCTCTTGCTCCACTAAAATGCCGGAGGTAACGTATCGGCCGCCCGGAAGCATGTGCTTCGGAATATCCGGACTGAGGCGAAGCACCAGATGGGTCAGCAGATTGGCCACCACCACGTCCGCTTGGAAATCCACCCCTTCCGTCAAATCTCCCATTTGGAAGCGGGCGATGTCCATCACGCCGTTCCGTTCGCCGTTTTCTTCCGATGCGGTGACCGCTTCGTCGTCGATATCGATGCCCAGCACCCGGGATGCACCCAGGCGCGCCGCGATGATGGACAGGATGCCGCTTCCGCAGCCCACATCCAGCACCGTCTCACCCGGCTCCAGGTATTTCTCCATCAGCAATGTGGTGAGGGCGGTGGTTTCATGGGTTCCCGTTCCAAAGGCCATACCCGGATCGATGGAAATTACCACTTCCTCGTCCGATGCCGGTTCGTATTCCTCCCAGCTCGGGCAGACCACGATGTGTTCCGTAATCTTTGTGGGCTTGAAGTAGGCCTTCCACTTGTCCTTCCATTCCTCATCTCCCCGAAGGGTCAGCCTTATCTTGCCGCTTCCCAGTGAGTCCGCATTTAAATTCTCTCCGTATACGCCGGAAGCCAAGCGGTTCCGAACCGCCGGCATCCAATCCTGAAGCTTTCGGCGAATCGCCTCCGCTTCCTCCAAGGTTTCGGTGTATACGGTTACCGTGGCGCTGCGGTCCTTCCGTGCCAGTATTTCCTCCCGGTCCACGTACTCGGTACCCCAGGCCTCATCCATCATCTGTATGTCCAGATTGGGGTCGTCTACTGCGAACTGGGTGATGCCCAGTTCCGTCAATTCGTTTTCCACCAGTTCCACACCGGGCCCGGCGGTTTCAATTTGAAGTTCGTAGTAATTCACTTAACGGTTTTCCTCCTTCTCGGAATTTCTTTCCCGAATGGCTTCCCGAAGCATTCGGATTTCCGCGCCATATCCCTGCAGATCCTTCTGCGGGGTTTCCAAAATACACGGAAGCCCCTGCAGTGCCGGATGACAGAGAATCTTTACCATTCCCTCTTTTCCGATGGCTCCCTCTCCAATCCGGGCGTGCCGGTCTTTGTGGGCCCCCAGCGGATTCATGCTGTCGTTGATGTGAAGCGCTTTCAGCTTCGACAGCCCGATGCACCGATCGAATTCCTCCAGCACCTCATCCAGATGGTTCACGATATCGTATCCCCCATCGTTTACGTGACAGGTGTCCAGGCAAACACCCACATGATCGCTCAGATTCACTTGCCGAATAATTTCTGCCAATTCCTCAAAGCGGCCTCCGATCTCGCTGCCCTTTCCCGCCATGGTCTCCAGGAGTACGGTGGTCTTCTGTTCCTCCCAAAGCATTTCGTTCAGGGTGTCGGAAATCATCCGAATTCCATTCTCTGCGCCCTGCCCCACATGGCTGCCGGGATGAAAGTTATAATAATTTCCCGGGAGAAGTTCCATCTTCTCCAGATCCTCTTTCATGCACATCCGGGCAAATTCCCGAACACGCTCGTCCTTGGAACAGGCATTCATGGTATAGGGTGCGTGCGCCACCAGCTTTCCGAATCCGTTCTGCGCCATGATTTTCCGAAGCTTTGCCGCATCTTCCGGATCTGCCTTTTTGCTTTTACCCCCTCGAGGATTTCGTGTAAAAAAAGCAAAGGTATCCGCCTCGATCTCCAGTGCCCGCTTTCCCATTTCTTCAAAACCACCTGCCGAGGACAGATGGCATCCGATATATACGCTCATTTTTTATTCTCCTTTTTTAATACCTTATATATTAGCATTTCTGATGGAATTCTGTAAAGACACATTGCATGATGAGAAAAAAATTTGTAAAATTTAAGAAGATTGAAATCAGGAGGAATGGAATGATACATCAGAATTCACGGACAGCACGGGTAATGGGCTCGGAAGCATTGGAAACCCTGGCACAGAAGCACGTTGCCATTTTCGGCGTGGGCGGTGTCGGCGGCTACGTAGCGGAGGCACTGGCCAGAAGCGGCGTGGGCACCATCGAGATCATCGATAATGACGATATTTCCTTGACCAATCTGAATCGCCAGATTATCGCCACCCGGAGCACCGTGGGGCAAGTCAAAGTTACCGCCATGGCAAATCGAATTCGGGATATCAATCCGGACATTCAAGTGATTGCCCACCGCACCTTCTACATGCCGGAACAGGCCGAGCATTTCGATTTCAGCGCCTTCGATTACGTTATCGATGCCATCGACACGGTGACCGCCAAGCTGGACATCATCCGCCGCTGCTGCGAACTGGGAACACCCATTATCTCCGCCATGGGATGCGGAAACCGTTTCGATCCCACCAAGCTGGTGGTTACGGATATTTACAAAACCCAGATGGATCCGCTGGCGAAAGTCATTCGCCGGGAACTCCGAAAGGATGGCATCCGAAAACTGAAAGTGGTCTATTCCACGGAGGCCCCGATTCCGCCCTACGAGGATGAGGAGGAAACCACTCGCCGCAACCTTCCCGGTTCTACCCCGTTCGTACCGGCAGCCGCCGGACTAATCATCGCATCGGAGGTGGTACGGGAACTCACCGGATTCGACCCTTCGGATCGTCTCCGAGGCGGACGCCAGAAGTAATGGAATCCGACCTTCGTCTGTGCTAAAATGAATTATATTGTTATTTGAAAAGAGGCGTAGTAATGAACGATAGAAAATATCTCAACAACGAGTGGAAATTCACGGAGGATGCGGAAACCGATGCCACCGTGTCGGTTCGAATTCCCCACACATGCAAAGAGTTTCCCTATCACTATTTCAATGAATCCAAGTGCCAGATGCGCTGCAAATACGAGCGCCCCCTGTTCATCCTGGATGAGTGGAAAGGCAAAACCCTCCTTCTCACCTTTGAAGGTGCCGCACACAACGCCGAGGTGTTCATCAACGATGAGCCGGTATACGAACATCGCTGCGGATATACTGCTTTTACCATTGATATCACCAACCACGTGGAATACGGTAAAAGCAACCGCATCCGTGTCATTTTGGACACCCGGGAAAGCCTGAATATTCCGCCATTCGGAGAGCATTCGGACTTCCTGGCCTACGGCGGCATCTATCGGGACGTGTACCTGGATGTCAAGGAAAAGATGCACATTCAGGACGTGTATGTACGCACCCATTTTCCAAAGGGTCGGGCGCAGGCCATCAGCCGGGTGAAGGTTGCCAACCCGGAACCGGCGGTGCAGATTCGTCAGGGAATTCGCATGCACGGATCCGATAACGACTATACAGATGTGGGCTACGTATCCGCCACGAAAGGAACCATGGCTTTCTCCATGGGAAGCATCCGGCGCTGGGAACCGGATGACCCGGTTCTGTACGATCTTCGGACGGAACTGCTGGCAGAAGGGAAAGTCGTGGACACCGTGATTACCCGGGTGGGATTCCGAGAAGCGGAATTCCGCAAAGACGGCTTCTATCTGAACGGAAAGAAAATCAAGCTTCGGGGGCTCTGCCGGTCGCAGGCTTTCCCATACGTTGGTTATGCCATGCCGGATTCCATGCAGATTGAGGATGCGAATATTCTGAAGAACGAACTGGGGGTGAACGCTGTTCGGGCGGCAAATTACCCGCAGTCTCCGGCCTTCCTGAATCGCTGCGACGAGCTGGGTCTTCTGGTTATCTGTGAAATCCCGGGCTCCCGCTACATCGGCAATATCAAATGGAAAAATCAGGAACTGCAGAACACGAAGGAGATGATTCTTCAAAACCGGAACCACCCTTCCATCATCCTGTGGAGCATTCGAGTGGGCGAATCGGAAGAAGACGACGACTTCAATCGGCGAATCTCCGGGCTGGCACGCAAGCTGGATCCGGATCGGGCGACGACCGGCGTCCACCGGAAACCGAAAGAACACATGGCAGAAGATGTGTATGCCTATAACGATTTTGCCGCAGGTCTGAATGGCGCTGCCTGCCGCCGGAAATCCGACGTCGTTTCGGACATGGAGAAGCCGTACCTGATTTCGGCCTTTGGCGGTGTTTCCTATCCGGCAAAATCCGGCGATGATGAAGCGCGCCGACTGGGTCAGGCCCTGCTGTATTCCAACGTCCTTCACGACGTGGAGCAGCACGTGGATGTTCTGGGCAGTTTTGGCTGGAACATGACGGATTACAATGCCCATCAGAATTACGGCAGCGGGGACCGCATCTGCTATCACGGCGTGATGGATATGTTCCGGAACCCGAAGTTGGCAGCCGCAGCCTATCAGATCTACCGGGACGAGGTACCGGTACTGGAGCTGTCCTCTTCCCTCTCCTTTGGAGAAAATCCGATGCATTCTCTGGGGGATGTGTACGCATACACCAACGCGGATGTTCTCCGCACGTATCGTAACGGAGAACCGATTCAAGAATATGAAGTAGCCAAGGGAATGCCGGTTCGAATCGATGATTTTATCGGAAACTGTTTAGAAGCGGAATCTGATTTTACCGAGGAGCAGCGGAAGGAAATTCGAAACCAATTGAATCACAAAGCCTGCACCGGCAGCTTTATGGAAGTTCGTGAGAAGAAAGGGTTCTTTGGCGGAAAGAAGACCGAAAGCGTGGACGAAAGTACATTGAACCGTCTCTACGAAAAGTACATTCTGGGAAATACCGGTCTGGTTCCGGAGTACCGCTTTGACGGTGTGAAGGACGGCCGAGTTGTGTCCAGCATTACCCGCGTTCCGATGAAGATGCACGACCTGGAAATCCGAGTATCGGCAACGGAGCTTCGCGAGGGCAAGACCTACGATGTGGCTTCCGTTCGCTTCCGGGCACTGGACGAGAACGGGAACATCCTGCCGTATGCCAACAATCCGCTGGCACTGAAAGCGGAAGGCAGCATCGATCTTATCGGTCCGAAATTCATCACCCTTCAGGGCGGCATGGGAGGAACCTATGTGCGCACCAACGGAAAGATGGGCATGGGAAAACTGATGATTAGCGGGCTTCAGAATCTTCACGGAAATCCGAAGGATCACCGCGGGGACGGCACGCCGTACAACAACCTGAACGGCGGCCGAGGCTACGAACTGATTTTCCATGTGAAGTAGCAAGCGAGCATTCCGCACCGGGAGCGATTATCGGTGTTCAAAAGGACACGTTATCGGCTCCCGGTGTTTTTGTGTTTTTTTGCACAGTAGAGATGGCATCCGGCCGGGCGGCATGGTGCCGTAATCCGGATGGCATGGCCGGACGATTTGGTGCCACGAAGCCGGATGGGCTTCCGGCGTCACGGGCGTGGTGCCTCACCGCCCGCTATCCCTTGTTTCTTCGTCGCCGGGCACCACGCTCCCTGCTTGAATCGGGGTTCGAGGCCGGACGACGTGGTGCCTCACCGCTCGCGAGCCCTTGTTTCTTCGTCGAGGGGCACCACGTCGGATGGGCGAATCGGAGCATGGGGACGAACGGCGTGGTGCCTCACCGCCCGCAAACCCTTGTTTCTTCGTCGAGGGGCACCACGTCGGATGGGCGAATCAGGGCACGGGGACGGATAGCGTGGTGCCTCACCGCCCGCTATCCCTTGTTTCTTCGTCGCCGGGCACCACGTCGCATAGGCTAATCAGGGCACGGGGACGGATAGCGTGGTGCCTCACCGCCCGCTATCCCTTGTTTCTTCGTCGCCGGGCACCACGTCGGATGGGCGAATCAGAGCACGGGGACGGGCGGCGTGGTGCCTCACCGCCCGCTATCCCTTGTTTCTTCGTCGAGGGGCACCACGTCGGATGGGCGAATCGGAGCATGGGGACGAACGGCGTGGTGCCTCACCGCCCGCTAGCCCTTGTTTCTTCGTCGCCGGGCACCACGCCCCCGATTTCCTCCAACCGAACAATTCCGGGAACCCGCCCCGGGTTCCCGGAATTCCCATCTATGCTCTGCTCTGCTGAATTTTCCAAAAAATAAAAATGGAGCGGAAGACGAGATTCGAACTCGCGACCCTCGCCTTGGCAAGGCGATGCTCTACCCCTGAGCCACTTCCGCAACATTTATTATATGATATCACTTTTCATTCTTCCTGTCAACGTTTTTTAGTATTATTTTTCAAATTTTCCGACGTTCCGGAATGCTGACAGGCATCCGCCCGGACGAAGCTATCGGCGGGCGGACGCACATGATAAATTATCGAAGCTCAGATCCGGTGGCAGATGCCCGCACTCTCTCTATTTATCGAATCTGAGCATCGCTTCGAATTTCCAGTCCGTCTTCTGTCACCTTGCACGGCAGTTCCAGGATTTGAACGCCGGCAGCCTTGGCTTCCGTCAGGGCTTCTCCGAATTCCGGATGGGTTTCCACGTTGGGCAGCACCTTCGTCACTTTAGGCATGGAAATGACGAAGGCCAGCATGGCATGGTACCCTTCGCCGGCAGCTTTTATCAGTTCGTGCAGATGTTTTACGCCGCGCAGAGTCGGAGCATCCGGAAAATAGCCGATTCCTTCTTTTTCCAGAGTGCACCCTTTAACCTCCAGAAGATAGCGTTCCGAAGTATTTTGTGCAGCTTTCATCCGTTCCATATAGAAATCCATTCGGGAGTTTCCGTAGGTGTACTCCGGGTGAATCACATCGAAGCCCTGTGCTGACAGCCACTCCTTCATCACCTGATTGGGCGCCTGACTGTCGATATTCACAAGACCCAGGGACTCCTTGTACACCGCCACCAGGTCATAGGCGGTTTTGCGGTTGGGATTATCCGAATGGTTCAGGATGACGCGGCTTCCCGGAAGGAGCAGTTCCCGGCAGCGCCCGGTGTTTTTCACATGCACCGTCTCCGGATGCCCGTTAATCTCCACATGGGCTACAAATCGATTGGGCCGGTCGATGAATTTCCCTTCTGCAATATCCGGATATCTCATTCTCTGCTTCCTTTCTTCACCGGCAATACAATCCGGTAGAACAATCCGTGTGTTCCTCGGCTGCCGGTAAATTCACTCACCGCAAGGGCGGTCTCTTTCTCATTCAAAATGGAAATCGCACCTCCGTGGGCTTCTACAATTCGCTGAGCCACGCTCAGACCCAGACCGGTCCCCTGACCGTTGCTCCGGGACGGCTCCGCTACCACGAAGGGGTCCAGCAGCACCGACTTCATCTGCTCCGGAATGCCCGGACCGTTGTCGCCGATATGGATGATGATGTTTTTTCCGTCGGCGGATTTCATCAGACGGACGAACAGGGTGGTGCCCTTCGGCGTGTATTTGACCGAATTGCTGATGATGTTCTCCCACACCCGATTCAGCTGATGATGGTCGAAGGCGGTTCGAATGTTCTCCTCCGGAATGTCCGCTTCCATGGAATACCCTTGAATATTCAATTCCTGATATCTGCCGGCGATGTATTCCCGCAGGTACTCCGCCAGATTTCCCTCCGTCATGGTATAGGCGAAATCCGGATGCTCCAGCATGCTGAAGTCGCTCAGGCTGCTGATCAGATTTGTCATGGTATCCACTCGTTCCTCGATAATCGCCAGGTAACGGTCCCGGTCCTCCGGCGGTACCAAACCGTCCCGAATCGCGTCCACATATCCTCGAATTACCGTAATCGGCGTCTTCAGATCGTGTGAAATGCCGCTTAGCATCTGCTGCTTTTGATTCCGGAGGGCCTGCTGCTTTTCCTCCGCTTCCACCAGCTTCTCCTCCAGCTGGTTAAAAGCGTCGATAACCGTGGTCACCTCCCTCGGTCCGGAATAGTCAACAATGGGACTTCTCTCCCCTTCTCGGAATCTCGCAATGGCATGTTCCAGGTCGGCCAGCGGCCGGCGCACCTTGTTCACGATGTACAGATCCATCAGCAGAATCGTGACGATGACCGCCAGGACGAACACCAGCAGACTGATAAAGAAGATTTTGGAATAGATTTTTCCCAGCTGCATTCCCACGCTTTCCGTGTGAATCAGTGCGGTTCGCGTCTCCCCATCCAACGTGGTAAAAGGAAATTTCTGAAGAATATTGCCGGACACGTCTTCTCCGTCGTTACTCTCTATCAGGTATCGAATCTCATCCTTTGTCAGCTGCTTTTTTCCCAGGTTGATGTTGGAATAGATTACATTTCGCTTGGAATCCAGCAGTGCGGTTCCCGAAAGATACTGTTCGGATTCGTCATTCCAACGGTACTGAAAAATCAGGTATCCGCTTTTCTTCAGCTGGTATCCGGAACCGATGCGCTGAACGCCGTAATATACATCCGGATAAATCTCGGAAATGTAACGCAGGGAATCTTTGTGGTATTTTTTGTTGGTTTTGCCGCGGCTATCATAGATGACTTTGGCATTCTCGTCCAGAATTTCCAGGTACCCGGTCTTGCCGAATGTCTTGGTCACCGGAACCCGGTCGTACTTCTCTTCTTCCAGAATATTGGTGTAATCCGCAATATCATAGGATTTCGGCATTACCACAACCCGGCGCGGAAGGAAATAGTTCACCCCGTAGAGAATTCCGGCAAGTCCCACAATCACCAGAAACAGAAGGATAAAACCCTTCATGAAAACCATATACAGGCTTCCCTCTTTACTTTTCAGTTTCTTCATCGCTGACCTTCTGTTCCTCGCAGAATTTATAACCGATGCCCCGCACCGTCTGGATGTAACGGGGCTCCCGTTTGTTCGCTTCGATCTTCTTCCGCAAATTGGAAATGTGCACCGTTATGGTATTTTCATCATTGATGTAATACTCTCCGTTCAGAAATTCGTATATCTGAATTTTGGTGTACACCCTTCCCGGATGGCTCATCAGGAGCTCCAGAATTCGGAACTCCGCCGGGGTGGTGGACACGATTTCCTCATCCACGTACAGCTTTCGAGTGTTTCGGTCCAACCGCAGGTTTTCGAACCGGATGTCATCTTCGGTCCGAAGCGGTTGGCTGCCGCCTTCTTCTCCGGCATCGGTCGAGAGGGAAGGATCCGGCTTCTTATCGAACTCGTAGCATCGCCGCAGCACCGAACGCACCCGGGCCACCACTTCCAAAGGGTTGAATGGTTTTACCAGGTAATCGTCGGCACCGATGTTCAGACCCACAATCCGGTCCGCATCTTCTCGCTTCGCCGATAAAACGATAATCGGGACAGCCGAAAACTCCCGCACCCGCCGAATGAGCTCGTATCCATCCATCCGAGGCATCATGATATCGAAGATACAAAGGTCCGCCGGCTGCTGCTCCATGATTTCCAGCGCCTCCGCCCCATTGGGAGCGTGGAGAACCTCATACCCCTCATTATTCAAATACAGCTTCAGCACCTGAACGATGTCCCCATCGTCCTCGGCAACCAGTATTCTGTAAGCCATTCTTTATGCATCCTCTTGCAGTCTTTCCACCATCTTCCACAGATTGGCCGCAGAGTTGAAATTCTCCGGCGTCATCTCCGCCGCATCGATGGAGATGTCAAAGGCATCCTCCAGCTCGCTCACCAGGGAGATAATCGCAAAAGAATCCAGCAGATGGTCGTCAATCAGGCCGGTTTCCGTTTCATAATCAATGGTATCGTCGATTTCATTCAAAATTTCCAGTAATTCGTTCATCGTATTTCTTCTTTCTCGCGTAACGCGTCATTCGTTAAATTAATTGCTTCGCACCGGGGTGTTCAGCGGGTGGGTCTGCATTTGCTTCCGCACCTCTGCCAAACCTTCCTTCTCGCTGTAGAGCACCACGCCCGGCAGCTCGTGGGTCAAGAACAGACTCATGCCCTCGTACACCGAATAGGCACCGGTTCGGGTAAAAACAATCAGATCGCCCTCCCGAAGCGGCCGGCAGGCATAGTCGCCAATTAAGATATCGTTGGTGGTGCACAGGGATCCGCAGATGGAATAGTGCACCGTCTCGGCACATTCGGCCGCCTCCGGCTTGCCCGAAAGTACTTTTACCTCCGGCACGTACATGCCTCGAATCTGCCCGTCGTAGTGGAGCTGGTGAATTCCGCCGTCGGTGATGGCATAATTCTTTCCGGAATTGGTCTTCACGTCGCACACCTTGGTGATGTAGTAACCGGTATCGTACGCCAAAGCGCGCCCCATCTCCAGGGTCACCGCCCCTTTCCAGCTCATCTGTGTTATTATATCACGAAATTCCGAAAGCTGCTCCGGCGATGTCACATCTTCTTCCTGCCCTTCGAAATACGGCACGCCGAAACCGGTTCCGTACTCCAGCATAGGCACCCGGAAACCCGCTTCCTCTTCCAGTCTTCGGAAGAATTCATCCAGCTTCTTCAGCTCCTTCCGATGCTTTGCCAGGCGGTGTTTCTGGGTGCCGGAAAAGAAATGAATTCCGTGGAATTCCACGCCCCTGTATTCCGCCCTTCGTTGGATTAAGGACAGTACGGTCTCCTCATCCATTCCGAATTGGCTGCCGTTTGTGAGCCGCGGGAGAACCCTCAGTACCAGATTCCCTTCGATTCCCATTCGGTTCAGCAATTCCAGCTGACTCGGGGACTCCGCGGTGTACAGCGCCCGGTCCCCGCAGTAATCCAGAATTTCTTCCAGATCTTCTGCTCGTTTCAGCACCCCGGAAATCAAGAGTTTTTCCGGGGGAATTCCCAGGCTTCGGCATACCCGAAACTCCCCGTCGGAGCACACCTCAATTCGCTGGGTTTCCGGAAGGGATGCCGCGGTGAGAAACGGATTGGTTTTCATGCAGTAGGTCAAACCGATTTCATCCCCCAGGTGTTTTCTAAAATATTGAAACCGCTCTAACAGGGTATCCGTATTGAAAATATACAGAGGGGTGGGATATCGCTCCGCCGCCTCCCGGATTATTCTATCTGAAAGCATCATTCTGTTTCCTCCAGTTCTGTCAACACCTTTCGGTCGATTTTTCCGTTTTTGTTCAGGTGAAATTCCTTGACGTGGTGGAATTTCCACGGAACCATGTAGGCCGGCAGCTTATCCTTCAGCTGCCGGTGCACCTCCGAAGCGGCCGCATCGCCGGTGTAATAGGCGGAAAGCCGGCTTCTTTTGGCATCGTAGGAACAGCAGCTCTGGCGCACCCCTTCCAGCGCATTCATCTGAAGCTCAATTTCCTCCAGCTCGATTCGATGCCCCATATGCTTGATCTGGAAATCCTTTCGGCCGGCAAAAACCATCTCTCCGTTTTCATCCAGCACCGCCAGGTCCCCGGTGCGGTACATCCGTCGGGTGGTTCCGTCGTCCTCCGTATACCGGACAAAATGCTTCGCCGTCTGCTCCGGATTGTGGTAGTATTCCCGCGCCAGGGATTCCCCCATCACGCAGATTTCTCCGGGCAGACCGGCCGTCTTCACCGGACGGTCCTCTTCGTCCAAGAGCACCACACTCCGTCCCGGGAACACCTTTCCCAAAGGCAGCTTTTCTTCCTTCCCGTACCGGCGCTCGATTGGGAAATAGGTGCAGTTGCAGGTGATTTCCGACGGCCCGTACAGGTTCACAAACTTCGTCTCCGGCAGATTTTCCTGCCAGATGGTGAGCTGCTTGATCGGCATCACCTCACCGGAGAACATCACCCGCTTCAGTTCCGTCGGCACCCGGTACCCGAATCCCTTCAGGCCGGAAATGATGCACAGCGCCGATACCGCCCAGGTCAGATTGGTTACGTGATTGTCGCAGATGTAATCCAGCAGCCGCGGCGGCGTGGAGAAGTATTCCCGCGGAATGAGGAGCAAAGAGGCCCCGGTCATCCACGCGGAATAGATGTCTTTTACCGATACATCAAAGTCAAAGGGCGCCTGATTTCCGATGACATCCTCTTCCGTGAATTCGAAAATCTCCACAAAATGCCGGATAAAGTCCATCACAGACTGCTGTTCCACCAGCACGCATTTCGGCGTTCCCGTGGACCCGGAGGTAAAAATACCGTACAAGGGATCGGTGCTCCGAATTTCCCGGCGAATCTTTATCAGCTTCATCATGGCCGCTTCCGACGTATTTCCTGCTTTCGCCTTTTCAACCAAGGCATCCAGGGACAGGGTTTTTCCTTCGTACCCCGCCCGGGAGAGTTTTTCCGTCTGTTTGTCTTCCACGATGACCAGGCGAGGCTCCAGAACGTTTAAAATGGAAGAAATTCGACTTTCCGTTTGCTCCGGGTTGATGCAAACGTAGAAGCTCCCCGCATAGATGGAAGCCAGAACCGCCGCCAGTTCACTGCAGCTCTTCTCCGCCAGGATGGCAATTGGAAAACCGGTCTCCACCTCCCCATCCTCTTCCGGATACAGGATTTCTCCCACTTCCGCCGCCATGCGCTGGGCCTGTTCAAACAGTTCGCCGTAGGTGAGCTCCCGAACCGGATCCTTCGCCGCCAAACGCTTTCCGTGAATCACTGCGGTATTCTCAAAGATGTCCAAAATGGTTTTACTCGCATTATCGATGTTTCTCTTCATATCTTTTTCCTTATCTTAATCTTGAACCTCTTTTTTCGTTCCGCCTTCCGCCAGCAGATTCTCCAAAGAATTCATGGTATCATCCCCGTTGATTTTCTTCATCTTTTTCTTCTCGGCAATCTCATAGTTGCCATATATTCGATTCCACTTGGCGGAAATTAGGGGGTCGTTCCGGCGATCCTCCAGGTTGCAGTTCTGAACCAAATAGTCCCGAAGGTAACCGGTGGTTTTGATGGCGCCGGAGATGTTCAAAGGATCTCCCCGGTCCCTGGTATCCGTTGCCCAATCGATCTGAAGTTCTTTTACCCGGCGATTCAAGTCCACATACGGGACGTTGGTTTTCTTCGCCAGCTTTGCCAGGGCGTTGCACCGCTGAATGTTGTAGTTCTTCGGGGACGGTGCGGAATAGAGAATCAGCTGGATTCCGTGCTTCTCACAGGTCTTCCGAATTGCGTCAAAATCCCGGCGATTGGCCTTGCTGATGGTATTCTGAACCTTATCCTTGTCCTTCGAATTGACCGTCGGTGCGCCCTCCGGTAGATTCATGTAATCCGCCGGTCCCGTGTACGGCCGAACCTTGCTGCTGATGCCGAACCCCTTATAAGTGGCGTGCATCTTCTGTGGAAATACCTGTTTCCAGCTGTTGTGGTAACGCAGCACCGGAAAGGCATTATATAATTTTTCCGCCAGGGCCGACTGCTTCCGGAAGGCTTGGCTCTTCCGGTTTCGGAATAAACTGTGGGTTTCCAGCAGGATGACCTTCGGCTTCTGGGATTCCAACGCGGTCTTCAGCACGTTTCGGGTATCCGCCAGATTGGCCCCCGGCTGTCCTGCCGCGTAGACCGTGTATCCGGTTTCGTTCCAAATCTTCATGGGGGAAATGCTGGTGTAGCTCTCGCTGTCTCCCATCACCAGCACATCGATGGTATTCTTCGGTTCGTTGGCAATGCGGGAATACACCGCATTTCTGCCGGCGCCCAGGTGATATTTCATGACCACCTTTGGGGTCAACACCAAACCCGGGAGGAAAATCAGGAGAAACAGAATCACCAGGAACAGACATGTTCTCAGCATATGCTTTTGTTTTTTCATAGGTTCCTCCTCCTTTCTAGAATCCCGCATAGATCAGATCCACGGTCTGGTATCCCGCCCCGTAGGCTCCGAATACGATAATAAAAACAATCAATCCGTAATACACGCTCCACCGCCAGAAGGTGGGAATCTTCGGAAAACGCTCGAAGAGATCCGGCTTCTTTTCCAGCAGGTCGTCCACGATGAACACCAGAACGGTTCCCACAATGACCACGAACCAGTCCCCCGGATCCAGTTTCAGGCTCAGCATGGAGGTGGCCAGGTTGTCGCTGATGAACGGTCCCCGGAACATATTGCGGCACATGGACAGAAACTGCCCAAAGGATTCCGCCCGGAACAGCATCTCGCCCATGACGATGATCACCCAGGTGCGGACCATATGCCACTTCTGAATAATCGGGTTGTCATCGGACACGTGAATCAGCCGCCGCATTTTCTCGCCCAGCGGTTCCAATGCCACTTCCGCCAGCAGAATGATGAAATAGTACACTCCGTACAGGATGTACGGCCACTTCGGTCCGTGCCAAAGCCCGTTCAGCATCCACACCGGGAACAGCGCCATCGCGCTGGTGACCACCATGGTGATGTATTTTCCGCAATGTTTCCGTCCGTACTTTCCCCATTTCTTCACCAGCGAAGAAGTGGTGACCGGATAGAAAATATAGTTCTTGAACCAGCGTCCCAAGGTGATGTGCCATCTCCGCCAGAACTCCGCGGCGCTCTTAGCCTTGAAGGGCTGACGGAAATTCTCGGGCAGCTTCACCCCGAAAATCCGTGACGATCCGATGACGATATCAATGGTACCGGAGAATTCCAGATACAGCTGAATGGTGGTAACCACCGCCGTCAACACGATCATGAATCCGCTGTAGTGCGCCTCCGGCCGATACAGCATCAGCACCGCCGTGTTCAATCGGTCCGAGACGATCATTCTTTTAAAAAGCCCCCAAATAATCCGGAAGCATCCCAGCCCCAGGTTCTCTCCCTGAATCGGTTCGCCGCTATACAGCGTGTCCTTCGTGTCGCTCCACTGAAGAATCGGACCTTCCATCACCGTCGGGAAGAAGATCAGGAACAGGAACAGCTTAAAGAAATTGGATTCCGCCTTCTCCCGCTTCCAGTACACGTCCAGCAAATAGCTCACCGCCTGCAGGGTATAGAACGAAATCCCGATGGGAACCAGAATCCGCCCCACGCTGAAATTTCCATTCCCGCCAAAATATCGAACCACCTGCATCGTCGTCTCCACGGTAAAAGCAGTATATTTCAGTGCCCCCAGGATGCCCACGGTCCCCAGCAGTCCCAGCTGCAGAATCTTCCGGGATTTCTCCTTCAGAGCGTTTCGCCGTTCCTTCTCCGAACGGTCAATGGCTTTAATCTGAACCTGTGTGCGGTCAATCCATCCCGCAATGCTGTAGGTAATCCCGGCGGTCACCACCGCCCAAAGGATAAGCTGCCGGCTAATCAGCCAAAAAAATACCACGCTGGCCCCCAACAGCACCCACCATCGCCGCTCCTTCTTCACCAGCTGGTACAGGAGTGCCACCGCCGGCAGGAAGATAAAATAGGAATTAACATTATATGCCATAGTATTTACCTTTCATTTTCAGTATCGGCATTATTATATCACGCTTGTATTAAGATTCTATTAAGATAGGGTTTTTCAATTCTTAAGATTTCTTAAGAATTCTTAAAGCTTGGATGATTTGTTCGCGAAACAAACGTTTCACACAAAAGGAAGCGGTGCCAAAGCCGGTTCTCACCGCTTTGGCACCGCCGCCATATTTCTTTATTTATAACCCTTTTCGCTTCAACATCCGCATGGAATTCAAAATACAAATTACAGCGACGCCCACGTCGGCGAACACGGCCCACCACATTCCGATAATGCCCAAAGCACCCAGAATCAAGAACAGAATCTTGATAAACAGTGCGAAAGCAATGTTCTGGTAAGCGATGCCCACCGTCTGCCGGGCAATTCGAATGGTGCGCGGGATTTTGCCGATATCGTCATCCATGATGACCACGTCCGCAGCTTCAATGGCCGCATCGGAACCCATGGAGCCCATGGCAATTCCCACATCCGCCCGGGAAAGCACCGGCGCGTCGTTGATTCCGTCCCCGATAAATGCCAGCTTCTTCTTGCCGTTGCTGCCGTCTTTCTTGTCGCCGGACATCCGTGCCAACAGTTCTTCCACTGCCTGCACCTTGTCCGCCGGCAGAAGCTCCGCCCGGAATTCATCCACGGACAGTTTCTCGGCAACCGCTTCCGCAATTCCCTTCCGGTCTCCGGTGAGCATCACGACGTGCCGGACGCCCTCCTGCTTCATCTCACGAATTGCTTTTACCGCACTATCCTTAATCTCGTCGGAGATGAGAATGGCCCCTTGGAATTTGCCGTCCGCCGCCACGTAGACGACGGTGGACTCTCCGTCCTGAATCTCTCGGTAGTCGATTCCGTTCTCCTCCATCAGCCGTTTATTTCCCACGTAGACCGTGGAATCACCTACTTTCGCAATGAGGCCCTGACCGGAGATATTCCGCGCATCCCGTGCCAGCCCCGGCTCCAAAACTTCGGTGTACGCTGCCTGAATGGATTTGGCGATAGGATGGGTAGACAGGCTTTCCACGATGGCGGCGTTCCGAAGCATCGTTTCTTCCAAAACACCTTCCGCCGGAACCACTCGAGTCACGTGAAAAACGCCTTCCGTCAGTGTGCCGGTTTTGTCCGAAACCACCGTGTCCAAATGCGCCATCTGTTCTAAATAGTTGGAGCCCTTTACCAGCACGCCGATGTTCGACGCCGCTCCGATGCCGCCGAAAAAAGACAGGGGCACGGAAATGACCAAAGCGCACGGGCAGGAGATTACCAGGAAGGTGCAGGCACGCATCATCCAATTCATCCAGTTGCCCGTAAAAATAGGCGGAATGAGGGCCAGTATCACCGCACCGGCCACCACGATTGGCGTATAGTACCGAGCGAACCGGGTGATGAAATTCTCCGTCTTCGACTTCTTGGAGGACGCGTTTTCCACCAGCTCCAGAATCTGAGCCACGGTTGAATCCTCGTACTTTTTCTCCGCCCGAATCTTCAGGAGACCTTCGCCGTTAATACATCCGGAAATAATCTGATCTCCCGGAACCGCCGAACGCGGCACCGATTCTCCGGTAAGAGCCGATGTGTTCACCATGCTCTGACCCTCCAACACCGTGCCGTCCACCGGAATCTTCTCCCCGGCACGAATCACCAGGGTGTCCCCAATCTGCACTTCCTCCGGATCCACTTCCTCGATGGATCCATCGGCTCTCTCCACATTGGCAAAATCCGGGGCGATGTCCATCAGCTCCGTAATGGATCTTCTGGATTTCCCTACCGCGTAGCTCTGGAACCATTCACCCACCTGGTAGAACAGCATCACCGCAACCGCCTCGCTGTTTTCACCGGTCACAAAAGCGCCCACCGTCGCCAGGGTCATGAGAAAACACTCGTCCAGCAGCTGCCGGTTCTTTATGCCGAGAAAACATTTTTTTACCACGTCCCTACCGGCAATCAGATACGGAATTAAATACAGCACCAACTCGCCCCACCGGGTACCCAAAATCCCCGGAAAACCGCAGGTGTGCTCCACCACCATCAAAACCGCAAAGATGGATAAGCCAATCAGAATCTGCTTCAGTTGTCTTTTTAATCTCTTGCTCATACCCTCGTCCTCAGAATGATCTTCTATAAAAACAAACTACCGAATAACCTCACAGTCCGGCTCGACCTTGGCAATCACCTTGCAGGCTTCATCCAAAATCGCTTCGAAGGAGTCATCCTCCGCTTCCAGCGTCATCTTCTGGGTCATGAAATTGACCGATACCTCTTTAACACCGTCAATTTTGCGGATGGCATCCTCCATCTTTGCCGCGCAGTTTGCACAATCCACTTCATCCAACTTAAATTTCTTCTTCATGATAACCTCCTCGTTACTCTTCGATGTGATCTTTGCCCATTGCGATAATCGTACTTACGTGGTCGTCCGCCAGAGAATAGATCATGGACTTCCCCTCCCGGCGAGCGCAAAGAAGCTTGGCATTTCGAAGGATTTTCAGCTGATGAGAGACCGCCGATTGATTCATTTCCAGATCCTCGCAGATTTCCGACACGCTCTTCTCTCCCTGAGACAGGTCGACCAGTATCTTAATTCGTGTGGAATCCGCAAACATCTTGAACAGATCCGCCAAATCCATCAACTCATCTTCATTGATGCCTCCGATTCGGGCTCCCTTCTCTTCCTGATATTTTCGTTTCGTCATGTCTTCACTCCTTTCATACACGTTATCGTTTGTTCATATGAGTATATTATCATATATTCATATTATGTCAATACCCTTTTTCATTTTGTGCCGCGCGCTTACCGGCGCCGAAGGAATGGGATTTCCGCCGGCGATAAAGCGTTTTCCGCCGCCGCCCTCTGTGAAGATTTTGCTCCCCCGAACGGATCCGTAAGCCTTTGCGGGCGGCAGGGAGCAAAGGCGGCGGCCGGCGAGCCGGCAATAGGACGATTTCCGCCGCCGCCCTGTGTGAACTTTTTGCTCCCCGAAACGAAGCCGTATGCCTTTGCGGGCGGCGGGGAGCAAAGGCGGCGGCCGGCGAGCCGGCGACAAAGCGTTTTCCGCCGCCGCCCTCTGTGAACTTTTTGCTCCCCGAAACGGAGCCGTATGCCTTTGCGGGCGGCGGGGAGCAAAGGCGTCTGTCGGCGAGCCGGCGATAAGGCGTTTTCCGCCGCCGCCCTGTGTGAACTTTTTGCTCCCCGAAACGAATCCGTAAGCCTTTGCGGGCGGCGGGGAGCAAAGGCGCCTGTCGGTGAGCCGGCGATAAAGCGTTTTCCGCCGCCGCCCTCTGTGAACTTTTTGCTCCCCGAAACGGAGCCGTAAGCCTTTGCAGGCGGCGGGGAGCAAAGGCGCCTGTCGGTGAGCCGGCGATAAGGCGTTTTCCGCCGCCGCCCTGTGTGAACTTTTTGCTCCCCGAAACGGAGCCGTAAGCCTTTGCGGGCGGCGGGGAGCAAAGTCCGCGGCCGGCACGCCGGCAATAGGACGATTTCCGCCGCCGCACTCTGTGAACTTTTTGCTCCCCGAAACGGAGCCGTAAGCCTTTGCGGGCGGCGGGGAGCAAAGGCGGCGGCCACTTAACCGGTGCCCCGGGTTACACCCGGGACACGAACAGATGAAAAGAGACGCACGAAAGAATCTCTCCGATCTTCGTGCATCTCTTCTCATCATTGTAATTCCGAAAGGAAAGAATTGACGACGAACACCCACATTTCCCTCCTTTCGTCGTCAATTCTAATCTTCCAATCGTGTCTGCCACTCTAATTTGCATTCGGCCCACAAAAAATTGACGACAGACCCTCGCTCTTGAGCAGTCTTTCGTCAATCTAGTTATTTTCTGTCCAAATTGCTCCAATGCAAATTCGACAGAAATTCGAAATCACTTCTTCATACCCGAATTTCCTGCTTTCGAGACCTCATCTCACCCTTCCTCCGGGCATTTAACTCTAATCCACCCGGCGGCCGCGGGGAAATTGACGACGGAACCTCGGGGGAGAGCGTTTCGTCGTCAATTTCTTCCGATTTCTTGAAATTTCTTGAAAGAGTCACAAATTAGAGGTTGTACGTACTATAGTGTACCCATAGAAGCGGACACTTTTACAAATTGAGCACCTTGAAGAAAGCCATTCAATTCGGACGCCCTCGTATGGTGGACAGCCGAAAAAGTAAGGATTTGAAGGGAGACCGATGCCAGTGCCAGCATCGGCACCCGGCGGCCGGAGAAATCCAAAAAAATAAAAAAGAGACCGCCGCACCATTGTGCAGCAGCCCCTTCTGATAGCTACTTACCACTTAAGTATTCTTTAACAACCTTCGAGACGACAGCACCGTCTGCCTGGCCTTTCAGCTCTGCCATAGCGGCTTTCATCATCGGACCCATACTCTTCATCGAGCGGTCCAATCCGGATTCTTCACAAATTCGCTCCACAGCGGCGCGAACAGCTTCCTCCGACATTTCCTCCGGCAAATACTGCTTCAGAATATCGATTTCTGTTCTATAACTATCGAGTAAATCCTGTCTTCCTGCCTTTTCGAAATCAGCAATCGCGTCAGTACGCATCTTAAGCTGTTTCTTAATAATCGGAACGATGTCGGCATCCTCCAGAGTTACCTGCTGATCAATCTCATGTTGCTTAATCGCGGCACGAATCAGATTAACGGTTTCCTTCCGGGTGCTGTCATGCGCCTTCATCGCTTCCTTATAATCGGTAAGCAATTGTTCCTTAAGACCCATTGAATACCTCCTTTACCAGATTAATACTTTCTGGCTTTCTTTCTAGCAGCTTCGGATTTCTTCTTACGCTTTACGCTTGGCTTCTCGTAGTGCTCTCTCTTTCTGAGCTCAGACATAACGCCATCGCGAGCGCAAGATCTCTTAAATCTCTTAAGAGCGCTCTCTAAGCTTTCGTTTTCTCTAACGATAACCTGTGCCATATTCCGATTTCACCTCCTACCGTACTCAGAATGTAAATGGAACAGAATCGTCCATAACATTGTAATTGTATCATCATCAATCTATTTCTGCAAGTGATTTTTTAAAGAAATTTCACAACTCCTTAGAAAATACTTTCGACGATGTCTCCGGCCATCATCTTCCGGCGGGAATCCTCGTCCACTGCAAACTTATCCGCCGCCATGCCGTGAATCATCACGCCGTACAGCAAGCTGTTGTTCTCCGAATTGCCCTGAGCAATCAGGGATGCAATTACCCCGGAGAGCACATCCCCGGATCCCGCCGTCGCCAGACCGGAATTGCCGGTGACGTTCAGGTACAGCCGCTGAGTACCATCTTCCTTAATCAGGGAAACCAGCGACACGTCGGACTTCACCACCATGCTCACCCGGTATAGCTCCGAGAACTTCTTTGTAAAGCCGATTCGATTTTTTTCAATCACCTGGATGTCTTCTCCGCAGAGCCGCGCCATCTCACCCACGTGCGGCGTGATGATGCACGGGCATTTTCTTTTACGGAACGGCTTCAGATTCTTGGAAATCAGGTTCAGTGCACCCGCATCCAGCACCACCGGAGTCTCCTGTGCCAGGATTTCTTTGATAATCAGGCGTCCGGTTGCATCTTCCTTCATGCCCGGTCCCGCCAGGACCACGTCTACGCTTTCCACAAAATCATCCAGCGCTCCAATTACATCGTCCGTCTTGTACGGCACCACTACCGCTTCCGGGATGGATACATTGAAGAAACCGGTGAATTTGTTCGGGCAGAAAATCTTTACCAGCCCGCAGCCCGCTCTGTAGGAAGCTTTTGCCGAAAGCATCGCCGCCCCCATCATGCTACCCGGGCTCACCACGATTCCCACGGTTCCGTAGGTGCCCTTATGGGAAACCTCCGTTCTCGGAATCAGTGCCATATCCTTGGTTTTTCGGAAGAACTCCCGGTCGCACACGAAAATACGATCCGGAATATCCCGATATCCTCGTTTCGCCAGACCAATGTCTACTACTTTTACCTCGCCTGAAACCTTTCGTCCTTCGCAGAAGAACAGACCGGTCTTGTAATTTCCCATGGTTACGGTAAGGTCGGCCCGGAATACCGCGTTCATAATCTGACCAGTGGTGGCATTCAGTCCCGACGGAATGTCGATGGCCACTTTGTAGCCCTTCTTGGAATTCACATACTCCAGGAACTTCACAAAATTATTTCCGAAGCGGCGATTGAGTCCGGTTCCGAATATACCGTCCACCAGAACGTCGTATTCCGAACGCAGCGCCTTCAGGCTTTCCGCCGCATCTTCCGTTCCGTAGATTTTCAAATCCGGGAACATGGAGGAAATAATCCGAATCTGGCGCCGGAATTCTTTAGAAGTGCGGTTGGGATCTCCCACAAAATAGAGTGTGACGGAATAGCCCAAATGAAGGAGCCAGCGAGCAACGCACACTCCGTCTCCGCCGTTATTTCCCGGTCCGCACATAACCAGAACCCGCGTATTGGTATCCGGAAAGCGCTCCGTAATTTCGTTCACCACACCTCGGGATGCATTTTCCATCAGCACGGAACTTGGAACACCTTTGTCCATCGTGTATTCGTCCATGTATTTCATGGATTTTGCCGTTAATGCATACATATATCTACTCCTGCTTATACAGTTTTCTAACTAATTATACAGAATGCAATCTAAAAACACAATACAGCAAAGCTGAAACCCTTGTAAAATAAGGATTTCATTCTGTTTTGTCAGTTAAATTTGTTTCTTGTATGTAACTTGTAGGAAAAAAATACTATAAGATTTTTCGTTTTTTTCAGCTATTGTTTATTTGTTATTTTAGCACATATAGGCTTCTATATCACGTATATCACGCAAAAAATCGGGGCAGAATTAACTCCTGCCCCGTTCCAAATCGTCTATTCTATGGTTTGCAACCTTCATCTTTTCCTCTGCCAGTGCCGTCTTGGTTTCCACAGCGTAGAGCCGTTCAACTGCATTATTATGAAGCTCAACCTTCTTTGTCAGTTGATCCAGCTTATACTCTATCATGCGGATTGTTTCGTCGTGTTTTCGCTCCGCTTCTTCAGCCACACTTTTCTGCTGAGCTTCAAACCTTTCCTGCTGGCAGTGGTTATTGATTAGGCAGACAATGACCGCCCCGCAAACCGAAATCAATGTTTCTACCATCCTATTTCCCTTTGTAAACGGGCTTACCGGCACTGTTAAAAACGGTGTAGCCGTTTTTATCGGCACAAGCCTTAGCGTTGGCCAAACTACGGAATGCGCCCTTCTGAGATTTTTCGTTATCCCAGCTTTTTCTTACACGGTACACTTCTTTTTTCTTTTTCGAGGAATCACCCTTGAACGGAATGCCAAGATACTTGCAAATTCCCTCTGCGATTCCTTTACCGTACGCCTTCTGCTTGCTCTTCATCTTCGCCAGGTCTGCCTTAATAGATCCGCATTCGAAGATTACTGCCGGGGCATTCGTTGCGTTAAGCTCATACAGATCAGTTCTGCGGCCAACGCCACGAGTTTTGATACCTACGTACTTCATTACGTACTGATTCATCAGCTTTGCCGCCTTCTTGCCCTTTGCAGAGGTATACAGCGGAATCGTACCGGACGGCGCCTTAGAGTAATCACAGTGCAGGGCCACATGCAGCGAAACACCGGCAGCGTTGGATTTCGCAACCTGCTTAACCATGTTAATGTTGTTCGCCGGGTAGTCAGTAATCACCTTAACCCCGGACTTCTTTAAGTAGCTAATGGCATACTTGGCAATGCCCTTCATCAAACCCGCTTCGGTATACTTTCCATAGGTGCATCCGGAATCCCATCCGCCATTGGTGCTGGTTCCATGTCCCACGAACAGCGCTACAGTTTTACTCATACTAAATCACCTCGCATTCCTTTACTTCATCCACAGCTTCCGCTTCATCGTCTGTAGCTTCTTCATCCGCTGCGTCTAGTGCAGCCTGTGCCTTGCATTCCGGAAGTCCATTGACAGATGTCAGCAGTGACAGCACACCCGCCAAAACAGTCGCAGATCCTACCATCTTCCAGTCAACGCTGGTCACCATTGTCGCGGTCCCGATTGTCGCTACGGCAGTCTGTGCCATTGTCTTCACTGCACGGATTCCCGCAGCCTTCCACCAAATCTTGTTAAACATTTGTTCCATCCTTTCTTTTTTGCATATAAAAAAGCAGCCGGTATTGGCTGCTTTGGTTGATATATTTAATTGTTCAACTAATTGTTCAACAGTTCAACAAGGTCCTTGTACTCTTCGTCTGTCAACTTTCCAAGCGTATACAAGAGGTCAATTCTCTTCGCCAAACCGTCCGTTCTTCCAAGCTCTATAAGTCTTTTTGCAATGTTATACATGATATTCCCCTTCCGTTATTCAGTAATTCCGATTTCAAGCATTGAAACCCTGCATTCCTGGTCAATAACTGCCTGCAATCCGTCCACTTCCAGAATCGTTGTTCTTTCGTCAATCGTTTTTGCGTTCTGCTTTGATTCGTATGTTTCGCCGTTCAATTTGGCGATTTCCTGCCTTGCAATCTCACGGGCTGCAAGTTCATCCTTGCAATCTTCTGTGGTCAGGCTGCCTTCCGTCAGTTTTAAAACAATATAGTCTGTAAACCTTAAAAAAGTTTCATACCATAAAATCTTTGCAAACCATTCCGGTTCTTCACTATTTTTAACATAATCTTCCAGCACATCCATTTCATATTTTTTGGCGATTTTGTTAATATCCATGTCGCACCTCCCTTAGTATCTCACTCTAAAAGCTCTAAAGGTCGCTTTAACTTTTGCCGTAGAACTTCCTGTATTTATACATTTAATCACAAATTTATCTCCGTTAGCGTTGATATACGCCCCGTATACATGTACATTAGAAACATTCTTCCCCGAAGATGTAGCATTAGAAAGATACCAACCCGCAAGAATACTAGGGCCTGCCATACCGAAATTATAAGTGAGTTCTTTTGATTCTCCAGCCGCTATCGTTTGATTGTCCAGCACGTAATCTGAAATGTAATATGCAGCATAGAAGTATTCTTCATATGATTTAACTCCGGTTCCTCCTTCGGCTACCGGCAAAGCTTTGTTATCAAACAAATTCTTCCGTGCGTCCGTAGAGGTTGCTGCCCCGGTGCCACCTTGTGCAATCGGAATCAGGCCATTGATTCTACTTGCTGTAAGCCCGCCGCTTGTGCGATCCAATGGCAAAGTCCCAGTCACTCTGTCCATCGGCAGCGATCCGTCGATTTGATTCATTGTGTGTTTGTGATTTGTCCCAGCGTCCCATACGGAAAAGAGTTTGTCCAACCCGTCAAGATTGATTCCATTCAATCTCACACGATACAGCGGGAATTCATGCACGGAATCACCGTTTAAGATATTCCCCTCTACTACATCTGGGTCCTTAGGTGCCCCTGTGGTCGGGGTGCCTTTCAGCACTTTCAGCACCATACTCTCGATGCCATCAGTTTCTTCGTAATGGCACACGATAATGTCGTTGCGCTTGTATCCGGATGTGCCGTTGTCAATAGTAAGCTCGTCATATGTGCCGTGCGGGATCCTTGCATGCCGTCCGTGAACCATTACATCACCGCTCTTGATTCGGATTCTCGTTGTAGCAATTACTTCTGCCTCCAGCTGATTCTCAATCGGCAGCACAAATTGACTTGTACCGAAGAGTGCAGCGTATAATGCACCATCATCCGCTGCATTAACGTGCGCCTGTCCGGTTGCACCTGTGATTATTTTCATTTGTTCTCGCCCCCTATGCTATAGTCGATATTAATTACATCGTTCTGGATTGTAACAATCATGTTCGTAATCTTCTCACACAGTTCTATGCCGGTAACATCATCAATGCCACCCACAACATCGCCGATATCCGCCTCAAAATCCTCCAGTGTGACCTCCTGGCTTTCCGTATTGGATAGTGATTCAAGGCGGTCGATTCCACCGTTCACCAGTTCGGCGTAATTATCGTTAACAAGCGCATAAAACGCACCGTTATCCCAGGTCGGCGCTGCTTCCTCCATGTAGTAATACATGCCAGATACCCATGTCGGAGCGCCGCTCTTCTCTACCTTCTTCCGGTGATATCCATTCTTGAATGCCGGTGGTTTTTCATTCGAATACTGTGTATAATATTTGTTTTTCTTCCATGCAGGGGCCTTGTTTTTCTTCTTTCCCATACCCTTGACAGAAGTGTAGTGCTTTTTCCCCTTTTTGTCTTTGGTTATAACGTAATAGCTGCTGTAATTCTTTGCCCAGTCCGATGGCTTTCGAGTTTGCTTCTTGTAGGTGTTGTAACTGATTCCGGATACCGATGGATATGTCACCTCTACACCATCATCGAATCGATAATAATAATTGCTGTAGTTTTTCGCCCAGTCCGATGGCTTGGTGGCTAGCGTAGGATAAGTAGTGCTGATCACAACAGAATCTACCGCCCTATAGTCAGAATCAGACGTATCTGAATCGTTTTTTTGGTAATAGTTCTGATATGTCTTACTCCAATCTCCCGGCTTGGTATCGAGCGCAAAGTACTCCTGCTGTGGCTCCACACCGGTATAGCTCTCGTGCTCATCAGTGCTGCTGTCGCTTAGCTTAAAGTAGTTTTTGAAGTTCTTCGCCCAGTCGTGCGGCTGACTTGTAAGCGGAATATAATTCTGAGTCAGTCCTGCGTTAGACAAATCATAAACCTCTGCGATTTCGTCGAGTCCAATCATCACCTGCATTGATTTGTCCAGGATATAATCCGTATCTTGCATGGGCGTGTCTGTTGTAGCGTATGGCTGCAGGGCGCCGAATTCATCCGTAAAAAGATGTATCACATACCGTTCTTTCAGTTCGCCTTGACCGAGACAGATTAGATGGTTGACGCCACCCTTGTTAGACGATATTTTGAAATTCACGGTGTTATCTTTGCAATAGGTGAGATAGTCGCTGTAATCATCTATAAGCTCCGCCCAAATGTGACACTTTGAATCAAGCGCACTATAGCGCAGCTTCAGCTTGCAGTTTACGGAATCCAGCATTTTGATAATCCCTGAATATAAATCTGTATACCGGTCAAACTGGTACTGGTTGATTTCAATATCGGATTCGTTCGCAACAAACAGGTCTGACAAGCCCACCTGTGCGATCAGCATGTTCAACACGTCCTGCGCATTTCCGTCTACAACAACATAATCTTCGCCGTTCTGCGGCTCCACCACCCTCGTGGCGAGAATTCCTCTGAAGTTCCGCCCAGTGTACACAATTTCATCAGATTCGGTATCATGAGATATCTTGTCGATAATACCGCCGTATTCCGTGCCATCGATATACCACCAGTACTTTTCTTGCAGAAGGTCTCTGTTGTCCGTCAGTGTCTTAATTTCAAAATCCTTCTGGTCCGCCAAATCGATATCTAACGCATATTCACTTAGAACACCAAGCTCGAACCGCGTATGGTCGAGGAATATTAATTCCATTTTGGTTCCGTCCTTTCCTCGTATAGTGTTACCGTGAATTCAAACGCGCCGTTCCACGACACAGCGTTGTTCCCCTCCGGAATCTTTGCGAAAAGGTCATGCTCTTTATTTCGGTAACCGAAAACCGACTCACTGTTTCCGGCAAGATCTACCAGCACGGCCTCCTTGTTCAGTCCGTCAATCTTCAAATATTCGCCCCGCTCTACGGTCAAATCGAATTCATACAGGTTGCTCCCAATCCGCACCGAAGGGTTGTACGCATAACCGTTGATAATGATTACTACTGCAGCGTCTGTAATAGCGTTGTTGGTTATTGTCATATGTGTGCTATCCTCTGCCAGATAGTCGTATGGGTATCCATATGGTGGGGATTTTAATCCCTTTGCAGTCCCGGAAGCCTCGCTCGTTTCGTGGCTTGTACTCAAGAATTCTGTTTTTAGTTCTTTAATCCATACAGACTTTTCGGCGACAAAACTAAGGTTAATATTTGCTTTCAGTCCCGATTCCAAAAAAGCAGAGGGCTCGGACGAAAAGAAATACCCGTTAAGGTAATAGTCACCGATGTAGAGCTTCCCTTTCTGCTTCTTCTGTACATCGTAATCAATTACATCATGCAGGTGGTTCTTCGCAGCTGTACAATCCGCTGCATCACCGGCAATAATGACAACAGGAAGCTGCCTTTCGGACAGCCCCCTGTTAAACCGCGCGATTCTGTTGTAGCTCTGGTAAGTCTCATAACTCCATGAATACTTTCGGATCTCGTTGTACTTAATATAATACGGTGCCTGCCCAAATAAGATTGTCTGACCTTTGCTGTTAACATATTTCATCTTATCGAGCATAAGTTCTCACCATCCTTCCAAGCTCTCTGTCGTTCCATAGGATTTTCTGATTCTCCACGTTCATGGTTAACTCTCGAAGCAGCGCAAGAATCTGCATCAGAATTTCATCTTGATTGCTTCTACCGGATACCGGAATCATAGGGTTTCCGGACGTATCAACGCTAACATCGCTGCCCATAGAATAGGTTGCCTTGACTTTCGCCGCATCGATCATATTCTGCGCGGCAGCCTCAATGGTTGGAATCTCCTGTTCCATTCCGACAGCGACACCTTTGGCCAGGAATACGCCGACTTCGTCACGGAAAACACGTGATGGTGACCTAACCTCAGCTCGCTTATTAGCGGCACTCTTAGCTCTATCGATTGCGGACCGTGCAGCAGATTCGATGAAGTGCGTTCCGCTGGTAATTCCGGATGCAATACCTCTTGCAAGGTTTGAACCGGTATCATTCATCTTTACCCCTCGTGCGCCCTTCTTAGCGCTTTCCGCTGCGGATTTGCCGGCCTTCTTGTTTTCCCCGGATGCACTCTTTACCCCTGTGGCGAGCTCCTTACCATGCTTCTTTCCGGTCCCGCTTAAGCTCGTCGCTCCGGCCCCGGACTTCGTTGCACTGGCAAGGGATTTACCTGCGGATTTTGAAGTTGATTTCGTCGAGCTTACACCGGTAGCATAGCCTTTTCCGCTTTTCTTTCCGGCTTTTTTTGCCGTAGACGGAGCTTTATCCATCTCCTTCTTCATCGCCTTATTCAGCTCCGCAGTTGCTTCTTTGACGGTCATGTTTCCGGATGCAAGCTGCTCCTTGATATTGTTAACCGCCTTTTGCGATGATCCTTTTGCATTCTCCGCCATTTTATCGAACTTAATCAGTGCATTCAGTTCGGATACGGTTGCCGGAATCTGATACGTACCGTTCTTGATTCCCCTTGTGAGAGATGCTGGAATTTCTTTACCTGCATAGCCTGCCTTCTTGATAATTTGGTCCCATGCTCCTGTCGCAATCTGCGCCATATTCTGCTGCTTCTGCGCTTCCTGAGAATACGTAGCCGTCGCCTTAGTAAGATCATCTACTTTCGCCTTTGCTTCGCGCAGTTCACGCTGCATTTGGTCGTTTGTATAACCTTTTTTTCTGGCATCGCTTACTTCCTGTTCCTTGGTTTTCAGCGCTTCCTCTGCTTCTGCAAGCTTTACTTGTGATTCGGCGTATTTATCAAGGGCTTCCTGCCCCTGTTTGATATACGCGTTCTGAATCGCTGCTTCCTTTTGCGCCTGTATCTTTTTATGGATTGCTTCCGAAGTCTGATTAAGTTTATTTTTCTCTTCATCATACTTCAGGTTCAATCCATGCACGGAATGATTCAGCTTATCAACGTAGGTCTTGATGAGCTTCTTATCATTCGCAGATTGATGTTCTTTAGACATCAGCTGATCCAGGCGTTCCGAGTAGATTTCCGCAGATTTCGCCTGTGATTCTGCCTGGTTCCTGGTTGAAACTACGGTCTTAGCGTGTTCCTTCACCATGTCGTTGGCTGCCATGGTAGCCTGGTGTGTACTCTGATATACTTTATAGAATGCAAATGCCAATCCGCCGGCTGCAGCTGTCACCCCGGCAATGGTCAATGCCATCGGATTGATTGCGATAGACAACGACGACAGCTTCGACCACATCCCGCTGAGGACCACATTAGACGCTGTAATCTGCCCGGTAAGAACTCCCTGTGCAACCGACATGCCCTCTGCCGCCGCCTTAAACTTAGCCATCGCTACGTTAGACCTAATTACGGACCCGGCAAGCTTCAGCGCCGGACCTGCAGCCAATGTAAACGCTGCGCCTGTCACCTTGACGCTTGTCGGTAGAGCCTTAAATATTTTTACGGTTGTTCCAAACACGGAACCAAAGGTTTTACCGCACTTCTTCGCTTTCTCTTCAGCACCTCCAAGCCATTCCTTAGCGTCGTTCATTGCCGCCACGAGCTGGCTGGAGAAGGTCCCGGCATCATCCGATGCACCTAAGAAATTGGCTCCCACTCGTCCAAGAGCGGCGCCAACATTTTTCATGGCACCTCTTACGGTTTTCCCGCCGTTCTGGGCCGCTCCGCCCATGCCCTTCTCAATAGCAGTTTGGAATTCTCCGATTTTGATACTTCCGGAAGAAACCTCTTTTCGCACCTGATCCATAGATTTCCCGGTGGATTCTGCCAATAACTGCCAGATAGGGATTCCTCGGTCCGCAAGCTGATTCATTTCCTCTGCAGATATCTTTCCGTTTGCCGCAACCTTATTGAAGATAGAGCCCATGTCTCCCATGTTCGTCCCGGCTATTGTGGCAGCATCTCCCACAAGGGTCAGATATCTTTCCAGCTCTTTACCCGGTTTAATACCTGCTGCCACTGCAGCCGCTGCCGTAGTGGCCGCCTCATCCATTCCGAACGCCGTTCCTTTTACGGCAGTCATAGCGTTCGCCATGATGGTCTTTACGTCCTTCGCCGAATTTCCGAGCCCGGTCAGCTTTGCTTTCGCTTCGTCGATTTGGGTCATTCTTGACCAACCTTTATGGATCACCATACCGGCAAGAGCCGTAGTGGCAATCATAGCCGGCTTCGTGATAAAGTTGGTCAGCTTCCCGCCCACCTTCTGGCATGCCTTCCCGATTCCATCGGTAACTTCAAGCGAGCGCTTCTGTGCTTCAGTGAGCCCTTTTCGTGCCGATTCGCCGATACCTCCAAAGGCTTCGCTTGCGGATTCTCCGATGCCTTCCATGGACTTGCCGGAAGCCTTCTCCGCTTCCGACATTGAATTTTCTATTTGTGCTGTTGCGTTTTTGGCTTTACTGGTCGTTTCGTCCAGCTTCGCCGTTGCCGCTGCGTTATCTATTGCAATTTTGCCAAGTAGCTGGAATAATTCCATGAAACGTCCCTTTCTAATTTAAGCTGAAATTCTCTAGTATGTTCATTGATTTTTGTACAGTAACCTCAACCTGCTCCATGTCTACCGGATCAGGTTCTGTTCGTTCAACCTCCCCGAGAAATTCCGCATAGGTCTTTCCTTCCACCTTTGCAAGGAAGAATTCCCACATGGTTTTATCCTTCATTTCTTCCTGCAGGATATCCAACAAATCATCCAGGTAATCCGACAGCTTCCTGTTTCGAATTAACTGATTAAGCAATGCTGTCGGGTCACCGTACCGCCGATAAAGCAAGTCCCATATTTGTGTATCCCCTAAGCAAGCAGCCTTAACGCAGCCCCGAAAAAATCCCGGAATTCCTCCTTCTTTACGATGTTCATGATAATCTCAAAGAAAGTCGTAATCGGAAGCTTCCCCACCTTCTCAGCCGGGATACCTGTAAGATCTGACACGAACCGATACACGTCATGCTTGCATGGCTCCATGTTATTCAGAATGATTCCCGCAGCGTCGAAGAAAACGTTGTATCCAACTGTTTCCTGCAAGCTCTGATCACCATCTAATACAGCTGCAGCAGCAACATTAATCAGTTCAGGTGTGAACAAATTCTTGAACTCTCCTACGCCAATCTTTCCCAAGATTGTTGTGATAGTAAAGAAATCATCCGCCTGCAGTTCTCTGAGAGTATACTTTTTTTCGCCCATTTTTTAATCCTCCGTCTTATTTTTGTTATCATTGTCATTTTGTGCAACCTTATTTCCGGGCCGCACTACTCCCGCCGCCACAAGCTCGTCATAGCGCTTCCGGGGGACGTCCAACACATCCCCCACACCATAACCAGTGTCCGGCTTGTTCTTGTCCCTAAATGGGGCAATTACAACCGCTCTCATGGTTTATCTCCTATGCCGTAATGTTTGGCACATAAATATGATACGGCAGTGTATCTGTCTGGCCAGCAGACAGTTCCGCATAGCACTCGAAGGTTGCCGGTGTTACGGCTGCTTCTTTATTCTTGCCTTCTGCCTCCAAGCCGGATGTGCAGAGGGCATAATCAAAGATGATTACAATCGGTGTGCCGTCTGTCATGAATCCAACATAACCAAAATTCTCAACGTAACTAGCATCGCTAATGTGTGCATCCGATTCGATTACTGTGAATCTGCTGTCCTCAGACGCGCCTTCCTTACCGATTACGACCGCCTTAATCCAGTCTTTCGTAAGCTCAACCATGTTTGTTTCGATGGTTGCCTTTTCACCCGTCTTAAAGGACAGTCCTTTTGCCTTAACGAGAACACCATCCACGTCAACGTCTGTGATCTCCGGTGTAATAGACAGCTTTGTTCCGCCGGATGTGGCGCCAATAATTTCGCCTGCCCAGCTGCCCTGTCCTCCGGAGCTGCCTTTTGTGAATGTAAGTCCACGGTACAGAGTACCGGCTCCGAGCATGATAGACTTCGGCGTGTTCGCGGTAACGCCGGAAACCTTGAAATCTTTCCATTCTGCCATGGTTTAATTCCCCTTCCATTCTTTTATCGTTAGTATTATTTGAATCTTCTTAAGCTCTGCATCCCCCGTCGGAATGTTGGCCAAAGAATATGCATAAAAAATAACCACCACGCCATTCGGGGTGATGGTCCTACGTCCCGCAATTGGGTCGAAGTAACGTTCAATTTTCTCTTTCGCTGCTTCCAGATCTTGATATCCTTCTCGGGTAAAGCCTTCCAACGTAAATGTGACCTCTTGCATTCCGTCTTCGTTTTGCGGTTCGCTTTCCTGGTAATCACCTACGAAATACGGATACTTTAATGGTCCCTTCCACTCTCTGAACTGGTAGTTCAACCCGGCGGCTTTCATCCCATCCGAAACAGCACTTAAAACTGCTGTGCTCATTTCATTTGTGCTCCAATCGTCAACTCTGCAAGCTTGATGATTTTCGGCTTGGTCGATGTGTATGCCGTGAAAAACGCTCTGGTTGGAGTCTTCCCCTTTGTACAATGCCAGTTTCCATTACGGTCACGGTATTTCCAGCCGCCTTTTCTGCCGTCTCCATGGATTGCATATTCACCCGTGCCAAATTCCTCCCAGATTGCATTTTCCAGAGGGTTTCCGATTGTGGCAACGGTTATTGTCCCGGATTTGGCAACGTTATACTGCCACGCACCTTTGGTTTGACCGGTATCGACTCTCGTGTTCCGCTGCGTCTGTGATGTCAGTTCACCTGCAGCTTCGTGCAGAAAGGCCTCGATAGCCCCATTCAGAGCCGCTTTAACGGCCGCGCTGTTGTCATGAAACTCCACATTTGCCATTGCTTACTGCCCTCCGGTGTACTTGAGAAATATTTCCAAATGCTTATGCAGCCCCATCGGGTCATCAATCAACTTGATATCGTACACGGCGCCGTCTATCATCATGCGGCTGTTCTCTTCGGTGATTTGGTCATCCAGGGCCACATAGTCACCGATGAAAACATGCGTGGCTTCTTTTACCTTAGCATCGTAAGCTGTATAGTCTGCTTCACCGCCGGAGTAATCCAGGAAGCCGGTTAATGTGCCTACATCTTCCCAGACGATTACAGCTTCACCGATTGCATTTACTTTGTCAGCACGGCACATTTGGATTACCGCCTGTCTATTTCCGCCAATCATACTCAGAACCTCGCCTTCACATATGGCCGTAAGAAACCCATTAAAGCCCTTGGGTAGCCCTGGACGTAGTTGTCACCGTTCGCATCTGCATAGGTTACGGAGTGTCTGCTGATGGTTTCTGATTGGATTCCAATCTTGTCACGGTTGTCCATGTCCCATTTCAGCAGGTTTATCGCACCGAGTTTGATATCTGCAGGATAGTTGATTTCGCCGTTATTTGCGTACTCATGAAAATTATTGTGCGTATGATTCTGCACAATCTTTTCGACTGCATCCAGCTTCATCTGCAGCATTGCATCGGTCTCTTCCGTGGTAATGTATGATCTAAGCTCTGTGACAGTCATAATCATACGATATCACCGCCTTATTTACCTTCTTCTGCTTCGTCCTCAGCCGTTTCTTCAACAAACTCAGAAACGCTGTAACCTGCATGTTCGCCGAACCAGTTGGCAAGCCGTTCATCTTCGATGATTGCTTCACCGTGCGCAAACTGCACTCCGCCGGCATCTACTCCGCAGAAGCCCGGATTTGTGTCAACTGTGATTCTGTACTGCTTCTTTGCCTTTGCGGCAGCCTTCTTGGTATTTGTTGCCATAGTTCCTTTCCCTCCTATAAATCCGGTGTGGCAGAGGCCCGCCACACCGTCCGCATTGAAAAACTAGCCAATCTTAATGTTCCGAAGAACCCCTGCGTGCTGCGTGTTCTTGAGAACTGTAGCTGCAACCATCTCGACCTCTCCATCCTTCACGGCGCCCGGATCATCGAAATTTGGAACATAGGTCTTAATGCTTGCATCCCCTGTCAGAGTAGCCGCATGGAAACCATCGTTAATGTCGAACTTCACGCCGTAGATGTCGGTAAGTCCGGTCTTCTCGCTACCGCCAACAGAACGCTTCAATCCGGATTTCACAACACTGTTTGCTGTAGCAGTATCGCCGGAAACTGTATAGTGATTACCAAGGTCCATGAATCTTACACCATCCATGGAAACAACCTTTCTGCCGAACGCTTCCTCAGACTCGGTCTTGTAGCCAAGCGTTCTCGCAAGCGTCTGCACCTTGCCCAGCATCTGAGTGTTCATCAGCAGCGCATCTGCATCGGTCATTCGTACGAGGTTCATCAGTTCCTCGTAGAGCTGATCTGCGTTTGCTCTGAGTGATGTAATGTTGGACACGTCAATGATGGATCCGGTATTGAATTCTGTAGATGTACCTACAAGCATCTTATCCAGTCCGTCAAACTCTTCCGTTGAGGTTGTGCTGTTACCATTAATAAGTGTGTGATGGAACAGCGAGATTGCGGCTCTAATCTTCTCTTCCATCTGGAAGCTCAGATTATTGTACCGTCCCTCCGCTGTCTTCAGCACACGGTCCATCGTGAACTTTCCTCCGAAAATTTTGAGGTTTGCGCTCTTCTGTTCTACGGTTGCCTGAGATGACTCATATTCCTGGTTCAGCTGTCTGAACGCTGCTGTGGATGGAAGCTTCTTCTGCAGGTACGAATATGTCAGAGTGCTGCCTCCGCTCGGAGATACAGTATCATCAAATGGCAGCATCTGCAGAATTTCGGATTCCCGAAGGAATGTATCCACTACCTGCTGAGCTACCTTGTCGGACATTCCGGCTCTCATTTCGGCCAATGTCATTGCCATAAAATCACCTTTTTCCTTTCTTTACTGTGCGCCATCACCTTCATAGTGCATCTTTAATGCTTCTGCAAGGTTCTTAGGCTCGGGTTTGTTGTTGTTGCCGCCCTTCGGCAGCTGACCACCACCAAGCGGCTTTAAGCCGCCGTTGTCGCCGGAGTTAAACATTGTCGGGAATGCAGTCTTGAGTGTTTCAATCTGCTTATCCCATCCTTTAATGGAATCATTTTCATCCAGTTCCAATGTTTCCCCGTTTTTCTTAAGACTTTCGTCTAATTTGAATGTGAGGTAATCAACATCAACTGCATTTTCTGAAAGAAGCGCTACTTTGATTGCAGATTTCAGCTTGGTATCTGCCAGCTGCTTTTTCAAATCCGTCACCTGTCCTTCGTAGGCTGTAATCTTTCCCTGCAGTTCATCATTGCCTTGAGTGTCAGCCTTCAGCTGAGTAATCAGAGTGTTCGCCTTGTCCAGTTCGTCCGTCTGACTGTCATATTTCGTCTGTAAGGCATCGTATTTGCCTCTGCCAACATATTCTCCTTCAGAGAGGTCGGCATAACGTACATGCTTCAGTTTGTCCGGTTCATTGGCGTTCACCTCATCCATCTTTGCCTTCACCTTTTCAAAAAGTTCACTTCCTAGCAATTCTTCTAATTTCATCACAATTCCTTTCCGAGCACTGTCTTTGCGTGCTCTCCCGATAGTTTTTAAGACTTAACTGGTCTGCTCTGCGGATAGTTTAAGAGCCATAACGCATTTTTGGGCAATAAAAAAGCATCCTGCCAAGGTTGGCAAAATGCTTGTAAACAGTATTTAATTGTGCCGTCTTACATGAACGGCGTAATCTCTTTTATGTCCTTTAGGAATTGCTTCGCCTTCTCCATAAATGAGTTGTCGCATAAATAGTCAATTCCCTCCGGTGTGATTCTTGTATTCTCCAGCATCGTGGCATAAGGTGTTTCCTGTCCGTCTATGTCTACAAAAACGATTCCTTCAATCAGTCCCATGCGGTGCATATTGTATATGACATATGCCCAATAGGATTTGTTGATTCTAAGCAGTTCGCTCCCATAGTTCAGCTTATTGCCGTCTATCGGTTCCCCCTTCTTTAGGCACTGATATAGATATGCCAGGAGCTGATACACTATCACATGGTAATCGTCTTTTGCCATTTTAGCCCCAACTTACCTCATTTTCGCATAAAATCAAGAAGATTCGCCCAATCCGGGTATTCCTTGTCAAAAGTTTCCTTTTCTTCTGCTGTCAGTTTATGTGGGTAATCTTCAAACAAGTCAAATTCGTTTTTCTTATCAAAACTAATTATATATTCCCAGAATTCATCGCCCGTATCTTTCCACCAAACTTTATCATTTATATTCCATTTAAGCCATCCATCTGATGTGACTGCCGGGGTCTTAAGTGTAGGAGGCTTTTCCCTTCCAAAAATATCGAGATCATCAATTACAATACCTCTACTAAGTGCTTTTTCATAATATTCATAATCATTCATCTTCAAGGGCCTCCTTCATTAACTCATAGAAAGCCGGGTACTTTGATTTGAAACTTTCCGGCGCTTCCATGTATTCTCGATATGGTTCTGAAATGAATTCAAGCATCCTATCAATTCGCAAATCACCGTTTCCATCAAATGCATCTTCCTTTTTGTGAACATAGATTCTTCCTTGATATTCAGATATAAGCTTATCACTTTTTACAAGCAAAACATCAACAGCATCGCCATTGGTTCTATGTTTTGTTTCTGGTATTATATCAGATGAATTCACATCTTTGAATATAGCTTTTTTTAATGCTGTCACTTTTTCTTGGTTCATTACTTTTGCATCCACCAAATGCCCGATTTCGTGATACACTTCATCTAACGTTGCACCTGCTGCGATATACATAATATCCCGTTTTTTATCATAAGCACTTCCTCCACCACCAACCACAATCGTTGTTGATTTCATTGCATCAACAACTTTTGCCGGTGTATTTTCGATTGCCTTTAAGATAGTTATCTGTTCATTTACAACATTTCTTGCTCCAGGTGCCTTCTTAAACAAAAAATCGACTAAACCATCCGGAACATCCAAATACGCTTTTCTAAACGCTTCAAAATCTTTCGCCTTATCCAGCCCGAAATATTCGGCTCTGGCTTTCAGCCGTTCCAGCTCGTCATCGTCCAGCGCCCACCGTGCCCGCTGCAACAATGCACACCGGCAATTAATATCCTGTGAAGCAAGTCCAAATGCGGATGGATACATTACTTGTATTCCTCCAACATCAAATGGTTCATCCAGTTCCTTGATTTGCCCGTCCAATTCCCTGTGTAGCGGCCGTGTCCTTCCGTCCAATGTGGCATCCCATTGTTTCATGATATCTGCCCCGGCAGCCATTGCTTTGTGCTGTGCATCGAATGCAGCCGTACACTGAACACGATGCCCTTCTGTCCTAGCAATTCGCATGGACTTATTGAATCCGATTTTTGAAGCGTTGCTGATGTTTCGTGCAATGTTTGCATAACTGTCTGCTGTGGCAATCCCGCGGCTCACTTCGTTCCGAATGTGCTTGCTCAATTGATGCACATATTCGCCATACAACCGTTTTGACACCTTCGGGCTAAGCTGCACTGCTTTTACCATAGCGAGTTGATTTATTGGCATAACAAGCGGAATTCCTTGCCCTGCTAGGTCATACATCGTACCGGTATAGCCTAGCTCGTAACTGTTTTTTAGATATCTATTTATGCTCTCATAATTCTTATTGTTCAGCTCCGCTATGATGTTATCAATCTGCTGTTTCAAAGATTCCTGAAAGTGTTTCTGATAGATTTTCGATTGCAAGATAGACAGCTGCACCTCATCCAGTTCATCGATATCCTTTAACAAAATATCAATTTCGCGGCTCTTCAGGTGAATCTGTTCGCTTACCCGCTTAGCAGCTTGTCTGTAGTCTCGGCGCAGCCTTGCAAGCACTTGCCCTTCTGCAGACAGCTTAGCCTTTTCCACTTCAAGTTGTCTTTTATTCAATTACCTCACCACCAGCATCCCATTCCGGCTCTATCCCATCAAGTGCTTTTCCGGCGCTGTTAACACCCGCTGCAGCTTCGTCTGGGTCAAGCAGTTTGCCCTTTATATCCTCATAATCCAAATCAAGGACTTCGCAAATCCGCTGGAGAATTAAATCATTGTCCATATACGCTGCAAGCGCCAACAGTGTATTGATGTCAGTCTGTCTGATTTGGGCCTCCTTCAATCGGATGTCCGCATTTTCTCCGGCGTTGGCCATTAGTTCAGGGTTGATATCGATGTAAACCTGATCTGCAGTGTATCCAGTTCCATTCTTTTCATTAATCTCTGCAATCACAATCTCTACTAGGTCGGAGAGCAGCAGCTCTAACTGGTCAATAATCTTACTGCAGCGCATCTCTAAGAGCGAATAGCTCTGCTTGATTGCAATATTGGTCGTTGCATTGGTATCCTTCATACCAGATAAATTCAACCCCATCCCGAAGCGGTAGATATTGGTCTCATCGATGTCTATTTTGGTCTTTCGAGCCTCATATGGGATTGCAATGGTGTGCACTTCCAGACCGGCATTACCTTCATCCGGGACGCCGATGCGTCTCTTAGTCCGAAGGTTCGTCGTGAGCTCTTCCATGCTCTGCCCTTCGAATCCTTTGACAACATAGATTGGATTGTCAAAATCTCCGATGTTGTTGGATAGGCCGCATGACATCATGTCATAGTCATCAATGAGCAGCTTCACCGTGTGCAAGTGGCTGAGCTGCTTCTTGTTATAATCAATCCTATGAAATGGCAGGAAACCTAGGTTCTTTGAGCTGAGGTTCCCATCCGCATCTTTGTACACAGCATGAGGCCGCGGATTAATTTGAACTGAATCGTCATAGACAATTTCCCCGTTGTCCTCTTGCTTGTAGTAATAGGTGTTTTCATCATCAACAACAAGCACCTTGAACTGCATCTTGCCCGCCTTATCAATACGGTCCTTGTATTTCCAAATGATTTGGTCCTTTCCATCATCGGCAAACCGTCCCTCTACTTCTACTACGCCAAGGCTATCTGCATTCTCAAAGCAGAGGCGGTCATCCTTGCCGAGATAGGTGTGGATGTAATCCCATCCCTTAACCTGCAAACCTGTGATTGTGTCTGATAACTCTACCTTGAACCGCTTGTTTGAATTAAAGTACTTATCCAGTTCCGCCTGCAGCTTCGGATCATCCGACATTACGAATCCGCTCTTATCGGACATGATTAGCTGCGTCGCCTGGTCCACAAGCTCTGTGAAGAACCGGTGCGGTATTTTGGCATTGGTTCGTTCGGTGTCTTCTACAAGGTTTCCGTTATCATCGAAGTAGAACATCCGATAACGCAGAATATCGTGTCTACCTTCGTAATACGCTTCCCCTGCCCGGGCCTGTCGTTTGGCTAACGAACCGGCATCCGCTTCAAGGAAGACTTTTATTTCTTCTTTTGTAAGCATGTAAGTAATCTCCTTCTTACTGCATAAATGTGCACCACCGTGCCAGCAGGCAACGTGCCCTCAACAATAAAGCCGTCGATAGTGTTAAAATCTATTTGTGCTATGTTTTCCCCCGGTATGGATGGAACTCGCAGCACTGAGTTGTTCACTCTTGTCCCACTAACGTATCCACCGATTGACGACAGTTTTCCGTTTCGGACCTCTGCATCAAGGATAGCCTTCATTTCTTCTCCAGGAGCGATTCTAAACGTGCCAGCGAGCTTTCTCCAATCGAAATTACCCCCCCATTTAACGATAAAAAGATGGTTTCATTTCGGTCGCTTTCCGGCGATTCGAGAATAATCCGAATTCGGGAAAAATCATATTTCTTCCCATCCGGTTCGGTATCCCGAGATAGGTTTGCGATTGGCTCGTCTGCGGATACAGTTTCAATCAGTTCCATTGGCTTCTCTTGCAGTGCCTCTTCAATTGCTGTTACCCTCTCTTCGATGGTTGCCTGCGGTTTGAATTTTTCTTCTCCAATCAAATCGTATATTTTTTGAATGTCTGCCATTTATGTCACCTCGTTTAGCTTGCGAACAAATGATACTTCTGTTTTTGCAGGTTCTTTCTTGTCAGTGTATTGTCCGCATAACATTACAATTGCTCCCGCATCTACCTCTATCCACTCTTTTAATGTTTCCGCCACCGTTACGTATTCCGTTGTTGGTGTATTGAGTTCATAATGCAGTGTAGCACCAGACAACGCCGATACTACTTCGTCTTCGGTTGAATATCTATCATCGTATATCCATACACTTTCACCTGTTGTCGAATGCGTCGAGATGCCTGTAGCCCCTTCAAAAATCTCGTTGATTGTTTTCGTTTTATAGATATTGCACAAATCGTCGTTCATTCTATTGAAAGTCCCACATGGCTTTGCTTTCGCTGGCAGTGTTGCAAAAAAAATACCGCTGTCATTTTTCTTCCATTTAAGGGCTCCAAGGTTTACAACGCCCACGTTCCGTGTGATGATTCCAGTGTCAACGTCAAGCGAGTCTCTCGCAATATTGGCACTACGCAGTTCCGGGAAACTGCACTTCGCAATCACTGTTTCGGAATATGGCGAAAACTCTTGTTCGCCTAAGGTTATTTGTATATCCTTTATTTCGACGTTTTTGGTACTTGAGGTATAATCAGCCCGAATTTTGTAAACGTCTTTCTCAATCGTCCGCACGAACTTCTGAAATTCTCCGTTCGATATGATATAAGGCGATGTTGTCGTTCCGTCAGTGTGGAAAAGTTTGAACCGAACATTATGACCTTCAGGGCACTTGATGCTATAGCTAAATGTTTTCCCCGCCGGGATGAAGACATCTGCTCCATGCTCTGTTCTAATACTCTCTTTCGGTGTAAGCACCCCGTCCACAATATTGAAGTCATCTCCAAAAGCCTTCAAGTCTAAAGTGTTCCTTCCTGTTGTCACAACATGTGTAACTGGTGCTTGCAACAGCATATAATCCGAATACTCATAACATTTTTCAGGATAGGTTCTCTCAAATTCGTAATATGAAGCAGGTTCCTTTCCTGCTCCATACAGTGCCGTGAGGTTTATCACGTTAATTGGCGCTTCCACATTCGGAACGTAAAAATACGAATTGTCGATATTTGTATAAGTTTGACATAATACTTTCGAATCCTCTGTTACCGAAAAAATCGCCCAGCATATATCTTTGGTATAGCTGGGAACCCCCTCGCCTCCCGCTATCATTTTTACAAATTCCCCGTATATTTGCGGAAAAACATCCGCAGAGTTATAACGAACGGCCACATACATTAAGTACTTTTGCTCGGATTGCACATTTGTGCCTATTTCGTGACCGTCTTTGCTCGCACCAAACCTAGCAACTGGACCGGTCAGTGAAATTTTCTTCAGATTTCCAACTTCTGCAACAGTTACGTTTCCATTGGTAGCCCATCTCTCCGCAAGCTGATTCCACACAACCGTTCTTCCTAAGATTTTGTCTATGCTGATATAATTCGTTCCACTTATAACATCAATACTAGACGTCCCTACGGAACGCACAACATCGTACGTCTGCCCCTTGTTTAGCTTCATCAGCGCATCTATTCTGCGCTCCTGCTTTCCTGCCTCTGCTCTGAACGTTGTGCCTTCGGCTTTAAGATTGTTCACTTCCGTTTGCAATTCGGCAGCATGAGCATCGAATTCTGCGGTCTTTCCGGCAGCGTTGGCATCGTATGCCGTCATTTTTTCGGTATGATTATCGTTGTACGCTTTAAGCTTTTCGGCAGCGTTACTGTCGTATACGCCCACCTTTTTCTCGGCATTGGCATTGTAGTCATTGGTTTTCGCACTGCTGTTCTTATTGAAGCCATCGGTCGCACTATCCACGACTTCTCGGAATTCTCCGATTGCTCCGTCTGAAACGCGCTGCATCATCTCATTCTTTTCGGATTCGGTGAAATAGTCCTTCCCTTTCACCGGTGTATAACCATCAAACTCGCCTGTGTCAGCTCTACGGATGATATCGGCTACGGTATCCTCCACCTTCTGCACCAATCCCTCAAATGTCAGCTTTTCTGTTGGGGTATACACATAATCCGGAGGCAGAGGGCGAGGTACCACTGAGAAAACAAATTCCTGCAGCGTACTATCTGCCATGCACTCATACGCGGTCTGATTGCCTGGATGCTGCAACAGTTCATCAGGAACTATGCACTCGCCGTTCACAACATCACAGCGGTATACCTCTCCGGAAATTACAAAATCCACGAAAACACCTCTGCAGTCCGTCAGCTTCTGCCCGGCATCCCACTGGTAGAGAATCTTATTCGTTTTCATTCTGTTTTTTCTCTCCTTCCTCGATGCTTATGCCATATGCAACCGATTTCAACCGGATGCACCTACGCTTCTTACACTTGTGTGTTCGGATTAAGCCATCGGTCAAATACCCGTCATAACGCGTACAGAACGCCGTTGGCTTCCGCGTCCAATTATCATCAATCAGTCGATACCACCATGTTTTTTCGTCATTGTCATTCATATCGTCCACCGCTTCATCTTTCTCCATCCTTCCACGCCATAACGTAGTGCTGCCATTGCATCATCCTGGAACGGAACCGGCTGATCTAGGTATTCCCCGGTCCTATCATCACGCTTCCATTTCCACTGCTGCAGCTCTTTGATTGTGTTGGTGCAGGATGGATGCACGTATATTTTCCTGCCTATTACCTTGCTCTTATCGTTCGGGTCCGTACTGCCCTTGAGCCATTCTATTTGTGCCTTCACAGAGCCGGCAGAACCGCCCTTATTTACGCCCTTCGCACGGTAACCGGCATCCTTCCACATCTTAATTCGGTCCGGCTCCGCAGAATCGCACCACATTACACGGTTCTTCGGCACGCCGGCATTATTGGCTTCCGCAATCCATTCCGCAGTATCCTTTTCGAATCCGTACAGTTCTCGTAGGATGTAGATATCCCCATCCTTCCACCCCAAAAGCAGAATTGCGTTGGCATGGTTAAATCCAAAGTCCTGCCCGATTGCGAAATCGTCGTAATCGTTGATGTTCTGGCTAATATCTTGGGGTTCCCAATTGTGCAATATAAGACCGCCAATTTCGCCCCATTCTCCGAGTCCATAGATTTGATACCCTTCCGGATCCACCTTCTTCCTTCGCTCCATTCTCTGCTTGTAAGCATCGTCAATGAAACGATTGGTAAGGTAGGTGCTGTGATGGGTTAATACGTTCGGATCCGGAATATCAAAAAAGACCTTCTTAATCCAGTGATTCTTGTTCACCGGGTTGAAGGTCATTCTGATTTGATAAAATTGTCCTTCCGGCAGCTCTCCCCTAAGACGGTCGTCTATGATTTCGAGGTCTGCCTGTGTAAATTCCGTCGCCTCTTCGAGCCACACATCAGTCAGTTTTCCCTTTGGGAATGTGATTGATTTCAGCTTCTCCCGCTGCCGATCATCGTTCATGCCGCGGAAGATAATCTGATTTCCATTGCTCCGACACGTAAGCATCTGAGGGCTTCGATTTATCTTCCAATACAAATCTGATTTGTCCCCAAACATCCGGTACACGGCACCAGTAAGCTCTGCAAAGGTGCTGTCTCTGTTTGTGATGTCCGATTTACGCATGGCGACTAGGTTCCTGCCTTTGTCCTGCATCAGCCTGAGAATATAGTTCTGCGCCGTGTCAACGCTCTTTCCCGATCCGGCCGAGCCTTTCATCACAATGTATCTCTTCTTGCTGTTGTCAACCTCTTTGAAGCATGGATTCGCCTGTACCTCGATGTTCATAAGCACCCCAATTCTTGGAACACCTTGAACAGCTTTGGTGACTGAATAGCAATCCAGTCGGTAAGTGTTTCATCCATCCCCCAGGTTTCAACCGTACCGCTGCAGTTCCAAATTCCGGATTCATAGAAAAACGCATGTGTTATTTCATGCCGTAAAACTTTCCTGCCATACGCATTCAGGTCCTGCACAGAATCCCGGGCGGGTTCAAGCCTCGCTATTTTGATTGTATGTGTGGTTACATCAATGCAGCCGTCAGCTTCTTCCGGCATTTCATTTGCCGGAACATCGAACTGTATTTCGTATTGTGTTCCAAGAATATCAATGTATCTGCGCTTACTTTCTGCGCCCGATACAGGAACAGCAACATTTACGTGCTCGCTCATTCTTCATCTCCATAATCAATGCTAATGTTCAGCTCCATATCGACCTGCTGCTCGACTTTTTCGGTGTATAATCCGTATCTTTTGCCCAGAAGCTCCGCCGCTTTCAATCTTTCTTTTTCGTCCGGGGACTTTCCCATTGCTCTCGCAACAGAGCAGCCTTCTCCGACACCTTCGACAACAACTACTTCTGACTGGCTTTCACCTCGCAGCACAGCAGTTAGGTATTTCAGTACTTCGTCCTGATTCGCAATAAGCTCAGCTTCCTTCTCGGCCATGCGCTCGTCGATATATGCCCGAATGTTTGGTTTTGCCATGTTCTCAGCTCCAATTCCCCTTGCACTCTTTGCTGAATACCCCGCCCGGATTGCAGCCTGTGTTGCATTGAGGTCAATCAGGTATTCATCGCAGAAACGCTTCTGCTTGGCTGTCAGTCTTGCCATTCTGCAACACCGCCTTTCTTAATAAATATTTCTTTCTCAACAAGAAAACGACTGGCACAATGCCAGCCGCTTCCAAGTATAAAGAGAGTGTATCATACCGGAGGTAAAACGGTACATTCGGAAATGCGCTATCCACAAATCCCACCGTAATACTATCACAGGTTATCAGTCAAAAAACTTACAGAAATGTCAAAATATTTGCAAAAATGTCAAATCATTCGCAGAAATGTCAAAATATTTGCAAAAGTGTCAAAATCTAACTGAAAATAACTAGGCAGAATAGCGAAAAACCAAAAGAGCCTTTAGTTATCACCGCCCTTCTGGTTTAGCATCTTCTGCACCTTCGACAATGCGCTGCCGTGTAACGTGGTCACGGTTGAATACGATTTGTCGATTGCGTCTGCGATCTCGTAGAAATCCATCCCCTGGACATATTTCTTGTGCAGCACATCGTATTCCGCAGCGGGGAGCTTCTCGATGGTACCGATCAGCTCCGCACGCTTTGCAATAAGTGTATTAATCATTCCGGCAATATCCGTTTGCAGGTCTACATAATTGCAAACAGCCGATTCCATTCTCTGCTGGTTCCCCGACGTCTGCACCCTCTCATTCCCGGAAAACCCTGTGATGGACGTCGCCATCAATCGCCAGTGTTCAAGTTCTTGTATTTTGTTTTCAATCAGCTTATCCAGCTTGTTAATCTGATTCAGATACTCTTTTGCGGTCAAGGTTCCCCCTTTCTTTTCCTTCCGGTCTGCATTACTCATGAAAACACCTCTATGGCCACTAATATGAGCCCTAGCGCGGATAAAACCATCAGAGTGAAATTCCATCCCAGAGCAAAAGGCGAATCACCTTCGTCAAGTTCAATCCAAGCCAGCAGATACATGGTGAAGCAAAGTGTGAATATTACTGCCGCAAGGCTAATCACGAAACACGAACTGAACATTTATCCCCTCCTTTGCCCCTTGTGCATCCTGTTCATCAGCCTTCCGCAGGCACTCTTCTTTGCTATTCATAAATCCTCCTTTTCAGCCTGTATCCCCTTCAACATCCGATCTGTTTCCCAGAAATCATTTTTCAAGTTGATTCGTCTCACCGAATAGCCCTCCACCTTCACCGGATGGCACCGTTCTATAATCCGGTCATAGATTCGTCCCTGTTCCAGTGTAACCGGTTTCTTCAGTTGGTCCGTTGTCAGGTTCGTTGTAATAATCATAGGCTTTCCGGATCGATACCTTGCATCAATCACATTGAAAACCTGTTCTTGCATATAATCCGATTTCCGCTCTGCCCCCAGGTCGTCAATGATTAACAATGTACAGCGGGTGAGCCGTTTAATATAATCCTGCCTGCCTTCAAAGCTTTCCTGCAGTTTGTTAACCACAGTTGCAAAATTGGTCATGATAACGGTGTATCCTAAATCCAGTAATCCGTTTGCAATACACGCAGCCATATGGCTTTTACCCGTTCCAACAGGACCGGTGAATATCAGCCCCTTTCCTGTTTTCAGGAAATAGGGGAAATTCTTCACATAATTTTTCGAAATATCCAGAATTTCGTTCCCATTGGATTCTTTGAAGGTGCATCCCTGTAAAAGAAAATCCGTTTCCCCGAAACACCGCAGGCGGTTCCGCTCGATAACGACATTTCGTTGTGCTGCTTCCTCTGCATCCCGTTTCTGCTTCATGCAGGAACAAATACATCGAACCTTTTTAAAACCGTTTAAGGAGTTTATAATGCATTCCAGCGGGTCCCCGCAAGTGGTACAATGTAACAGCCCATCGGTTCCCAGATATTCATTTTCGCTTTCCGGTGCGCTTTCCGTAAAAGCATTTATTTTATAATTTTCCATACCCGATTATCTCCTAAAAATATCCATCCAAATCATCCTGATTTTCGATATAGCCTAAATCGTCGAAATTTCCGTTTTGAACGGCTTTTTTTGATTCAACATAATTCTTATCCAGATAATCAATATAACCGCTTCTGAAGAACGTAGAGCCGTTTTGCTGGTGTCTCCACTCTTCATCTAGGGCTAATTCTTTCTGGTAACGCTCAATCGCCCGTTTCATCTCGTCATATCCGATAGCATAGAGTTGTTTTTTCTTGCTATCAGTTATCTTTCCCTTTCCCCGTTTGTTCGGGTAAAGTTTCCAGATAGATTCAAAGAATTCATCAATTTCCGCCTTGGCTGGCTTGGATGACCCCAAATTTGCACCGTGCGATTCGTCAGAATTGCACATAGTATTATTATCTTGTACTATACTACCCTTACCTAACCTATCCTGGGTATCCAGTTGGTATACCACATGGTTGTCACTTGGTATACCAACTGGTTGACACAAGGTATACACGTTGTTATCCTTCAGTTGCAGCGCGTTTTTTTCTTCCTGGTACACAGTTCCTTTGTACCTATCGGGCCGGATATAATTGTGCACTTTCCAGTGCTTTATAACCACAATCCCGGATTCAAACGGGATAATGAAGTTCTTAAGTGTCAACAGTTTCAAATCGTCTTCAGACGCTCCGATCATCCGTTGTATCTTTTTCGGGCTATTGATGAATCCATCATCATCTGCACGCATGGAAAGGTGGAAATACAAGCATTGTGCTGAAAGTGGCATGTCGAGGAACGCATCAGAATCAATTATCGTCTTGGCAAACATCCGCCTCTCTGCCATCTGCCTCACCTTCCTTCTCTACATTTTCGCCTTCGCCATCTTCGATTTTCCGAATGATTCCCTGCTGGAGCAAGTCTACATCCGCATAATACGTAATACATGGGTGAATCTGCGCCAGTTTCGCGCGTTCCTCTACCTTAGCATCTTTAACCGGCGCAAGTGTTTTATGGCGCTCACTTCCAGCAATCTCGCTGATGTCTTCGCTGGGCCACCACCCAAGGCCCGGGCACTTAATCATGGTCACCACCCAGGGCCCGCTTACACTGCTCAAAACAGCCTATATCGGGCACAGGACAGCTTGCACAATCAAGAACACACTCATCAGCGCACCGCAGGGGATCTCCTCTGAACATGGCAACCTTATCAATAGCCTCGTATGGATTTGCCGCAAACACGAGGCACATAATTTCGAAATCAACATGTTCTACCGAATACAAGCCTTTCTCGTGGTAGAACGCAAGGTATCCGTTCCTCACAGTTCGCCCGCTGCACTCTGAATAATCCTCTCCCATCAGATGATGAAGAGCTTCTTCCATATGGGCTCTGTCCATTACTCTTCTTGTCATAAGTCCCCTCCAAAGTACGCCGATGCGATGATGGTCATGCCACTGGTTAATACAGCCGCACCGAGTATTGCCACATATGGTGTGCCGCAAATCAGCAGCAATGCGGATTGTGCAGCCAACATCAGCATGAAAATCGTGATAAAAATAATGTCCTGGATCAGCAATTTCTGCCCCCTTTCTTGATAATAAAACTCTATACTAGCATTCCTTCCGTTCTGCAGAGAACAGCAATGAGATGCCCTCTGCACCGAAACAATCTTTGCACAGCTTCTCGCACATTCTGCAGATATCCAAATATGCCTCCACACATGCGAACTTGTCCTCTGAATTCAGCACCTTCTTGGCCAATGCCTTGATTTCTGCAACGTCTTTACAGAACGCACGAACACTTACTTTATTCATCCCGTTCCTCCTAAATTTCCCGAATCCGGATGCCATGCACATGCAGCATCAATTTTCGCTTGATGATATACTCCTTCGTCCGATATCCTTTAACGTCCTCTACGACAGTCTCACCGCCCTCTGTATAGACGAAATCAGCCTTGTACGAGCATTCACGTTCAATTACCTTCCCGGTCTCTTTACTCCGCTGAGACGGAATAAGCACATATTTAACCTGTGTCCGCAGGTCATGAATTGCCCCCGCTCTTTCGAGCAGAAGCAATTCACTGTACCGATTCGCCTCCTTCTTCGAATCGAAGGTATGGCCGTTCACTATGGTTTTTCTATTGTGATACTTCATCGGTGTCCTCCACCAATTCGCAGTAATTCCAGTGCTCGATGTAGCCGCTCCCTGTTACGCTCGTCGCACCATCAGCAAATACCGCATAGTTATGCCCATCCCGGTAACCAAAAGGTTTCTCGTCGAACCTATTAAAATACCGCAGTAACCACTCGCCGTTCTCGTCGTCCCGTACCCGCACCAGTGTATCCACCGGCACATTGACCCAATCTGTAGGCGGTTCGACATATACCCCATCCTGCCAGAACGCAAACATCTTCGAGCAATCTGCGCAATCCAGTTTGTCGCAGAATTCATCAATTTTTCTGCTGTCAACGAGTTCCGGAATCACAATATCGTGCATAAAAGAGCACAATGAACTGCTGATGATTGCCGTTAGAATTTCATCGCTGTATTTTTCCCGATTTTTCATTTTCCCTCCCACGTTGCGCATGGGAATGCGCAATATTAATATTCTTATTCTTTATCTTATTCTGTTGCGTGACATTAAAATGGGATATCATCATCAACGGCTTGGAATGCATCAGGGAAGCTTTCCTTGTCGCCAAATGAAACCTGCTCCGGAGCTCGTGCCCTCTGCTGCTGACCGTTCTGGCGGCTATTGTTCCCATTAGCAGCGCGGTTTGGTTCTCCATCGTTGTTGCTTCTGGATCCAAGAAACTCCACACGGTTCGCGATGACGTCAGTGGTGTACACCGTCTGACCTGTATCGTCTTGGTAGCTTCCGGTCTGAATTCTCCCGCTTATGGCCGCCTGACTGCCCTTCTTCAGGTATCTATCAACCGCTTCGGCCTGCTTCCCGAATACAGTGATTCGGATGAAGTCCGCCTGACGCTCCTGTCCGGAAGCCACCGGTCTGTCAATTGCCAGCGTGAAACGTGCTACGGCAGTCTGAGTATTCGGTGTATAGCGAAGCTCCGGATCCTTTGTTAATCTCCCGATTAAAATTACGTTATTCATGGCTCACCTTCTCACTAACCGAACAGCGCCTGCTGTACTGCATTGGCGTTATTCTTGCCCGGGTCTTCTGCGGATTCATCGCTATCAACCTCTACAGCTGCTACATGGTCACCTACTACATCGCCATGGCCACTAGAGTCGATGTTGTCCACGTAACTGACATGGCCATTAGAATCAATCACGCCCATGTCAGCCTCATATGCCTTCTGAAAGTCGATGGACATTACACCCCACTTACTAATCAGCTGACGCAGCATCGTCTTGATAGCCATGGAATCAAAATCCTTTTCCCAGAAGGTGTATCCCTTTCTTGCCTTGTAGCCTTGCGAATAGGTCTCTGCATGAGCCACCATCTTCTCTTTGGACCAATACAGCGTTTTCTTGAATCCGTTGAGATATTCGAACATTGCATAGTAGCCAACTGTTGGGGCCTTCTCTCGTTCCGAATCGTCTTCAATCAGCTGCACCTCGATTTCTTCATTCAGCGCATCGTAGCGAATCAGCTCGCCTTCTTTGATGGCCAGCGCGTTGAGCTTCTTGTACTGCCCCGATCTAATCGCCAGCTGAATATAGCCTTTATAACCGAGCTGGAACTGTGCAACCTTACAGCCCCGCTTCCGGTCGTTGAATGGAACGAGATAGTACTGTCCAAGCTGCGGAGACGGTGAGAGCTGCAGCGTCTCCCCCAGGAGCCCCGCCGAAAGAATCGTCGAAGCATCGCATTCCTGCAAAGATGGATTAATGCTCACAGCGCTTGTAATCGCCGTAACGAATCCCGCTGCTCTTTTTGGGTCCCCCAGCGTATTATTAATGAGTCGCTTGTAGCCGTCCGATTGGATTGCAACAGAGAATTTCTGCTGCTGATTTCTATTGGTCAATGAATTGCTAACTGCCATTTTGTGCCTCCCTTCTATGCGATTGGTCTGAACTGAATTCCTTCTTCCTCGAAGAAGTGTTTAAGCTTGTAAGCCTGTTCCGTGGTCATGCACGCCTCGAATCTGATCCATGTTGCGGATGCATCTGCAGGTTCCGGATCCGGCTCAATCATTGCCACAGGTTCAGCCGGTGTAATCACTTCCGGTTCAATTTCCGCCTGTCTAATCTCGGCTTCTTTCTCCGCTGCCTCCGCTGCAGCCTTCCGCATTGCTTCTTCCTGTTTCCGCCTCTGAATGTCCGCAAGGCGCTGCCCCTCTGCAATGGCTCTGTTCACATCGAGCGTATTCTTATAAACCTCCACCGCTTCAAACGCAAATTCAGTAAGGCTGTTCAGCGTGGTGAGCTCGGTGTTAATCTGAGTCAAGCGCTCTGTGATGGCGTCCTGCACCTGCTTCAAGCTGAAGGTTACGTTAAGCCAACGGTTATCGAAGATCATGTTGCATGAGAGCCATTCCGGATGATCCGATTCCTCCCAAATTGCTTTAATCTGATCCAGCTTCTCCGCCTTTCGCTTTTCGTCGTAGGCTTTTACCTGAGAATCAATCAGTTGCACAGGCTCATTTACAATAGCCACAAGCTCCTTAATCTGCTTCTCAAAATCCTCATACGGCTGCAAGCACTGTTTCTTGACGTCCTTCCGCTTGTCCTCCAGGACCTTAATGAACTTGTTCAGCGTGGCCTTATCAGCCTTCGCCTCCTTGATAGTGTCTTCGGTGTACACCATATTCTTGTACAGTTCAGCCTTCGCAGTGATTTCCTCCTTCAGCTCCGCAAAGTTGAATTGAATCACCTTCGGAAACTGCACCTCTTGCATTTTAAGTTCCATTCTCGTTCTGTTTCTCCTTTCTAAAGCTCCGGCAAAATCAGTGCCGGCATTGTGTCATTGATTACGTGCTGCCAAAACTCATGTTCCTTCTCTCGCAGATAGTCGATTTCGCCGATTACATCCTCTCGTTCGATGTGGTAGTGTTTTGTCTTACACCAGCGGTTATCATCGATGTCATATTTAAGCTGCGCCTTCAGGACCACGAAATCGAACTCTGTGACCATCAGGTAATGCATCACCTGCACGTAATAGTTATCCGGGATTTTATCGCCATCCCATTCGGCTGCCTTAATGGCGCTTGAGATGTCCGATGTCTTAATCTCAAGAATGCCTTTGCGGCCATTTTCATCTTCCAGCCACCCGTCCAGTGATGCGTGTGCCCATGGAAACCTATCATTCCGCCACATATTCCCGTCTTGGTAGAAAACCTTGTATTCCGGGAAATCCAGAGCGAAAAGGTCTCGCAGAGGCTGTTCGGCTTCATTTCCGTAGCGCACATAAGGCTTATCCGAAATATCTTCCTGCTGCCGTCTGCCGGTCTTCAGCTCCCACAGCTGCACATTGGTTCGCCATGGGTTCAATCCGATGATGGATGCAGCATCAGATCCGCCGATTCGTGTTCTGTGCTGAAGCCATTCTTCATGGCTCCCGAACGTTGTCATCTTTACCATGCCGCACCTACCCAATCAGCAAGCCGAGGAACATTCCCCAGCAGAAAGCACCAATAATGATGCCCATTACCTCGTCACGCAAATCTGCATGTGTTTCTGTTCTAGTCTTCATTTTCTTCTTCCTTTTCGTTACCGAACATCAGATATTCAATGTTCGCTTCTGTAGCACCCAGCTCTGCGAGCTCCTTACCACGTTTCTCAAGTACTCGAAGATTATACATATACTGCCGCCTCCTGTTCTTGATTCGGGTTTCTTGCTTTGCCAGTTTCACATCATCGGAATTCAGCAATCTGCTAATTTCCTCTTCCACCTGTTCATCCGTCAGGAATTCACGCTTCATTCCGCATCTCCTTAATTAAACGTCTCTTTCAGGTCCTCAAGTTCGCTCTTCAGCCATTCCAGCATTCCATCCAGGTCATCGGCTTCCAGTACTGTTGCCTTTACAGTTCCTTTTTTCGCGGAGGCCTTTCCCTCTGCCTGCGCCGATTCTTTCTCTGCTTCCGGTTCCTCATCCACTTCAGAATTGTCTGCATTGAATTCATCATCGGATTCTACAAGTTTTGCCACGATTTTGGCCACGTTGATTGCGGCGTGCAGTTCTTCCACCGTGAACGGAGTGTTCTTCAGCAATGCCTCTACAGTTCCAACAAAATCTAATAAAAGGTCCAGTAAAGTTCCGTCGATTTTCGTCATTCCGTTTTTTGTCTTAATCATTTTGATATTCTCCTTCCGTAAATACTCCTGCATACTCTTTCAGTTTTCCTGGATAAATAACGTATTTGTAGTTTTTGTTGTGTTCGTCCATCTTGAATGCAACACCGAACGGGAAAACTCCCTTCTGCAACCCGATTCGGATTGTTGTCGGTGTTACACCAAGCAATCTTGCAGCTTCAGCAACTTTCATGTGGTTCACCTCACTTTCGTGATTGGTAATATTATTCCTGATGGCACGTATTCGCCTACCAATCTTTGCCGCCGTTATTTTGTATATCTCTGCACTCAATTAAAAAGAAGCGTTCTTTATCCAATAATGGTTGCTTTTGTAACTACTTTGATAACTAATGCAGCCATAAAGTAGTGAGTACCGAAACAACAACGCTTACAATTGTGACTGTGAAAAGCTCTAGGATTTTCCGGCGCCTTTTTCGCTTGTCATTAACCTTCATGACGTGCCTCCTCTTCTGGTTCGCCATCGCCCCAGTCTTTCCGGAACTGTTTAGCTTCCCAATCATCCCAGAACTGTTCAGCAGTCTTTTTCGTGAACCCCGGCTTCGGGATCCCCTGCTGAATTCTGTAAAAAGTTGCCACCGCACCGTTCGCAATCGCAGTCATGATGTCCTCCACCGCGACCGTAGGATTGGATGTGCGTTCATAAATGTTGTGCGCAAGCAGGTAGATGTTCAATGTTGCCGGCGAAGCGGAATGTGGGGAAGTGAAAACAAGTGCTTTAAACATATTGTCGAACTCTTTATTGCTCCCCTTGTCAAACCACCCGCGCTCTCTGCACAAGTCTCGAATTCTACTGGCTCGCCACACCTTTGTTTCCTTGATGCGCGTACCGTCTGCTAAATAAATCTCTCCCATTGTGCCTAGCCTCTTTCCGCTTCTTCGTTCAGTGACTCTTCCAGTGCAGATGCGAGGAATCCGGTATAGATGTCGATGATTTTCTCTGTGTCGTCGTTCATCTTATCGATGACAAGGCTAATCATCACATCGAGGATTCCGTCAATCCGCTCATGAATGGCTTCACATCTTCCGGGTTTGTCACCCCATTTTTCGCCATCCGCAAATGGTGCTGCAGCGGTTACCCGAACGAATGTCTCCAGTCCATGGTGCGTTAACACATCAATCTCGACTTTTGCTTTGCACTCGTTCTTACTCCCTTTCTGCTCCGTGGTGAAATGGATGTTCTTTTCAATCCTCTTGATTTCGTTCACATTCACCAGGTCGCCGCTAGTCAGTTTCAAGAATTTAATCATTTTTACCTCCCTCTCCATAGTTTTAGCTTTTAGCTAATTTCATCTTCAAAAAAAATACCATCCATTGGCGTATTGTACAGGCGACACAGCTTCACAAACTGTGAAAGCTTAGGAGACGTCGTACCATTCTCCCAGTTACGAACGGTAGATAGCGCGACATGCATGTTATCAGCAACGTCCTGCTGTGTGTATCCTGCGTTCACTCGTGCGGCCTTTAGCGTTAGTTTTGGCATCTATAATCACCTCTCTTTCGTCCATTATTAGCTATTGGCTAATTATCGTTTTCTATATGTTACTATCATCATGACATTTTGTCAATAGCTCATGGCTAATTTTTGAATAGTTATCATTTACTTTTTGGCTAATACAGTGTAAAATTTAAACGTATCAACAACTGAATTATTTAATTATTGGAGAAAACATATGGATAATAATAAAGAATGGACGATGGACGTTTTTACTGCAAACTTACGTCACTACATGGACTTGCATAAACGAAGTCAAAAAGAAGTCGCTGAAGCTGTTGGAGTATCTGCTCCAACTTTCCACGATTGGCTAAAAGGGAACAAAATGCCACGAATGAAAAATGTGCAGAAGCTTGCTGACTATTTTGGCATTGCGTTATCCGACCTAATAGAAGAAAAACCAAAGGCAGAGCAGCGGAAGCTTCCGCCGAACATCATCACGCCTGCAGCACATCCGATTCCTGTTCTCGGAACGATATGCGCAGGCGACGGAACCGTTGCAGAGGAAAACTTCTCGGGCCAGTTCTTCGTAGACTCCAGTATCCATGCAGATTATGCCCTCCGTGTTACTGGGGATAGCATGATTGAAGCAGAAATCTATAATGGCGATATGGCATTTCTTCGCAAAGAGTTCGATTTCCGTGCCGGCTGGATCTATGCAGTAGTCCATGGCATAGATAGAGAAGCCTCCCTCAAAAAAGTCTACCGGCAGGAAGATAAGCTGATTCTCCAACCTTGCAACTCCGATTACGCTCCTATTGTCGCAGACCAACAAGATTGCTACATCGTCGGCGAGCTTGTTGGTGTATATCATGCTTACTCCGATATGATCGATATGATTAAATAACAGGTACGCCTGGCACTAAACCATGAGAAAGGAGGTAACACAATGAGAAACCCTAACGGCTACGGGTGCATCCGGAAGCTCTCCGGGAAAAGGAAACGCCCCTATGGAGTATACATTACAACTGAGTTCACGATTGCCCCGTCAGTGCCCGATATCGGCTTTCTGGCGGGGATTCTTACACCCGATCTATATAATCAAGTAGAAAAACAATACGAGGCTTATAAGGGCAAACAGATACCTCAGGCGAGGCAGAAACAGAAGTGTATTGGCTACTACGAGACGAGGCCGGATGCCATGATTGCACTGGCAGAGTACAATAAGAATCCTTTCGACATCGACAAGCGGAACACCACATTTGGACAGATATACGAAATCCTGCTGAAAGAGAAATTCAACAAGATGAAAACATCTACAAGAGCAACATATGTTACCGCATACAGATACTGCGATTCCATCGCCAACATTCGGATGGTGGACCTCCGGAAGGCACACATGCAGAAAATCGTTGATGATAATTCAGACAAGTCCAAATCGACACTGAATAATCTGCTGAAGCTCTTCCATGCTGTTTATAAGTTCGCGATAGAGAATGATATCTGCGAAAAGAATTATTCGGAATTTGTTACGGCAGAATCTGAGAAAGCAGCAAGACAAAAGGAGCCATTTAGCCGCGAAGAAATTGAAACCCTATGGGATAATATTAACTGGGTTTGCAACCCGAAAAAGCCTAAAACAACCAGTGGTAAGCCTTACATTGATATGGTGCTCATTCACATCTATACCGGAATACGACCGGGCGAACTATTCAAGCTCAAGAAGTGCGACGTTCATCTTGAAGAACGTTGGATAGATGTGAGAGGCACGAAAACGAAAGCGGCGAAGAGGATAGTCCCGATCCACAAAAAAATACTGCCGCTGCTGGAAAAACGGATGCATGGAGAGAGTGAATATCTGTTTACATCCGGATCCGGGAAACCATTCGAAAGCACAGTGTACCGAAACAGTTTTTTTGAACCTATGTGCAGCCACTTCGGAATGAACCATACCCCGCATGAGTGCCGGCACACGTTCGCGACTTTCGCAACAGCTTCCAACATGAACAAAGTGCTGATTAAAAAAATTATCGGGCACTCTTCCGGAGACTTGACAGAAGACGTTTATACACACGCATTCATTGAGGATTTGGTCGAAGAAATCGACAAAATGAATATATAAATTTGTTACTTGTTTGTTACTTGTAGCATGAAAAACGACCTGTTTTTTGCCACTTTTCGAAGGAATACAAAAAGGATGTAACCATTGAAATCAATGCGTTTCACGATGGTTTACATCCTCTTTCTTTTCCATAGGCGATTATACAGAATATATTATATCATTTTTGACATCATATGCAACTCGGGTTTTACCGAGAATCCTTGAAACCGTCACCGAATCAAGTTACAATATACGTACTGATTTTTCATAAAAAAATACTTCAAGGGAGCGTTTATGTCCGTACAGATTACCGACGACGAAATCCGGCAGATTATTCTCCGGAGAAAGCAAAAAGAAAAAGAGCGAAAAAGAAGAAAGAAACGAATTGCTTTAGCCATCTGCCTGGTTTTCCTTGCCGGAATTCTGGGCTTTTCCTTCAGCACCGGCGGCGGCATCTTCACTTTGTTCCAGACCCGCGGCGTCATCTTTATCGATGCGGGACACGGCGGTGAGGATCCCGGCGCAGAGGCTTTGGGACGCAAGGAAAAGAATGACACCCTGGAGCTGGCCTTGAAGGTTCGGAAATACCTCCGGCGAAAACGCTTTAAAGTGGTGATGTCCCGAACGGATGACGTGAACGTGGACCGCCCGGAGCGAGCTGAGATGGCCAACGAGGCAGAAGCTAAGCTGATGGTTTCCCTCCACCGGAACCAGTCCGACGGAGAAGGTCAAGGTGTGGAGGCCTGGATTCACTCCGGAGGGAATTCCTCTGCCACCCTTCTGGCGGACAACATACTCCGCAATCTGGAGAAAGAAGGCTTTACCTACCGAAAAATCGGCACCGGCACATTACCGGATGCTTCTGACAATTATTCCGAGAATCGATACTCCTCCATGCCGTCCTGCATCATTGAGGTGGGATTCATTTCCAATGAATCCGATAACCAACGCTTTGACAGCAACCTGTCCGGCAATGCCAAGGCCATTGCCAACGGCATTGAAACCACCTACGAAACCCTTTACGAAAAGGACTCGGAAGAATAACTCCAATCGAAAACCCGGAAATCCACCGCATCTGCAATGGATTTCCGGGTCTGCTTTTATCTCTTCGCTACGTGCTCCGTATCGCAGTACTCACAGCGATACACTCTCCGCTCCGGATCCACCAGGCGGAACCGCTGCGGCACACCTCGTTCGATGGATGTGATGCATCTCGGATTCTTGCACTGAATGACGTTTGTCAGTCGTTCCGGCAACGCCATATGCTTCTTGTCCACCATCTTTCCGTCCTTCACGATATTCACCGTGATGTTCGGGTCCACATAACCCAGCACATCGAAGTCCAGATCAATGAGCTGATCGATTTTGATGATGTCCTTCTTGCCGTATTTTCCGCTCCGTGCGTTCTGAATCACCGCAACAGAACAATCCAGATTCTCCAGTTCCAGAAGTTGATAGATCAGCAGGGATTTGCCTGCCTGGATATGATCCAAAACAATTCCGGTGCTTACACCGTCAATATTCATCACATTTCCTCCTTCCATCTAAGCAGCGTTGCAATCAGAGCTTTCCGAACGTCTTTGCCGTTCCGAACCTGTTTGAAGTACACCGCTCTCGGATCCCGGTCCACATCCACGGAAATCTCGTTAATACGAGGCAGCGGATGCATTACGATCATCTTTTCCTTGGCCAATTTCATTTTAGCCCGGTCCAGAACGTAGGTATCTCTCAAACGAATATAATCCTCTTCGTTGAAGAAACGCTCCTGCTGAACACGGGTCATGTAGAGAACATCCAGATCCGGAATCGCATCCTCCAGACTGGTGGTCTCCGTCCATTTTATGCCGGCTTCCGTCATACTTTCCTTGTTGTATTTCGGAAGCTTCAGCTCATCCGGCGAGATGAGAACGATTTCCACCCCTTCGAAACGAAGCAGGGCTTCAATCAGAGAGTGTACCGTCCGGCCGAACTTCAGGTCTCCGCAGAATCCGATTCGAATATTATCGATTCGGCCGAATTCCTTCCGAATGGTGAACAGGTCCGTCAGCGTCTGAGTCGGATGGAAGTGTCCGCCGTCACCCGCGTTGATGACCGGAACGCTGCAGGCATTGGATGCCACCAGCGCCGCACCTTCCTTCGGGTGTCTCATCGCAATGATGTCTGCGTAGCACTCGATAACCTTTACGGTATCGCTGACACTTTCGCCCTTGGACGCCGAGCTGCTGTTTGCCGAGGCGAAACCGATCACATTACCGCCCAGTTCCAGCATCGCCGATTCGAAACTCAGTCTCGTCCGGGTACTCGGTTCATAGAATAACGTAGCGATTTTCTTATGGGCGCATTCCTCGTAATACTTCTCCGGATGCGCAACCATGTCGTCTGCCAGATCCAGAATCTCGCCAACTTCTTCCTGGGTCAGGTCCGTAATGTTGATTAGATCTCTCTTAGCCATGAAATGATTCCCTCTCCTTCATCTGCCTGAATGTAACCTTCTTCTACCGCTGTGTCAATCATGGTCTCCACGCTGCACAGGCTGTATTTCTCCACATTCGCTTCCGCAAACTTCTCGTCTGCCTTTTTGGTGTTGTAGGTAAAAATACTGATTACGCCAAGGACATCTGCTCCGGCTTCTCTCAGAGCTTCTACGACCTCGATGGAGGAACCGCCGGTGGAAATCAGGTCTTCAATAACGACCACCTTATCTCCCTTTTCCAGCTTTCCTTCAATTCTATTGTTCCGGCCATGGGTTTTTGCGCTGCCGCGAACATAACCCATCGGCATATCCAGAATATGTGCGGCGATTGCAGCGTGTGCAATTCCGGCGGTGCTGGTTCCCATCAGCTTCTCGCATTCCGGATATTTTTCTTTTACCACTCTGGCCATCTCATTCTCTACGGTGTTCCGAACTTCCGGATCCGTCAGAACCAGACGGTTGTCGCAGTAGATCGGGCTCTTGATTCCGCTGGCCCAAGTGAAGGGTTCGTTCGGTCTCAGAAAAACAGCCTGAATCTTCAACAGACCTTTTGCAATTTCCTTACTCATTTCCCATGTCCTCCTTACATCTCGCATATGCAGCGACCGGGTCGGCTGCCTTTGTAATACTTCTTCCAATAACCAAATAGTCCGATCCCAAAGCTTTGGCCTTTGCCGGCGTTGCCACACGGCTTTGGTCTCCCTTGGCATCTCCTGCCAGACGAATTCCAGGTGTAATCGTCCGGAAATTGGAAGCCACCCGCTCATGAATCATCGGGGATTCCCAGGCGGAGCAAACTACTCCGTCCAGACCGGCTTTCCGAGCATTTTCTGCATAGTGAACCACCACGTCTTCCATCTCACCGTTCACCAGAAGTTCCTGATGCATCATCTCCTCATCGGTGGAGGTGAGCTGAGTTACGGCAATCAGCATCGGAATCTCCGAGCCGCCCCGCTCCTGAACGCCTTCCATCAGACCTTCTTTCGCGGCCTGCATCATCTTGATGCCGCCGGCGGCGTGAACGTTGGTCATATCCACACCCAGTCTCGCCAGTACTTTCATGGCGCTTTTCACGGTGTTCGGAATATCGTGAAGCTTCAGGTCCAGGAAAATCCGATGGCCCCGCTTCTTGATTTCTTCGATGATGGACGGACCTTCGCTGTAATACAGCTCCATGCCCACCTTTACAAATACCGGCTCTTGGAACCGATCCAAGAATTCCAGTGCTTTCTGTCCTGTTGGAAAATCCAACGCAATCATAATTGTTGGTGTCATCTCTATACTACTCCTCTGATTTCTTCCAGGTTACGGATACCCAGTTCCTTCATTCTTTTCGGCAGCGCATCGATGGTCTTCTGGCACGTCCACGGATCCACCAGATTGGCGGAACCGATTTCGATGCCCGTCGCGCCCGCCATAATCATTTCCAGCACATCGTCGGCACAGGAAATTCCGCCGATTCCGATAATCGGCAATTTGCATGCGTGGTACACTTCGTTCACCATGCGCATCGCAATCGGGCGAATCGCCGGACCGGACAGGCCGGCATACGTCTTGGACGTAATGGTCTTCCGAGTCTTCAAGTCAATCCGCATAGCCTTGAAGTTATTAATCAAGCTGATGCCGTCGGCACCGCCGCTTTCGCACGCCTTCGCAATCTCGGTGATATCCAGCACATTTGGAGTCAGCTTCATAAAAATAGGTTTTTTTGTCACGTCCCGAACCGCCCGTGTAATCTCTTCCGACAGCTTCGGATTCGAACCGAAGGCGGAACCGCCGTGATCCACATTCGGACAGCTGATATTGATTTCCAGAATCTCCACCTGCTCTTCCCGGTCCACCTTCGCGGCAACCTCCCGGTACTCATCCACGCTGAAACCGCTGATATTCGCAACAATCGGTCCCCGGTAAATCTTCCGAAGCTCCGGCAGATCCACTTCCCGGAAATGCTCCAACCCCGGATTCTGAAGGCCGATGGAATTCAGCATTCCGCTGGTGCATTCCGCAATTCGCGGCAGCTCGTTTCCGTAGCGCGGTTCCTTCGTAATACTTTTGGTTACCAGGGCACCCAGCTTGTTCAGGTCAAAGACATCCTTGTATTCCTGACCGTAGCCAAAGGTTCCGCTGGCCGGCATCACCGGATTCTGCAGCCGAACACCGGCGAGTTCTATGCTCATATCTACAGGGTTTCCCATAGCAGCACCTCCTTATCAAATACCGGGCCTTCCTTGCACACCCGCTGGGATCCTACTTTTGTCTGAATCGAACAGCCCATGCAAGCGCCGAAGCCGCAGCCCATGCGCGCTTCCAAGCTGAACTGGCCCTTCCGAACCTTTCCGTCCAGCGCCTGAAGCATCTTCAGCGGTCCGCAGGCACAGGCGTAATCCAAAGTGTCGAAGGCATCGGTGACGAAGCCCTTCTGTCCGTAAGAACCATCCGCCGTCATCACCGTAATGTCGTCCGTAAAATTCTTAAATTCATCTACCAGGAAAACCTCGTTGGCCGTATTAAAACCAAGGATCACCCGACATTTTTTTCCGGCAATGACCAGGCTCTTGGCCAGTCCCAGCATCGGCGGAATTCCGATACCGCCCCCAATCAAAGTGCATCCGTCCGGAATGGTGTCCACATCGTAACCGTTTCCCAGACCGGTGAGAGAGGAAATCTTCTCTCCCGGTTCCATCCGGCTCAACTTTTTCGTTCCGTCTCCAACCACCTTATAAATCAGAACGTAGCGATCGCTGTCGTAGGAGCTGACGGAAATCGGTCTCCGCAGGAATTTCTCCGGAACCTCCAGCATGGCGAACTGCCCCGGAGCCGTGAACGCGCACTCCGGCGTCTCCAGCGTCATTTTATAGATGCCGTCCGCCAGCATCTGGTTTTCCAAAATCGTGCTTTTATCTCTCTTCATATTCTATACCTCGTAGACAATCTTTCCGTTCCAGAAGGTCATCTGCGTCTTCCCGTATACCGTCCAGCCATCAAACGGCGTGCACTTGCCCATAGACAAGAACCGGCTGCTGTCCAGAACGTACGGGTTCTCCAGATCCATCACTACGTAATCGTCGCCCATCGGAAGTCCGAAGCGTTTCCGCGGTACGATTGCCATCATTTCCACCAGACGCTCCAAAGTCATCACCCCCGGACGCACCAGTCCGGTGTACAGAACCGGGAACGCGCATTCCAATCCGGTGATTCCGTTCAGGCTCTTTTCAAAACCCTTGGTCTTCTCTTCCGCACTGTGGGGTGCGTGATCCGTCGCAATCATATCCACCGTGCCGTCCAGCGCACCTTCAATCATGGCTTTCCGGTCTTCCGGATCCTTGATCGGCGGGTTCATCTTGAAACGGCCGCCGGCCTCCGAATTCTCCGCAATGCCCTTTCGCACATCTTCGGTATCCAGCACCAGGTAGTGGGGAGCGGTTTCGCAGGTGACGTTCACGCCGCTTTTCTTCGCATCCCGAATCACTTCCACGCTTTCCTTGCAGGAAATATGGCATACGTGGTATCCGCAGCCGGTTTCATCCGCCAGCTTCAGATCTCGCTCAATCTGCCGCCATTCGCTTTCCCGCACTTTACCTTCCCGAAGAAGGGATTCATCTTCGCAATGTGCCACGATCAGCTTGTTCAGGCTCTTTGCCACGTTCATGGCCTCCCGCATCAAGCCGTCATCCTGCACGCCCTTGCCGTCATCGGAAAAGGCCAGCACGTGATTCGCCATACCTTCCATATCCGAAAGAGTTCCGGTACCGGACTGATCCTTGGTAATGGTACCGTATGGGATTACTTGAATCACCGCATCCCGATCGATGATTTCCTGCTGCACCCGGAGAGAGTCCATATCGCAAGGTGCCGGCTTCAGGTTCGGCATGGTGCCCACCACCGTGTATCCGCCTCTGGCTCCGGCCAAGCTTCCCTGCCGGATGGTCTCCTTGTATCCGAATCCCGGTTCTCTGAAATGGACATGCACATCACAGAAAGATGGCAAAATAAAAGAGTTATCGAGTTCGATAACTCTCTTTTCGTCACAATCATTCATATTGGTAACATCGCTAATTTCAAAAGAACCGTTATCCGTCAGTGCTCCGTCTTTATACAGTTTTCCGCCTCTGAGTACTGTCTTCATGTTACCTCCTTAATATAAACCTAGTAGATTATAGCACTTTTTCTTCTTCTTGTGTAGAAGTAAAATCAGGTTCTGTCAGGTTTTTTTCAGGTTCCGGCGTTTCCGGAATTTCCACCGATTCGTCCGGCATTTCCGGCGTTGCAACCCGCTCCGCCTCCGGGGCTGCCGGCTTCACTGCGTTTTGCAAATTCTGCAGGATCTCCATTCTCGAATCATCGGCTTCCGTCGGCGCCTGCATCACAGTTTCCTCCGGAGCGTGAACCGGTTCCTGTGCCGCTTCCGAAGCGTCTCCGCCGCTGGGATTGTCTTCCGTAAAGTCCACAAACGTCTTCTGCGGAACCGACGGCTTCTCATCAATTACATACGTATCCAGAATTTTGTCGTGCCAACCGCGGTTGTATTTATCGATCAGAATCCAGATGTAACCCAGCCACAGGACCGACGAGGATGCCTTTTTTACGATAATTTCCCGCAAAAGCATTTTCGCAAATCCAACGGGACGACCGGTTCGGGCATCCACTACTCTCAAGCCCAGAATGGCCTTGCCGATGGTCTGGGAACGGGAGAAGAAATACAGTTCTGCGCCCAAGAAAATCAGCATCAAAACGATAATTACGGATGGGTACGATACCCCGCCCGTCACGTAAGGCTGATTGTTGTAGTAGGATCCGTATTCGGAGAGGCTGTTCATGGCATCCTGAATCAGACTCATTATGCCGCTGACAACCTGTCCAAAGAATATAATGGTGATGAAAGCCACCGGCACCGAATCAATCAGGCCTGCACCGAATCTCTTTCCTCTCGTCGCCAATTTCATTACGCGTTTCTGTGACATATTAATTTACCTCGTTTTCTTTAAACTCCCAAACATCGCCACACATTTCTAAATATTGTAGCACAGACTGCCGGCGGCAATGTGAATCCTATCTAAAAAACAAAAGCCTGCAGCCGATATCAATCCCGACTGCAGGTCTTTATCTAATCATTAATTACTCTTCGTGTGGCTTGAAATCCTTGATCTCCTCCGGAAGTTCCAAACCCTTTCTGGTGTAGTAATCAACCAGTGCGGATTTGATTGCTTCTTCTGCCAGTACGGAGCAGTGAATCTTTCTTGCAGGAAGTCCATCCAACGCTTCCACTACGGCCTTATTGGACAGCTCCAGCGCTTCCTGAACGGTTTTGCCCTTGATCAGCTCGGTAGCCATGGAGCTGGTGGCGATGGCGGAACCGCATCCGAAGGTCTTGAACTTGCAATCCACGATAACGTCATTCTCAATCTTGAGGTACATCTTCATGATGTCGCCACAGACCGGGTTTCCAACTTCACCGACGCCGTCTGCATCTTCGATTTCACCAACGTTTCTCGGATTTTTGAAATGATCCATTACCTTTTCGCTATATAACATGTTCTCTTTCTCCCTTCTCTAACTCTTCCCAAAATGGGGACATCTTTCTGTAAAGCGCCACAATCTCGTGCACCTTCTCGATGATGTAATCTACTTCTTCTTCTGTATTCTCTTCATTCAGGCTGAAACGCAGGGAACCGTGAGCCGCCTCTACCGGAACGCCCATTCCCATCAGCACGTGGCTCGGATCCAAGGACTCACTGGTACATGCGGATCCGGAGGAACAGCGAATGCCTTCCTCATCCAGCGCCAGAAGCAGGGATTCACCCTCTACGCCTTCGAACGAATAGTTTACATTACCCGGCAGTCTCTTCACCGGATCTCCGTTCAGCTTAGAATGCGGAATATCGCTCAAACCCTGAATCAGACGATCCCGAAGCGCTGCGGTCTTCTTTGCGTTCGCTTCCATGTTGGCAACGCCCTCTTCCAGAGCTGCTGCCAGAGCGGCATTACCCGGAACGTTGCATGTGCCGGCTCTCTTTCCTCTCTCCTGAGCACCGCCTTCAATCACGTTTACCAGACGGATTCCGTTGCGGGCATACAGAACGCCCACGCCCTTCGGTCCGTGGAACTTGTGTGCCGACATGGACAGCATATCGATGTTCATTGCCTGTACATCGATTGGCAGGTGAGCCGCCGCCTGAACCGCATCGGTGTGGAACAGAACGCCCTTTTCCTTGCAGATGGCACCGATTTCCGGAATCGGCTGAATGGCACCCATCTCATTATTGGCGAACATGATGGACACCAGCGCGGTATCTTCGCGAATGGCATCCCGCACCTTATTCACATCTACAATGCCGTTGCTCTCCGGAGCCAGCAGTGTGACTTCAAAGCCTTCCTTCTCCAGCTTCTTCAAAGTATGGAGAATCGCATGGTGCTCGATATTCAAGGATACCAGATGCTTCTTACCCTTGTCCTTCAGCACTCTGGCCGCAGACAGAAGCGCCTGATTATCCGCTTCGCTTCCGCCGGAAGTGAAATAAATTTCATTCGGATTTGCCGCATTGATGGCCTTTGCCACCTTCTCTCTGGACTCCGCCAGCTTCTCTGCGGTAATCTGACCCTCTGTATGGAGGCTGTTCGGGTTGCTGTTGTAATTCTTCAAGCAATCCACCAACGTGTTCATCGCAGTCTCACTGATATATGTGGTCGCTGCGTTATCTGCATATACTCTCATAGAACCCTCCCTCTATAAAATATAGTGTGTGTATTCTTTGTATGTCGAATTAAAAATATCATATAATCCCTATTAAGTCAATAGGAATTAATGAATCCTCACCTATTTTTCAATATCCAGAATCTTCTCTCGGTTTCCGTCCAGCAGATCCTGCAAGGTGATGTTCTCCAGGTAGTTGGAAATCAGCCGATCCAGTCCGATCCACAGAGGAAGCGTAATGCAGCCCTCCGAATTGGCACAATCCACTTCGCTGTTCTTCACGCAGTCCACCGGCGCCAGATTTCCCTCGGTCAACTGAAGGATCTCGTTGATGCTGTACTCCGAAGGTTCTTTTTTCAGCCGATAGCCGCCGTTCTTCCCCCGACAGCTCTTCAGCAGACCGCCCTTGTTCATCATGGCCACCACGATTTCCAGATATTTCAGGGACAATTTCTGCCGCTCCGCCACCTCAGACAGAGAAACGAAACCATCCTCCTGATGTTTTGCCAGGTCCGTCAGCACTACCAGCGCGTATCGGCCCTTTGTCGAAACCATCATCTGTCCATCCTCCTTTCAAACTTACTTAATTAAAATACCACCTGTTCACTAGGAAATCAAGTAATTCCTACTAATTCGATAGAATTTAATTTTTTTGTTAAATATGGTACAATCCCGGTAAGGAGAAATACCATGAATTACGATTACAATCAACTTTTTGCAAAAGAATACTCCGGCTACTCCCGCATCCGACACGGTGCGGAGGAAGCCTTTCGCGCATTGGAGGGATGCCGCCTCACCGCTTGGCGATCCGCTGCTTCTCTGGGAATCCATGCGCTGGAATTCGGTACCAAATCCCTTCTCATCTGGTACAAGGATTCCGATCACTGTAAAATCAGAATCGGTCCGGCTGCCTCGTCCGGCGAACCCTCGGGGCTTTCGTCTTTCGATGGGCTGACGGACTGCGCCGGAATGGAACTCCACGATTTCTATGTGCTGATGGGAGAAGAGCCCATGCTCTGCCTGTCTTTTTCCGATGCCTTCTTCCACCCGGAGAACCGGCTGCTCCGGCAATACATCATTTCATCGGAAGAGGGAGGCTATGGAATTCAGTCCACCGCCGTTCCGGATGAATCCCCCTTCCGCCGAATTTCTACGGAACGGGTTCCCACCACCCGGCACTTCCGCAAAGTAATTCGAAATGAGGAAACCGAGGAGCAGTTCGTTTCCCTGTCAGACGAGGACGGAGGCACCCTCATTCCGCCAATCTATAACGACATCGAACTGTTTTCAACGGAGAAGGAAATCTACCGGACCAGCATTCGAAAGATAATCCCGGGAGGAACGGATTATGACCTTTTCGGGTTGTGCGACGAAACGGGAAAGGAAATCATTCCCTGCATCTACCCGGACCTCTATTACATGGCCAACGGTTTCGTCCTGGTGATGGATTATCGCCACAAATGGTGGGTTCTGGACGAGCAGAACGAAGCCCTATTCGGTCCTCACAATCAGGGCGTGGATATTTACAGCCGCAACCGAGAGTACCTCTACTACATCGAATACAACAAAGATGCCCAATGCGAGGCACTGGGCATCTACAGCGTAGAACTCCGCACCGAGTTAACGGATGCGGATTATATCCGTATTCAATATTTGGGAGACGGCACCTTCCGTGCGCAGAAAATATTCGGTCCCGGCGACGTTCGCACCGTCCTTATGGATCCTTACGGAAAAATCATTCCGGAATCGCTATAGCTCATACATGTGATACATGTGAGCATATATTCCGTCCTTCGCCATCAGCTCATCGTGGCTTCCTTCTTCCTGAATGCCGTTCTCCGTCAGAACGATGATTCGGTCCGCATTCTTGATGGTGGTCAGGCGGTGTGCGATGGTCAGCGTAGTTCTTCCCTTGGCCAGTTCTGCCAGAGAAGACTGCACCAGACGCTCACTTTCGTTATCCAATGCCGAAGTGGCCTCATCTAGAATCAGAATCGGCGGGTTCTTCAGGAACACCCGAGCGATACTGATTCGCTGCTTCTGGCCGCCGGAAAGCTTCGTTCCTCGTTCTCCCACATAGGTGTCGTATCCCTCCGGCATTTCCCGGATGAAATCATCGGCACCGGCTAATTTTGCCGCCGCAATAATTTCTTCCCGAGTGGCACCGGGACGGCCATACTCAATATTTCCCGCAATGGTGTCGGAGAACAGATACACGTCCTGCTGTACCATTCCAATCTGGGAACGGAGAGACTGAATCTTCGCCTTTCGAATATCTACTCCATCCACAGAAATGCTTCCGGATGTAACATCGTAAAAACGCGGAATCAGGTTGCAGAAGGTGGTTTTTCCCGCACCGGAAGGTCCTACCAGCGCGATGTTCTCTCCTGCACGGATATGCAGGTTGATGCGATTCAGGATTTCCTCACTGTCGTTGTAGCGGAAGGATACATCCTTGAAATCCACCTCGCCCTTCAGCGGTCCCAGTGTTACCGCATCCGGCGCATCATCCACTTCTACCGGTTCGTCCATCACTTCCACGAACCTCTCAATTCCGGTAATACCCCGCTGGAACTGTTCTGTGAACTCCACAATCCGGCGGATGGCTTCCAGCAGCATGTTAACATAGAGAAGATATGCGATGAAATCGCCGGCGGTAATGGTGCCTTTAATCAGGGAAATGGATCCCAGCAGCACGATCATCACGTACATCAGCCCGTCAAACATCCGGGTCACGCTGCGGAATCCCGCCATGCTCTTGTATCCGATGCGCTTTGCATCCAGGAACTTGACATTTCCTTCACTGAACTTTTCTTTTTCAATATCCTCGTTAGCAAAGGATTTGGCCACCCGGATTCCCAGCAGGCTGTCCTCCACGTGGGAGTTTACTTCACCCAGCTGGCTCCGCTGCAGCTTGAAGGCGGAACGCATCTTGGTCCGATACTTCATGGCAAAGTAGATCATCAGCGGAATCATGGCGAAAAGCACTAATGTCAGCGGCACATTCACCCGGATCAGTATGATGAACGAAATGATGATTTTAACCGCCGCGATGAAATACTCTTCCGGACAGTGGTGGGCAAATTCCGCAATGTCGAACAGGTCTGTGGTGATTCTGGAAACCAGCTGACCGATTTTGTTCTCACTGTAGTAGGAGTAGGACAGTTCCTGGAAATGGCGGAACAGATCCCGCCGCATGTCCGTCTCGATCAGCGCGCCCATTACGTGGCCCGTGTTCTGCATGTAGTAGTTGGACAGCACGTCCACCCCGCGAAGTACCAGATACAGCGCAGACAAGCGTACCACCATGTTGATGGTGAGGTCGGCCGGATGGTAGGATACCGTGTTGGTGATAAACCGGATGATGACCGGCAGCACCAGGTCGCAAACGCTGGTGAAGGCGGCACAAATCAGGTCAAAAATAAAAATCTTTTTATAAGAGCTGAAGTACGGCATGAACCGCTTCAGCAAATACCCGGTGGGCAGTGTATGGTTTTTCATATTCTTCCTCCTTATCATATTGTAACAAGTTATTGTACACAATCGTTTGGAAAGTTGCAAGAATTATCCGTTCAGTTCTGTTTTTTTTATGGAGATAATGTATAATTGTCATATTTAAGGAATTGTATTTGGAGTGTAATTGGGAAAGGAAGAGGGTCATGAAACCGAATAGCTTGATTCCATCGAAATATCGTCATTTCATCGAGCAGAACGCCTGGATGGTCGGCGGCAATATTCTCTTTGCCATCGGCGTCAATATGATTGTCACCCCGCTGGGACTGTACAATGGGGGTTTTATGGGCCTGGCGCAGCTGCTGCGCCTCCTCTGCGTCAACGTGCTGCACATTCCGGTGCCGGCCGGCTTTGACCTGGTGGGTATCATCTACTTCCTGGAGAACGTGCCGCTGTTCTTCGTCGCCTATAAGGTGGTGGGAAAAGAATTCTGCTTTAAATCCCTGGTGTCCATCGGCATTGCCTCTCTGGCGCTGGCATTGGTTCCCGTGCCGGCCACACCGATCATGCACGATACCCTGGCGGCCTGCTTTGTGGGCGGCGTCATCGCCGGAAGCGGTGCCGGAATGGTAATGCGCGGAGGTTCCTCCGGCGGCGGGCAGGATATCATCGGCGTGTGCATGGCCATTCGCCATCCCAATGCCAAAGTCGGAATTATCAGCATCATCATGAATGTTTTTATCTACGGTGTCTGCCTCTTCATCTTTAATGTGGAAGTGGTCATCTATTCCCTGATCTACACCACGATTCTGGCGGTGTTCCTGGACCGGATGTTCATCCAGAACATCAACGTGCAGGTGATGATTTTCACCAAGAACCCGGGAATCTCCGACGTAATTCTCACCGAGATGGAGCGCGGCGTTACCGACTGGACCGGCCGAGGTGCCTACACGAAAGAGGATTCCTACATCCTGGTGACCATGATTTCCAAGTACGAAATCGAGCGGCTGCTGAGCCTGGTGCGCGGCATCGACCCCCACGCTTTCGTCATCGTGACGGAAGGCACCAAAGTGTACGGGAATTTCCAGAAAAAGCTGACGGATTAATTCTTCGGCAACAGCTTCGTCTCGGGAAAATCCGGCTCCTGTTGGCGCGGATTGACGGTGAAACAAGACTTTGCGGGAAGGCCCACGCCAACAGGGACGGCGCCGGCACGGGAAAATCTGGCTCCTGTTGGCGCGGATCGACGGTAAAACAAGGCCTTGCAGGGAGGCCGACGCCAACACGGGCGGCGCCGTCCCGAATTAGATTCGGGCCGCGTTCACATGAAAAGTGATGCACGGAAGGCGCTCGCCGGCCTTCGTGCATCACTTCATATCATCATAATTCACAAAAGGAAAGAATTGACGACGAACGCTTCATCTTCTCCCGTTCGTCGTCAATTCTAATCATTATCTTGTGACTCCTGCTCTAATTTACATTCTCATCAACAAAAATTGACGACCGCCCCTCGCTTTGGGGTAATCTGTCGTCAATCTAATGCATTCTTCGCGCTCAGGATCTAATTGGAATTCAACGAAGTTTCAAAATCACTTCTTCTCATTCGAATTTCCTGCTTTCAAGACCTCATTCTGCCCTCTCCACCGGGCATTTGACTCTAATCTACCCGACGGCCGCGGGGAAATTGACGACGAACTTCCTTTCTGCCCTCCTTCGTCGTCAATTTCTTCCGATATTCCAAAAACGGCTTGAATTAGAGGCCTTCATGAATCACTATGAGATAGTTCGCAGAAACTATTCTTCCCTTTTTCCTCGATATGAAAAATTATCCAATATCTGCCTCGTCATAATTACTACCACTTCATACATATTTCTTTGATCAGCGAATAACCTTCAGGCCGTTGATCTGAAACACCTATAACGTCTCCAAGCCATTCTCCCGGTTCAGTAACTCTTCCATAACCCATTAAAATTGGCAGTGGATCTCCATAATCATTCTTTGTACGATCCAGAAAAAGCATGTCTGTCTCAGCAAAAGTGTAATAAATCTTCTTTGTGTGGTTAATCGTGAACATACGTCTTTTCGCAGTTTTTAGGAACAATCCTTCATACGGATTATCCAGATCAATCCCGTATTCGTTGAAATGATCAAGCTTACCGTTTTCCCTGTACTCCTCAAGATCATCCTCTATCCATTCACGGACGTCTTTTTCAGCTTCCTTGAACAAGCATGATACGTTTCTGTACGATTCGCAGATCATATCAAAAGCATCCTCCGGATATCCAAATTCTACCGACTGTTCATACAGCGTTTTTATCACTCCGTTTGAAGACTGTTCCGGAACAGAACACTCATCACCAAACCAAAGGACACGGTCGCCCTTCCACTCATCTGTCAACAGACTGTGAAGCGCATGAAGTGGAGTACTATCCTTGTGCATAGATTCGTAAAATTTACTCCCGTAATCAAAGTCCGCCGGACAGATATATTCTTTTTTATCGACATTTACCCACTGATAATATTCGCCCATGATTCACCTCGTCATTCGCTCATGCTTTACCCGAACTGGAAACAGTATTCCTCTGCTCTGTTCAACTACGAGATATCCGCATTCCGGTTGATATCCCGAATCGTGCCCATGATTCCGCTCCACACATCTTGGGAATCTCCGAACAGTTCGATGATATTTCCGCGGTCCGTGAACGGAGAATCCTGGAGAACCGAAACGTCTTTCATGATACCGTTTCGAACGATATATTCCACAATCTGGTTCACGAAGTAGATCTGCCGATCATTCAGGTTCGCATTTTCCAGGTAATCTGCAAATGCCGCTTTGGCCGCATTCATATCCATTCCCACAATTTCACGAACCAGTTCCCCCAGTGGTTTGTCGCCGTACTCCTTCTCGTAATCCTCTTTGGAACCCACCTCGCTCCAAAGTATTTGCTCCAGCTGTTCCACATCCATTTTGGTCAGCGGAATATTGGACTTGAGTTTCCCGATTACCAGGTGATCCGGATGCTGGCGAATGTATACCTCTGCATCGTGACGATAATCCTTCAGGTAATCGTTCTCCAGTTCGCCGCCATCCCATTTCATTTCCAGAATTTCATCTTCAAAATCCGTATGATGTACTTTGATCTTTGGCGGCTGGTAATATATCATCAGCTCCCGAAGGTTCTTCCGAACGGATTCGAAATCGTTCATGTCCGCGTCACTGACCCACTCTGTATCCAGAACCCGGTCAATCCACATTTTCTGAGCTTTTACCGCAGGAATCGTCCCGGCTTCTTTTGCCACACGACCCACACGATTCTGGAGAGACTGAATTCCGGCACTCATCTTCTTCCCTTCCAGATGCGCCAATTCGATGCCGTACATCAGCGAATCAAAGCGAAGAACCCGCGCATCTTCCGTGTCGTCCTGCAGCAGCGGAGCGATTTCTTCCTTAACGTACGACTCGTCTTCATCGGTTATGATTTTGTAATTATCCTTATTTAAATATTTTTCGATATACCGCAAATGCTGTCGCGCCGCAAAACCTTCCTTATTGATTCCCCGGACCTTTTCCAGCATCTCATCCACCAGATTATTTCGAAATGCCATCAACGGCTCCGTCTGGTACTCCAAATTCTGCAGCTTATGAGACAGGGCGAATTTAATCCGGTACAACTGACCCTGCAGCGTTCCGGAATCCTTCACTTCCCGGCCATTTGGATTCAAGCGGAAGAATTCGAAATTTCCACAGAAGTCGAAAATGTAGAAATTCTCCTTGTCCGCACCGTCCAGCAAGCCCTCACACAGCCGTGTCCCCCGGCCGATCATCTGCCAGAATTTCGATTTGCTCATCACCTTCTTGAAAAACACCAGGTTCAGCACTTCCGGCACATCAATTCCCGTATCCAGCATATCCACGGAAATCGCAATCTGCGGCAGCTTCTTCGGATTGGAGAAGGTATCGATGGCCTGCTGCGAATTCTTAATCTGATTGTCGATGACCTCCGCATAGCCGGTCAGCTTCGGATATTCCTCGTTAAATACTTTTAGGATTTCCTCTGCATGCCGATGGTTCTTTGCAAAAATAATGGTCTTGCCGATATCTTTTCCGAAATGAACGCGGTGGCCTTTCGTCATGAGGATGTCCAGCACTTTTCGGATGGTGTCCTTGTTGAACAGCCATTGATTCAGCGCCGAGGAATCGATCTGCTTCGGGATAAAATCCTCATCCTCAAAAGTATCTTCGAATTCGTCTTGCTCTTCCGGGGTAAGATCGTCGTAGTTGATGCCATTCTCCATGAATTGCAGCTTGCTTTCCACAGACACGTAATTCACCAGGTATCCGTCCGTCACCGCCTGAGCCAGTTCGTAGCCATAGGTCGGCTGCCCGGCTTTCAGGTTAAAAACACCGTAGGTATTCTTGTCGATTTCGTCCTTCGGGGTTGCCGTCAAGCCCACCAATGGTGCGTCGAAGTAATTAAAAATATCCCGGTATTTGTTATAAATCGACCGATGGGCCTCATCGCAGATCACCAGGTCGAAATGGCCCGGCGTAAACAATCTTTTGCCATCCTCGTCATTTACCGAATCGATGCAGCCGATCATGGTCTGGTAAGTGGCAAAGACGCAGGCCGCGCCGTAGTTTTCTTTATCCTCACAGAGATTGGTTACCGATAGATTCGGCAGCTGATCGCCGAAGCTTCTTTTAGCCTGAGTGACCAGTGCGGTTCGGTCGGCCAGGAAGAGGACGTTTTTCACCCAACCCTTTCTCTGGAGCACTTCTACCAGGGATATTACGGTTCTGGTTTTTCCCGAACCCGTCGCCATGACCAGCAGCGCCTTCCGCCGGTTCTCTTCGCCCAACGTACGGCAGACTGCTTTTACCGCGGCTTCCTGGTAATACCGGCCGGCAATGTCCCGGCGAATTCGAATATCCGTCAGCGGTTCCCGCATCCGTTGGAGATTGTGAAGCTTCTCCAGATCGCGCTTGGAATAGAATTCCGCAACCGGCCGCTCCGGGTACCGGTTGTCGATGATTCGCATCTCGAAACCGTTGCTCAGGAAGACCACCGGCCTGCGCCCGTATTCTTTCTCCATAATATCCGCATAGAGCCGGGCCTGAATTCGGCCGTTTTCCACGTTGACGCTGGTGCGCTTCGCTTCCACAACTGCCAGCGGCCGGCCGTCATCCCCGTACAGCACGTAATCCGCAAAACCTTCGCCGGAGGCGTTCGGCATTCCTTCCAGCCGCACCTCCTCCAGCCAGTCCTTGCCTTTCGTCCAGCCGGCAGCGGCCAGCATAACGTCGATGTATATTTTTCTCGTTTTGAATTCCGTCAAATCCAGCGGCTTTGGAACATAATTCTCCATCCGCTCTTCCCGTCTCGCACTCAGTTCGTCTTTCAGTGCCCGGTTCTCTTCGATAAGCTTCTGGATGTTCAGTTCGTACTGCTGCGTTTTCTCCTGGGCGAGGGCTTCCTTCTTCTCCAGCTCATTCTCTGCGCCGAGAAGCTCCCGGTGGAAATCCGGCGCATCGTAGGTTCTGGAATAACTGCATGCCACAAAATCCATGAAGTAGAACAGGTTCTCTATTCCCAGCGCCGCCTGTTCATAGGTAATCTGCACGCCGGCATGCGCCGCATTGTTTCCCAGCGCCCGCACATACTGAATCCGCCGCATCAAATCATCCGGCACCAACTCCCGAAAGCGATTGGTATTGATCATCGCAACAAGGGTTTCTTTATATGGCATCCGAAGAAAATGGTCCGCCGTGTACATCCATTTGATGGCAAATTCCATCGCCTTTCTGCACCCGATGGCGCACGCTTCCGGATCGATTCCCAGCAGCCGTTCCGCCCGAACAGCCATATCCGCAAAAGACTTAAATTGTGCATCCTCTTTAAGGAAATCAAAGTTACCCATTGCTTCTCTCCGATAATTATACTAACTGCAGCACCCTCTTCACGGGTGCATTCCAAAGTCATTTCATTATATCGTATTTTCCATCTCCCTGCCAACTGAAGATTCCTGCCAGAATTGCACCACTGTTCCAGTAAACGGGTACCGCAATTCCTGAGATATGGTACCGTTGTTCCTGCAACTGGATACCACATATATAAATCCTTAAAATGAATGTATGCATCTT
>NZ_VUNA01000008.1 GCF_009695905.1 Mogibacterium kristiansenii
AAGATGCATACATTCATTTTAAGGATTTATATATGTGGTATCCAGTTGCAGGAACAACGGTACCATATCTCAGGAATTGCGGTACCCGTTTACTGGAACAGTGGTGCAATTCTGGCAGGAATCTTCACCTTTATCATAAATCCTTTAGAATGTAATTATGCATATTTAGGGGCTGCGGTGAATTCTTGGACATTAAGATGCTGGATCATATTATAGTTGCTGGTGAAACCGGCGATATGTTCAGCATGAAATCAGAAGGAATGATGCCATCGTTTCACCGGAAAGACTAGGAAAGATAATGCTTCACATATTCATGTCGAAAGCGATAGAACTGACAATTCAGTTCACAACAATCTTCATTGTTGCATATATTCACTGCAATGGCATCTCGTAATGAGGTGCCGATACATTGCCACACTACTGCCCATTCGTTTGCATTGTTGAACAATTATGGTAATGGTATAATATATATAAATTTAGGAGGTTATATGAGCATTAAAGTAACAAAACACAGTATTGATAAAGAAACTAGAAGCGTTATTTCTGGTCGTTACAAAAGAATAACGAGGGCAATTAATAGAAGCTTTTGGAATAGCGAGAGTGAAACAGAACACAGTATGTATGTTGGATCGTATGGAAGAGGAACAGCTATAAATACTAGTGACTTGGATGTTTTGTTTATCTTGCCTGAAAGTGAGTATAATCATTTTAATTCATTGAACGGAAATGGTCCTTCGAGATTGTTACAAGCTGTTAAGGATGCATTACTTGCTACATATCCACTAACTAAAATAAAAGGTGATGGGCAAATAGTGTCTGTTGATTTTTCAGATGGTATTAGGTTTGAAATCCTCCCGGCGTTTAAAAGAATGAGCTTATGGGGCTGGGACGGAACATATATTTATCCGGATACGCATATGGGTGGGAACTGGTTATCAACTAATCCTCGTGCTGAAATAGATGCCATGAATAAAAAGGATGCTGAAAATAGCACTAACAAGTTACTTACAGCTACTTGTCAGCATATCAGATATATTAGGGATAAATATTTTAGTAGCTATCATTTATCGGGGATTTTGATAGATTCGTTTGTCTATAACCATATTGGTGGATGGCACTTTACTAGACAAGGTGAAGATGCCACAAGGAGCATAAATACATTCGAAGAACATCTGTTAAATGAATATAATAGAGTGTCGTTTAATGGGTTAATTACACCGAATATTTTGGCACCGGGTAGTGGTATGCCGGTCGATGCTTCGAAAGGTTGGGAAGTGTTAGGCAAAATCCTAAGGAAAATGGTATAAAGGGGAAACAGTAATGGATATAACCGAAAATGACTATAAAACAGACGTTAAACATCAGTTAGTTGAAGCGCATGCAAGAGTTGTTTACACATACACGGCTCACCACAAAGATGCAGATTACTTAATAGCGAAAGATAATGTTCTTCGTATTTCTCAGATTATTTTAACAGCTATATCCGCAAGTGGTTTCTTCGCTACAATTATAGGCAATCAAGCGTATCTGTGTATCATCGCAGGCCTTGCTGCAGCAGTATCATTGGGACTGAATCTATATACAAAGGACTTTAAGCCACATTTAGATGCACAGGAACACAAGTCGGCTGCAGACGAGTTATGGCTTGTTAGGGAACAATACATATCGTTGATAACTGATTTGAATGTGTTGGACAATGCTGAGATTATAAAAAGGCGAGAGGCTATACAAAATCTGATTTCGGATATTAATAAAAGGTACAAGGGAACTTCACGAAGGGGTTATAAAAAAGCACAAAAGGCTTTGAAAAAAGAAGAGGAACAGTTCTTTAACGAAGGGGAGGCTGAGCAGATGCTGCCAGCCCATCTTAGAAAGGAATAATAAAATATAATGGAGGATTGTATGGAAACTAATAGTTTCGATATGAAAAAGTATTATGAAAATTATAGCGCGATAAATGATGAGATCTTTCTAGGTAAAGAGATAGTGGCTTTACCCCAAAAGTATTCAGAAAACGAATACTACTATGCAAAGGAAACGATTGAATTTGTTAAATACTGTACTCAATATCAAAAGGATTGTTCGGTGACAATAGCGGAACAGAATGATATCGAAGTGCGTTCATTGCATTCGTTTGATATTTGGCTGCCGATTGTTTGGGTAGCATCAAATGTTTTGCTACCTTTCGCAATTAATATGGTATCGAATTATATTAGTGAACAGAAAAAAGGTCGAGAAGATGAGAAGGCTCAAGTGGAAGTCTCGTTTGTTGTAAGAACGGCTGAAGGAGAAAAAGTATTGAATTACAAAGGCGACGCTGACACTTTTAAGGAAACTTTCGAGAAAATCGATATTAATGAATTGTAGATTAGTATGCTTAATGTATTTTTAAATCACAAAGAGAACCTCCATCAGATTCGCACTATATGTAAAAAACTCAATGATATAAAAGGATGCATTTCTAGCGGCGATTATTTGAATGAAATAATTACAATGAATGATGTAAGCCAGTTGTTTAAAGAGGTTAGAGAAATTGCTGTTTCAAATACAGATGAATGCTTGGCAAATGCACAATATGTATTTAGAGAGTACTTCCTTTTTTTCTTAAAGCTTGCCAATTATTTCCACTTACTAGAAGAGCGAAGATATAGAGAGTCTTGGGATGTTTTACAAGACTGCTTGGATATCGCAAAATTCATCAATAGGTATTCAGATGAGAGATATGATTTGGATGCTATTGTAGTACACTTAAAGAAGTACGAAACTCTTTATCCGTATAGATTATTTTCGAGTAGCGAGTTTATAATTAAAAAATCCCATTGTAGTATATGTGGGAAATCAATGCAAAGCCTAGAATGCAGACATATAAAGGGGAATCTGTACTGGGGAGAACCGGCGATTATGTGTGTTGATGAAATTAAAGAACTACAAGCTATATGTTTAGTGAAGCATCCAGAAGATAAACGATGTGTTTTGGAGGTGCAGGATGATGTTGATGAGGAAGAAAAGTATAAAATGCTAAATACGTTTTTGGGTTATAATTTGCATTTCCTGGATGGCTTTAACATTTCTTCAACCATTCAATTAAAGAAAAAAGATGTAAAAGCAGGTCGGAATGATACTTGCCCTTGTGGTAGTGGTATAAAGTATAAGAAATGTTGTGGAAGAAATTTGTTCTATAGAAATGAACATAATATTGTTAGCCCTACGGGGAGAATTAAACTGTTTAGCTTATAATAGTGATTTTACATGCCTCAGGCAATAACGCCTGGGGCTTTTCTTATACCCAGAAACAAGGAGGTAAACATTATGAGCGAAATCAGTCATAAGATTCTTGCTAATGTAGGAACGATTGCAAAGTATCCTACTGGCTGGACGAAGGAAGTCAATATCATTTCCTGGAATGGTGCTGCAGCTAAGGTAGATGTTCGTGACTGGTCTGAAGATCATGAGCACATGTCTAGAGGTGTCACTCTGACTGCAGATGAGACAAAGAGATTTATCGATGCAGTTCAGGCAAAAGATGCAGTCGGACTTCTGAATGACATGAACGCACCTAGAGTCAATGACTATGAACGATAGGAGGTGTTCGTCATTTACTATTCAGATGAATTAGTTGCAAGGGCCAGAGAGATGGATTTGCTTACCTATCTGAGACTTTATGAGCCAGAAAATCTCGTTAAAGTGCATGGGAATGTCTACTGCACTCGGGAGCACGACATTCTTAAAATCTCAAATGGCAAGTGGATGTGGTGGTCAAGGAACATTGGCGGAGCATCAGCACTCGATTATCTGAATAATCCGGCCTCCGTGTCCCTGCTGTCCGGGGATAGGAAACCGCAAATCCGTTTTTAAGGAAACCACCATTCCGGTAGTGGAAACCTTTATCATAAATCCTTTAGAATGTAATTATGCACCAAGGTGTAAATACATTCAAAGGAGGTCATGACTATGACCAAGTATCGAGAGATTCTCAGACTTAGTAGTCTGGGACTCAGTCAGCAGAGCATTGCCGACAGCTGCAATGTCTCCAAGAAGACGGTCAATCGCGTTTTAAGGCGAGCTAAGGAATTAGATATTTCCTGGCCGCTTGATGAAAGCGATACCGATGCTGTACTTGCAGAAAAGTTTTTCCCTTCTGTAAATCAAATCACATCCAATAAGAGGATGCCTGACTACGCTTACATTCGTAAGGAGTTGCTCCGCAATGGAGTCAGTAAAAAGCTCCTGTGGACTGAATACATGGAGGACTGTCGAGCCAACGGCGACGAGCCGCTCATGTATTCTCAATTCTGCTATCACATCCAGCAGGATGAGCAGAAATGACGTGCTACCATGCACATCAATCGCAAACCCGGTGAGCAGGTTGAAGTTGACTGGGAAGGTGATCCTGCAACAATTATTGACCCGGATACCGGTGAAATTTTAAAGGCTTACATATTTGTAGGTGTAATGACTTACAGCCAGTATGCATTTGTAGAAGCCTTTCTGGATATGAAGCAGAAATCCTGGATTACTGCCCATGTCCATATGTATGAGTTTTTGGCGGTGTTGCCAGAATACTTGTACCGGATAACTGCAAGACAGCAGTTGTCCACAATGGTGGATGGAAAGACCAGCAGATCAATGAAACCTATCAGGAAATGGCTGAACACTATGGCACAGCTATCATCCCTGCCCGTATCAGGACATCAAAGGATAAGCCGAATGCTGAAGGAACGGTAAGAAATATTTCCACCTGGATAACAGTAGCGCTTCTCGGAATGAACAGTTCAATCGAAGGCTCTTTTAAAAGAAAGAGGGCAGCCGGCTGGAATTATTCCTTGAACATGAAAAGCCATTACTTGCGCCATGTCGTGTCGTATGCCCAGTATTCCTTCTCGGATTTGCGTTCACCCTGAAGGCGGAAGAACTTCATCTTCTGTTCCTCGGTGATGCTTTGGAATAATTCACTGGACCTCTGGGAAGAGATATCTTTGCCATACGGATGTCTGTGGAGCCCGGCTCACTTGCTGAACCTGTACAGGGGTTTCTCATCTTCGAGGATCAAATAATATGCTATCGAGAGTATCTGCTTGTATGTATTTTAAAATCCCTCCATAAATGTTTCTTCTTATCACTCTACCATTTGTCGATTACATCGTCGAATAGAATTAGGCAACATTATATCTATCTCTTCTTCTGAAAAAGTCTGTTCCTCTTCTGTTTTCAATGCTTTTTGTGCTGCTGTATAGCTCTTAGCATCCGTTCTAGGCGAATTGCTGTATACTTCTGATGTTCTTTCTTGCAGATCATCTCGCTTATTTCGAATTTCATTTGCATCCAGCATTTCAAAATCTGTTAATAACGACACATACTCTTCTCTTATTTTCCATAATAAATCAGAAGCCTTTTTATGTTCTTGTGCTATTCCAGAAAGGTCAGAATTTTTAATATATGTGTTTAGTATAAACAATGCTAAAGAAACTATTGCTCCTAAAATACTAGCAATCTTATCATCAGAAAATATTGCTACTACAAAGCCACTTGTGGTGAGTGCAGACAATACAATTTGTGCTACTTTTATTCTATCCTCTAATTTTACCGTCCGATTTATAAACTTATCATGGCATGTTTGTGAATATGTAACTCTTCCATATGCCTCCCGAATTTGTGATTCCAATTTATACCCTTGACTATTCCGGGAATTTCGTTCCATAAATCTCTCTCCATTTCTGTTTTGCTGAATATGAATAATTACTGTTTTCATATGATATTGCAGAAACTGCATTATTATATGCTGTTTTTGCTTTTGCATGAAACTCTCCGTTTTTCCATACATAGCGTTGACTTCCTGGTGCAAGCCAGTAATTCTGATTTTCATCCAATTCTTCAAGATATTTGAAAAAATCTCTACTCATAAAATCATAATAAAGATACGATTTATCTTTATATTCCCAATCATTTATAAATTTATAAGCTAACGTATCTATAAGTATTCCACTCATCGGTACATTACATTTCCCTTTCCATGCTCTCGCCATTCTACAAAGACGCTTCAAGTTTTTGTTTGTATCCGTATTTCTACTATTCATTGCATCAATCTCTTTTTTTGGATCCGTTGTTCTCCAACTTCCTCCATTATTAGAGTCAGGATAAGTATAACTTCCATCTGTATTTATAAAAGCAGGTACAATTTCAAAATTGATTCCATCCGAAAAGTTAATCCCTAGTACCTGTCCATCACCCTTTACATATGATGTACTATAAGTCTTTTGCAAAACTCCCTTAACTTCCTGTAACAGTGCTGACTGTCCATTACTTTTGTATGCATTAAATTTTTCATAGGTAGAATATGGCAACTGAACAATAATATCTATATCGCTCGTACATATTTCCGTTCCACGCCCATATGAACCTACATATAAACTGTGTGTTGTTTCCGATGAACTACTCCAATAGTCCAGATTTATTCTTTTCGTTATCTGATGATACCTATATTGAATTGTTGATACGGTATCAGAACTCATTCTCAGATTCGAACAAAATGTTGAAAAATAATCACTTACTGACATACTCTACCTCTTCCTTTCAAATAAAATTATTATATTGTAATTCCATATTGATCAAAAAATCCATATTTGACCAGTTTCAATCATTTTTGTTAAATATTTTTGTTTTACTTTCTCTAAAAACTCTGTAATAGCATCCAGATGATTTTTTAAAAAGCATTGTATATGATTTTCAATGTACTCAATTCTAACATTTGTATCATTTAAATTATTTGGACATCTTTTCATTTTCTCATCAATACTATCAAATCCTTTAAACTGGTTGATTGTATAATCAAGTTGAACAATAAAATAAAAAATCCATAGCCATGCTTCTGTGGTAGAATGTAGGTGCTATATCAACAATCGCCAAAGGAGTCATCACTATGAACCATGTACATTCTACCACAACTGAACACCAAAAGGGAAACATCTTTCTTACGACGAGAAAATTTTGATTCAGCTCCGCTTGAAACCTGGATTCCCGAATAACCCACACTAGCCTTCAGGAATCCAGGAAAGTTGTCCAAACCTTGTCTTGATATTTTGTCTCAAAAAATATATAATATTTGAGACAAAATAAGGAGGTGATTACTTGCAAAGGGATAGCATTACCACTCAAATTTATGAGCGAATCAAAGAAGTTGGCCATGACGAGATTTACATTGTCGGCGATTTTCTGGATTTGGGTGAATATCATGCAGTACGCAAGGCGCTGTTGCGGTTAGATGAAGCTGGAAAAATTCAGAAAATCATGAGGGGCGTTTACTATTACCCACGATACAGTGAATTGATTGATGAATACGAAGCTCCGTCACCGGGCAAGGTTGCGGATACACTGGCGAGAAAGTTTGGCTGGACGATTGCCCCGTGTGCAGATACTGCACTTAATCAGCTTGGTTTGTCAACGCAGGTTACAGCTAAATGGAGTTATATCAGCGATGGTCCCTATCATGAGTTTCAAATCGGAGCCTTTACGATAGAGTTCAGGCATAGAAACAACCGCGAGATATCAGGAATCTCCAGGCAGACAGCTACTGTTATCCAGGCATTGAAAGCCATCGGCAAGAACAATGTCACCGATGCACAGATGGACATTATCAGACGTCGACTTTCGGATGAAGATAAGGCTACGATGCTGAAAGAGGCTCATCAAGTTACTGTATGGGTATACGACTTAATCAAACAGATATGTGAATAAAGGAAGGTGTAAATGAATGTACCAGCTGATAAAACAGCCGGAGGATCAGCTTCGGATTCTGTTTAGAAATACAGCCCAGAAAACTGGCTTGCACGAGGCTATTGTTGAGAAGGATTTTTGGGTCTGCCTTACCTTGGACTATCTTTTTCACAGTTGCCCTTGGAAGGAAGCATTTACATTCAAGGGCGGGACGAGCCTCTCAAAATGTTACGGTCTGATTAAGCGATTTTCCGAGGATATTGACCTGATATTAGATTGGCGTGTATTGGGATATGGATTAAATGAGCCTTGGAAGCAGCGATCTAATACAAAGCAGGACGCTTTCAACAAAGAAGCCAATAGTCGTGCAAAGACCTTTCTGTCTGAACAGCTTCTTCCGGTACTGAAAGAGGATATGAGCAAAATTTTGGGGAAAGAAGCGAGCTTCTATATTCTCCCGGAAGACCCTCAGACGATATGTTTCCAGTATCCGAAGATATTTGAAGATAGTAATACGATGCAAACCATCAGGCTTGAAATAGGGGCATTGGCAGCATGGACGCCATCCGTTGCCAAGACAATTGCTCCTTATGTTGCGGAAGCGTATCCGAAGATTTTTTCAAGGCCTGATACGACAATCCTTACTGCTTCCGCGGAGAGAACTTTCTGGGAAAAAGCGACCATCCTGCATCATGAGGCAAATCGCCCTGAGAATCTGTCCATGCCGGGAAGATACTCCCGTCATTATTATGACCTTTATTGCATTGCACATTCTGACATCAAAGAATCTGCGTATAGCAATATTGCGCTTTTGAAGCGTGTGACGGATTTCAAAATGAAATTTTATCCGCGGAAATGGGCGCATTATGAGCTTGCAGTACCAGGTACGCTGAAACTCTTGCCGCCGGAGTATCGTATGGAGGATTTACAGAAAGACTACAATAGTATGAAAAATATGCTGTTTGGCGAGTATCCGGATTTCCAAACACTTATGAAATTCATAGGTAACTTAGAGAAAGAAATCAATTCGCTGACCAAGTTATGAATGTCAACTAGAAAGTGAGCCACGTGCTCGTTTGATTTTGAGCCACTTGTGCTCCTTTGAAAAATGCAAACTCGCTTGAAAAAGTTGCGAAAACGCAAAAAACTCCCTTGAAAAAGTTGCGACTTCCATAAAAACTCCCTTGAAAAAGTTGCTCAATTCGCGATTTTGCGAAAAAGAATTACAAGCATGTCGTATATTTGAACTTCTTCGAGAACCCGGATTACTGTTCCGTTTTTGAAGGATCGTTGGAAATCGATAATATTACGATGCTCCTCTCTGCGTTGCTTGGGAGTGAAGCGGTATTTGAACCGGGGAACACCATTCTTGTATTGGATGAGATTCAGGAATGCCCGGACGCAAGAACTGCATTGAAGTTCTTCCATTTGGATGGTCGCTACGATGTAATCGGAACAGGGTCTCTGTTAGGGGTAAGAGGTTACGGAAAAGAACCAAAGTCAATCCCGGTAGGATACGAAACAACCATAGACATGAGCCCGTTGGATTTTGAAGAATTTTTGTGGGCGAATGGAATCTCGGAAGTTGTCATTGACTCGCTGCGAAAGAATATTCGCGGAGTCACTCCGGTTCCGGCGGCGCTTCATAAAAAAATGCGTCAGCTGCTTTTGCAATATACGGTTGTGGGCGGTATGCCGGAAGTGGTGCAGACCTTTGTTGACACCAAGCGATTGGATGAAGTGCTGAACATGCAGCGGGACATTGTTCGCTCCTACGAAGACGATATGATAAAGTATGCGAATCAAAAGGACAAGTCCCACATACTCGAGTGTTTTCAATCCATCCCGAAACAGTTGAGCAAGGAAAACAAGAAGTTTCAATATTCCGTCGTAAAAAAAGGTTCTACCGCATCCAAATATGCCGGAAGTCTGCAGTGGATTGAAGATGCGGGAATTATATCTCGATGCTACAACCTCACTGCTACTGAGTTGCCTCTGGATGGCAATGCGCAGGACGATGTCTTTAAAGTGTATATGAGGGACTGCGGACTTTTCATCAGCATGTTGGAAGATGGAACTCAATTTGATGTCCTGCAAGGGAACCTCGCTCGATATAAAGGGGCGATTTTTGAAAACCTCATTGCAGATATGTTCACCAAGATGGGGCGAAAGCTGTACTATTTTCACAAGAATTCCGGATTGGAAGTGGATTTTGTAATTCGATATAAAGGGGCGTGCACGTTGGTGGAAGTAAAAGCTTCCTCCGGAAATACGAAAAGCACGAAGACAATCCTGGCGCATCCGGAAAAATATCATGTAAATTCGGCCATTAAGTTGGGCGATTATAATGTTGGCAAGAGCGGTGAAATTCTTACCCTTCCGCTCTACATGGCATTTCTTCTTACAGAAGTATAGATTTATCCAGATTTTGCTTCGTGATGTGTCTATTCCGATACCAGGTGCAAGTGCACCGGTTTTCGGAATGGAGGGTGCCTTATGGAAATTAAACGTGATGTTTATCTGGATAAGTTGATCCGGAAAAAGAAAAATGGACTGATAAAAGTAGTGACGGGTGTAAAAAGATGCGGGAAATCATATCTGCTGTTTCATCTTTTTCATGATCATCTGTGTTCCGTGGACGAGGAGACGAGATTCGCGTCTATCCTTTAAGCTTTTCCGAATACGTTTCTGTATACCAGGGCTCACAGGATGAAGCGTGGGATGACTATCTTGTTTATGGTGGTCTGCCGCTCATCTTAACAATGGAAGAAGCCGAGGACAAGGCAGAATATCTTAATTCACTATTTCAGAAGGTTTATATCTCAGATATCGTTGAGCGCTGGCAAAGTACTATTTTGAAGATGTAGGACTAAGAAATGCGAGACTAGGCTTCCGTCAGATTGAAGAAACGCATTTGATGGAGAATATTATCTACAATGAACTAAGGGTTCGAGGATATCATGTGGATGTCGGTGTGGTGGAATATTATGAAACCAAGGCCGACGGAAAACGTGGAAAGAAGCAGTTGGAGGTGGATTTCGTTGCCACAAAAGGAAGCGAGAAGTATTATATTCAATCTGCTTTTGCACTTCCGACCGCAGATAAAGTAAATCAGGAACAACGAGGGCTTTTGCGGATTTCAGATTTCTTCAGAAAAATTGTTGTTGTTGGGGATAATATTAAAGTGCGCCGAGATGAAAACGGAATTATTACAATCGGACTGAGGAATTTTCTGCTGGACGAAAACAGTCTGAAACTGTAATCAACAAATTTATAGAGCATATCATTTCAGGGCATACGCTTTTGAGAGCGGTCGCGTTGCTTTGGATAAAATAAACCTTCAAGAACTTCAACCGTTTGATTGTCTTCCAATGGCCAAGAGATATCTAATTCTTGCGCTCGTTTTAAGACCTTTGCTACGGTATTTCTTGAACACGGAACACTCAATGCTATGTTCCGGTTACTAAATCCCAAGCTTGATAATCTTAGGATTTCACGATATTTGGTCATAATGGTGACCTCCTGTATAATAGATTTACACAATAATTGTGCATAATTCTATTATAAAACAAGTGGCTCATTGTGACCGGAATTATGGCTCATAGTAAAACGGAATTGTGGCTCACTCGCACCGGACAGGTGGCTCATTTGGGCACGGATTATTCATAAAGTGTATATGAGGGACTGCGGGCTCTACAGACTTCTTTCATTGATATATGCATACTTTTGTGATTTGTATTGCATTTTTCAGTCTTTTAAATATAATAAAAGTGTGATTTATAACACGAAATTACCAATAAAAGTGTGAAGAGGCGCATCTATGGAACGATTGATTATAAAAAAACTGCTGGACTGGAAGAACTCTCCCTACCGCAAACCTTTAATCTTGAAAGGTGTCCGGCAGGTGGGAAAAACTTGGGTTTTGAAGGAATTCGGCAAGCGGTATTATGAAAATACCGCCTATTTTAACTTTGATGAAAATGAAGAATACAAACAATTCTTCGAGACCACTAAAGATGTTGATCGCATCCTGCAGAACCTAATGCTGGCCAGCGGGCAGAAGCTTGTGCCGGAAAAGACCCTCATCATCTTCGATGAGGTGCAGGACTGCCCTAAGGTTATCAACTCCATGAAGTATTTCTGCGAGAATGCACCGCAGTATCATATTGCTTGCGCGGGTTCATTGCTGGGTATTGCTCTGGCAAAGCCATCTTCTTTCCCGGTGGGAAAGGTTAACTTCATGCAGATTGATCCGATGACCTTTACAGAGTTCTTATTGGCGAACGGGGATGAGAATTTGGTTAAGTATCTGGAAATGGTAGATACCCTTGAACCAATCCCCGATGCATTCTTCAATCCGCTGTATGAGAAATTAAAGATGTACTATGTCACCGGAGGAATGCCGGAATCTGTTAAGATGTGGACAGAAGCGCGAGATGTTGCTGCCATGCAGGAGGCATTGGCCGGTATCATCGGAGCCTATGAACGTGATTTTGCAAAACATCCCAACATCAACGAGTTCCCAAAGATTTCGATGATCTGGAAATCCATTCCCTCTCAGCTGGCAAGGGAGAACAAGAAGTTCATTTACAGGGTTGTCAAAGAAGGAGCCAGGGCCCGTGAATACGAAGACGCTCTGCAGTGGTTGGTAGATGCCCGCTTGGTGCATAAGATTTACCGCAGCTCAGCGCCCGGTCTTCCGGTGTCAGCTTATGATGACTTGTCTGCCTTTAAGATCTACTTGGTAGATGTCGGTCTTCTTCGCCGTCTTGCACAGTTGGCACCGACTGCTTTCGGGGAGGGAAACCGTCTATTCACTGAATTTAAGGGGGCATTGACCGAGAACTTTGTGCTTCAAACCTTAATCACACAGTTTGAGGTAGTTCCTCGGTACTGGAGCCAAAGTAATCCGCCGTATGAAGTGGATTTCCTCATTCAACGGGAAAATGATATTTTCCCTGTTGAGGTCAAATCGGAAGCCAACACATCCAGCAAGAGCCTGAAGAAATTTAAAGAGTTGTTCCCGGACAAAGTAAAACTTCGCATCCGGTTCTCTCTTAATAATCTCAAATTGGATGATGATGTGCTGAACATTCCGCTGTTCATGGCCGACCAGACAGATCGATTGATTGGGTTGGCGTTGGAATAACTGCAATCCTTCATTGCCCTCAAAACTCCTTTGAAAAAGCTGCACCTACGCAAAACGCCCCGGGATCCGTCGTCGGACGAACCCTCGGGGCGTTTCGTTATTTTATACCTTATAGAATTCTTTATACCACTCGGCGAACTTTCTCAGTCCGTCTCTCAGGTCGGTGTTCGGCTTGAAGCCGTAGTCCCGTTCCAGCGCACCGGTGTCCGCATAGGTCACCGGAACATCTCCCGGCTGCATCGGCACCAGCTTTTTATGAGCCTCGAAATCATAGTCGGCCGGAAGAACCTCTGCGCGAATCAGTTCCTCCTGAAGGATGGTCACGAAATCCAACAGGTTTTCCGGATTGCTGTTTCCGATGTTGTATACGGCATATGGCGGAATCGGAAGCCCGTCCTCACCGACAGCTTTCTCCGGCGCACCCTTCATCACGCGCTTCACGCCTTCCACGATATCGTCCACGAAAGTGAAGTCCCGCTTGCAGTTTCCGTAGTTGAAAATCTGAATGGTTTCGCCCTTCCGCAGCTTATTGGTAAAACCAAAATACGCCATGTCCGGTCGTCCGGCCGGTCCGTATACGGTGAAGAACCGGAGACCGGTAGACGGAATATTATACAGCTTGCTGTAGGCATGAGCCAGCAGTTCATTGCTCTTCTTTGTAGCCGCGTAGAGGGAAACCGGGTTGTCCACCTTGTCTTCGGTGCTGTACGGCACTTTTTTGTTGGAGCCGTATACCGAAGAAGAGGAGGCGTATACCAGATGTTCCACCGCCGGTTCGGCATGCCGGCAGGCTTCCAGAATATTATAGAAACCAATCAAGTTACTCTGAATGTATGCATCCGGATTGGTGATGGAATATCTTACGCCCGCCTGCGCTGCGAGGTTTACAACGACCGTCGGCTTGTAATCCGCAAAGAGGCAATCGATTACAGCGCGGTCCGCCAGATCTCCCTTGATAAAATGATAGGAACAGCTGCTCTCGGCAGCGGCTTTTTCAATTTCCGAAAGCCGCCACTCCTTGATGCTTACATCGTAATAATCGTTTACGTTATCCAGCCCGATGATGGTGGCTTCCGACTCGGACTTCAGCAGCTCCAGCACCAGGTTCGAACCGATGAAACCGGCGGAACCGGTCACGAGAATTGTTTTTCCGGTAAGATCGATATTCTGCATGTTCGCCCCCCCCTTAGTCTCTCTGGAAAATATCTCGAGTATATACCTTCTCCACGACATCGTCCAGGCATTCATCGTACCGGTTGGCGATGATGGCGTGGGACTTGTTTTTGAACCGTTTCAGGTTGTTCACCACCTTGCTTCCGTAGAAAGTGGTTCCGTCTTCCAGGGTTGGCTCGTAGATAATCACGTTGGCGCCCTTGGCCTTGATTCGCTTCATAACGCCCTGAATGGAAGACTGCCGGAAGTTATCCGAGTTGCTCTTCATGGTCAGGCGGTACACACCGATGGTGACGTTCTTCTCTGCATCGTGTTCCGCATCGTATTCGCTGTTCGCACCGTATGCACCCGCCATCTCCAGCACCTGGTCCGCGATGAAATCCTTCCGGGTCCGGTTGGATTCCACGATGGCCGTCATCATTTCCTGGGGCACATCCGCGTAGTTGGCCAGCAGCTGCTTGGTGTCCTTTGGCAGGCAGTAGCCGCCGTAGCCGAAGGACGGGTTGTTGTAGTGGTCGCCGATGCGGGGATCGAGGCACACACCCTTGATGATTTCCTGAGTGCTCAGGCCCTTCATCTCCGCGTAGGTGTCCAGTTCGTTGAAGTAGGAAACCCGCAGGGCCAGGTAGGTGTTGGCGAAGAGTTTTACCGCCTCTGCCTCCGTAAAGCCCATGAACAGGGTATCGATGTTCTCCTTAATGGCGCCCTGCTGCAGGAGGGTGGCAAAGGTCCGGGCCTTCTCCTTGCTGTCCTCATCGCAGGAAACGATGATGCGGGAAGGGTACAGATTGTCGTACAGCGCCTTGGATTCTCGCAGGAACTCCGGGCTGAAAATGATGTTTTTGGTGTGGTACTTCTCCCGAACGGAGGCGGTGAATCCCACCGGAATGGTGGACTTGATGATCATCGTGGCATCCGGGTTCACCTTCAGAACCAGCTCGATGACCGCTTCCACGGCGGAGCAGTCGAAGAAATTCTTCTTGCTGTCGTAGTTGGTCGGGGTGGCGATGATGACGTATTCCGCGTTTCGGTACGCCTCCTCTCCGTCCAGGGTGGCGGTGATATCCAGGTCTTTGTGGGCCAGGTAATCCTCGATGTAATCGTCCTGAATGGTGGATTCCCGGCGGTTGATTTTGTCCACCCGTTCCTCCAAAATGTCCACGCAGGTGACCGGATTGTGCTGCGCCAGCAGGGTGGCTATGCTGAGCCCCACGTAACCCGTGCCCGCAACGGCAATCTTGTACTTCCGGTCTGCTTTTACATGAGCCCCATGATCCTCCGCAAAAACATCCGTCGGGTCGAACTCCAGCGCCTCCGCCAGATTCTGCAGCTGCTTGATGGAAGGCACGTAGTTGTGGTTCTCCATATGGCTGATCATGGTTCGGTTCATGCCGCACTTCTCCGCCAGATCCTTCTTCGTCATCCCCAAAGCCTCCCGCCGGGCCTGAACGGTGGAAATGAGCTTGTCCATGGATAATTTCTTCATATCGATTCCTTTCATATATCAATCATAAAAATATTTTACACCAAATCGTCGAACAACTCTTCCGTATAGATTCCGCCTTGGATCAGCTTGGCGAAGCTCTTCCGGACTTCCGGCACGTCTTCTTTATAGGTCATGCCGTACCACGTGTCGTCGGTGGGGAGAACTTTGACGGTAATACCGTCCGCCTCCAGAAGATTGCCCACGTGGATGGGAATCAGGAACTCGGATTTCAGCGGGTTCTCGGGAACTTCCTTGCGGAAGAAATCCCGGAAGCCCTGCTCCAGCTGCTGCAGGTACTCCGGCTGGAATCCCCACATGTTCATAGAGACCGGAGAGTCGATGTCGATGGCGGTGCCGTCCGCTTCCGCGCCCTCCGGCGTCTTTCGGATGTTCTTGGTTTCCTTGATCCGGGTGAGATAGTGATCCTTTATGTGGCAGATGCCCCGGGTGACGCCCCCGTTGTCCGACAGGGTGTTCTTCAGCACGAAGCCCGCCATGCAGTGCTCCCCGTTCTCCGAGGTGAGGGCCTCGTGAATCCGGCGGAATCCCTCTTTGCCGTAGTAGTCATCGGCATTGATCACGATGAAAGGTTCCCGAATCAGATCTTTGGCCGCCAGCACCGCCTGTCCGGTGCCCCAAGGTTTGGTGCGGCCTTCCGGCAGCTCTCCCGGGATATCGCGGATATCCTGGAAGGCGTAGTGCACTTCCACGCCGCACTTTCGGCAGACGGTTTCGATTCGGTTTCCGATCACTTCTCGGAAATCCGCTTCGATATCCTTTCGGATGATAAAAATAATTTTGTTAAAGCCGGCTTCGACGGCATCGTGGATGGAATAATCCATAATGATGTGGCCGTTGGTATCTACCGGTTCCAGCTGTTTAATGCCGCCCCCGAAGCGAGAACCGATACCCGCCGCCATAATTACGAGTGATGTTTTCATAGTCTTTTTCCTGTTCTTTGTGTTGCATAAATAAGTAGAAATGATATTCAGAATACCACAAAGGATATTATTAATATCACACGAAGTATATATATTATAGCACAAAGCGAACGGTTTTTGACAAAAAATATTAAATTATGCTATTAATAATAATGCAAACTGTGGTATAATAGCACTCGGCAACGTGTCGATTCTGTGGCAAATACAAAAAATGAATTTGCCGGTCACCGAGAAAACAAATAATCGATATAAATTAAGCAATGTTTATGATAAAATAATATGAAACATTATGACTTTTTATATCTTTTTTGAGATAAGAACAGCAGATAGGAAATAGGATAATCGGATTAGTATGAATCAGGCAGTAGTTGTTTTTACCAGAATCCCGGAAGCGGGAAGAACCAAAACGAGATTGATGCCCTATTTGAAGCCGGAGGAGTGTGCCGGACTGCACATGGCGTTCTTGCAGGACCTTTCGGAGGCCTTGACGGACACCATCGCAGACGTGTTCGTGGCATATACCGGTGGCGGACCCAACGAAGGGGCATTCCGAGAACTGTTCCCGGGGGCGCAGTTCTTCGAACAGGAAGGAGACGGTCTGGGGGAGCGGATGTACAATGCGCTGAGCCGGGCTATGTCCGTGGGATATGAGCGGTGCATCCTCATCGGAACGGATGTCCCGTACGCGGACAAAGTGGATTTCAACCGTGCCTTCACCATTCTTCGGGAGAAGGATTACGTGCTGGGACCCACGGAAGACGGCGGATATTGGCTGATCGGAGCCCGGGCCGGAGAAGAGCGCATGATGAAGCCGCTTTTTTCCCTGGGCGAGTACAGCCATTCGGAAGTGCTTCAGGATACACTGGAGATGATTCCAAGCTGGAAGGGTTACGGCCTTCTGGAGGAGAAGTGGGATATCGACACCATCGAGGATTTGCTCCTGTTCCGGGAAAGTGCGAAAGGCCATTCCGGGGAGTACTTGAAAAAACACCATGTCATTTCCGTCATCGTTCCCGTGTACAACGAGGTGGCGCTGGTGCAGCCTTTTGTGAAGAATCTGGAGCGGCTGGAGGGCCGGTGCGAGATCATCTTCGTGGACGGCGGCAGCAGTGACGGAACCCGGGCGGTGCTCCGAGAAGCGGAAGCCGAGAGCGGCGGAAAGATTCGTTTCCTGGAAAGTTCAAAGGGCCGGGGAATGCAGATGAATATCGGTGCGGAGGCGGCCAACGGGGACATCCTGTTCTTCTTGCACATCGATGCGGAGCTGCCGGAACATCCGGTGGAAGAGATCCTTTCGGTGATGGAGAAGGTGGACGCGGGCTGCTTCGGAATCCGTTTCCGCAGCCGGAACTTCTTCATGTGGACCAACCGGGTGATTTCCAACCGGCGGGCGGCGAAAGGCATTATTTTCGGCGATCAGGGACTCTTTATCAAGCGGGAGGTGTTCTACGAAGCGGGCATGTTCCCGGAGATCCCGATTATGGAAGATTATCAGTTCGCCCTGACGCTGCGGGAGATGGGCGTTGCCACGGCCATGACGGAGAACACCTTGCTGGTGTCCGATCGGCGCTACCGGGGAAGCACCATCCGCAAACTGATGGTGATGAAGCATATGGCGGACCTGCGGAAACGTTACCGGGCGGGCGAAGACCCGGTGAAACTGTTTGAAGAATATCCGGATATCCGCTAGTCGGGATGAAGAAACGAGGTGACCGTAATGGATGTGAAGAACAACAAAGTGGACGCAAACGGAAAAAAACGAAAATACATCTATGAATCCAGATATCAGCAGATTGCTGTGGAGCTGGCGCAGAAAATCGCGGACGGCTGGTACACCGTCGGGGAGAAAATCAGCGCTCGCTCCACCCTGGCCAGCAACTACAACGTCTCTCCGGAGACGGCGCGGAAAGCGGTGAATATTCTGGTGGATCTGGGCATCGTGACCATTCGTCAGGGAAGCGGAACCTATGTGGCTTCCCGGGAGAAGGCCCACCTCTTCGTGGAGCGGTATAAGAATACGGTATCCATGCAGGAGATTCGACGGGAGATATCGGATTGCGTGAACCGGCAGCAGGAGGAGCTGGACCATCTGTCCAAGCTGCTGAAAACCCTGGTGGGACAGACGAAGCGAAGCCATTCCACCGCTTCTTTCGTACCGTACGATATCCGCATCGATGAGCACTGTGCGTATCTGGGCAAATCCATCGGCGAGCTGAATATTTGGCAGCAGACCGGGGCCACAATCGTAGCGATCAAAAGAAGCACGGATTACGTGATTTCCCCGGGACCGTACGAACGAATTCATGAGAACGACGTGATTCTTTTTGTGGGAAACGAACTGTCCAAACAGCGGATGAACAACCTCTTCGACGTGCTTGAAGAGTCGGAGGAGGCGGAAGAGTAACCCATGAAGACGGCGATGAGCACTCTGTGCTACATTCAGCAGGAGGTCCGGGGACGGGAATCCTACCTGATGCTGCACCGGGTGACGAAGAAGAACGATATCAACCACGACAAGTGGATCGGCGTGGGAGGTCATTTCGAAAAAGGAGAGAGTCCGGAGGAATGCATTCTCCGGGAGACCCGGGAGGAGACGGGGTACACCTTGCGGGAGTACCGATTCCGGGGGCTGGTGACCTTCTGCTACGGCGATGAAGTGACGGAATACATGCACCTGTTCACCGCGACGGCTTTTGACGGCGAGGGAATTCCCTGCGACGAAGGGGTGCTGGAATGGGTTCCCATGGACGAAATCGGAACGCTGGAGCTATGGACGGGAGACCGGATTTTTCTGAGCCTCCTGTGCGAACGGGAAGAGTTCTTTTCTCTAAAGCTGCAGTACGCTTTGGACGACACCTTGGAGTACGCAGCGCTGGACGGAGAAGAAATGGATTATGAAGAATATCTGGAGACGCACCGAATCTAGCGCGGCGGAGTTTCCGAAGGATGGGACGGATTGATGAATATTTTAGTTGTAAGCGATACGCACGGCGCGATTGACCGGGCAGAGGAGATGTACCGGCGGCTGAGTGAAGGGATGACTGTCGATGCCCTGATTCACTGCGGGGACCACTACACGGATGCCCTGAAACTGGGGGAACGGCTGGGTCTACCGGTAACCTGCGTCCATGGAAACTGCGATGGTCAGATGACGCGGGAGGTACAGGTACTGGAAACCCCTGCCGGCCGAATCGCGGTGACTCACGGGCACACGGAGAACGTCAAGTGGCACCTTCAGAACCTGTGCTATCTGGCGGAAGAGTACAATTGCCGGTGTGTTTGTTTTGGCCACACCCACGTGCCGGTGAACGAGACTGTGGCGGGCATTCACCTGTTGAATCCCGGGAGCCTGACGAATCCACGGGGCGGGAGCAAACCTTCCTGCGCCTTGATTGTGGCGACGGAAAAAAACCTGACCGCCACCATTGTGAACTATTAGAACTGCCCGGATCAGGCAGAGTAAGGAGATCTGGAACGAATGAATTATTTGGACAATTATTACCGCTGGCTTGAAAGCGACGCGGTGGATGAGGACACAAAAAAAGAATTACGGGAAATCCAGGGGAATCCGGAGGAAATCGAGAGCCGGTTCACTTCCATGCTGGAGTTCGGTACGGCGGGACTGCGAGGCGTGATGCAGGCCGGATTGAACGGCATGAACGTGTACACGGTGCGCCATGCCACTCAGGCATTCGCCAACATCATTCGGAATTGCGGAGAGAGCATCGGAGACGGCGTGACCATCGCCCACGACTGCCGGAACAATTCCAGGGTCTTCGCCTGCGAAGCGGCGTCCGTGTTGATGGCCAACGGAATTCACGTGAATCTTTTCGAGGATCTGAGACCGACACCGGAGCTGTCTTTTGCCATCCGGGAGACCGATTCCATTGCGGGCATCAACATTACCGCCAGCCACAATACCAAAGAATTCAATGGTTACAAGGCGTACTGGGCGGATGGGGCGCAGATGCCGCCGGAGCATGCCGAGAAGGTGTCTCAGGAGATGGCACGCATCGATATTTTCGATGATATTCAGCTCATCGACCTGGAGGAAGCGGCCTCCGGAGGGCTGCTCACCATTATCGGTGCGGAGATGGACGAAAAATACATGAGCGCGGTGCTGGCTCAGTCCGTGGGCCGGGAGTTCGTGGCCGCGGCGCCGGATGATTTTGAAATTGTTTTTACCCCATTCCACGGGGCCGGATATCGGCTGGTGCCGGAGGTACTGCATCGAATCGGAATGAAGCACATCATTCCGGTGCCGGAGCAGATGGTGGTGGACGGGAACTTCCCCACCGTGGCGTCGCCGAACCCGGAGAATGTGGAGGGCTTTAAGATGGCCATCGCTCTGGCGAAGGAGAAGGATTCGGAGCTGATCATCGGAACGGATCCGGATGCGGACCGTTGCGGCGTGGTGGTTCGGAACGGCGAGGAGTATCAGGCACTCACCGGGAACCAGATCGGTGTGCTCTTGCTGGACTACCTGATTACGGTCCGCAAAGCCAAGGGGATTCTGCCGGAGAATGCGGCGGCGGTGAAAAGCATTGTCACCACGCCGATGGCGAACCGAATCTGCGAAATGAACGACGTCTCCATTCACGAGGTTTTCACCGGATTTAAATTTATCGGGGAGAAAATCAAGGAGTTCCGGGAGACCGGCGAATACAATTTCATCTTTGGATTCGAGGAGAGCATCGGCTTCCTGGCGGGTACCTATGCCCGGGACAAGGACGCGGTGGTGGCCTCCATGCTGGTGGCGGAGATGGCTTGCTACTACCGAAACCGGAATATGAATCTGGTGCAGGCATTGCAGGCACTCTACGAAAAATACGGGTTCTATCGGGAACATACCTCTTCCGTTCAGTACGAGGGATTTGATGCCGGCGAGAAGATGCGCGCCCGGATGGATCGAATCCGCGAAGAAGTCCCGACGGAAATCGGACTTCCTGTTCTTCGAATTCGGGATTACGAGAAACAGGAAATTCTGGACCGGGCTACCGGCGAACGGGTGTCCACCGGAATGGAACCGTCCAACGTGCTCTACTACGAGCTGGCGGACCGCTGCAACCTGGCGGTTCGGCCATCCGGAACGGAACCGAAAATTAAAATCTATGTGATGGCACAGGGGGATTCCATGGAGAAGGCGGAGGCCAATCTCCGATGCATTGAAGACGGCATAATGGAAATGCTGAAACGAGAGAATTAACCGGAAAGGATAAATGGATGGATATTCGCGTGAACCTGAATTATTCGGGAGTCGACGAAGAAGCAATTAAGAATGGAAGAGATGCGGCAGCAGAAAAACTTCGGGCGCTGTGGTCCGGGGAAATGGAGTACACCGGTTGGGTGGATTACCCGGCGCGGTGCAGCGAAGAAGAGATTCGCCGGCTGGAAGAGACGGCGGATGGCATTCGCGGAAACAGCGAGGTTTTTCTGGTTCTGGGGGCTGGCGGATCCTTTATGGGGGCAAAAGCAGTGATCGATCTGCTGCAGTCTCCGGATTCCGGCATGGAAGTGATTTTCGCAGGATACAATTTCAGCGCTCGCTACGTGATGGAGATCATGCGGCGGGTAGGCGACCGGGATGTGTCCCTTTGCGTGATATCCAAATCCGGCACCACTATGGAAACCCTGACCGCGTACAGCATATTTGAAAAATGGATGAAGGAACGGTACGGGTCGGAAGCCGTTTCCCGCATCTACGTGATTACCGGGGAGGAGTCCAACTATCTCCGGAACAAGGCGGAAGAAGAAGGCATTTCTTGCTTCAGCCTGGAGAAAAACATCGGCGGACGGTATTCCGTGTTCTCGCCGGTAGGGCTGTTGCCGATTGCGGTGGCGGGGATTTCCATTCGGGAATTCCTGAACGGTGGAAAGGCGCTGGCGAAGGCAGAGGCTTTTGAGGGAGATGCTCTGGACTATGCCATTGCCCGGCAGGAACTGTACGCCCGGGGACGGAACGTGGAAGTCTTTGAGTCTTTCGATCCCTATTTCAATTACTTCGGGGAGTGGCTGAAACAGCTCTTCGGGGAAAGTGAAGGAAAAGAAGGAAAAGGAATACTTCCGTATACTTTAATATTCAGCCGGGACCTCCATTCCATGGGGCAGTTCCTGCAGCAGGGTCACCCTTGCTTCTTCGAAACGCTGTTCACCCTCTCAGAAGAGGGAACCGGCGCGGCCATGGATTACCCGATTCCGGAAACGGCACTGGATTACCTGGTGGGCAAAACCCTGAACCAGATCAATAAATGCGCGGAGCGGGGCGTCTTCGATGCCCACGTGAAGGCGGGGATTCCGGTCATCGAGATCTCCATGCCGAGTCAGGATGCGTACCACGTGGGAATGCTGATGTATTTCTTCGAAGTGCAGTGCGCCGTGTCGGCGCTGCTGGCGGAGGTGTGTCCTTTCGACCAGCCGGGCGTGGAGGCCTACAAGCGGGAGACCCGGGCCCACATTCGAGAACTTGCGGAATAGGTGCTGTGTGCCGGCGCCGCAAAAAGCAAAAAAGCAACTCGCTAAAACGAGTTGCTTTTTCTATTTCACAATCCTACCACCGGAAATGTTTACTTCTTTGTGCGTACGCTGTAGAACCGGCTGAGAAGCTGGTTCAGCATTACGATTTCGTCGGAAGTGAGCATGCCGATTTTCTGAACAACCGGAATGGTTTCCGGTCGTTTCTGCAATGCATGCAACGCTTGCTTGAGTGACGGGTTCTGCTCAATTGTCTTTGCAAGGGCCAGTGCCTTCGGATCAACATCGTATTTTGCTGCTTCATCGCTTTCTTCCAAAATTTCAGAAAGACTGATACCAAAATGTTCCGAAATTCTTCTTGCTACGGCCATCCGTGGAACGGCTACACCATTTTCCCAGGTTGAGACTGCCTTATCCGTTACACCAGCAATTTCCCCGAGCTGTCCTTGTGTTAAGGAATAATTCTTCCTTAATGCCTTAATGTTGTCTGCTATTGTCTTCATAGGTCCTCATCCTTTTGTTTACCCCAGAGTACTAGCTTGTTAAACTCTCAACTTATTATATGTTTTCTTAAAAAAAAACGCAATAGAAAATCTCACAAAATTTACAAATAAATCTATATAATAAAAAGAAACAGTGTGTTATAATAATAGCAATATTAGTTTTAGTGTATGTTGGCAGTTGAGAAAAACGAAGCTGGCTGGCAATCCGTAGAACGGAGGAACGATTATATGAATATATTTACTGCTGAACGGGAGAAAAAACCGGTGAAACTTTACCATGCAATTATCTCATTTCTAGGACTCGTTATTGTGATGTCTGTAGGAATTGTGAAATTTGGCGTAGATCCCCATATTCCGATGTTTATTGGAGTGATTATTACGGCAATTGTATCCCTCTCCTTGGGATTTAGCTGGAGTGAAATCGAACATATGATGGTGGATGGAATTTCCAAAGCCATGCAGTCCATCTTAATTCTGGCAATCGTTGGAATGATGATTGGTGTATGGCTGTTGTCCGGAACCATTCCGACCATGATTTATTACGGTCTGACATTGCTCCGCCCGTCCATCTTCCTGATTGCGGCGGTGCTGATTTGTTCCATCACCTCTCTGGCAACGGGTACTTCCTGGGGAACCATGGGAACCATGGGTCTTGCACTGATGGGAATCGGTCACGGGCTGGGAATGCCGGTGGGACCGACTGCCGGAGCGATTCTGGCCGGAGCGTATTTCGGCGATAAGATGTCGCCGCTGTCCGATACCACGAACTTGGCACCGGCAATGGCCGGAACGGACGTGTTCACTCACGTGAAGTTCATGCTTCGCTCCACTCTATTCACCTATGCAATCGCACTGGTATTCTTCGGATTTATCGGATTCCGATTTGCATCCGGTGGAACCGCTGATACTTCCCAGGCACAGATTCTGATGGAAGGACTTAAAAACAATTTCAACATCAATCCGATATTGCTTCTGCCGCCGCTGGTGGTAATTCTGGCCATTGCATTGAAGATTCCGGCCATTCCGGGAATCACGTTAGGACTGCTTTCCGCAGCGGTGATGGCACCGATTTTCCAGGGAAATCTGAAGATTTTCAGTGATTCGCTGGAATACCTGCATACCGGCGTTACCTTTGGTGATATTCTGAGTGTTGGCAGAAACGGCTTCTTCTGCAAGACGGAAGTGGATGCGCTGAACAGCCTGCTGACCACCGGAGGCCTGATGAACATGGCTTCTTCCATTCTGATGACCGTCATCGCCATGATGTTTGGAGGAATCATGGAAGGCACCGGACAGCTGGCGGTAGTAATCGAAGCGATTATCAAGAGAATTCACAGTGCAGCGGGTCTGGTGGGCGTAACGGAACTCACCTGCTTCCTGTCCAATATCGTGATGCCGGAACAGTACATCTCCATCCTGGTTCCGGGCAGAATGTATGCACCGGCATACCGGAAGGAAGGCCTGCACCCGAAGACATTGTCCAACGCACTGGAATCTGCCGGAACGGTTACATCCTGTCTCGTTCCGTGGAACACCTGCGGAATGTTCATTGCCACCACGCTGGGTGTAACCACCGCACAGTATCTGCCATGGGCAGTGTTCAACTACATGATGCCACTCGTATGCTTCGTAATGGCATTCTTCGGAATCACCGTTGCAAAGATGACGCCGGAAGAACAGGCGCGCGCCAATGCCGGCGAAATCGTATAGTATTTTTACGAAATATCTCATTCATAGACTATAAAAAAACAGGTTCGGATTGCGGAAGCGCCCGGACCTGTTGTGATATTTCATAAAAAATATAAACGATTTGTCTCGAATGTTCAATTTTTCATACCATGTATTGGAGATGGAATGCATGTATGATAAAATGAAGCGGTAGAGGTAGAAATATGGGAAAACTACAGCCATTGATAGATAAATTGCACGAGAATCACATTTTGTCGGCGACGGAATATGTGGAACTTCTGGAACAGCGGAACCCGGAGGATACGGAGTTCATGAGAAAGCTGGCACAGGAAGAGGCGCAGAAGGTGTTCGGCAATCGGATTTACGTGCGGGGATTGATTGAATTCTCAAATTATTGTCGGAACGATTGCTTGTATTGCGGGATTCGCCGAAGCAATGCCAAGGCGGATCGGTATCGTCTGACGAAGGAAGAAATTCTGGCTTGCTGCAGAGCCGGATACGGGTTCGGTTTCCGGACGTTCGTGCTTCAGAGCGGCGAGGATATGGGGTTCAGCGCTGAGACGATTTGCGATATCGTGAAGAGCATTCGGACGGAATTTCCGGACTGCGCCATCACCCTCTCGGTGGGGGAACGGAGCCGGGAAAGCTACGAAGCGTTCTACCGGGCTGGAGCGGAGCGATATCTGCTTCGTCATGAGACGGCATCGGAGGCGTTGTACGAGAAGCTCCATCCGAAAGAATTGACGCTGGCCAACCGGATGCGGTGCTTGCGGGACTTGAAGGATATCGGGTTCCAGGTGGGAGCCGGATTCATGGTGGGCGCGCCGGGACAGACGGTGGAACATCTGGCGCAGGATTTTCTGTATCTGGCGGAGCTGAAGCCGCACATGATCGGTATCGGGCCGTTCATCCATCATCAGGACACGCCGTTTCGGGATTGTCCGGACGGAACCCTGGAGATGACATTGTACTGCTTGAGCATACTTCGTCTGATGTTTCCGAACGTGCTTTTACCCGCCACCACGGCGCTTGGAACCATTGACCCAAGGGGGCGCGAGCTGGGCGTGGAAGCCGGAGCGAATGTCATCATGCCCAGCCTTTCGCCGAAGGAGGTGCGGGGAAAGTACCTTCTGTACGACGGAAAGATCTGTACCGGGGAGGAGGCAGCGGAATGTCACGCCTGCCTGGAGAATCGGATGAAATATATTGGATATCAAATAGTCACGGACCGGGGGGATTATCCGGGATGGACGAGAGAATAAAAGGAGGAATGTATGATAACTGAGACAAGACCGTATATGTCTTGGGACATGGCAGGTTCTTTTATGACGCAGGCTTTCATGAAGCTGGGCGTGCCGGAAGAGGATGCGAAAATCTGTGCCGATGTCCTGATGGAGAGCGATCGCCGGGGAATTGAGAGCCACGGAGTGAATCGATTCAAGCCGATTTATGTGGACCGCATTAAGAAGGGAATTCTGAATCCGGTGACGAAGATTGATATTCTGAGAGAATCTCCGACCACCGCCGTGCTGGATGCCAATGACGGAATGGGAATGGTGGCCAGCAAGCAGGCTATGGATATGGCCATCGAGAAGGCGAAGAAGTACGGAACCGCTTGCGTGGCTGTCCGCAATTCTTCTCACTACGGAATCGCCGGATATTGGGCTTCCATGGCGACGGATCAGGGGATGATCGGTATCACCGGTACCAATGCGCGTCCGTCCATCGCACCGACGTTCGGCGTGGAGAACATGATGGGTACCAACCCGCTGACCATCGGTCTCCCCAGCGATGAGAAGTATCCGTTCCTGATCGATGCGGCAACCTCCATCACTCAGAGAGGCAAGCTGGAATACTACGAGCACATCGGAAAGGATACACCGGCGGGCATGGTTATCGGAAGAGACGGTTCCGCACTGACCGATACTTCTTACATTCTGAAGGCATTGACCACCGGAGATGCGGCACTGGCACCTTTGGGCGGCATCGGCGAGGAGATGGCCGGATATAAGGGCTACAGCTACGCAGCAGCCATTGAAATCCTGTCGGCGGCGCTGGCACAGGGTAATTTCCTGAAGAGCCTGACCTGCTATGACGAAAACGGCGGATTGAAGCCATATCATCTGGGACACTTCTTCGTGGTAATCGATCCGGAAGCATTCATGGGTCGGGAAGCCTTTGAGAAGACCTGCGGAGATATCCTTCGGGCACTGAGAAATTCTCAGAAGGCACCGGGCGAGGATCGCATCTATACGGCGGGCGAGAAGGAATGGATTATGAAGGAATACCGTGCGGACAAGGGTGTTCCGATGAGCGAAGCGGTTCAGAAGGAATTCATCGAAGTTCGGGACGAATTCGGAATTGACATTACCTTCCCGTTTGAATAAGACAATTTAATATTTGATTCATATTGCTTGGATAGTTTACATTAAAAAGGGATGACACTATGATTCGATTAGCAATTAATGGATTTGGCCGAATCGGCCGACTGGCTTTCCGTAAAGCTATGGAACTGGAGAACTTTGAAGTTGTAGCGATTAACGATTTGGCATCTCCGTCGATGCTGGCGTACCTGCTCAAATACGATAGTGTACAGGGGGCGTATTTGGGACATCAGGTGGACAGCACGGAGAACAGCCTGGTTGTGGACGGCAGCGAAATCACGATTTACAAGGAGCCGGATGCTTCGAACCTTCCGTGGAAGGAGCTGAATATCGATTTGGTGCTGGAGTGCACCGGCTTCTACACATCGAAGGCAAAAGCTCAGGCACATCTGGATGCCGGCGCAGGGAAGGTGCTGATTTCTGCCCCTGCGGGAAATGATATGAAGACCATTGTCTACGGGGTCAATCACGAAACCCTGACGGCAGAGGACCGAATCGTTTCCGGTGCATCCTGCACCACCAACTGCCTGGCGCCGATGGCAAAAGCATTGAACGATTACCGTGAGGTGAGAACCGGTTTCATGACCACGATTCACGCGTATACCGGCAATCAAAAAATTCTGGATGCACCGGACAAAGGGGACAAATTCCGGAGATCCCGTGCGGCGGCAATCAACATCGTACCGACGACGACCGGTGCGGCGCAGGCCATCGGAAACGTCATTCCGGAGCTGGCGGGAAAACTAATCGGTTCGGCACAGCGTGTTCCGGTAGCAACCGGCTCCATCACCATTCTGGATGCGACACTGAAGGATTCGACGGACAGCGTGACGGTGGAAGGGATCAATGCGGCCATGAAGGCAGAACAAAATGAATCTTTTGGCTATAATGAGGATGAAATTGTGTCCACCGATGTAATCGGCATGAGTTACGGTTCTCTGTTCGATGCGACCCAGACATTGGCGCAGCGGTGCGGTACAAATATCTATGAGGTTAGAGTGGTTTCCTGGTATGACAATGAGATGAGTTATGTGAGTCAGCTGATTCGCACCATGACTTATATGGCATCTCTTTAATACATTATTGTAACTTGTTTCTGAAAGGAGATATAGGAAATGGAAATCAAAGAGGCAAGACAATATGTAATTGATCGACTCAATTACGCATTCAAACCGAAGTCCGTAGCGGTAATCGGCGCGAGCCGGAATGAGAAAAAAGTTGGCTTTAAGGTCATTCAGGGCCTGCGTCGATGCGGGTATGAAGGAATTATTTATCCGATTAACGTGAAGGCGACGGAAGTTGCCGGCTTGCCGGCATACAAATCCATCCTGGATGTTCCGGATGACGTGGATTTGGCATTTGTTTCCCTTCCGGCAACGGGTGTTTTCGAAGCTCTGGAACAGTGTGTGGAGAAGAAGGTGAAAATCGCCGTGGTTTCTTCCTCCGGATTCGGAGAAATCGGAAATAAGAACCTGCAGAACGAGATTACCGAGTATTGCAGAGAGAATGGATTGCCTCTGATCGGACCGAACCTGGTAGGTATCGGAACTCCGTATCACAACTATAACTGCGGTTTCGTACCGTATCTGCCGAACAAGGGACCGGTTGCCCTGATTTCTCAGTCCGGGTCCAACCTTCTGGCGGCACTGGGTTCTTCCCAGCTGGATCACTTCGGCATCAGTATGTTCGTCGGCCTGGGCAACAAGGCAGACGTGGACTTCAGTGAAGTCATTAAGTATGCAGAGCAGGAAGAGCACACCAAGTGCATCGCCGTATACATCGAAGCTCTGGACAGCCCGGAAGCATTCAAGAAAGCATGCCTGGAGTGCGAGAAGCCGATCACCGTTATCAAGGTAGGCTCATCGAAAATCGGTGTAAAAGCAGCATTTGCCCACACCGCTTCCGACAATACCGGACATAACAATGCGGAATACGATCAGCTGTTTCAGGAATCCGGCGTAATGAGAGAAGAAACCTGGCAGGAATTCCTGGACACCTCTCTGGCGCTGGGAATGTGCCCACCGCTTCGCGGAGACAACGTAGTAATGATTACCAACGGCGGCGGAGCCGGACTGCTGGCCTGCGATCACTTTGAACGACTGGGAATGCCTCTGAAGGAACTGAAAGAAATCTCTCAGAACCTGCGCAGCGCCATCCGGAAATACATGCCGTCCTTCGGCTCTCCGCTGAATCCGGTAGACATCAGCGGTACTGCAACATCCGAGATGTACGGCGGCGCACTGCGTACCGCATATCGGGATGAAAATGTGGACGGAATCGTGATTTCCGTATGCCCGACCGCTGTTACCGACGTGGAAGCGATTACGGATACGGTCATCGAAATTCACAAACAATACAAGACGCTGGGCAAACCGTTCATCATGGAGTGCCAGGGCGGAAACGAGTGCCGTGAAGCAATCATGAAGCTGAGAGATCACGGAATTCCGGCCTTCTCCACCATGGAGCAGGCAGTCAATGCCATGGTGGCACTGAGAGAGTACAGTCACATCATGAGCAGGAAAGAGGAGCTGCTGAAGCAGGCTCACGCAGAAGAAGAAGAAAAGTAAGATATCGGAGTTAGAATGAATAAAGACAAACTTATCAGAATATTTACGGCACTGGTAATCCTGCTGGCCATCCTGTTTTTCTCGGTAGGAAAGTGGACATACAGCGGCATTGCCATTCTGGCGGCACTGGCTATCCACATGAATACCGGAGGCGGAGACTTTAATCATCGAAACCTGTACGAAAAGAAGGTGCAGAACACGGCCGGCTGGACCTTGGAAGAAATCTGCAAGCGCCTGGGATCTTTGGAGACACCTCTGGGGACTTGTTGGATGGGGTCAAAAAAAGAAAATAACGAAAAATGCATTGTTTTCGGACCGGCCCTGTTCAAGGATTACATTTTGATAACCGCCGACGAAAAGGAAATCTGTTTGGTATCCGGAACCGATACGGATCATCTGGCTGTGCCGGAATCGGAGCAGTGGCGTTTCGATCAGCTTCTGGATACGGAGAATCTGGCGGTTACGCCGAAGCGGTATTCGGCTTTTGCAGGCGACAAGGTGATGACTGCCGTGCTGCTGGACGATTTGGCCGAACTGCTGAAAGCTCAGATGTCCGGATCCGGTGAAATGCCGGAGTCCATGGACATGTACACGCTGTACCATTACAACAGTACGGATACCACCGTTCGGGATATGGACGAGAACTGCTACGCCCGCACCTCCGTGGTGTTCGAACCGCTGTCCATTATCATCTACGATATGGACGGAAATGAAGTGGCAACGGTGACGGGAGATAAGAAGAAACGGACCGATGGATTCGAAGTGCGAATCTCCGGAGAAAAGTACGGTACCGTATATTACGATAAGTCGTCGAACAACGATGCGTTCTATTTGGATGGCCCCGACGGTCGATTCCGCCTGGAATCCTTCCGGGCGGTTCGCCGGGGCAATATCGGTATGAATTATATTCTGACCCTGAACGGAGAGCGAAAAGCGGTGATGGCATCCTCACCGCGAATTCGCTTTGAATCCACCGGATTAATCGAAAACGATGTAATCTGCAGCTTGGATAACGAGTACCTGCTGTGGTACATGATTCTGCAGGAACTCATCACCGCGCTGAACGGGTTTGTGAAATAGGAAAGAATTAGGAGGCAGAACATGAATAGGATTCTTGTTCCAATCGATGGATCGCCAAAGAGCCTGATTGCACTGGAGCACATTAAGACCACCTTCTCTCCGAAGGCTTTCGAAATCGTGCTGATGATGGTGCACGAGAACCTGATGATGATTACGGATAAGGAGGCCATCCAACAGATTCAGGATGAGCTGGATTCCCAGCTGGAAATCATCGCAAAGAATCTGGAGCGATATTCCGTCGTTCGAAAAACCGCCATCGGAAAACCGGGGCAGCGAATCGTGGAGTGTGCTCAGGAAATCGGCGCCAGCATGATCGTCATCATGAAATCCACGAAGGTGAACCACAGCAATACTATCGGCATGACCGCTTCCTATATTATCCGACATGCCGGATGCAACGTGCTGGTGGTGCAGGAACGGGCTCGAAATATGAAAGAAGAGTATCGGGGAATGATTTACCGGAACGTGGAGAGCACGGTGAATCTCCGCGGTGCGCTCAGCCTGAAGCAGAGCGAATGCCTGCTCCCGAGCGTAGAAGGAGATGTCATCTACCGGATTCATGTAACCCGGGGCCGGGTGCGGTTCCTTCATCGATCCTACAATCCGGAGACCCGGGAGTGGGATCTTCCGCCGGAGAACGGAGATGAAGAAGTCACCGATATCTCCACCGGCGAGACGATGGAAATACCGGTGAACGCCGGAAAAGGCGATGTCATTGACCGGATTCGCGTGGTGAACCGGAACATGAAATCGGAAGCGGTGTTCCATTACCAGATACGAAAAGATGACAGTAATTCCGCTCAGGAGGACCTGACGGAATGAAAAAAATTTGACAAAACGTCGATGTTTTGTTATTCTGAAATGAAACTATAGGAGGAAAAGACAATGAAAAGAATCAAGACAATTTCCACAAGAAACTTAGAGAAATCATCTGTTACCGGTGGTTGTGGCGAATGCCAGACTTCTTGCCAGTCTGCAAGTAAGACTTCTTGCAGCGTAGCAAATCAGCATTGCGAACAGTGCAAGGAAAATTAATTGTGAAGCGCTGCGGTTCGCAGCGCTTTTTGCTGACATTTAGGGCGGTCTGTCTCCTGACAGGTCGCTTTCGTCTATTTGCAGACTCATAGAATTGGAGTGAATTAAGAACATGGTACATCAGTACAAATTAGGTGGATACAACATTGTAATCGATGCCAACAGCGGATCCGTTCATTCGGTGGACGACGTGGCGTACGACATCATCGGCATGTACGAAAATGCGGATTTTGATGAAATCTGCAAGGAAATCCTGCCGAAATACGCTTCGGAAAATCTGACGGAGCAGGACATTCGGGATGTGATGGATGACCTGGAAGAGCTTCAGAAGGAGGGAACCCTCTTCTCCGAGGATATTTTCGAAGAGGCGGCGTCAAAGATTAAGAGAAAGCAATCGGTGCTGAAGGCCATTTGCCTGCACGTGGCCCACGGTTGCAACATGGATTGCCGCTACTGCTTTGCCGGAAAGGGCGATTACAGCGGAAAAGCGGGAATCATGCCACTGGAAGTGGGAAAGCAGGCGCTGGATTATCTGGTAGAGCAGTCCGGAAGCCGGAAGAATCTGGAAGTGGATTTTTTTGGCGGAGAACCGCTGCTGAACTGGGATGTCTGTAAAGAGCTGGTGGCGTACGGTCGCGAGCTGGAAAAGAAATACGACAAGAAATTTAATTTTACCCTCACCACAAACGGATTGCTGATCGATGATGAAGTCATCGATTTCTGCAACAAGGAGATGGGAAACGTGGTTCTGAGCCTGGACGGCCGGAAGGAAGTCCATGATTTCATGAGACATACACAATCCGGGGAAGGAACTTATGATAAAATTATCGAGAAGTTCAAGCGCCTGGCGGATGCCCGGAACCAGCAGAATTACTACATGCGGGGAACTTATACCGCTTACAACAAGGATTTTGCGAAGGACGTGCTTCACATGGCGGACATGGGCTTCAAGGAAACCAGCATCGAGCCGGTCGTCAGCGCTCCGGACGTGGACTACGCGCTCCACGAAGAGGATGTGCCGTTCCTCTGCGAGCAGTACGAAGAGCTGGCAGAAGGCATGCTGGAGCGGAAAAAGAAGGGGGAAGGCTTCAACTTCTACCATTACACCATCGACCTCACCGGCGGTCCGTGCATCTACAAGAGAGTGGCTGGCTGCGGAGTAGGAACGGAATATCAGGCGGTAACGCCGACGGGCGACCTGTATCCGTGCCACCAGTTCGTAGGCAACGACGAGATGCTCATGGGCAACGTATACGAAGGTGTCACCCATCCGGAAATCGTTGAAATGTTTCTGAAGGGAAATAACGTATATACCCGGGATAAATGTCGGGACTGCTTTGCGAAGCGGTACTGTGCCGGCGGATGTTCGGCCAACAACTATCATTCCAACGGGGATATCGATAAAGTATATGAACTGGGGTGTGAACTCCACCGTAAAAGAATCGAATGCGCGATTATGCTGAAGGTGGCCGAGCAGGAGCTGGGACTGGAGGAATAGTTCAGGTATCGTAATAGGAGGGAAGATTATGGAAAAAGTAATTCTGGCATCCAGAAACAAAGGAAAATTGAAAGAGATTCAGGCAATCCTGGAAAAGTTCGGCATGGAAACCATTTCCCGGGACGATGCGGGAATTCCGGAGTTTGAGGTGGAAGAGACCGGAACGACTTTCGAAGAAAACTCTCTTCTCAAGGCACAGGCAATCCTGGATGAGGCCCATACTATCACCATTGCGGATGACAGCGGGTTGGAAGTGGATGCGCTGGAGGGTGCTCCCGGAGTTTATTCCGCCCGTTTTGCGGGGGAGAACTGCACTTTCGAAGACAACAATCGAAAGCTTCTGAAGGAACTGGAAGGTGTTCCGGAGGAGAAACGGGGAGCGGCTTTCGTGTCCGTTATCACCATGCTTTTCCCGGATGGGAGAAAGCTGGTGGCTCGGGGGGAATGCAGAGGGACGATTCTGACAGAGATTCACGGAACGGAGGGATTCGGGTACGACCCGTTATTCCTCCCGGAAGGAGAGAATCGTTCTTTTGCGGAAATGGCACCGGAAGAGAAAAACCGGATCAGCCATCGAGCTCGAGCGCTGGAGAAACTTGAGGATATGATTCGTGAAAAATGTTCATGCTAAAGAGAGATTAACCAAAAAGAATCTTTTGAATATCACATTCCATGTATGGCGGCAGTTCGATGACCCGTATTACACCGGATTTGCGGCGCAGATTGCATACTTCTTTTTCATGGCGAGTATGCCGACGCTGATCGTGTTGTCCCAGGTGCTGGGTCTGTTCGACGTATCGCTGGATTTCATTAAGGTGTGGCTGGAGACCCATGTGAGCTCCAATGTGAACAGCCTGGTGATGGATTTGTTCAGTGCCACGTCGGTGCAGTTCACCAATACGGTCATGGTGATTGTCGCCCTCTGGTCTGCATCCAGCCTGGAGTTTTCGCTGGGGCGGCTGGAGAGTCATGTGCTGACCAACGGTACCTACCGGTTTGAATTCTGGACGGAGCGAATGAAAGCGATTCCGACGGCGATTATTTCGATTGCGGCCATCGCCTTTTCGCTGGCAATCTACGTATACGGTGAGAATATTATTCAAACGATCTTCCGCCACAGCCGGTTTACCGAATATTTGGTGGCATTGCGTTTGCCAATTGCGGCGGGACTTTTCTTCTTGATGATTCTCATGAATTATTATTTGCTTCCGCGAATTAAAGTTCCGATTCGCTGTCTGCTTCCCGGCGCGCTGTTTGCCTGGATCGGCATCATGATTGTGACAGCGGTATATTCTGTCTACAGCGATAAGATTGCCCACTACAACATCCTGTACGGAACCTTCGCCAACATCGTGGCGTTGATGCTGTGGTTTTATCTGATTTCCTGGGTGCTTTGCATCGGAATGATGTTCAACAAAGCCTGGGATGAAGTGATGAAACGGGATCGGCTGACGCTGACGAAGATGAGAGGATATCTGAAGGCACAGCTCAAAGGATCCAGTCAGAGCTATGAGAACTTTTTCGTGCGGCCGGATGATTTGCTTTACCCGGAACTGGATTCCGTTGCGGTGAAAATGAGCAAGCGGTATGTGGACGGTTTCGAAAAGGAAATCGAAAAGAAACAGCAGGAGATTCGAAGAAAACAGATCATCGATGCGAAAGCGGATGAGCTTTACACGGAGATGAAACAAAATATTGAAAGAAGAGACAGGGGATTCTTAGATGAGTGATTTAGAGAAGAAGCGGGATCGGATTCTGTTTATTATGAATCCGAAATCCGGAACTATGCAGGCATTCCGGTATTTAGCGGGAATGTTACAGATGTATTCTGATGCCGGTTTTTATACTTCGGTGCTGATGACCCAGGCAAGCGGGGATGCGAGAGAGTTTGCCATTCAGTATGCGTCGGAGGTGGAGACCATCGTAGTTTCCGGCGGAGACGGTACCTTGAATGAAGTGATTGACGGAGTGATTACGGCGGAAACCCCGGTGCGAATCGGATACATTCCATCGGGAAGTACCAATGACTTCGCATCCAGCGTGGGTCTGCCGAAGAGCATCATGGACGCGGCAGAAGTGGTTCTCACCGGAAAACCTCAGACCTTCGATGTGGGTTCTTTTAACGGAAGATACTTTTCTTACGTGGCTTCTTTTGGGGCATTCACCAGCACGTCATACAGCGTTCCCCAGAACCTGAAGAACATCATGGGCCATACGGCTTACGTGCTTCAGGGCATTCGGGATATCGTGAACATCAAGAAAATCCACGCAAAAATCGTTACGGATCATGGAACGCCAAATGAGGAGATTCACGAGGGGGATTATATATTCGGGGCGATTTGTAACTCTACTTCAGTGGGAGGTCTGCTGAAACTGGATACTTTCGATGTGGATATGAACGATGGAATGATGGAGGTGCTTCTGATTGAATCACCGGCGTCGCTCATCGAATTGAATGAAATGGTGCGGGCGCTGCTGGACGGCTCGTTGGATGCACCGAACATCCAATTCTTCAGTGCACGAGACATCGAGGTGGACATTGAGCCGGGTACTCACTGGACGTTGGACGGAGAATATGAGGAGGGCGCAGATCATGTGGAGATTCACACCCTTCAGAGTGCAATTGAACTGATTGTGTAGAGAATCGCGGAAATTCGCGATCTCCTGGCAAATCAAGAGAAAAACTCTGATAGATAGTTTTCTTGATAAATCCTGACGAAAAAAATGGGAACTCGCCGTGGCATGCCCCTGCCGCGGCGAGTTACTTTTTTGTCAAAAAGAGAGTTCTTCGCAAATATTTGTGAAGAACCGAAGGAACGTGTTGCATTATCTCGGCGGTCGGGCCGGCTTTCCCATTTTTTCCGCCCTGAAGTTCGCGCCCGGAAACCGAATTTATTGGGTTTGCGGGGAATCGAGCGCGAACTCTGGTGTCCGCCGGGCTGGCTTTTCCAAAAATCCAGGCCCGAGGTTCGCGCACGGAAACCGAAAACAATGGGCTTGCGGGGAATCGAGCGCGAACTGTGACGGCGACCGGGCCGCATTGTTCCTTTCTTCCGGCCCGAGGTTCGCGCTTGGAAACCGAAAACAATGGCTTTGCGGGGAATCGAGCGCGAACTGTGACGGCAACCGGACTTGATTTTTCAAAAATCCCGGCCCGAGGTTCGCGCCCGGAAACCGAAATTAATGGCTTTGTGGGGAGGCGAGCGCGAACTCTGACGGCGACCGGACATGATTTTTCAAAAATCTAGGCCCGAAGTTCGCGCCCGGAAACCGAAAATAATGGCTTTGCGGGGAGAAGAGCGCGAACTGTGGCGGTGACTGGGGCGGCTTGCCCCTTTCTCCAGGCCCGAAGTTCGCGCTTGGAAACCGAATTTATTGGGTTTCCGGGGAGTCGTACGCAAACCGTGGCGGCGACCGGACTTGTTTTTTCAAAAATCCCAGCGCTCGGTTTGCGCATCAAAACCGAAATCAAAGGGTTTCCGAGGAGTCGTACGCAAACCGTGGTGCCAGCCGGGCCGGAATTTTCAAAGTGCCCGGCGCACGGTTTGCGTATCAAAACGGAATTCAAAGGGTTTCCGGGGAGTCGTACGCAAACCGTGGCGGCTGCTAGCCTGCAGGCGTCCGGTTCCCGGTCCGCCTACACAAAAAGGCTGCTTCGCAACAGCGGAGCAGCCCTTTTTCTCTACTTGAATTATTAAAGTGGTTAATTACAGAACGCGAACCTTGATTACGCCATCTGCCTTGATGCCTGCCAGGCAATCCTTGCAAGCGTCTTCTTTAACCAGTGCCAGAGCGTATCCGTATTCGGTGCGGCTCTTGCCGATTTCAACCTTGACAACCTTGTCTGCGCCAACTGCTTCGTTCAGCAGTGCGGTTACGTCAACTTCGCCCTTGTACAGGATACCAACGCGAGTGGTTCCGGCTTCTGCATCCAGGGATACCGGCGGGAAGTTTACGGAGTTTCTGATGTTGCCGTTTTCGATGTAATCCATCAGTTCATCTACTGCCATGGATGCGCAGTTGTCTTCTGCTTCCTTGGTGGATGCGCCCAGGTGCGGAGTGGATACGATGCCCGGCTTGTTGATCAGGTTCTCGTCTGCCAGGTCGGTCATGTACTTTCTCAGCTTGCCGGATTCCAGAGCGGCAATGATATCTTCTTCTACAACCAGGTCCGGTCTTGCGTAGTTCAGAACGATGGCACCGTCCTTCATGTTTGCAATCAGATCTTTGTTAATCATGCCCTTTGTTGCCGGCAGGGACGGAACGTGGATGGAAACATAGTCACATACTTTTACCATCTCTGCAACGTCATCATACATTTTGCATGGTGCGGTCAGGAATGGGTGAACGACTACGGAGTTGCCGACAATGTTCATGCCCAGTGCGTGTGCTGCATTGGCAACTTTTGCACCGATGGCGCCCAGACCGATGATACCAAGAGTCTTGCCTTCGATTTCGGTTCCGGCGAACTGCTTCTTGCCCTTCTCAACCTGGCCGGAAACATCACCTTCCAGGGTGTTTGCCCAGCTGATTCCTTCGTACATGTTTCTGGAACCCATAATCAGACCGGCGATTACCAGCTCTTTAACTGCGTTGGAATTTGCGCCCGGTGTGTTGAATACAACGATGCCTTCATCGGCACAGCGATCCAGCGGAATGTTGTTAACGCCGGCGCCGGCACGACCGATTGCCAGCAGATTGTCGGAGAAATCCATTTCGTGCATCTTGTAGCTGCGGACTACGATTCCGTTTGCTTCGTTAATGTCCTCAGTGAGTGCGTACTGATCGGTAAGACGATCCAGACCTACCTTAGAGATGTTGTTCAGAGTACCAATTGAGTACTTCGCCATTGTGTTACCTCCTGTGATACAACCATTATTGTGTTCTATGATATTTAATGAGAAAACTCTCTCATTACATGCTAGTATATCATTATTGAACTTTACTTTCAATTGCGAAAGAGTTATAATTCTTGTACATGAATCTATATTTAATTAACTGGAGGTAAATACCAATGGGCTATCGTGCAATTAATTTCTCTGCAGGTCCGTCTACCCTTCCTGAAGAGGTACTGAAGAAGGCAGCTGCTGAGATGCTGAACTATGAAGGAACCGGCGAATCCGTAATGGAGATGAGCCACAGATCTGCGGAATTCCAGAAGATTATCGATGATGCGGAGCAGAATCTGAGAGATTTGATGAACATTCCGGATGACTACTATGTACTGTTCCTGCAGGGCGGCGGTACACTGCAGTTCTCCATGGTTCCGATTAACCTGCTGACCAATTCCAAGAAGGCAGACTATATCATTACCGGTAACTGGGCGAAGAAAGCATATGAAGAAGCTCAGAAGTTCGGTGATATTCGTGCACTGGCAAGTTCGGCAGACAAGAACTTCTCTTACATTCCGAAGTTCAAGAAGGAAGATATCCGTGAAGATGTAGATTACGTATACGTATGCTATAACAACACCATTTACGGAACACACTACAACGAAGTTCCGGATGTAGGAGATCATCTGCTGGTAGCAGATATGTCTTCCTGCGTTCTGTCCGAAGAAATCGACGTTACCAAGTTCGGTCTGATTTATGCAGGCGCACAGAAAAACGTTGCTCCGGCAGGTGTAACAATCGTTATCGTTCGGAAGGATCTGGTAGGACATGCACCGGAGAACACTCCGATTTATTTGGACTATGCAATTCATGCAAAGAAGGGTTCTATGTACAATACCCCTCCTTGCTATTCAATCTACATGGCCGGCGAAGTATTCAAGTATCTGAAGAGTATCGGCGGAGTTAAGGAAATGCATGAGAGAGACGTTCGCAAGGCAGGTAAGCTGTATGATTACCTGGATCACAGCGAAATGTTCACACCGACCGTTGCAAAGGAAGACCGTTCACTGATGAACGTTACCTTCGTAACCGGAGATCCGGAACTGGACAAGAAGTTCGTCGCCGGCGCAAGAGAGCGCGGCATGCTCAACCTGGCCGGACACAGAACAACCGGTGGTATGAGAGCCAGCATCTATAATGCGATGCCGGAAGAAGGCGTGGATGCACTGATTGCATACATGAAAGAATTCGAAGATGAGAACAAATAGGGCAAACACCCGGACTCAAAAATCGAATAATATCGGAAAGAGCGTGATGGTGGTCATTTTGTCGGCACTGATGGTGTTGATTGGGGTGACCACCCTCTTTTTAGATGAAACGTTTGCGGAATCTAAGCCGGAGATCGGGGCGGATTCTGCTTTTGTGGTGTCCGCATCTACGGGGCAGACTGTGTATCGGCTGCATACGGACCGAAAGCTGTCGCCGGGCGGTTTTACCAAAATCATGGCGGCCATGGTGGTGCTGGATCGCATGCACGACCGAGCAGAGCTTCGGAATCGGATTACCGTTACCCGGGATGTGGCATCGAAGGGGAAGCTCTTCAAGAAGGGCGACCAAATTACCGTCCGAGATCTTCTGGCGGCTATGCTGGTAGCGGATTCCGATGAGGCGGCCGTGGCTCTGGCGGTGTACTCTGCCGAGAACGTGCCGGCGTTCGTGGAAGCGATGAATACCAAAGCGCAGGAGCTGGAGCTGGAGAACACCCACTACACCACGGTGACCGGCAAATATGACACCCTTCAGTATACCACCACGGAGGATATGGGATATCTGGTTCAGGCGGCGTTTAAGTATTCCCTGATTGAGAAATACCTTACGACGGAGGCCTGCACCACGACGGCGGTGGGCAAGACCGCATCGAAAACCCTGCGCCATTCCGATACCTTCCGGTACTCCGGTTTGGTGGCGACCAAAGCGGTGGAGAGCGGCACATCAAAGCATTCGGTGAATTCTTTTGCGTACGCGGAGCAGGACGGCATGAAGCTGATTTCCGTGATTTTTGGAACCGCTGCTAAAGAAAAGGATGCGCAACAGAAACAGCTTCTGGATTACAGCTATGGGAAGGTCGCTCGCCATGCGGTTCGGAAGGCCGGGGCCAAGGTGGGTAAAATCAAAATTCGCCACGGCGCAAGTACCCGGGTTCCGGTATATACGAAAAGCAAAGCGTACGCCTACGTCCCAAAGGAAGGGAGCGACAGCCTGATTCGCACCCAGACCATCATCTACGACAAGCTGGAAGCGCCGGTAAAAGCCGGAACGAAGGCGGGAGAACTTCAGGTCTACGTTGCGGATGAACTGACCGGCACCGTGGATCTGGTGGTAAAAGAAGACGTGAAAACCGGATGGTTTCCGTCCTATCTGTATATTTCCAACGGGCTGACGATTTTGATTGCTGCGGTGCTGCTGTGCCTGCTGTACTTCGTGCTCCGCATTCGGCGAATTCGGAGACGGAAACGGTTGCTGGCAGAACGCCGGCGAAAGCAGAAAATCCGGGAAATTGCCCTGCGAGAATACGAAATTGAAGAGGATCGGAAAAGAAGAAACTGGACCTATCGGTAGAGAACCGAGGGAGTGTGCAGGAGGGAAAAGAGATGTTTGACATCAACGAAGAATTGAAAAAACTCCCCACCTGTCCGGGCGTCTATATGCACAAGGATCGCCTGGGGACGGTAATCTATGTGGGAAAAGCCGTAAATCTGCGAAACCGGGTTCGGCAATACTTCCGGAATTCTTCTCAGCACAGTCCGAAGGTTCGGTCCATGGTGTCCAACATTGCGGAATTCGACTATATCACCTGCGGCACGGAGATGGAAGCGCTGATTCTGGAATGCAACCTGATCAAGAAATACATGCCGAAGTACAACATCCTCCTGAAGGATGATAAGACCTATCCCTACATCGAAGTGACCATGAGCGAAGAGTTCCCCCGGGTAATCCGCACTCGGGAGGTCAAGCGGGATGAGAATCGGTATTTTGGGCCCTATTCCGATAGCACCGCTGTGTGGCGAATTCTGAAAATGATTGATGAAATGTACCCCCTGAAGAAATGCAGTACCCTGCATTTTCCGGAAAACACCCGCCCCTGCCTGAATTATTTTATCGGAAAGTGCAAGGGCATCTGCGTGGGAAAAGCGGACCGGGAGGAATACCTGGAGATGATCCGGGACATTCTGGGCATTCTGGGCGGAAGGGATGCGGGGGTCATCCGGAAGCTGGAAAGAAAGATGATGGAAGCGTCGGATGCTTTGAAGTATGAGGAGGCGGCGAAATACCGGGACTACATTCGGGCGCTGCGGTCCCTCAGCGAGAAGCAGCGGGCCACCATGGTGCGGGAACACGATATCGATATCCTGATTCCGATTCGGACCCACCGCAATCAGATTGTGGCGCAGTACCGGGTGCGGGAAGGCAAGATGATCGGCCGGGAAATCATCTATATGAACGACGAGACGGAATCCACCCGGGAGGAGCTGCTCAGCGCTTTTCTGAAGCAGTATTACCTGTCTACATCCCGGATTCCCAAAGAGGTGATTGTGCCGGTGCATCCGGAAGAAGAGGACCTGATTTCCGAACTTTTGAACCACATCGATGAGATGAACGCGAAAGCGGGAACGGATGTGCCCCACAAAACCCGGCTGTACATACCGGAGCGAGGGGAGAAAAAGGCCATCCTGGACATGACCCTGGCGGACTCGGTGGAGCTGGCCCGTTCCCTGGACGAGAGAGCCAATCGAGACGAGGAACGAAAGAAAAATCTGCGGCAGAAGATTTCGGAGCTGATTCGCCGAGCGGCGGAAATCGATGGGACGATTCCCCGGCTGCTGGAGGAGGACGATGAAGAGGAGTATCGGGTGGAAGCCTACGATATCTCCAATATGAACGGCCTGGATACGGTGGGCGCCATGGTGGTGTACGAGGGCAGCCGACCGGTGCGGAACGATTACCGAAAGTTCCGGATTCGAACTGCCGAGGGCGACGACTACGGCAGTCTGCAGGAAGTGATGTACCGGAGGCTAAAGCGGGCCCGAGAAGGGGATCCGGGTTTCAGCCGGTATCCGGATATCATGTTCATCGATGGAGGACTGGGACAGGTGCATGCGGTAAAAGCAGTGATGGATGCGTTCCGGTTAACGATTCCGGTGGTGGGCTTGGCAAAAGACGATGCCCATCGAACCCGCGCGGTCGTGTTCACCGACGGAAGTGAAATCGATTTGAAGTCGGAACCTCTGCTGTTCAGCTATGCGGGAAACATTCAGGAAGAAGTGCACCGTTTCGCCATTACCTTCCATCGAGGTACGCGAGGAAAGAAGATGACACACTCCGTGCTGGAAGAAATTCCGAAAATCGGGCCGAAGCGGCGGAAGGCACTGATGGAGAAATTCCGCAGCATCGATGCGATTCGAAAGGCTTCCTACGAAGAATTGATGGAAACGGAAGGGATGAATTCCCAGGCGGCAGAAAGTGTTTTGGAATTCTTTCAGCAATAACTTGCTATTTAAAGATATTCATGGTATATTTTGAATTACGATTTATCTCTCCGGAAGGAAGGTGGATCGGGAAATTACATTTATGTTGAAGGTAAGGAGAGTAGCGAAATGGCGGAAGATCAGAACAAAGAGCTGCTGGAAGAAGAAACTGAAGATGATTTCATCACACTGGAATTTGATGACGGTACAGTAGTGGAGTGCTACATTACAGGTGTATTCGATCTGAACGGAAAGGAATACATTGCACTGGAGCCGGATGATGGCACCGATGATGTATATATTTACGGATATAAGGACAACGGTGACGACACGTTCGATTTGGTTGAAATCGAGAGTGAAGAGGAGTTCGGCGCAGCGGTTGAGGAATTCGATCGTCTGATGATGCAGTAATGAAATAAGGCTTTTGCGCCGTTTCAAAGCGGCGCAAAAAACTTTTTTAAAAAAGGGGTTTACAAGCCACCCTAAAGTGTGTATAATAACTATTGTGAGTTGTGAAAGAAACAACTCAGAAAAATAAATCTGCGGATGTGGCGGAATTGGCAGACGCGCACGGTTCAGGTCCGTGTGACCACAAATCATGTGGGTTCGAGTCCCACCATCCGCACCAAGAAAAGCGATATTCTGCGGAATATCGCTTTTTACTTTTATCGGAGGAAAATAAGAAATAAATGGATAACAGACCGATTGGTTTTTTTGACTCCGGACTGGGCGGCCTTACCAGCGTATCTGCACTGCAGAGCCGGCTGCCGAAAGAACGGGTGATATATTATGGGGACACGGCGAGAACCCCTTACGGATCCAAGTCCCCGGAGACAATTCGAAAGTTCGCTTCCCAGATTGTGGACTATCTGGTGAGCAAGGATGTGAAAATGGTGGTGATTGCCTGCAACACCGTGACTTCCCTGGCGTTGGATGATTTGCGGCAGCAGCACCCGGAACTGCCGATTATCGGCGTCATCGAACCGACGGTTCGGAAGGTGGTGCAGAGCCACTGTCCGAATGTGGGAATCATCGCTACCAAAGCGACCATTCAGAGTGATGTCTATGCGCGGCTGCTGCACAACCTGGATCCGTCCATTCGGACCAGCAGCCTGGCTTGCCCGGCGTTCGTGCCGCTGATTGAAGAAGGCATCATCGACAACGAAATTATGGATTTGACCATCCGCTACTACATGGACGATTTCGTTCGGGAAAACGGATTTAATCATCTGATTCTGGGATGCACCCATTATCCGATGATTGCGGATAATCTGAAGCGAATCTACCCCAACATGAATCTGATCAGCTCTTCCGAAGCGGTCATCGATGAGGTGGAGGAGGTGCTGGCGGCTCGGGATCAGTTTGCCGAGCAGCGGACCGAGGAGGACCGGTTCTATGCCAGTGACCTGTCGGATAACTTTATCCGGATGACGGATCGGCTGACAGAGGGAAAAAATTCCAGGATAAAACTGAAAAAAATGGAAGAATAAGGGGGATTATCCCCAAAAAAGTCATTTTATGGAATGGATGTGTGCAAGATTGAGCCCTATCCATTGACAATAATGGCTTTTTTATGTAGAATTACTTGATATTGTTGATATTTTGCCGCGATGCGGCCAGTGGGAGATAATATGGAAACAGAATACAAGTATCGTCTGGATGATGCATCTTTGATTCAGGAGATTATCGACGATCCCATGCTGGATGAATATGTAGACCGGGATTCCTTGGAGAAGATTCGGATGCATGCCGTGTATTTTGATACGGACGACATGGATTTGAGACAATCCGGAATTGCGTATCGAATTCGATATGAGAACGATCGGATTACAGCAACGATTAAGTGGGATAATCACGTGGAGAATGGACGTCATTCCAGAGAAGAATTTAATCTAGTCATAACGGATGAGCGTTTCGCAGAGCATCCGAACATTGAAGCATTTGAGTCCAGTGATGCGTATGATGTGTTGCTGAAGGCAGCCGGTCATAAGGAGCTTCACAAGAAGGTGGAAATGGATTTCACCCGGAAGCTGATTAAGGTGGACACCGGCAATTCCATCAGTGCGCTTTCCTTCGACGAGGGCGTGATTCACGGATTGAACGGAGACAAGGACGTATTGGAGATGGAGCTGGAATGGTACTACGGAAATTCGGAAGATTTCCGGGACATTGCAGAATCTCTGGCAGAGAAATATTCTCTGGAGCCGGAAAACATCTCGAAGCTGCAAAGAGGATTTTTACCGGACGACGAGCCGGAAAAATAAAACAAATTAAGTTCGTTTTTCAGGAGGAATATTAATGAAAACTACTTTTATCGCAAAAGAAGGCAACGATGCAAAGTTTACTATGGTTTTTACCGGTGAAGAGTTCGAAAATGCTGTAGTGAATGCTTATAAGAACAACAAGGATCGCTTCGAAATCAAGGGCTTCCGTAAGGGAAAGGCTCCGAGAAAGATGATCGAGAACACCTATGGCGAAGATATCTTCTACGATGAAGCGCTGAACGACCTGCTGCAGAGCGGTTATCCGGCAGCTCTGAACGAGTTGGAGCTGGAAGTTATCGATCAGCCGAAACTGAACCTGGGCGAGCTGAAGAAGGGCGAAGATGTTGAAATCACCGCAACCGTTGCTTGCTTCCCGGAAGTTGAAGCAAAGGATTACTTCGGTCTGGAAGTAGAGAAGATCGAGCACGAAGTAACCGATGAGGATATCCAGAAAGAACTGGAGAGAGTTCAGAAGGCTCATTCCAGCATGGAAACCGTAACCGACCGCAAGACGGAAGAGGGAGATACCGTTGTTCTGGACTTTGACGGTTCCGTAGACGGCGTTCACTTTGACGGCGGCAAGGCAGAGAACTTCGACCTGAAGCTGGGTTCCGGACAGTTCATCCCGGGTTTTGAAGATCAGCTGGTTGGAAAAGAAGCCGGTGAGGAAGTAGACGTTCACGTTACTTTCCCGGAAGGTTATCAGGCAGAGGATCTGGCAGGCAAGGAAGCGCTCTTTGAATGCAAGATTAACGAGATTAAGAGAGAGGTTCTGCCGGAAATTAACGATGAGCTGGCAAGCGATGTCAGCGAGTTCGAGACTCTGGAAGAGTATAAGAACTCCATCCGTGAGAGAATGCAGAAAGAGGATGACGAGAGAGCAGACAGCATCATGAAGGACAGCATGGTTCAGAAGCTGATCGACGTGAACAGCGTAGACACTCCGGCATCCATGGTAGAATCCGAAATCGACACCATGATTCAGGGAATGAAGCAGCAGCTGGCATACCAGGGACTGTCTCTGGAGCAGTATCAGAAGTTCACCGGAATGGATATGGCTGCAATGAGAGACCAGGCTCGTATGGACGCAGAGAAGAGAGTTGCATCCAGAATCCTGCTGAAGGCCGTAATCCGTCAGGAGAATATCGAAGCAACCGAAGAGGACATCGATAAGGAAATGGCAGATTTCGCTGCTCAGTACGGACAGTCTGTAGAAGATGTGAAGAAGATGATCGGAAACGACCTGCACTACTTCGAAGAGGATGTTAAGATGAAGAAGGCCATCGACATGATGTTCGAGAAGGCAAATTTTGTTGCTGCTAAGGCAAAGGAAGAAGAATAATCTATGAATACAATTCCAGTAGTTGTTGAACAGACCGGAAACGGCGAGCGCAGTTACGATATTTATTCCAGACTGCTGAAGGATCGAATCATTTTCATCGACCAGCAGGTGGACGAGCACCTGGCCAGCATTGTGGTGGCGCAGCTCTTGTTCCTGGAAGCGGAAGACCCGGAAAAGGATATTAATATCTACATCAACTCTCCGGGCGGAATGGTGACGGCCGGCTTGGCGATTCTGGATACCATGAATTACGTAAAACCGGATATTTCCACCATCTGTGTGGGCCTGGCTGCCAGCATGGGGGCCGTTCTGCTTTCGGCGGGAACCAAAGGGAAACGATATGCTCTGCCCAATGCGGAGATTATGATTCATCAGCCGCTGGGGGGCGCACAGGGCCAAGCTTCCGATATTAAGATTCAGGCCGATTGGATGATGAAAACCAAGGAACGTCTGAACCATATTCTTGCTGAAAATACGGGAAAAGATCTTTCCATTATCGAGCGGGATACCGATAGAGATAATTTCATGTACGCAGATGAAGCGGTGGAATACGGACTGATCGATCGGGTATTGAAGAAGTAATAGAGGAGAATCTGTGAGTAAAAAGAACGAAAACAATGAGCTGGTCTGCTCCTTTTGCGGGAAGACCAGCTCGCAAGTCAAGAAAATTATCGTGGGACCGGATGTAGCAATCTGCAACGAGTGCATCGAGCTGTGCGAATCCCTTCTGGATGAGAAAGAGTTCGTGGAACCGAAGCACATGGAGGAACTTCCGAAGCCAAAGGATATTGCGGATTTCCTGAGCGACTACGTCATCGAACAGGATGAGGCGAAGAAAAATCTGGCCGTTGCGGTGTACAATCACTACAAAAGAATCCGCCATTTGGAGGAGAATGCCGGCGATGAGAAGAACAACGTGGAAATCCAGAAGAGCAACATTCTGATGCTGGGACCGACGGGAAGCGGTAAAACGCTTCTGGCACAGACTCTGGCAAAAATTCTGGATGTTCCGTTTGCCATTGTGGATGCCACTGCATTGACGGAAGCCGGATATGTGGGCGAAGACGTAGAGAACATTCTGCTGAGACTGTACCAGGCGGCAGACGGCGACCTGGAACGGGCACAGAAGGGCATCATCTACGTGGATGAAATCGACAAGATTGCCCGGAAATCCGAGAACATGTCCATCACCCGTGACGTTAGCGGAGAAGGCGTTCAGCAGGCATTGCTGAAAATCATCGAAGGAACCGTTGCCAACGTTCCGCCGCAAGGCGGCCGGAAGCATCCGCTGCAGGAGTTCATCCATTTCGATACGAAGGATGTGCTGTTTATCTGCGGAGGTGCTTTTACCGGATTGTCCACCATCATCAAACGTCGGTTGGGCAATAAGGTCATCGGCTTCAATTCCGATGAGGATCGGGTGGACCTGACGGAGGACCATGAGATTCTGCTGAAGGTGGAACCGGAAGACTTGCTCCGTTTCGGACTGATTCCGGAGCTGATCGGTCGTCTTCCGATGATCGTATCCCTTCGGGAACTGACGGAAGAGGCATTGGTTCGAATTATGCGGGAGCCGAAGAATTCCTTGATTCGCCAGTATCAGGAGCTGTTCCGTATGGACGGCGTAGAGCTGGAAATCGAGGACGATGCGGTGAATGCCATTGCCAACAAGGCCATTCAGCTGCATACGGGAGCCAGAGGTCTGCGGGGAATCTTCGAGAAGATGATGACGGACATCATGTTCGAATTGCCTTCTCGGGATGATGTGACCAAGTGCATTATCACGAAGGATACCGTGGAGAACGGTGCGGAACCGGTATTAGAGACAAAATAGCGCTGAAGACGGTGCGAAATAAGAAAACATCAGGCGGCAGGGTTATTTCTTGCCGCCTGTTCTGTATAGATAAAGGGAGGCGCAGATGGAGAGAGAAAATAGAACGCACATTCCTTACATTGCACTTCGGGGAAAGGCTTTTTTCCCGGATACTTTGGTAGGATTTGATGTGGGTCGGGATAAGTCGCTGAAATCCATTGAAATTGCAATGAACCGGGAGCGTCTGGTGGCGGTGTCCGCCCAGCGAAACCCGGAAGTAAACGATCCGTCCGGAGAGGATTGCTACCTTACCGGTGTGCTGATTCGAATTAAGCAGATTGTTCGCCGCACGGATTACGTTCGGGTGCTGGCGGAATGCGGTCAACGGATCCGATTGGAGAATATTTACGAGGAGAACGGTGCGCTGTTCTGCGATTACGTGCAAGCGGAGGATTTGCCGGCAGATGATGAGGAGGAATTGGAAGCATACGTACGGGCGGTAAAAGAAGCCTTCATTCAGTATGCCAAAGTCCTTCATCCCGGAAGTACGGCGGAAGCCCGCGCCATGGTAGAGGACGTGGAGGATCCGGCGGTGCTCACCAACATCATCGCTGAGGATCTGGATGTTTCCTTTGATGAAAAACAAGCACTGCTGGAAATCGATTACATTCCCGGCCGGCTGGAACAGCTGATTGAACTTCTGAATGGCGAAACGAGAATCGCGATGTTGTCTCAGAAGATTCAAACCAAGGTCATGAAGAATATGGATCGAAGCCAGCAGGAGTATTACCTTCGGGAACAGATTAAGGTAATGCAGGACGAACTGGGACGGGAAACCGGCGAGGATGACGATGCGACTCAGTGGCTGAAGAAGCTGGATGAGCTGCAGTTGGAAGAAAAGACGGATGCGAAGATCCGAAAGGAAATCCAGCGTTTTGCCAAAATGCCGGCCATGAGTCCGGATGCCAACGTGAGCCGGACCTATATCGAAACGATTCTGGAGCTTCCGTGGCACGAGGCCAGCAAGACCAACATCAATATCAAACGAGCAGAAAAGATTCTGAACGAGGATCATTACGGACTGGAGAAGGTGAAGGAAAGAATCCTGGAACATTTGGCGGTGATGCACCTGACCAAATCCATTCAGGGGCCGATTCTCTGCCTGGTAGGGCCGCCGGGCGTGGGAAAGACGTCCATCGCCCGTTCCATCGCCAGAGCGACCAACCGGGAGTTCATTCGAATGTCCCTAGGCGGCGTTCGGGACGAAGCGGAAATTCGGGGACACCGTCGCACTTACGTGGGTGCCATTCCCGGACGAATCATCAACAGCATCAGCGAGGTGGGGACCAACAATCCGCTGTTCCTGCTGGATGAGGTGGATAAGCTGGGAAATGATTTCCGGGGTGATCCGGCATCTGCACTGCTGGAGGTGCTGGATCCGGAACAGAACAAGGACTTTACGGATCACTATCTGGAAATCCCGTTCGATCTGTCCAATGTGATGTTCATCACCACGGCCAACACCACACAGACCATTCCGAGACCGCTTCTGGACCGGATGGAGGTGATTGAACTTTCCAGTTATATTGAAGAGGAGAAGGTTCGAATTGCTGAGGATTATTTGGTTCCAAAGGTTCTGAAGTCCTATGCGATCCGGAAGAACCAGCTCACCTTCTCGGAATCCGCAATACGGGAAATCATCCGGTACTACACCCGGGAGTCCGGCGTGCGGAATCTGGAACGGCAGATTGCATCCGTATGCAGAAAAGTTGCAAAGCGAATTGTAACGGAAAAGAAAAACAAGTATACTGTAAATAAGAGGAATCTCGAAAATTATCTGGGAGCGAAGATTTTCCGGGAAGATTTGATGAATCTGGAACCGGGAATCGGCGTCACCACCGGCATGGCCTGGACGGCAGTGGGCGGTGTGACCCTGCAGATTGAAAGCGTGCGGATGCCGGGAAGCGGTCATCTGATTCTCACGGGACAGCTGGGAGATGTGATGAAGGAATCCGCGCAGACCGCCATGGGATACATCAAGTCCCTGTCGGAAAAGTACGGTCTGGACGCATCTGTTTTTAAGGATAACGATATTCAGATTCACATTCCGGAGGGTGCCACCCCGAAGGACGGTCCGTCGGCCGGCGTGACCATGTGCACGGCGCTGTTCTCCCTGCTGTCCGGAAAGAAGGCACGGCGGGATATCGCCATGACGGGAGAGATTACCTTGCAAGGCAATATCCTTCCGGTGGGCGGAATCAAGGAGAAGGTGCTGGCTGCGTACCGGCAAGGGATTCGCAAAATCCTCCTGCCAAAGGATAACGCGGCGGACATCGAAGAAATTCCGAAATCCGTGCGCAGCCGATTGGAATTCGTCTTGCTGGAGAAAGCAGAGGAGGCGTTCCGAGAGGTGCTGATTTCGGAGGAAAGCGAGAAAGAGAACTAGGATGAGAATCACAAAATCAGAATTGGAAGCGGTTGCGGTAAAACCGGCACAGTATCCGGAAGCGAACCGCTATGAAATTGCCTTTGCGGGCCGGTCCAACGTGGGGAAATCCTCCCTGCTGAATCTTCTCACCGGCCGGAAGGCCCTTGCCAGGGTCAGCGGAAGTCCGGGAAAGACGCGTACCATCAACTTCTATTTGGTGAACGATGATTTCCGGATTGTGGACCTGCCGGGGTACGGGTATGCCAAGCTCTCCCGTTCCGAAACGGAGAAGTGGGGCGCCATGATGGAGGCGTATCTCAGCAAGAGACCGGGTCTTCTGAAGGTGGTGCAGCTGGTGGATATTCGCCACGAGCCGTCGGCGCAGGATGTGCAGATGTACGATTACCTTCGGTACTACGGTCTGGACGGCGTGGTTGTGGCCACGAAGGCGGATAAGATTTCCAAGAACCAGCAGCAGAAATCCATCCGGCAGATTCGGCAGAAGCTGAATATGAAAAAAGAAGATGCAGTAATTCCGGTGTCGGCGCTGAAGCGCACCGGACAGGAGGAGCTGCTGGATGTCATTGAGTCGATTTTAAACAAGGAGAGATCGGAAGATGAGCACAAATGATCATGTAATCGGAAAAATTCTCTTCACGGAGGCGGAAATCCGGAAGAGAGCGGAAGAGCTGGGTGAAGAAATCAGCAATGAATTCAAGGGCGAAGAGCTGGTGGTCATCGGCACATTGAAGGGATCCATTCCGTGGCTGTGCGACCTCATGAAGTGCCTGGATCTGGACACCGTCATCGACTTTGTAAAGGCCAGCAGCTACGGTTCCAGCACCACCACCTCCGGTGTGGTGAAGATTTCCATGGATACGGAACTGAACCTGTACAACAAGAACGTACTGGTGGTGGAAGATATCGTGGATACGGGAACCACCCTCAAGTACCTGCTGGAGAAGCTGAACGAGCGCCATCCGAAAACCCTGAAGGTATGCACCATGCTGGACAAGCCGTCCCGGAGAACCGCTGATTTCCATGCGGATTACATCGGCTTCCAGGTGGAAGACCTGTTCGTCATCGGCTACGGCCTGGATTACGACCAGAAGTACCGAAACCTGCCGTACATCAGCTATCTTCAGAACGAAGGAAAATAAACAATAATTCCAGACAACCTTGCAAGGAGGCGGAGAAATGAAAATCAGATTTTGCGGAGCAACCGAAGGCGTTACAGGATCCTGTCACCTTCTGATTACGGATAAAGCAAACGTGCTGTTGGATTGCGGGCAGTTCCAGGGCGGGAAAGCCCAGGATCGCCTGAACTACCGGGAGTTTCCCTTTGAACCGTCCGAAATCGATTGTCTGGTGCTGAGTCACGCACACATCGATCACTGCGGGCGGATTCCCCTTCTGGTAAAAAGAGGTTTTCGCGGAAACATCTTCTGCACCAAAGCGACGGCGGATCTTCTTCCGATCATGCTCCGGGACAGCGGGTATATCCACGAGAAGGAAGCGGAGTGGGCCAACAAAAAGGCGGAACGAAAAGGACAGCCGCTGGTTCAGCCGCTGTACACGGTGGCGGACGCGGAGGAATCCCTTCGCTATGTGCATCCGGTTCTGTACGATCAGCTCATTGAGGTGAGTGAGGGCATTCACGTCTGCTTCAACGATGCGGGCCATATTTTGGGATCGGCGGAAACGGAGCTCTGGGTGCAGGAGGGCGATGCGGAGACGAAAATCGTTTTCTCCGGGGACCTGGGGGTGAATCACCGGCCGATTCTTCGGGACCCTACCATCATTCGCCATGCGGATTATGTCATCATGGAGAGCACCTATGGAAACCGTCTCCATCCGGAGAACGCCATGAGCATCGAGAAATTGGTAAAGGTGATTCTCCGCACGGTGGAGCGGGGCGGAACGGTGGTAATTCCGTCCTTTGCCGTAGGACGAACTCAGGAGATGATCTACCAGCTGAACATGCTTTACGATGAGAATCCGGAGATTTACGGAAAGCTGAAGAACGTTCCGGTGTACATCGACAGCCCGATGGCCAATGCGGCGACGGAAGTCTTTAAGAAGAACACGGCGGTGTTCGACGATGACTTCAAGGCGTTTATGGATAAGGGCGATCATCCGCTGGAATTCAAAAATCTTCATTTTACCCAGTCCACGGAGGAATCCCAGGCGCTGAACAGCGATCGGAAACCGAAGATCATCATTTCTGCCAGCGGCATGTGCGAAGCCGGCCGAATTCGCCATCACCTGAAGCACAACCTGTGGAACCCAAAGTGTTCCATCGTGTTCGTGGGATACCAGGCGGAAGGCACCCTTGGCCGGAAATTGGTGGAAGGTGCGGAATCGGTGAACCTCTTTGGCGAGGAGATTCAGGTCAATGCGGAAATCGTGAATCTGGAAGGCTTCTCCGGTCATGCGGATCGGGACGGATTGGCGCATTGGGTGGGCTCTTTCGTTACCCATCCGGTGGTATTCTTGGTGCATGGCGAGAAGGAATCCAAGGAAGATTTTGCCGCTTACCTGGGGGAGAATCTGGATATCCATCCGATTGTGATACAGCAGAACAGTGAGTTTGAACTGGTTCCGGGACGCCGGCCGGAAGGAACTCATATGGAACCGGTATCCACGTTCCAGCTGGATGCGGATGAAATCAATGCCCTCCGGAACAAGATTTCCGGACTCAGCAGTTCGATTGGAGATTTGCTGAACACCGCTGCGGTGGAAACCGGAAAGAACATCAGTCCGGAACGGCTGATTGAAATCAACAACATCATTCAGGAACTGGCGGAATCGGAAGCCAACCTGAAAGCGACGCTGTTGGAGGAAGCGGAAGAAGGGCGAGTTTCTGAATGAGAAGTTTAAGAATCCCGGGAAAAAGTACTTTTTTTGAGGGTTTCAGTCCTTTCTTTTTCAAGTGAATGTACAGCACCATCCTTTGGCGATACAATGGAGCCGAAAGGATGGTGTTTTGTTATGAAGGAATATCAGATTCAGAAGGATCGGAAGCGAGTTCTTCCCAGCGAAGTGTATTATCAGTGTCTATGGGTGGTAAAGGATATGAATCGGCTCCAAGAGATTGCCGGAATGGAATTTCGCCGGGAGATGCTGGCGGAGGATGTGCTCACCTACGGAAATACGGCAATGCAGGAAAGTCCGGTGGCGGCAGAGGCGATGTTTAAACTGGACTGCATCCATCGGGCATTGATGGAGATTCCGGAGATTTACAGGGAGGGGATCATCGAGAATATTCAGACCCGAAGGACCGGGTATCCATGTTCTGCCCACGAAAATACCTGGAAGAAATGGAAGCAGCGTTTTATCTATATGCTGGCGGAAAACCTGCGGTTGATTCCGTAAAAAGTGTACTGAAGGGGAATTTTTTTTATGATATGATGGGGCTGTCAGATAGGGCGATACGAAATTACTGGCGAATGACGTAACGTCTCTATTGTTTTCACTTCTATTATTTTAAGATGCGAGTGCATCTGGGTATCGGCGGCAGCAATGCCGCCACTTTTTTGTTTTACGCTTTATTCCGGAATAAAAAAGTGATAGAATATTTAAATAAACGATAAAACTTATTTGTAAAGAGATTAATATATATAGGGAGTGTTTTATGGCTTTTCCGGAAAAAACATTGCAATCGGAAGTGGTGTATGACGGTCCGATTTTTCGAATTCGCAAAGATAAAGTGACGGTAGTGGGCGGAAAGACCTCCTATCGGGATATTCTGGAGCACAACGGTGGGGCGGTGATTCTGGCGGTAAAAGAAGACGGCAGAATTCTCATGGTGCGGCAGTTTCGAAAGGCGTTGGAGCGGGAGGTGCTGGAACTTCCGGCGGGAAAGATTGACGGCGATGAGGATCCCATGGACACGGCACTTCGGGAATTGAAGGAAGAAACAGGCTACCAGGCCGGGAGCATTCGGCATCTGACCACCATCAGCCCGAGCTGCGGATACACCACCGAGCTTTTATACATTTACCTCTGCAAGGATTTGACGCCGGGAGAGACCCATTTCGACGATACAGAGGATTTGGACCTTTATGAATACACGGCGGACGAGTTGGTGGATCGGATTATGAAGGGTGAAATTCAGGACGCAAAGACCATCGTGGGAGTTCTTTTTGCCCGAACCGCAGGAGAAATATAGAAGACACAGGAGACGAAGATGGATGCCTTCATTGAATATTTAAAGAATACGAAAAACAAGGCGGAAAACACTCTCGTTGCCTATCGCCGGGATTTGAAAGCCTTCGAGGTCTTCCTGGAGGGCCGCGGCGGAAAGAGTTTGAACGACTGCAAGGAAAGTGATGCAGCCGCTTACATATTGGAACTGAATAATGAAAGTAAGTCCAAGGCGACGATTAACCGAAAAATTTCTTCTCTGCGTGCATTCTACGATTACAAAATCGATGAAGGGGAACGAGAAACCAATCCTTTTCAGAAAATCAAATCGGCGAAAAACGATAAGCGCCAGATTGAGTTTCTGACGGTGGAAGAGGTGAATCATATGCTGTCCCTTCCGGATGATTCTGCCAAGGGCATCCGGGACAAGGCGTTGCTGGAGTTCATGTACGGAACGGGCGCTCGTGTGACGGAGCTGGTGCGCCTGCGATTCTCGGACATGAATCTGCGGATGAACTTCGTTACGCTGAAGGACAACGACGGAGAGAGCCGAATCGTGCCGATTGGATCTTATGCTCACGCCGCGATGAAGAAGTATATGGACGAAGCTTACGAAGAAATCAAGGGCGAGCCGAGAGAAGAGGACGACTACATTTTCATCAACTTCCGAGGCCAGGCGCTGACCCGTCAGGGAATCTGGAAGATTCTGAAGGAATACGGTAAAGAGATGGATATCGAAGAGCGGATGACACCGCAGATTCTCCGGAACAGCTTTGCGGTACACATCCTTCAGAACGGCGGGGATTTGAAGACCCTTCAGGAACTGATGGGCTTTGAAGATATGTCCGTAGGCATTGCGTATCTGGCGGTGTTGAATGTGCGGATTCGGGACGTGTACCAGCGGACCCATCCGAGGGCATAGAAATAATATTTTTTTGAAAAAAGTGTTGAAATCAGTCACTCATTGTGATAAAATTTGATAGTTATTACGGGCGGTCCTCTGGTAATTGACAGCATGGCTTAAGAAGCCGGGAACGACATTTATTATTTAAAGAGAAACCACGAGCGTCTTGGAAAGGAAGGAGGAATAACAATGAACGTAATTGATTCGATCACAAAGGAATACAAGAAGAACGATATTCCGGAATTCAACGTTGGTGATACCGTAAGAGTTCACGTTAAGATCGTTGAGGGTCAGAGAGAAAGAATTCAGGTATTCGAAGGATATGTCCTGAAGATGCAGAGCGGCGGAATTTCTGAAACATTCACAGTAAGAAGACTGGCTCAGGGTATTGGTGTAGAGAAGACTTTCCCAATGCATTCGCCGAAGGTAGCAAAGATTGAGGTGCTGAAGCGCGGAAGAGTTAGAAGAGCGAAGCTGAACTACATGCGTGAAAGAACCGGTAAGGCTGCAAGAATCAAGTCTGCAAAATAAGAACGATTTGCTGAAAATTAAAGAGCATACCTTGGCATTGCCGAAGGTATGCTCTTTTTTATCCGATATTTTCCATTGCGACGACGAAAAAGGAGGCAAATGAATGATTCAGAATATTAACTGGTATCCGGGGCATATGAAGAAGACACGGGAACTGATTCAGGAAAACCTCAAAGCGGTGGACCTGGTCATCGAACTGCTGGACAGCCGGATTCCGATTTCCAGCCGGAACCCGATTATTGACGAACTGGTGGGGGACAAAAGAAGAATCGTACTTCTGGGCAAATCCGATCTGGCGGATTCGGAAGAGACCGAGAAGTGGCAGCGTTATTTTAGCCGGAAGGGGGATAAAACCGTGGCCATCGATGCCCGCTCCGGAGAGAATATCAATCGCCTGTTCAGCATCTTGGACGACGTGCAGCGAGAACAGAATCAGCTGCGGCAGATGAACCGTTCCATCCGGATGATGGTGGTGGGCGTGCCGAACGTTGGAAAATCCTCCCTCATCAACCGGCTGATCGGAAAGAAGAGTGCGAAGACCGGAGATAAAGCAGGTGTGACTCGAGGTAAGCAGTGGGTGACACTGAAGAACGGGATGCAGCTGCTGGATACACCGGGCATTCTGTGGCCGAAGTTCGAGGATCAGCGGGTGGGTCTGTATCTGGCCTTCTGCGGAAGCATTCGGGACGAAATTCTGGACACCCAGGATCTGGCATTCGAGCTGATTAAGGTGCTGGAGAAGCGATATCCGGAATCATTGCAGAATCGCTATAAGTTGGATGAAATACAAGAAGAGACACTAGACAATATGGAAGCCATTGCCTTTAAGCGGGGATTTCTGATGCCGGGAAAGAGAATTGACTACGAGCGCACCGGTCGGACGGTAATCGACGAATTCCGGAGCGGAAAGCTGGGGCGCATTACGCTGGAGACGGTGCCGTCGGAAGGAGAGCCGGAGAATGACTAAGCAAGAACGCCTGGAAAAGATGGAGCAGCGTTTTCAGGAGATGATCCGTCAGGAAAAGGTGCTGCACGAAAAGGGAATTCAATACGTTGCGGGGATTGACGAGGTGGGCCGCGGTCCGTTGGCCGGTCCGGTGGTCACCGCTTGCGTGGTGCTTCCGGAGGATTTTCACGTGCCGGGGGTGGACGATTCCAAGAAACTGACGGAGAAGCGGCGGCTGGCCATGAACCAAGAGATTCAAGATCGGGCGCTGGCCATCGGCATTGGCATCGCATCACCGGAGGAAATCGATGAGATGAACATACTGGAGGCCACCAAGTGTGCTATGGTACGGGCTTTTCACGATGCCAATGAGAAGCTGGGCCGGAAGATTCCGGGCGCAGAAATTCAGCATTTGCTGATCGATGCCCTGGAATTGCCGGACATTTCGGTTCCTCAGGAGGGAATCGTTCACGGAGATGCCAGTTCTGTATCCATTGCGGCGGCATCCATCGTGGCGAAGGTCACGCGAGATGCCTACATGGTGGAGATGGGAGAAAAATATCCCGGATATGCGTTCGAAAGCAACAAGGGGTATGGCACTGCTGCCCATTACGACGGAATTCGGGCGCAGGGCATTACGCCGATTCATCGGAAGAGCTTTCTCAAGAATCTGGAAAGCCGTCACGGCGGCAAGGCGGTGGAGCGTATCGGGGCCAAGAAGATGACCGGAAAGAAGGTATATGCCGTTCGGGCCGGCCGGGAGACCGGCATCTTTCAGACCTGGAAGGAGTGTCAGCGGCTGGTTACCGGATATCCCGGTGCGGAGTACAAGAGCTTTACCACTTGGGAAGCAGCAGAGGAATACCTGGGAAAGAAGCAGGACGTGCAGGCTATTCCGGAAACAGCGGCGGAAATCTATGTGGACGGAAGCTTCGATGTGCGCACCGGCAAGTTCGGATGCGGCGTGGTGATTCTGTATAAAGGAGAAGTAATTACCTTGAAGCACGGATACGACGACCCGGCATCGGCGGAGCTGAGAAACGTTGCCGGCGAGGTGATGGGAGCGGTGAACGCGATTCGCTATTGCCAAGAACACGACATCGATGAGGTGTATATCTATCACGACTACAACGGAATCGGCAAGTGGGGAGATGACGAGTGGAAGGCGAATCTCCCGCTGACCCGAAAGTACAAGCAGTTCGTGGCGGACGCCCGGAAAAACATGAAGATTGTTTTTATCAAGGTGGAAGCCCATACCGGGGTAAAATATAACGAGATGGCGGACCGTCTGGCAAAAGACGCTATTGGACTTTTTTAGTCTGTGTGATATAATTGTCCTGTCTATTTTATGAAGAATCACTGAAAGGGTAGAACAAATGGCCAAATTATTGCGTGGAGCGCCGGTGAGAGATCTCATCGCGGATCAGCTCCGAAGTGATGTGACGAAGTTAAAAGAAAATGGGGTATGTCCAAAGGTGGCGACCCTGCGAGTGGGAGATCGTTCCGGGGATGTGTATTACGAGAATGCCATCCGGAAGAACTCCGATAAATACGGTATTGAATGCGTGAATCGAGTCTACACGGAGGAAACGTCCCAGGAAGAGCTGGAGAAGGGACTGGCGGAATTGAACGGAGACCCGTCCATCCACGGAATCATCATGCTGATGCCTTTCCCGAAGTTTGTGGATGAAGCTCGGATGAAACGATTGCTGGCACCGGAGAAGGATATCGATGCCATCACGGACGCATCCTATGCCAATCTTTTTGATGCGAAGAGACCTTTGGATGATTATTTTTGTGCCTGCACTGCAGAGGCCTGCATGGAAATCCTGCAGAAGAATGATGTGGAGCTGCAGGGAAAGAAAGTGACCATTGTGGGACGGAGCGTTCGAATCGGAAAGCCGCTGATGCTGATGATGCTGAATGCCAACGCGACAGTGACGGTGTGTCATACCCGCACGAAACCGGAAGACCTGAAGACCGCCTGTGAGGAGGCGGACATCGTGATTCTGGCGACGGGACAGATAGAATCCTACGGACCGGAATTTTTCCGGGAAGGACAGATTATCGTGGATGCCGGCGCGGGAACCGGATCGGACGGAAAGATGGCCGGGGACCTGAATGTCAAGGCACTGACTGCCTGCGATTGGTCGGAAAATGTGGCATACACACCGGTACCGGGCGGCGTGGGAACGGTGACCACCACCCTGCTGTTGCGGAATGTAATGAAGGCCGCAAAGCATTTTTATAAGAAAGAGAACATCAAAAACTTAAATATCAAATAGAAAAGGAAAGGTAAAATACAATGACCTTTACCCAATATTACAAACCGGACGATATGTCCGCCAGCGTGCCGGAACACCTCCAGACAGATGAGGATCTTCAGCAGCAGATTATGGACATCAACCTGCTGTACAGTGCGGCGATTCGCGAGGTAAGCACGAAGCTGGATGTGCTGGGTGATGATTTCCGGATGAAGCATTCCTACGTGCCGATTCACCACATGCAGTCGCGGCTGAAGTCCTTTGAAAGCTTGATGGATAAAGCGGAGCGTTACGGCATTGAGGACCCGATTCACAACCTGGATACGGTTCGGGCGGAGGTATTCGACATCGCCGGAATCCGAGTGGTGTGCAACTACCGGGAAGATATTTACACCATGTCCGAACTTCTCCTGAAGCAGTCGGATGTGGATTTGATTAAAATCAAGGATTATTGCAAGAATCCGAAACCAAGCGGATATCGAAGCCTTCACGTGGTCATTTCGATCCCGGTGTTCCTGGTGAACAGCAAGACCACCGTACCTGTGGAAATCCAGTTCCGAAGCATTGCCATGGATACCTGGGCCAGCCTGGAACACGAATTGAAATATAAGAATAAAGGTGCTCTGACGGAGGACATCCAGAAACAGCTGACCCAGTGCGCGAAGACCTTGTCGGATGTGGATGAACAGATGGAGCGAATTCGGCATCAGGTTTTCTGATGACCGTACGAAAAATGGCGAAATACCGGAAATTATTTTTGCCGGATTGAAGATAGGAGAACTAAATGAAAAAGAATCTTGCGAAAACATACGATCCAAAGGACTTTGAGGATCGTATTTATGAGACTTGGGAGGAGTCCGGTGCGTTTAACGCCGAAGTGGATCCGGACAAAAAACCGTTTACCATCGTAATGCCGCCGCCAAATATCACGGGGCAGCTGCACATGGGACACGCTTTGGACCAGACTCTTCAGGACGTGCTCACCCGTTGGAAGCGTATGGAAGGCTACAGCGCACTGTGGCTTCCGGGCAGCGATCACGCCAGCATTGCCACCGAGGTAAAAGTAGCAAACAAGCTCTATGAAGATACCGGCAAGCACAAGAGTGAATTCACTCGAGAGGAGTTTCTGGAGTACGCTTGGGCGTGGAAAGAGGAGTACGGCAGCCGGATTACGAAGCAGTGCCGAAAGCTGGGCGACTCCTGCGATTGGCGGAGAGAGCGCTTCACCATGGATGAGGGCTGCAACAAGGCCGTAACGAAATTCTTCATCGATCTTTACAACAAAGGTTGGATTTATCGCGGAAACCGCTTGATTAACTGGTGCCCGAGCTGCAAGACGTCCCTGTCGGATGCAGAGGTAGAGCACGAGGACGAAAACGGAAAGTATTGGTATTTCCGTTATCCGGCAGTGGATGGCGGAGAGGGAATTGTAGTGGCGACATCCCGTCCGGAGACCATGTTCGGCGATATTGCCATTGCGGTTCATCCGAGTGATGAGAGATATAAGGATTTGGTGGGCAAGAACGTATACCTGCCGATTCTGAACCGGGAGATTCCGGTCATCGCAGACGAGTATCCGGATCCGGAAAAGGGAACCGGTGCGGTGAAGATTACGCCGGCACACGACCCGAACGACTTCGAGGTAGGTGCCCGTCACGATCTTGAAATCCTGAGCTGCATGAATGACGATGCCACCATGAACGAGCTGGCCGGCAAATACGAAGGTATGGACCGGTACGAGTGCCGGAAGGCGTGGGTAAAGGAGCTGGAAGAGGCAGGTTACCTGGTTAAGACGGAAGATATGGTCATTCCGGTGGGTAAGTGCTACCGCTGCCACAGCGCTATTGAACCGATGCTGTCGGATCAGTGGTTCGTAAAGATGGAAGAGCTGGCAAAACCGGCCATCGAGGCGGCAACTTCCGGAGAGCTGGAGCACATTCCGGCAAGATTTGAGAAGATCTATCTGAATTGGCTGAACGATATTCATGACTGGTGCATTTCCCGTCAGCTGTGGTGGGGACACCGGATTCCGGCATACTACTGCGACGAATGCGGTGAACTGGTGGTGGCAGACCACATGCCGGAGACATGTCCGAAGTGCGGCGGACACCACTTCCATCAGGACGAGGATGTACTGGATACCTGGTTCAGTTCGGCTCTGTGGCCATTCTCCACACTGGGCTGGCCGGAGAAGACACCGGAACTGGATTACTTCTATCCGACTTCCGTTATGGTAACCGGATACGATATCCTGTTCTTCTGGGTTATCCGAATGGTATTCTCCGCATGCGAAACGATGCACGAAATCCCGTTCAAATACGTATTCCTGCATGGTCTGGTACGTGATGAACAGGGACGGAAGATGAGCAAATCCCTGGGCAACGGAATCGATCCGCTGGTTGTCATCGACCAGTACGGTGCAGATGCACTGAGATTCATGCTGTGCACCGGAATTTCTCCGGGTAACGATACTCGATTCCTGACCAGCCGTCTGGAATCTTCCCGAAACTTCGCCAATAAGCTGTGGAACGCATCCCGATTCACCATTATGAATTTACAGGATGAAGATGGCAATTTCCTGCCGATGGCAGATGAAGCGACTGCCGTTCTCCAGGACGAGGACAAGTGGATGATTTCCAGAGTGAATGCGGCCGCAAAAGCAGTGACCGAATCTCTGGATAAGTTCGAGCTGGGCCTGGCCGGACAGAAGGTATATGAAGTTATTTGGGATGAGTACTGCGACTGGTACATCGAAATCGTCAAGAGAAGACTGTACGGGGAGGACGAGGAGGATAAGAAGACGGCGAGATATGTCCTGCAGAAGACGCTGAAGGATCTGATTAAGCTGCTCCATCCGTTCATGCCGTTCATTACCGAGGAAATCTGGGGATTCCTTCCAAAAGAAGGATCGGAAACCGGTGCGGATGCGATGCTGATTCGGGCATCTTGGCCGCAGTACGACGAGAATCTGGAATATCCGGACGCGACGGCTCGCATCGAAACGGCAATCGCAGCCATCAAGGCGGTTCGTAACATTCGTGTAGAAGCGGATGCGGCACCGAGCCGGAAACTGAACATGATTGTCCGGACGGATTCCCTGGCGGATACCATTGAAGGTACCGGAGACATCATCCGTAAGATTGCCAACGTGGTGGAAATCACCGTGGAAGGCACCGACGGGGATGCGCCGAAAGATGTAATGTCCGCGGTCATCGACGGTGCGGAAATCCTGATTCCGCTGGAAGATCTGGTGGACTTCGAGGCGGAGCTGGAAAGACTTCAAAAAGAAAAGAAGCGTCTGGAAGGCGAAGTAACCCGCGTGGAGAAGAAATTGTCCAACAAGGGCTTCGTGGAGAAGGCACCGGAAGCGGTCGTAAACCAGGAGAAGGAAAAACAAGAAAAATATAAAGAAATGCTGGCAACCGTAGTTGCCCGTTTGGAATCTATGGGAGCGAAAAGTGACAACGAATAGTCAAAAGGTTATTGATGCTATTCATGACAGCACTGCGCGAAAAGGTCCGATGGGATTGGACCGGATGAGAAGACTTCTCAGCCTTCTGGGAAATCCGGAAGAAAAATTGAATATTTTTCACGTGGCCGGGACCAACGGAAAGGGATCCGTGGCCACGTACCTTTCTTCCATCTTGCAGGAAGCGGGATATACGGTGGGCGTACATACTTCGCCGCACGTTATGGTGTACAATGAGCGATTTATGATCAACAACCACCTGATTTCCGATGAGGCCTTTACCCGATACGGGGAGGCGGTTCTGAACTACAATGAATGGCTGAATCAGGAAGGATATGGATACCTGTCCGAGTTCGAAATTCTGACGGCGATTGCTTACCTGTTCTTTGCAGACAACGGTGTGGACTACATGATTTCCGAAGTGGGTCTGGGCGGCGTCATCGATTCTACCAATACTATCGAGCATCCGGTTTCCACCGTTATCACGCAGGTGGGACGGGATCACACGGGCATTCTGGGAGATACCCTTCGGGAAATTGCCTGGAACAAGGCCGGAATTATTAAAGCTGGCATTCCGGTGATTTCGGAAAGTGTGGAACCGGAAACGCAAGAATTCATCCGTTGGAAGGCGGAACAGAAAGGTTCGGAATTTCTGGACGTCTCCGATTCGGAGTACAAGATTGTTTCCCGGCGGCCGGAGATGCTGTTCGATGTGACCATCGGAGAGAAAGAATACCGGGATTTGCACCTGTCCATGCAGGGCGACCATCAAGTACGTAATGCGGTTACGGCGATGATGGCTCTGCTGAAAGCGTGTGAAGAAGGAAAGGTCTCCGTCTCCGAGGAGCATATTCGAGCCGGACTGCAGAAGGCCCGAATCATGGGAAGATTTGAATTTCTTCAAAAGGAAAACCCGGCGGTCATCATCGACGGCGGACACAATCCGGACGGAATTCGGGCCGGAATTACTGCGCTGAAGCAGTATTACGGAGAAGAAATCGAGGATAAAAAGGTTTTGATTGTCTTTGGATGTTTCAAGGACAAGGAATACGATGAAATGGCAGAGGAGCTGGGAAAAGCACCGGCTCATGCGGATTTCATCATTACGGAGCCTCACAGCGAGCGAGCACTTTCGTGTGATGTGCTGACGGAGAAGCTGACCGAGAAGGGGTTCCATTGCACTGCGATTCCTGATGAGAGGGAAGCATACACAACAGCGGTTAATGGTTGCTATGATGTTGTACTGTTCATCGGATCGATATACTTAATTGGAGATATGAGAATACTGTATCAAATGAAAGGATGGTAAAAAATGTTTGACAGAAACGGAAACGATTCAAGCACTTATAATCAGGAGAACATTGCGGAAATCCGCAAGACCTCCCCGAGAGTCGCAGATCTGATTGAGAAGGAATACAATCGTCAGAAGAACAACGTAGAGCTGATTGCTTCTGAGAACTACTGCTCTGAAGCGGTAATGGCTGCATGCGGAAGCTGCCTCTCCTGGAAGTATGCGGAAGGTTATCCGGCAAAGCCGATTGAAAGACATTCCGGAAACAAGGGCAGATATTACGGCGGAACCCGTTACGTTGATGAGTTGGAAGAATACTGCTGCGACATGTGGAGAAAGGTATTTGATACCGACTACCACGTAAACGTACAGCCGCACAGTGGATCTCAGGCAAACTTTGCAGCGTACAAGGCTGTTCTGGAACCGGGAGACACCATTCTTTCCCTGAACCTGGACAACGGCGGTCACCTGACTCACGGATCCGCAGTAAACTTTAGCGGCAAGCTGTACGATGTACATTTCTATAACGTAGATGAAAACGGATTCATCGACATGGAAGACCTGAAGAAGAAGGCAAACGAGCTGCACCCGAAGCTGATTCTCACCGGTGCCAGCGCTTATTCCAGAACGATTGATTTCCCGGCATTCGCAGAAATCGCAAAGAGCGTAGATGCATACTTCATGGTAGATATGGCACACATTGCCGGTCTGGTTGCCGGTGGTGAGCACATCAGCCCATTCGGTTATGCGGACATCATCACTACCACCACTCATAAGACCCTGAGAGGACCTCGTGGCGGAATGATTTTCTGCAGAGAAGAGCTGGCAAAGAAGGTAGACAGCGCCGTATTCCCATATGCACAGGGCGGTCCGCTGGAGCACATCATTGCCGGAAAAGCCGTTTGCGCAGAAGAAGCACTGCGTCCGGAATTCAAGGAATACGCTCATCAGGTTGTTGTAAACTGCAAGGCTTTTGCAGAGGAATTCATCAAGATGGGTTACAATGTGGTAACCGGCGGAACCGATAACCACGTATTCTTGCTGGATCTGTCGGATCACGAATTCTCCGGAAGAGATCTGCAGAACGCACTGGATGAAGTAGGCATTACCCTGAACAAGAACTGCGTTCCGAACGAAAAGCGTTCCCCGATGCAGACCAGTGGTGTTCGTGTAGGTACTGCACCGATGACAACCCGTGGATTCAAGGAAGAAGACTTTATCAAGGTGGCACACCGCATCGACGAAGTCGTGAAGCAGCTGGATGCAGAAAAAGCAGCGGAAAAATAATTTGAGTTATTGAACCGCTACACAAGATGTTGTATAATTAACGCAACATAAGACATATTTGTCATATGACTCAATCATCAAAAATAAATTTAAGGAGGACACTGCCATGGTTAAACTGTTAGTAGGACACAAGGGGAGTGGAAAGACAAAGAACATGATTGATTTCGCGAATAGAGATGCGGAAGAGTGCAAGGGAAGCGTTGTATTCATCAACAAGAATTCCCGCCTGATTTACGATCTGGATCACCGCATTCGTGTTATCTGCATGGAGGACTTCGTTCACATCACAAATGTAAGCGAGTACATCGGTTTTATTTTCGGAATTATCAGTTCCAACAGCGACATTGAGAAATTCTATCTGGATGGAATTATGAAGCATGCGGATATTTCTCTGGAAGTACTTCCTGAATTTATCGAGAAGATCAAAGTGATTTCCAAGGATTACGGAATCGACTTCGTTGTAAGTGTCAGCGCAGAGCTGGAAGAGATGATTGGTGTCAACTTTGACGAGTGTGAGGTTCTGAACTAGTATCGTCGCACTGTGGTAATAAGATGGTTCACAACTTCAAATAGAATAGCGGAAACTTGATTGCATCCTCCTTGCCGGTAAACCGGCAGAGAGGATGTTTTTTGGTTCTTTTTCAAATGGTGTTGGTGTAGAATAAAGGCAGTGTCATATTACAAGCGAGCGATAGAGGAGGCATAAATGAAAAAAAATAAGATAATAACCTCGGTAGTAGTGATGACGTTATGTTCTTTTGCAATTGCATATGCCACAAATAAGTCAGGGATTATTGTATTTATTCTATCCTGGATAGTTGGTATGCTAGCTTCACTACTTATACAGTATATATGGAGCAGCAAACTAGTGCCTGCAAAATTCTTAGTGAGTATAAGACTGTTGATTTCATTAATTGCAGGAATAATTGTATATTTATTTGCTTTTGTTTGATAATTTGGGGAAACGCCCATAGCAGAGGTGCACAGCGGCGAAAAGCCCCTGAAACTTGGTGCAAGCGAAACGGTACAATAAGGCTTTGCGGGTTTCCTTGTACCAAGTCCGCTGTCGCACAGCGGCGAAAAGCCCCTGAAACTTGGTGCAAGCGAAACGGTACAATAAGGCTTTGCAGGTTTCCTTGCACCAAGTCCGCTACCATACAGCGGCGAAAAGCCCCTGAAACTTGGTGCAAGCGAAACGGTACAATAAGGCTTTGCGGGTTTCCTTGCACCAAGTCCGCTGTCGCACAGCGGCGAAAAGCCCCTGAAACTTGGTGCAAGCGAAACGGTACAATAAGGCTTTGCAGGTTTCCTTGCACCAAGTCCGCTACCATACAGCGGCGAAAAGCCCCTGAAACTTGGTGCAAGCGAAACGGTACAATAAGGCTTTGCGGGTTTCCTTGCACCAAGTCCGCTGTCGCACAGCGGCGAAAAGCCCCTGAAACTTGGTGCAAGCGAAACGGTACAATAAGGCTTTGCGGGTTTCCTTGTACCAAGTCCGCTGTCGCACAACCAAAAAAGGAGATGAGCCCGCGGCTCATCTCCTTTTTTTTTCTGCCTATCTTATTTCTCCCGCTCCAAGCGGTTCTGCACTGCCTTCCGGGCACTCACATCGTCCCCTTCCCAGTAGCGCTTTCCGGTGGTGCCGTCCAGATACTTTTCCGCACCTTTGCCCAGCACCAGAACGATATCTCCCGGCTGCGCCATGTCCACGGCAGCCTGGATGGCTTCTGCGCGGTTCTCGATGTATTCGTGAGGGTATCCGTCCTTCATGCCGGCGGCGATTTCATCTGCCACCTTTTTCGGGGCTTCGTCGCGGCAATCCTCCTCCGTCAGGATGGAATAGTCGCAGTACTGGCTGAAGTAGTGTCCGAAAATCTCCCGGTTGCCCGCATCTCTTTTTCCCGGTGCACCGGATACGGTGATAATTCGCTTAATGCCCGGCAGGTCGTGGCGCACGTAGTGGAGCAGCTTGTTGTAGCTGTCGTCGGTATGGGCGTAGTCCACGATTACCCGGTAGTCCTGACCGAAACGGATTTCGTCCATTCTTCCCGGGATGGATGGGATGTACTCGAATTCCCGAATCACATCCTCCAGATTCAGACCGGCCTGATCCAGTGTGCCGGCAACGGCCAGCAGGTTGTACAGATTATAGGTCACCTGCAGGTTGGTAGTGACCGGATATTCCTTGCCCTCGTGCACCAGCGTGAAGGACATGCCTTCCGGACTGTAGACGATATCTTTTGCCATGTAATCCGCCGGCTGTTCGATGGCATAGGACATGAATTTGCCGGTGCACAGCTCTTCAATTCGCTTTCCGTACGGATCGTCGATGTTTACCATCGCTACGGCCGTCGGCTTTAGATTCCGGAAGAACAGGGATTTGGCCTGGAAGTAGTTTTCCATATTCTTGAAATAATCCAGGTGCTCCCGGGTGAGGTTGGTGAAGATGGCATAATCGAAATCCACCGCACCGACGCGCTTCTGAATGAGACCGTGGGAGCTGACCTCAATGGACGCTGCCTCGGCTCCGTCTCTGCGCATCTCCTCCAGCGTCCGCTGCAGTGGGATGATGTCCGGCGTGGTTAGGGGAACATCGTATTTTTTTCCTTCCATCTGACCGCCGATGGTGCCCAGATATCCGCACTCCCCCTTGTATTTGGTGTAAATCTTGCTGATCAGATAGGAAATGGAAGATTTGCCGTTGGTTCCGGTGACGCCGAACATGGTGAGGTGCTTGCTGGGCCATCCGTTCAGAGAAGCCGCCGCCTCGTTCAGTGCATCCAGCGTGCTTGGCACCTTGATGTAAATCACACCTTCTTGATCCTTCATCGGCATATCGTGTTCATAGATAATTACTTTTGCCCCGTTATCAACCGCCTGTTCTGCGAAATCGTGTCCGTCCAGAGCAGAACCGTCGATGCAGAAAAACATATCGCCTTCCTGTACCTTGCGGGAATCGATGCATAGATTCATAATATTTTTAACTCCTTTATTTCAGATGTATGGTACAATATCTAATGTATTATAGCACACTATGCACCCCTGTTCCATGATTCTATTGTGAGGACGGGGAAGGATTTAAATGAATACAGGAGGACGAAAATGTCAGACTATATAGTACGAGCAACTGCGGCAAACGAAACGGTGCGTGCCTTTGCCATCGATTCCACGGAGATGACGGCGACCGCCAGAGAGAAGCATCATACCTTTCCGGTAGTCACTGCGGCCATGGGCCGGCTGATGGGTGCAACGGCGATGATGGGCTCCATGATGAAGGGAGAAGATGATAAGCTGACGGTGACCATAAAAGGAGACGGTCCCATCGGCCAGATGACCGTCACCGTGGACAGCCACGGAAACGTAAAGGGTTTTCCGGCGAATCCGTGTGTGGACATTCCGCTGAAATATGCGGGGAAATTGGATGTAGGCGCTGCCGTGGGTGCCGGTACCATGACCGTAAGCATGGATTTGGGATTGAAGGAGCCGTACAATGGTCAGGTGGAACTTCAGACCGGTGAAATCGGCGACGATTTTGCCTATTATTTTACCACTTCGGAGCAGACACCGTCCGCGGTAGGACTGGGCGTAATGATTAATACGGATTCCACGGTTCGCCATGCCGGCGGTTTTATCATCCAGATGATGCCGGACGTGGAAGAGGAAACCATCGCGGCCATCGAGAAGGTGCTGCAGAACAGCAAATCCGTCAGCGAGATGATGGAGGCGGGTATGACACCGGAGGATATGATTCAGGCCCTGCTGGGGGATTTGAATCCGGAAATTTTCGAGACGGTGCCGGTTCGGTTCCACTGCGGATGCACCAAGGAGAAAGTGGCGGGCGCGCTGGCCACTATTCAGACCGGGGAGCTGGATCAAATGATTCAGGACGGAGAAGATATCGAGGTGAAGTGTCACTTCTGCAATTCCACCTATAAATTCTCGGTGGAGGAGTTGAAGGAAATCCTGGAAAAGCGAAACGAAGAAAAATAGTTTGTTGAAATAAACAAAAAGCAATATAGAATTTAGTGAAAAATACTGGACAAATGCGGCGGGCGGTGGTATCATTATACTCACGTTCACAATTATTGGGGAAAGGAGATACGAAACCATGAACAATCTGTATTTTGCGGCAGTATTTTTCTTCTTTTTTGGGTTTTTCTTTTTCAAGAAAGACGTCTTTTGCTGCGGCAGATTCAGGTAGAGGTGGTTTCTTTTTCTGAATTGGAATGATGGCCTGCAGCTTGCTGCAGGCTTTTTTTAGTTACGGAGGGTATGAATGATTATCACACTGAAACCTCATACAGAGGAAGAGCAGAAAGATCAATTGATGCGTTGGCTGTCCGGAAGGGGACTGGAGGTTGATGTATCGGAAGAGGACGACCATGAATTGCTGCGGCTGATTGGAGATACATCCGTAGTGGATGTGAGCATGGTGGAAATGCTGAACATGGTGCAGAACGTGCGAAAGATTTCCGCACCCTATAAGAAGGCCAACCGCCTGTTTCACCCAAAGGATACCGTCGTGGATGTGCACGGTACAAAAATTGGCGGGGGATATTTTTCCGTAATTGCGGGACCCTGCTCTGTGGAATCCGAAGAGCAGATTATCGGAATTGCCAAACGGGTGAAAGCCGCCGGGGCCACCATGCTGCGAGGCGGTGCTTTTAAACCCCGGACGTCCCCCTATGCGTTTCAAGGAATGAAGGCCGACGGCATCGAACTGCTGGTGAAGGCCAAGAAAGCCACCGGTCTTCCCATCGTTACGGAAATCATGAATGAGAATCACCTCCCGCTGTTTGAGGAGGTCGATGTGATTCAGGTGGGGGCTCGGAACATGCAGAATTTCGAACTGCTGAAAGCATTGGGAAAGACACGGAAACCGATTCTCCTGAAACGGGGATTGGCCAACACCCTGAAGGAATTGCTGATGAGTGCGGAATACATCATGGCGGGAGGAAACGAGAACGTCATCCTGTGCGAGCGAGGCATCCGCACCTTTGAACCGTATACCCGGAACACACTGGACATCTCCGCCGTTCCGGCGCTGCACGAGCTGACCCACCTTCCGGTGGTGGTGGATCCCAGCCATGCTACGGGCAAGGCATCTTTCGTGGATTCCATGGCTTCGGCGGCAGCGGCCTGCGGAGCGGACGGCATCATGATTGAAGTGCACAACGACCCGGCCCATGCTTTAAGTGACGGTCCCCAGTCCCTCACGCCGGATCAGTTTGATGGAGTGATGGAGAAAATCCGCAGGGTGCGTGCTGCGGTGGGAACGGAGAATTAACATGGAGTTACGACAAATAGGGACCGCTCTCGCGGAGGTTCAGCGAGGGGGAAAAATATGCATCATTTCCGACCGCAACGTGGCGTCGCTGTACATGGATATCTGCAGGGAGAGCCTGGAAGAGGCCGGCTATGGTGTGTGGGAATACGTTCTTCCGCCGGGAGAAGCCTCCAAAAACGGAACGAATTATCTTCGGATTCTGGAATATCTGGCGGCGGTGCCCTTCACCCGAAGCGACGGCATCGTAGCGCTGGGCGGCGGCATGGTGGGCGATCTGGCCGGATTCGCGGCGGCGACCTACATGCGGGGAATCAACGTGTATCAGGTGCCTACCACCTTGCTGGCGGCAGTGGATTCTTCCGTCGGCGGAAAGACCGCCATCGACCTTCCTTCCGGGAAGAACCTGGCGGGAGCGTTTCATCAGCCGAAACTGGTTTTACAGGACAGTCGCCTCTTGAACACCTTGCCGTCGGATGTTTACCGGGAGGGTATGGCGGAAGTCATCAAATACGGGATGATTCACGATCGAAAGCTGTTCAAAAGGCTGGAGAATCCGACGGAGGTTCGAAATTCGTTAGACGAGGTGATTGAAACCTGTGTGGGTATAAAAAAAGAATACGTGGAGGCGGACGAATTCGACCGAGGTCTCCGGCACAAGCTGAATTTCGGACATACCCTGGGACACGCCATGGAACAGGCGGAGGGTTACCGGTTGAGCCACGGAGATGCGGTGGCCAAGGGGATGTACTGGATAACCCGAATTTCTGCAGAACAGGGCTGGTGCAGTCGGGAGACGCTGGCTGCGCTGGAGCAGCTGCTTCGGAAATACGATTTTAATCTGACATTGCCGGAGAATCGGGAAGAAATCTACCGAATCCTCTGTTCCGACAAGAAGCGCCAAGGGGATACCATCCGAATGGTGATTCCGGAGGAAGTGGGAAGATGCGCTATCCGGGAATTCCACATCCGGGAGGTGAAAGATCTGCTATGAAGAGAATTGATATCTTGCCGTCCAAATCGGCAGCGCATCGAATGCTGATTGCCGCTGCGCTCTGTGAGGAACCCTGCGATGTAATCCTTTCGGAACGTTCCCTGGATATAGAAGCCACCGAAAACTGCCTGGCGGAAATCCATCGGGTGCGAAAGGAAGGGGCGACGCCGGAAGGAAATGGCGAAGCGGTAGAGGAAGCGCAGCTGCACTGCGGTGAGAGCGGGTCCACCTTCCGCTTTCTGATTCCACTGGTAGCGGCGCTTGGGATGGACGCGAAATTCTATCCCGAGGGACGACTTTCTCAGCGCCCCCTGTCGCCGCTGGTGGAAGAACTGGAGAAAAAGGGGGTTACCTTTTCACCTTTAGGTGCGAATCCATTTCATGTGAAGGGGCAGCTGGAGCCGGGGGCTTTCCGCATCCCGGGAAACGTGTCCTCTCAATACATCACCGGATTGCTGATGGCACTGCCGCTGCTGGCGGACGACAGCACCATTCGGGTGACCGGAGAACGGCAGTCTGTGGGGTATGTGAATCTGACCCTGCAGGTATTGCGCGAATTCGGTATTGAAATCATTACAGAACGAATGGGAGAGGAATTGGTGTATCGGATCCCGGGAAATCAGAAATATCGAAGCCCGGGAACCTGCAAGGTGGAAGGAGATTGGTCCAATGCGGCCTTCTGGCTCACCGCCGGTGTGCTGGGGGAGGAGGCGGTTCAGGTGACCGGCCTGAATCCGAATTCGGCCCAGGGAGACCGAAAAATAGTGGAACTGCTCCGCCGATTTGGCGCAAAAATAGAAGTTCAAGAGGATACGGTTACCGCCTATCCCTCCGGACCGTCTCTGCGGGGGATTGTCATCGATGCGTCCCAGATTCCGGACATGGTGCCGGCACTGGCATTGGTGGCATTGGCAGCAAATGGGACAACGGAAATCCGCCATGCGGAGCGGCTTCGTCTGAAGGAAAGCGACCGGCTGATGTCTGTTACGGAAGTACTGAACGCTTTAGGCGGCCGGGTGGAAGAGCGGCCGGATGGATTGGTGATTACCGGAAGGGGCGTTCTTTCTGGCGGAAGAGCGGATGGATATAACGACCATCGAATCGTCATGATGGCGGCCATCGCCTCCCTGATTACAACCGATAAAGTAATTCTGACCGGCAGCGCGGCGGTAAACAAATCCTATCCGACTTTTTTTACCGTATTGGAAGAGAACAAAATGGGAAATAACCTTGAGAGGAGATAGAGAGATGCCTAATTTGGAAGAGTACAGAGAGAAAATCGATGAAATTGACCGCACCCTGATTGAGAAGGTGGATGAACGGATGCGCGTGGCGGAGGGCATTGCGAAATACAAGCAGGCCAACAACCTGGAGATTGTGGATCCGCTGCGGGAACGGGCGCTGATGGAGAAGATTACCGAGGATTCGGCCAGCGATATGGCGTATTACAACCGGATGCTGTTCAGTCTGCTGATGGAGATGAGCGCGGATCACCAGAGACAGGTGACCCACACGGAGTCTCGGGTGGTAAAAGAAATTCGTCAGGCACTGAAGGACACGTCGCCGATTTTCCCGGAGATGGCGGTAGTGGCGTGTCAGGGCGTGCAGGGCGCGTATTCACAGGACGCCTGCGAGCGATTCTTCAAGATGCCGAAAATCATCTATACAAAGAATTTTAAAGGGGTTTTCGCGGCTATCGATGAGGGTCTGTGCCGATACGGAGTGCTTCCGGTGGAGAACAGCACTGCCGGTTCGGTGAACCGTGTCTATGATTTGATGCGGACCTATGATTTTCACATCGTGAAGAGCATTAAAATCAAGATTGAGCACAGCCTCCTGGTGAACAAAGGGGTACAGAAGGCGGATATCAAGGAAATCATTTCTCAGGAGCAGGCCCTGTCGCAGTGCGATGAGTACCTGCGGAGGGAATTCCCGGAAGCGAAGATTACGGTGTGCGAAAACACAGCGGCGGCGGCGAAATACCTGTCGGAATCCGGCCGAAGGGATGCGGCGGCGCTGGGTGCGGAAATCAACGGAGCGTATTACTCCCTGGAAAGCCTGGAACGGGCGGTGCAGGACAGCGATAACAATTACACTCGTTTTATCTGTATCACGAAACCTCTGGAAATCTATCCGGGCGCAAACAAGACCAGTTTCATGTGTACCACGGAGCACACGCCGGGTTCCCTGTACAAAGTGCTCTCCGCCATCAATGCCTGCGGAATCAATATCACCAAGCTGGAGTCCCGACCGATTCCGGGAAGTGATTTCGATTTCCGCTTCTATTTCGACTTTGAAGAATCCGTATACACAGAGCAGTTCATCCGACTGATGAATCATCTGGAAGGGGTGTGCAAGGATTTTCGCTATTTGGGAAGCTACATTGAAGTGTAGAAAATTGAAAAAGTTGATATATAGACAAGGTAAGTCCGGTGTTTTATAATATCTACAGAACAAATGATTAAGGAAAGATATTAGAATATGAGTATATTAACGGATTTACAGAATGGGCTGGAACAGGGAAAGATGCTGGCGGGAGCGAAGGCGGATGTCGTCTTCGACCGGGTGGCGCAGCACAATCCCATCCCCGATGAAGAGAGCCGAAACGCCTTGGTTCTGGGAGATAATTTGGCCTATATGCAGGGGCTTTTGGAAAATGGATATGAGGGTCGGTTTCGTCTGATTTACATCGATCCTCCTTTTTTTACCAAAAGCAAATTCAACGCCACCATCGACCTGAAGGACCGAACCGGGAAGAATCACAAAATCAAGCATTTGGCGTACGACGATACCTTTGAGCGAAGCCTGGAATGCTACGTGGAGAATATGACGGCACGGTTAATCCTCATGCGGAAGCTGCTGGCAGAGGACGGACTGATTTGGGTGCACCTGGATTGGCACTCCGCCCACTATATGAAGCTGATCATGGATGAGGTGTTCGGGACGAAAAATTTTCAGAACGAAATTATCTGGCAGTACAAATCCGGCGGCAGCGGAAAGAGGCATTTCTCTCGGAAACACGATACCATCCTGGTGTACAGCAAGACCGCCTATTACCACTTGAACGTGCCGAAGGAAAAATCCTACAACCGAGGGCTGAAGCCGTACCGTTTCAAAGGCGTGAAGGAGTACAAAGATGAGTACGGCTGGTATACCATGGTGAACATGAAGGATGTGTGGTCCATCGATATGGTGGGGCGGACCTCGGCGGAGCGAAACGGGTACGCGACCCAGAAGCCGACGGAGCTGCTGCGGCGGATTATCGAAGCCACCACGGAAGAAGGAGACTACTGTGCGGATTTCTTCTGCGGCTCCGGAACCCTTCCGGAGACGGCAGAGGCGCTGAACCGCCACTGGGTGGGCTGCGATACGGAGCCTTTGGCAATTTCCACTACTCGAAAAAGACTGGAGGCTCTGGAGGGAACATACGACTACTTCCGCCAGCGGACCGGCAACAAATACGGTTGGTTTTCGGTAGAAGTGGAGGATTCTGTTCCTTTAGAAAACGGCAAAAACATGTATACGTGCAAGGTCAATCAGTTCCGACCGGAAATCGATTACGGTCATATTCCGTTAAAGGATCGGGATTTGGCCATGAAAATAGGCATTGAAGCGCCGGAGCAATATATCGACCATGTGATGGTGGATCCGGATTACGACGGTACCTTCCGGGGGCGACACCTTATCAGTGAAACTCCGAGTCAATTCCAATTCCAATCAAATGGGAATTATGCAATAATTCTGGTAGACGTGTTCGGAAAGGAATATTTCTATGATGGACGAAAAGAAAAGCGATAAGGGAAAGAAGTTTTTGCGTTCTGCGATTGTGGTGGTATGTTCCGCTTTTGCCGGTTCTGCCGCCCAGATTTTCGTGATGATTCCTAACGGACTGACCTCCGGCGGACTGCCGGGCATCGTGCGAATCATCACTCATTTTATGCCGTGGAACTATTCGCTGGTGTACTACTGCTTCGGCATGGCCGTGGTGGCATTGGTGTACTTCACCTTGGGGTGGAAGGATGTGCAGAAAATCATCGCCCTGTCCATCGCCTATCCGGTCATCATGTACGGCATGGAGCAGGTGGATTTCAGTCTGCTGTCCCACAAGGATCCGTTCCTGGCTTCCGTACTGGTGGGTGTGCTGTACGGCGCCGCCACCGGTATCGGTTACATCGACGGGTTTTCCTCCGGCGGCACGGATTCTATCGCTCGGGTCATCAAATTTCGGCTGATGAAACACGTTCCAATCGGGCGTATTATGCTTTTCCTGGACGGATCGGTCATCGTGATGTCCGCCTTCGTCTTTGACCGGAACGTGGCCTTCTATGCGTTGATTACTGTTTTTATCACCAGTAAAATAACGGAATCGATTCTTCTGGGTATTTCTGGGGTGCAGGTGTCCGTAGCGGTAATTACGAATGAGCCGCAGCTGCTGGTGGATTTCGTGATGCACGAGATGCACCGCGGTGTGACCACCTATACCTCCACCGGAGAATATACGAAAACGGAACGGAGGTCGGTGCAGATTATCTGTTCTCCGCGGGAGAGCTTGCAGATTAAAAGTTTTCTGGCGGAGCACGATGAGCACGCCTTTGTGACGGTGACAAAGCTGAGCAGCGTCTGGGGGCTGGGAAGGGGCTTCTCCGACATCCACGAGGTGGACAACAACTAGAATAGCGTGAATTAAAAACGCATCCGTACGGGATTAGAATGTACGGATGCGTTTTTCGATGTCTTCGGCGGTGAGCTGAGCCAGCATGTTGAGAGCGGAGTAGGAAAGATCGTCCCCCTCTTTGAGGATTAGATAGCCGTTCACGTATTCGCCCATCTGTTCCAAAACCTCCCGATGAGCGTCTCGAAGCTTCAAGCCGGAGACGTCTGCATACAGGGCATTATTGTAGGATTCCAGTGGCAGGGTAATCCGGTAGTCGGCGGTGCGTGCCCGAAATTCCCCTTGGAGAGGATTGTGGGCATCCGGGAAAATCGATGCGTTCAGAGGGAACGGCAGTTCCTCTTCCCGGTAATACACCCGGGTGTTCACGTCCGGATTCATCGCCGTCATCTTCTCTACGGAGCAATGCTGAAGGCCGGACAGCTGCAGTTTGTTTCCGGAAATCTTCGGCCGCAGGGACAGACCGGCATCCGGGAGGAGCGGAAATCCGTAGTTGGCCTGGGCTTGATGAAAGTCCCCGTGAAGCAGGAGAGATTGTCCTTCGTCGGAAAACAGACGCCGCAGAATTCGGTAGAGCTGCACCACGTCCTCTCGGTTGTGGGTGAGAAGAACCTTCTCCAGCATCCCGCTGTGGCTTGTGACGTATTCGTAATAAAGGCGAACGCTTTCCCGGCCGGAGATGGCATCGATTCGGTCGGTTCCGATGTGAAAAAAATTCTCCACGGATTTCTGGGAGAGGGCGGACAGCTGTCCCGGAAGTCCGGTGTTCCGCCGAATCCAGGAGTACAGATCCAGGTTGTACATCTTAAGTGTAAAAGGAAAATGAAGGGCCTCCAGTCGCCGGTTCATAAAAGGAATATCGAAGGACGTACCGTTGTAGGTTATCAGGAAGTCCGTTTTCTGCTCATTCAGAAAATCCAAAGTAGCCCGGAGAACCCGGTCCTCTTCATAGGGATCTTCCGCCAGAAACTGAGTTACGGATATTTCATTTTCTCCCGACGGAATAAGCAGTGCCGTCATGATGACGCGGCTGGTATTCCGTCCGTTGGCGAAACCGGTGGTTTCGATATCGAAGATGCAGGGCTTGAGAGAACCATAGTATCGCCGGTACAGGGAACCGCTCAGTTCCGGCATTTTATATTTTCTGCAAAATTTTTTCAAAATACCCCTTCCTTTCCGGTGAATGAAGTGCTATAATGTCAGAGTTGCTTTCTGCAGAGAATTATAACACATCTGCAGCGGGCGGATAGGTCAAAATTTTGAAAACAAAAAGTTTGAAAAAGTTATTGACATGAGCCCGATACTTTGCTATTATAATATGGCGACGTGAGTGAGAACGAAATTCACAAAGCAATGGAGATGGCGGCGTAGCTTAGTTGGCTATAGCGTTCGGTTCATACCCGAAAGGTCAGTGGTTCGAGTCCACTCGCCGCCACCACTAATGTGGACGCTTAGCTCAGCTGGGAGAGCATCTGCCTTACAAGCAGAGGGTCATAGGTTCGAGCCCTATAGCGTCCACCACTTTTATGGCCGGGTAGTTCAGTTGGTTAGAATGCCAGCCTGTCACGCTGGAGGTCGACGGTTCGAGCCCGTTCCCGGTCGCCAAAATATGGTGGGTATCGTCAAGCGGTTAAGACCCAGGGTTGTGGCTCCTGTATGCGTGGGTTCGAATCCCACTACCCACCCCATATAGAGGCTATGAAAAATTAATATTGTGTTGTTGGGGTATAGCCAAGTGGTAAGGCAATGGATTCTGATTCCATCATGCGCAGGTTCGAATCCTGCTACCCTAGCCAATTCGGCGACATAGCCAAGTGGTAAGGCTCGGGTCTGCAAAACCCTCATCCCCAGTTCGAATCTGGGTGTCGCCTCCACTACAAAAGAAGCGAGAAATCGCTTCTTTTGTTTTTTGCGATTTTTTACAGAATCCGTATGGAAATGCGAGAACAGAAATCGTAATATAACATGTAGAAAAACGAATGAAAAGAAAGGACGGAAGCGTATGGAATCACCCGGACCAATTGCTTTTACCATCGGCACGATGGAGATACGGTGGTATGGAATTCTGATTGCGACAGGCGCCATGCTGGCGACACTGCTGGCGTATAAGCGGGCGCCGAAGCGGGGGATACAGCCGGACGATGTGCTGGATCTGGTGCTGTGGACACTGCCGATCGGAATCATCGGTGCGCGGGTTTATTATGTGATCTTTTCGTGGAATACCCTGTATCGATACGATCCCATGGAGGCATTCAACATCCGCGAAGGGGGACTGGCGATTCACGGCGGACTGATTTTCGGCCTGGTGACCGCCTGGGCGATCTGCCGGAAAAAGAACATTCCGTTCCTCTCCATGGCGGATCTGATCCTGCCGGGAGTGGCGTTGGCACAGTGCATCGGCCGCTGGGGGAATTTCTTCAACAGTGAGGCCTACGGCCGGCCCACCAATCTGCCGTGGGCGATTGTGGTGAACGGGCAGCACGTGCACCCTACGTTTTTGTACGAGTCCGTTTGGTGCGGACTTCTGTGCCTGTTCCTTCTCTATGTGGATAACCGGCATCGACGATTTTCCGGTCAGATTATGTGCCTGTACGGAATCCTGTACTCGGCGGAACGTTTTTTTGTGGAATCCCTGCGGACGGACAGCCTGATGCTTGGGCCTTTTCGGCAGGCCATGGTGCTCAGCGCATTTGTTTTTGTGGGAAGCATCATTCTTTATGTTTTCCTGAAGAGACGAGAAGAAAATTGAAATTAAGTCTGTATGATGTTACAATAAGTATTTGCCGGGAAGAGAAGTGATTTCGGAAATACATGCGAATAAAGATTTTGAGGTGAAATATGAAATTAGGTATTGTGGGTCTCCCAAACGTGGGTAAAAGTACGCTGTTCAATGCGATTACGAAGGCCGGTGCGGAAGCGGCGAACTATCCGTTCTGCACCATCGAGCCGAACGTGGGCGTGGTGACGGTTCCGGATAAGAGACTGCAGGTGCTGCACGATATTTACAATTCGAAGAAGACCATCTACACCACCATCGAATTCTGCGACATTGCAGGTCTGGTGAAAGGTGCGTCCAAAGGAGAAGGATTGGGAAACAAGTTCCTGGGCCATATCCGGGAGGTTTCGGCAATCGTGCACGTGGTTCGCTGCTTTGAGAATGACAATATCGTTCATGTGAACGGTCATATCGATCCGCTGGAGGATATCGATACCATCAATACGGAGCTGATTTTTGCAGACCTGGAGGTTCTGGAGAGAGCCATCGCCCGGACGCAGAAGAACATGAAGGCGGACAAGAAGCTGGGATCCAAGCTGGCGATTCTGGAGCGGGCCAAGGAGTGGCTGGAAAGCGGAAAGAATATCCGTGCCATGGAAATGGATGAAGACGATCACGAGGTGCTGGATGAAATCGATTTGCTGACCTCGAAACCAATCATCTACGTAGCCAACGTGTCCGAGGATGAAGTGGCAGATACGGACAATCCGTATGTGAAGCAGGTTTCGGAACTGGCGGCGGCAGAAGGTGCACGCTGCGTACAAATTTGTGCGGAAATTGAGGCTGAAATGGCAGAGCTGGAGGATGAGGAACGGGAGGCGTTCCTGGAGGATCTTGGTATCGAAGAGTCCGGTCTGGACAAGCTGATCAAGGCATCCTACTCGCTGTTGGATCTCATTTCCTACCTGACGGCAGGCGAACCGGAAGTTCGTGCGTGGACCATCAAGAGGGGCACCAAAGCGCCACAGGCAGCCGGAAAGATTCATACGGATTTCGAGAAAGGATTTATTCGGGCGGAAACCATCACCTACGACCAGCTGGTGGAATGCGGCGGCAATCTGGGAAAGGCCAGAGAAAAGGGCTTGATTCGCTCCGAAGGAAAGGATTATGTGGTACAGGACGGCGACGTCATCCACTTCCTGTTTAACGTGTAAACGGACGACACACAGAAGATTGCTGAAAATTATTTGCAAAACTGCTTGATTTTTGCAAAAGGATTGGTATAATGACTGTAGAGGTTATCCTTAATAATCTCTTTAATCTCTAGTCCCAATACCCTTTTTACGAAACAGACTGCTCCCCTGCAGTCTGTTTTATTTTTTGAAATTATTGCGTTCCGTAATGTGAACTTGAAGTGAATAATAATTTAGCACAAGTTGATAAAAAGGAATAACAGATATGGTATAATACAAGGTAATTTACGTATACAGAGAAAACTGGGAGGTGACCGGAAATGAACGATCCAAGGGATAACAAACTGGCACAAATGCTTGTGAATTATTCCGTCCGGATTCAGCCGGGAGAAAAAGTATTAATCGATTACACCGGGGAGGAGTGCGTTCCCCTGGTAAAAAGAATTGTGCGGGAAGTCTACGCTGCAGCGGGAGTTCCTTTTGTGAAATGCGATCATCCGATTGTCACTCGTGAATTCCTGATGGGATGCAGTGAGGAGCAGGTGAAAATTCAGGACGATGCGGATTTGTATCTGATGAAACAGATGGATGCCTATATCGGGATTCGGGCGGCGGCCAATGCGGCGGAGTTCAGCGATGTGCCGGCGGAGAAATACCACCTGTATGAAAAATACACGGCACCGAGCTTGAATGAACGGGTGGACCACACAAAGTGGGTGATTCTGAGATACCCGACACCGGCGATGGCGCAGCGCATGAACCGGAGCCAGGAGGCTTTCGAGGAATTCTACTACAACGTGTGCACTCTGAATTATTCCAAAATGAATCGCGCCATGGATGCGCTGAAGAAGCGGATGGATGAGACGGATCAAGTGAGAATCGTGGCACCGGGAACGGATGTGACCTTCTCCGTTAAAGGTATTCCTTCGGTGAAGTGTGCCGGGGAGTGCAATATCCCGGACGGTGAGGTGTACACCGCACCGGTAAAGGATTCCATGAACGGCGTGATTACCTACAATACGCCGTCGGAGGAACAGGGATTCACCTTTGAAAATATCCGTTTTGAGATTAGAGATGGCAAGATTGTTCACGCCACCTGTAACGATGAGGAGCGGATCAACCGAATCCTAGATACGGATGCGGGCGCACGGTACTTTGGAGAATTTGCCATCGGGGTCAACCCATACGTGCTGCATCCCATGAAGGAAACCCTGTTTGACGAAAAGATCTGCGGAAGCATCCACCTGACGCCCGGAATGTGTTACGAGGATGCGCCCAATGGAAATGAATCGGCGGTTCACTGGGATTTGGTGCTGATTCAGCGAGCGGATTACGGCGGCGGTGAGATCTGGTTCGACGGAGAGCTGATTCGGAAGGACGGAATCTTCCTGCCGGAGGATTTACGGTGCCTGAATCCGGAAAATCTTCAATAACTTTGAAATACGGAAGGATGGAAAGAATACATGTGGAATCGCGTTGAAGTGAAAGCAAAAGGAAAAGCCGGATTCAAAAGAAATTATTGGAATTGCGTCGTGGTATCGCTGCTTTTTACGTTGGTAAGCGGCGGACTTAGCGGCAACGAACAGCGAATTACCCGTCAGATTGAGGAGAATTACATGGACCCGGCCACACTCTTGGGATTCATCACCACGCCGAAGGTTATCGGCGGCGCCGCGGTGGGACTGGCTATCGGTATCCTGGTGTTCGGCGCATTAGAGGTGGGCTGCAGCCGGTTCTTCCTGCTGAATCAGCTTCAGCCGGCATCGGTTTCGGAGATGGGCTACGGCTTTAGTCACAATTACGGAAACAATGTGGGCACCATTCTGCTTCGGAATGTGTTCGTGATACTTGGAGTGATTCTCTTTATCATTCCGGGTGTGATTATGTCCTACCAGTACCGAATGGTTCCGTATATTCTCAGCGAGAAGCCGGAACTGGGACCAAGGGAAGCGTTGGATTACTCCAAGAAAATGATGGAGGGTCACAAATTGAATGCGTTCATCTACGACTTTTCCTTTATCGGCTGGATTCTGCTGTCGATGTGCACCCTGGGCATCGTGGGAATTTTCTTTGCGAACCCGTACAAGTATGCATCGGATGCAGAGCTGTATCTGGCCATCCGTTCCGGCGAAATCAAGACACGGGACACTTCGGAGGAGCCGGAAGATGTCCATGTGAATACGTTTGAACTGTAGTAATCAATCAATAATGTGTGTAGATAGGTAAATGTGATGCGAACAGAGAGAAATGAACAAGAGACTGTGAAGAAGGACGAAAAAAAGAACCGGCGAAAAAAGAAGATTGCCGGAGGCATTCTGGCAGTCGTTCTGGTAATCGGTGGCTTTGCCGCATACCGAATTTCAACGGTAAAAGAATTTCCGAACAATGCGAAGGTGGACGAGGTATCCGTTGGCGGATTGACCGTTCGGGAAGCAGAGGAAAAAATCAATCGGGAAGCAAATAAGGTTGAATTAAAGGAAGATGATCGGGATGCGGTAACCGTAAAAACCCAATTTAAGTACGAAATCAAGGATACGCTGAAGAACCGTCAGGCGCTGTCCGTGGTGGATCCGAGAAATTACATGGGCAGCGGTGCAAATTATACCGTGCCCCTGAAGGTGATCGGCGGAGAGAAGGAAACGGCGAAGCGGATTCGGAAGGCGATTCCGGATCACAAAGGAACCGTAGAAACAAAGGATGCCTATATCGACTACGAGACCATGCGGATTGTACGGGAAGTTCAGGGGGATACGCTGGATGTGGAAGCCTTGACGAAGGATGTGGCAGAGAACCGGGAACAGTCGCCGAACGAAATTGTTTTTACATTTAAAAGTAAAGACTACATCGCAACGCCAAAGGTGAAATTCGACGATCTCCAGAAAGAGCTGAAGTTTGCGAAATACTATCTGGCCGATGGATTGACTTTGCGGGCAGATTCCGGAGATACGGTGAAAATAACACCGAAACAGCTGTCGAAGGTGATTCTTTACACGGAGGATGGTCCGGAATACAGTGAAGAAGGCGCTCAGAAGGTGGCAAAGGAACTGGCGAAGAATTATTCCCAGGACGTGTACACGGTGGAGACGGAAGAAGGGGCGAAGAGCCTTATCAATTACGGAATCAAGAGCAGCGTGGATGAGAAGAAAACGGCGGAATCGATTCTGAAGGCTGCGAAGTCCAAAGAAAAAGGAATTTTGTATCTGAAAGCATCCAATCAAGATTTAAGTACCCGGGTGGAGGTGAGTATCTCCGGTCAGAAGGTTTATTACGTTCAGAACGGAAAGGTGAAGCTGAAGACGTCGGTGGTAACGGGAGGACCGAACCATGCGACCCCTCGGGGAATCTTCCGGCTAGCGTATAAGGAGCGCAATGTAACGCTGAAGGGATCCAACGGAGACGGAACGGATTATGCGTCTAAGGTAAGTTATTGGATGCCGTTCAACGGCGGCATCGGACTGCACGATGCGCCGTGGCGGAGCAGCTTCGGAGGCAGCATTTATCAGAGCGGCGGATCTCATGGCTGTGTCAATATGCCTCCGGCAAAGGCAAAGCAGCTGTTTGGATACATCGATGCGGGAACCCTGATATACGTGTATGACTGATAAAACCCGGTGACGGTGGTGACGGAAAGGAGTGCGGTATGAGGTCGGAGTATCGGCGCGGAATTCTGAAATTCGGAATTGCGGCGGCCATGATTGCGGTGGCCATGGTTTGCCGTTATCTGACTAAGACAGAGGATCTCAGCGACTTGGTGTGGAATGCCCTGTCGCTGCTTCGCACCGGAATTTACCTTTCGCTAATCTATATGTGGATGCTGTCCATTCGCTTTCGGATTCGTCAGAGTCAGGTTCGAAACTATCTGATGATGACCGGATTCCTGCTTCTGTTCTGGTTTGGATTGCGGACCTGCAAGTACAATTACGTGCACAGCATGAACGGCAGTTGCATCTGCTGGTACGGGTTCTATATCCCGATGGTACTCATTCCTCAGATGGCGGTTTTCGTTGCCTGTTGTCTGGGCAAAAGGGAGGATTACCGGATTCCGTGGGGATATCGCCTTCTGTACATTCCTTCCACCATCGCAATTGCTGTGGTTTTGACCAATTCCTTTCATCAAAAGGTGTTTATCTTTCCTCCGGGAGCGGAAAATCCGTTAGCGGATTACACCTATGGACCGGCGTACTACTGCGTCATCGGTTGGATTCTGGCGGAAGTGACACTGTTCTTTGCAATTTTATTTCTAAGGAGACACAGAAGTAAGCTGAGATGGCGAAACAGTATTGTATTCCTGCCGATTTTGGTGATGATTGGATATTCCATCCTCTATATTCGGAAGGCGCGCTTCATCTATTGGTTCGCGGGGGATATGACGGCCGCATTGACGGTAATGATACTGGCGACTTGGGAGCTCTGCATTGCGCTCTCCATTATCCCGTCCAACAGCAACCACGCCATGCTGTTCCGATATTCCACGGTGGGAGCCAAGATTACGGATTCGCAGCTGAATATCATCTACAGGTCCGAAGGGGCTCGGGTGCTCAACAAAAAAACGCTGTTGCAGGCACTGATTCGTCCCATTAACTTTGATAAATTTCGTTTGGCGGGAACGAAAATTCGAGGCGGATACGTATTCTGGAATGAGAATATTTCGGATGTTCGGAAAACGATGCAGGAACTGCAGAGCATTCGGGAGCAGTTGCGGGAGAAGAACCGGCTGTTGCAAAGCGAGGTGAAACTGCAGGAAGAAAAAGCGCGAATTAACGAACAGATTCGTTTGTACGATTCCATTCGGAGTGAAATCCACCCAAAGCTCAGTCAGTTGGAGACTCTGCTGGAACAGATGGATGTGGATTCCATTGAGGGGTGGATGCAAATCTGTGTGCTGGGAACCTATATTAAACGGAGGAGCAATCTAATTCTTCTGGGAGAGGAATCGGGTCAAATTCCGGTCCGAGAGCTGGAACTGTCCCTGCAGGAATCCATGGAGAATTTGAAATTATGTCGGGTTCCGGGAAATATGATTTGTCGAGGTGCCGGATATATCGATAAAGAAAATGCGGTGCGGTTATACGATGCGGCGGAATGGCTGTTGGAACAGGTTTGGAAGACCATTCGGGCGTTTATCATTACCGTGGCAATTCAAGACAACGCTGGGTATGTGGCGTTCAACGTAGACGGAACGCCGGACGTGCTGGGAGATGCGAAAACTGTTTTTATGGAAGAATTCGGTTTGCCTTGCGATATCCAGATTCAGGAGAGGGATATTCGGATTCGAGTGGAAGTGGGAACAGGAGGAACGGAACAATGAGTGGTTTCGGGGACTTCGGCACGATTGTTCAGTCGGTGGATTTGATTTTCATGTTTCTAAACTGGGCGACGAGCCTTTTCGTCGTAATCGGTGTATTGATGGCACGGGGAAAGCGGATGATGCGGGACTTGCTGATGGCACTGCTGCTCTTCGCCGTGGATTCCTGGTTTCTGCTGCTGTTTACCGGAGGCGTGGACATGGATTTTCCCAAGGCGTGGGTACTGATGCCGATTGTGCTGGCGGTTTTTATGAGCATGAAAACCGATCTCTACACCGCCCAATCCAGGAATCAGAAAATCAGCCGGTTCTCCATTCAGGAGAGTACCAATAAATTCCCAATCGGCTTGTGCTTCAGCCGACTGGATGGCCATCCCTATTTGGTGAATGCCCGGATGGATGAACTGAGCTATCGGATTGCCGATCAACCGGTGATGAATGCCAACGAATTCTTTGCTCAGGTGCAGGCGGGAAACCGGGAGGGCATTTGCCGAACGGAGAGAGACGGAATTCCCTTGCTGCGATTCCCGGATGGCCGCACATGGAGCTTTCAAAAGGAACTGTTGAAGACCGATGGGGAAGAGATTCTGCAGATTGTTGCAATCGATACCACGGAACTGGAGCTGCTTCTGGAGAAGCGGAGGAATGAGAACCGGGAATTAGAGGAAATCAATCACAGACTTCAGGAATACGGAACGTCGGTGGAATCTTTGGCGACGGCAAAGGAATGGCTGGATACGAAGATGCGGATTCATGACACAATCGGGCAGAATCTGATGGTAACTAAGTACCTGTTCTACGATAAGGGGGATGAGGCCCGGCGCGAAGCGATTCGCGAGAATTGGAAGAGAACGGTGAGAATGCTGCAGTACGACGAGGATGTGGTGGAACCGGATGACGGGATGAAGTACTTCCTGGATGCGGCCCGAAAAGTAGGCGTTGCGGTTCGTCTGGATGGGTCGATACCGAAAACACCGTCGGTTCGGGAGTTGATTGCCGCCAGCGGAATTCAAATGCTGACCAATGCGGTGCGCCATGCGGATGCCCGGGAACTGTGGGTGATTATCGAAGATGAACCCATGAATTACCGAATGCTTTTCTACAACGAGGTGAAGGAGGAAGCGAAGGTCGGTTCCGGCAACGTTGTTGAGGGCGGCGGCCTTTCGGGGCTTCGAAAGAAGGTGGAGGAACTGGGCGGAATAATGTCGGTTGCTTCCGGAGAATACTTCCAAGTTGAAATTATTATGCCAAAAGGAGGTCGCGACTATGTATAATGTAATGATTGTAGAAGACGATCCGATGGCGAGGCGCCTTCTGGAAATTATGGTAACTTCCGACGAGTCCTATCACTTGGCGGTATCGGTGGAAAGTGCTTCCGTTGCGGAAGTCTATTGCATGACGGAAGCCATCGATTTGATTCTGATGGATGTGTGCACCGCTCTCCATGCCAGCGGACTGGATGCAGCCATTAAGATTAAGAAGCTGTTTCCGCAGATTCGGATTATTATCATCACCAGCCTTCTGGAATGCAGTTTCATAGAACGCGCTCGAGAGGGCGGAGTGGACAGCTTCTGGTACAAAGATCCTTTTGAAAATAAACTGCTGGATATTATGAATCGGACTATGATGGGAGAATCCATCTACCCGGATCAAAGTCCTACTTCCAATATGGGACTAGCTACTAGCTCGGAGTTTACAGAAAGGGAATTGGATGTACTTCGGGAACTGATTAGCGGAGATACGGATGAGATGATTGCAGAGCGGTTGAACCTGTCGGTACATACCATAAAAAAACACGTAAAAAGCATGTTTCAGAAGACGGGCTGTACCACCCGAACTCAGCTTGCGGTGATGGCGCTGGAGAGCGGGATTGTGGTTCGCGGAATTTAGACAGAGAACGTCATAAAAATTAATTATAAGAATAATAAAAGGCGAGTACCTCAGCTCTCTTTAAAGCTGGAAGCACGCGCCTTTTCTCGTTTCTTGTTATGAAATTATTTTTCATCTTCCTGCAAGAGGGATTCTTCGAATCGATGATCCGATTCCTGTTCCTCCAACACCCGGTGGTATTCTTCAAAAATTGCGTCGCAAATTTTTTCGCGAGTCTTTGCAGTGAGGGGGTGAGCGATATCGCGGAAATCGCCATTTCCTAACTTCTTATTGGGCATGGCGATAAATTCGCCATTGCTTCCGTTGATGATCTTGATGTCGTGAACGACGAATTCGTTGTCGATTGTAATGGAAACGACGGCCTTCATCTTCTCATCATCGGTAATCTTTCGTATGCGTACGTCTGTAATTTTCATCAATAGCCTTCCTAATATGGATTGTTCCTACACGTTTTCCAACGATATTATATAACGACAGAACAAAAAAATCAATGGAATTCTAATCAGAGTGTTATATTTCTCAGTTCATTTTTTTAAAAGGGGTTTTAAAATGACAATTGAAAAAATGACCGGATTAAGGGGAGCCGTATTCTTGTATTACGGTGAAAAATACTCTATAATAACTCTGTATGATTCATCAGGAGGTGTGTTGATTGGAGAGCATTTCAAATTACAAAAGAATACATTGTCTCGGAATCGGCGGAATCGGACTTTCTGCGGTTGCCGAGATTCTACAGAATAACGGACATATCGTGTCCGGAACGGATTTAAATGAAACCGACGTGACCCGACATTTGGAAAGCGTGGGCATTCGCGTGGTGTATGAGCATCGTGCCGACAATGTGGACGGTGTGGATGCCGTCGTGTATTCCGCAGCGGTTTCGGCAGAGAAGCCGGAAATGGTTCGCGCGAAAGAACTGGGCATTCCATGTTTCAGCCGTGCAGAGGTTCTGGGAATGATTATGGAGCATTACAAGAACAGCGTGGCGATTTGTGGAACTCACGGAAAGACCACGGTAACATCCATGACTTCCCTGATTCTGCGGAACGCGAAGTACAAGCCGACGATTTTGGTTGGCGGAAATCTGGATGAGATTAACGGAAACGTGGAAATCGGGGAGAACGAGTACTTTGTCACAGAGGCCTGTGAGTACATGGACAGCTTCCTGCATCTGCGTCCTCGTATCGGGGTGCTGCTGAACATCGATTCCGATCATCTGGATTATTTCAAGAACATCAATAATATCAAGAAGTCCTTCCGTCAGTTCGTGGAGCAGATTCCGAAAGAGGGCGTGGTAATTGCCTTTGACGGAAATCCGTTTGTTCGGGACGTGCTTCAGGGTATGGAAAACCGAATCACCTATGGATATACGGAAAGCAGTGATTACTGCGCGGTGAACATTCAGTTCGATGATAACGGATTCCCGGAATACGACCTGCACTACAAGGGCGAGATGCTGTGCCACGTGCATCTCAGCGTGCCGGGCGAACACAACGTGCTGAATTCCATGGCCGCTTTTGCGACGGCACATTACCTTGGCGTGGATACGGAGGTCATTACGGACACCCTGCTTTCCTATCGAGGAACGCATCGCCGTTTTGATTTTACCGGCTATACTGAAATCGGTGCAAAAATAATCGACGATTATGCTCACCACCCGACGGAAATCAAGGCGACACTGAGTGCGGCAAAGAACATTCGCCACAACGATTTGTGGTGCATCTTCCAGCCTCACACGTACACCAGAACAAAAGCATTGTTCGATGATTTCGTGGATTCCTTCGGAATGGTGGATCATCTGATTATTACGGATATCTACGCTGCGAGGGAGAAGGATGTCTACAACGTATCTTCTCAGAAGCTGGAGGAGGCCATGCAGGAGAAACATCCGGATAAGGATATTCGATACATGGGCGATTTTGAAAGCATTGCAGAATATGTTGGTAAAAATGCCGGAAAAGATGATATCATTATTACGATGGGTGCCGGTGATGTCTACAAGATCGGAAAGATGCTGCGCACCGATGAGAGCAAAGGAGAATAGATGAATTTTGAAGAGTATCGTTCCCGGGAAAGCGAGCGAATTCAGGCGAACCGGAAACGTATGGAAGAAGACGGAGTCATTTTTCAAGATATTTACAACGCGTATATCGACGACTCTGTGGTAATTGAAGAAGGAGCTTTTATCGCCTGCAATGTTACCCTGAAAGGAAATACTGTAATCCATCGGGAGGCATTTATCGGACAGTCCTCTTACCTGGAGAATGCAGAAATCGGTGCCGGAACGAAGGTTCAGACCTCATACATTCTGGACAGTAAGGTGGGAGAGAACACCACGGTGGGACCTTTTGCCTATATTCGTCCGGGAAGCGTAATCGGCAATGAATGTAAGGTGGGCGACTTCGTGGAAGTGAAGAATTCCACTTTCGGCGACGGGAGCAAATCCTCTCATTTAACCTATATCGGTGATGCGGATGTCGGAAAGAATGTAAATCTGGGTTGCGGCGTGGTATTCGTGAACTACGACGGCGCGAAGAAATATCGCTCAAAGGTGGGAGATGACAGCTTTATCGGCTGCAATTCGAACCTGGTTGCACCGGTAAACGTGGGCGACGGTGTCTATGTGGCAGCGGCAACCACCATAACGGAAGACGTTCCTTCCGATGCGCTTTGCATTGGACGCGTTCGCGCGGAGAATAAAGAAGGCTGGGTATCCAAGAGAAAGATTCTCAAGAAGGACCAGTAGGACAATCGTTACTTAATTTTTTATTTCTAATATATGCTTAGGGGGTATATACACATGGAAACAAAGGCTTTTTCCAACATGAAACTTTTCGCATGCAACTCGCATCCGGAGTTGGCAAAGGAAATTGCAGATCTGATGGGCGTAGAACTGGGAAAGGCAACCGTTAGCAAGTTCAGCGACGGTGAGATTTCTGTCAGCATCTGGGAGTCCGTTCGTGACAAGGATGTATTCATCATTCAGTCTACCGGAAATCCGGTAAACGACAATCTGATGGAACTCCTGATCATGGTGGATGCCATGAAGAGAGCGTCTGCAGGCAGCATCAATGCGGTAATTCCGTATTACGGTTATGCTCGTCAGGACAGAAAAGCAAAGGCCAGAGATCCGATTACGGCAAAGCTGGTGGCAGACCTGCTGGTAGCAGCCGGTGTGGACCGGGTGATCACCATGGATCTTCACGCAAACCAGATTCAGGGATATTTCGACATTCCGGTAGACCATATGATCGGACTGCCGACTCTGACGGAATACTTCATTAAGAAGGAGATGGAAGACGTCGTTATCGTATCTCCGGACCACGGAAGCGTACCGAGAGCAAGAAACATGGCAGAGCGCATGAACTGCCCGATTGCGATCGTGGACAAGAGAAGACCGGAGCCGAACAAGAGCGAAATCATGAACATCATCGGAGATATCAAGGGTAAGAACTGTATCATTCTCGATGATATGATCGATACCGCAGGAACCATCACCAATGCGGCAAATGCCATCAAGGACATGGGCGCAAAAGAAGTATACGCATGTGCTACCCACGGCGTACTGTCCGGTCCGGCTATCGAGAGATTGGAAAAAAGTGCGATTAAGGAACTGGTAATTCTGAACACATTGCCGATTCCGGAAGAGAAGAAAATTGACAAGATGACCATTCTCTCCGCTGCACCGATTTTCGCTGAAACGATTTCCAGAGTATATACGCACGGTTCTGTCAGTGCAATGTTTAACTAATCCATGTATATCATTGTAGGACTAGGTAATCCGGGCTCAAAGTATGAGAACACAAGACACAATATGGGGTTCAAGGCCATCGATGCCATGGCATCGGAATTCGGAATTGATGTGAATCGGGCCAAATTCAAAGGCTTAATCGGAGAGGGACGCATCGGAAGCGAAAAGGTAATTTTACTGAAGCCTCAGACCTATATGAACCTCAGCGGGCAGTCGGTTCGGGAGATTATGAATTTCTATAAAATCCCGGAAGAGAATTTAATCGTAATTTACGATGATTTCGATCTGCCCATCGGGTCGATTCGTGTTCGAAAAAGCGGCGGTCCCGGAACACATAATGGAATGAAGTCCGTGATTCAGGAACTGGGATCTCGGAAATTCCCCCGGGTTCGGGTGGGAATTGGCAGCAGTGACGGTTCCACCATCCAATTTGTCATTGGAAAAGTGGGGAAGGATGAACAGCAAATTCTGAACGAAGCGGCAGAGGCAGCAGCATCTGCGGCAGCGGATATTATTCGCATTGGAATTGAAAATGCGATGAACATCCATAATACAAGAAAGAGCGAAAAAAAGGATGATCATTAACTTCACAGGGGTAAGCGGCAGTCGTGTCGCTTACCTCGCTTCCAAAGAAATAAAGAATTACAACTCAACATTAATCGTGGTATCTTCCGGCCTTGTTGCGGACAGGCTCAGGGAAGATATTTCTTTTTTTGTACCCGATATTTCGGTTCAGGCACTTCCGGAAAAAGAAGATTTTCATTTTCTCTACGAAGCCCGAGACAAGGACGAATTGGTGCGGCGAATTCGCGGCATGGAGTCATTGGCGGGAACTTCCCACGATGTTGTTATCGTGCCGATTTCCGCCTTGCTTCCGCCGGTGGATGAAAAAGCGCATTTTCTGAAGTATCGGCGAATGCTCCGGCTGGGGGATGAGGTGGATCCGGATGAGCTGAAGAACTTTCTGGTTCAAGCCGGATACGAGTACAACAGCGTTACCTCCGCCCCCGGAGAATTCAGCGGACGAGGCGATATCATTGATGTATATTCCCCTTCCATGGAGAACCCGGTGCGAATCGAATTCTTCGATACGGAAATCGACTCCTTGCGAACTTTCGATTCCGTTTCCCAGCGATCCGTAGAGTCCATTTCGCAATTCCAAATCGTCCCGGCGGTGGAATTCATGCCGGAACCGGAAGCGGTGGAGAAAGCCTTAGTGCGGATTGAAAAAGAGTACCGGAAGCGAATTGACGAGCTGAAGGAGCAGCGGGAAAAAGAAAATCTGAAAGACGGCCGAATCGAACGGTATGAAGAGGAGTTGGGCCGCGTCCGAGAGATGTTCCGCAACCGCACCAACCTGCCGATTTTTTCGGAATACATATCCTATTTTGATGTGCCGGAAACCCGGATGTGGAACTATATGGACAACGGTTTGGTGCTGGTGTACGACCCGGCCCGAATCGGAGAAGCCATTCCGGAATATCAGGACAAGGATTCCTTCCTTCGGATGTACCGGGAGTGTGAGAATATTCGGATTACCACTCCTTTTCCGGAGCGTATCGAAGGCGTGGACCGGCTGGATGAAATTCAAAATATTGAAAGCCGTCCGGTGGCACCCTTTAACGGACAGCTGCAGATGCTGGCCTCCTCTGTCAAGGGGTATCTGAAGAAGGGCTATGAAGTGCACCTGGTGTCCTCCACGGAAGAACGGGGAGCTCGGCTGCGGGAATACCTGGACGAAGGGGGCATTCACGGAAATCTTTTATACGATACCGGAAACTTAAGCGCCGGACTAATTCTGGAAGAAGAACGATTATGTTATATTTCGGAAAATGATATTTTTCCGGGACAGAAGAAAGCCCTTCGCCGAAAGAAAAAGAAATCTCCGTCCATCGATTTCTCGGATCTTCAGAAGGGCGATTACGTGGTACACGAGGTTCACGGAATCGGTCGATTCGAAGGAATCAAGACGCTGGAGACGGACGGAGAAGCGAAGGATTATCTGAAAATTCATTACGCCGGATCGGATGTGCTGTACATTCCGACGGAGCAGCTGGATATCATTCAGCGGTATATCGGAAATGAAGGAAATGCACCGCGCCTGTCGAAGCTTTCCGGCGGAGAATGGCGGCGTACCCGGGATCGGGTTCGAAAATCCGTCATGGAAATTGCGGAGGATCTAGTGAAACTCTATGCGGAGCGGGAAGCGGCCGGTGGATATGCCTTTTCCAAAGACACGGTGTGGCAGCGGGAATTCGAGGATGATTTTCCGTACACGGAAACGGAAGATCAGCTGCAGGCCATTGCGGAAATCAAGGAAGATATGGAGAAACCGCTGCCGATGGATCGCCTGCTTTGCGGTGATGTGGGGTACGGAAAGACGGAAGTGGCGGCTCGGGCGATTTTCAAGTGCATTTCCGAAGGACGTCAGGCGGTTCTGCTGGCACCCACCACTTTGTTGGCGGATCAGCATTACCATACCCTAAAGGCGCGTTTTGAGAAATTCCCTTTTGAAATTGAAATGCTCTCCCGTTTCCGAACGGATGCGGAACAGACGAAGATTATCGAAAAGCTGAAAAAAGGAACCTTGGATCTGGTCATCGGAACTCACCGAGTGCTGTCCGATGATGTGAAGTACAAGGATTTGGGATTGCTGGTCATCGATGAAGAGCAGCGCTTCGGCGTGAAGCACAAGGAAAAAATCAAGATGCTGCGGAAGAACATCGATGTACTGACCCTGTCGGCCACACCGATTCCGCGGACGCTGAACATGTCTTTAACCGGAATTAAGAATATCAGCACCATCGAGGAACCGCCGCAGGATCGTCTTCCGGTGCAGACTTACGTGACGCCGGAAGATGAAACCCTGATTCAGGAAGTCATCGAACGGGAACTGAATCGAAACGGTCAGGTGTTCGTCATCTACAATCGGATTAAAGGCATTCGAAAAGTGGCGGAGACCATTCAGGAATTGGTGCCTCAGGCACGGGTTGGCGTCGGTCACGGACGGCTGGATGAGCGAAGCTTGGAGAACGTGATGGTGGATTTCGTGGAGCATCGTACGGACGTACTGGTATCCACCACGATTATCGAAACGGGAATCGACATTCCAAATGCCAACACCATCATCATCCTGGATGCGGACCGAATGGGTCTGTCTCAGCTGTATCAGCTCCGAGGCCGCGTAGGCCGATCCGATACCCTGGCGTACGCATATCTGACTTATAAGCCGGAGAAGGTCCTTACGGAGATTGCCCGGAAACGATTGGCGGCCATTCGGGAATTCACGGAATTCGGTGCGGGCTTCAAGTTGGCCATGCGAGATCTGGAACTTCGCGGTGCCGGAAACGTGCTGGGAGAAGCGCAGCACGGTCACATTGAAGGTATCGGATACGAGCTGTACTGCAAGGAAATCGAACGGGCGGTCAGCCGCTTGAAAGGGGAGGATGTGACCGAAAGCCGTTCGGAGAGCACCTTGGAGTTCAACGTACCGGCACGGATTCCGAAGCAGTATATCGGAGACGAAACCCTCAAGCTTCAGGCGTACAAAAAGATTGCCCAGATTGAGACGGAAGAAGATGCAGATGATGTAATGGAAGAGATGATGGATCGGTATGGAGATATGCCGGAGGTCATGGTGAATCTGATTCGGATTGCGGAAATCCGAAGCGCATCGGAACGCCTGGGTATTGAAATCCTGAAACAACTGGGTAATCGGGTGCAGATCACATTCTACGAAACGAACCGCATAACGGCCTACGGGCTTGTTATGGCCACTCAGGCGCTGGGGAAAAAATTGACGATTCAGAGCGGAAAAATACCGTCGCTGAGCCTGTTCGTGGGTACGAACGACGTGTTAAAGCAGGTGTTAACGCTTCTTCGAATTCTGCAGAAAAAAGAACCGGAAGAGCAAAAGGAGGAACTCAGATGATTTTTGAAAAAATTGGATTGATCGATTCGTCATTTCAGTATCAGTCGGATATGACCGTTGTAACCAAAGGTAATCGGATTGTCTATATCGGTTCCGAAAAACCTTCGGAGGAAATCACCCGTGAAGGCGGCCCGGTCTATGACGGAACGGGAAAAGTACTTTTGCCGGGATTCTACAATGCCCACGGCCATTCCCCCATGTGTTTGATGCGAGGCTATGGAGAGAACCTTCCGCTGGATGAGTGGCTGAACAACCGGATTTTCCCTTTTGAGGCGAAGTTGTACCGCAAGGGCGTGTATTGGAGCACCCTCCTGACCATGGCAGAATCCATCCGTTACGGCATCGTTTCCACCTCGGATATGTATATGTTCTGCGATGATATGATTCGCAGCATTTCGGAAAGCGGAATGAAGAGCAACATCTGCCATTCCGTAACGAATTTCACCGGAGCGGCGCCGGAAAAGAATCCTTCCTTCAAGAACATGAAGGATTTGATTCTCATGTACGACGGATTTGAAGATGGTCGGATTCACACCGATGCCTGCCTTCATGCAGAATACACGAACGATGAGCAGACCGTTCGGGCGGTGGCGGAAGTTGCCCGGGAGTTCGGCGTTCCGATTCAGGTGCACGTGTCGGAAACGGAGAAAGAGACGCGGGAATGCATGGAGCGCCACGGCGGACGCACCCCGGTAAAATACCTGTCAGACATGGGATTCTTCGATTCTCCGGTGACGGCGGCCCATTGCGTGTGGCTGAACGACGAGGATCGGCAGATTCTGGCAGAGGGAAAAGCCACGGTTGCGGTGAATGCCACCAGCAATCTGAAACTGGGCAGCGGAATTTGCGACACGCCAAAACTCCTGAAGGCGGGGGTGTCGCTTGCTCTCGGTACCGACAGCGTTGCCAGCAACAACAATCTGGACTTCTTCGAAGAGATGAAGCTCTTCGCCCTTCTGGAAAAAATAAAAGGCGGCGCGGATACCATCGTCCGGCCGGAAGATGTGCTGTATGCGGCCACCAGAGCCGGCGCCCTGTCTCAGGGTCGGGAGGATTGCGGCCTGATTCAGGAAGGATTCAAGGCGGACCTGATTGTGGTGGATGCGGATGTGCCGAACATGCAGCCGGTGCACAGCATGCTGAACAACCTTGTGTACTCCGCGTCCGGCAAAGATGTGCGGCTCACCATGGTGGATGGAAAGGTGCTGTATCAGGATGGAGAATATACCACCATTGACTTGGAAAAGGTAATGACGGAAACCGATAACGCTCGGAAAAAGATACTGAACAGCCTGAATCGGTAGACCGAGCCAAACGAATCTTTTTTTACCGGAAAAAGAATAGGAGAAAAAATGCGACTGGATAAATTTTTGAAGATTTCTAGAATTATAAAAAGAAGAACGGTAGCGAAGGAAGCCTGCGAGCAGGGCCGCGTTCAGGTGAACGGAAAAGTGGCCAAGCCGGGGGTGGAAGTGAAGGTGGACGACCTTATCACGGTAACCTTTGGAACCAGCGAATTGACGGTACAGGTCAAAAAACTAACCGAGTCCTGCAAGAAACAGGACTCGGAAGGGATGTACGAAATAATCAGCTAAATGCCCTTTAAGCTGCCGGTCGGTAAATTTGCCGGGTTGCTTTGCTCAGCACGAGAATCAGTGCGGTGTCGATTGGCACGCAAAGGAGCTCTTTGACGAATCTGGCCGGCAGCATTGCCATGTAGCCTTTGCCCAGGATAATGGTGAGCCAGAAGGTATTCACCAGAAGATTGATGCCCAATACCACTGTGATGACGGCTGCAAGACTCGTTCCCACTGTCACCTTGCGTTTGTGCAGGAAAAGGCCGTAGATGATGCCTGTGAGGCAGGCGGAAACCGTGAAGCCCGGGAAGTAGGCGCCGGTTGGAAAAATGAGGCTTCCCAGAATGTCGGCCAGCGCGTAGGCGCCGCCGCCCCATATTGGACCGTAGTACATTGCGACGATTACCATCGGCAGAAAGCCGAAACTGATTCGGAGCATCGGCGTGCTGATGCCCACGAAGCGGGTCAAGATGACTTCCAGCGCAATGAGAATGGCGGTAATAACGAGCTTTTCAGTGTTTGTTCTTTTTCTTTCCATTAAAAAATCTCCTTAAGATTATAATAAAAGAAGTAACGTAAACTGCTGGTATTATAATCAGGAGATTCTATATTTCCTCTATAATATTTGCAGTAGTGGATGCAATATCAAACCGCAACATGTCGTTTTCGGTCACAGACAACATCCCATTCTGTGAAACTTAACGCTTGATATTTACTCTACCGTCCTCGAATATACCACAAAAGGTACAATAGAACAACCGCAAAATTGCATTTTCGAAAATCTCGATTTTTCTCGATTTTTTAGGGATATGATTTTATCCTCTTTCGTATTAGAATGAAAATACTTCATGAAGCAGGAAAAGAGAGTGTAGAGTGATGATATTCCAGGGGGGAGAAATATGGAAAAAGACGGTAATGGAAGCAAGGACGTAATCCCGATTATAACGAAAGAGCGATACTGCAAGATAAAGGTGGATGAAATTGAATTCATCGAACAGATTGAGAGCATGCTCCATATCATGACTATTGAGCATCAGGAGTACATCTTCCGGGGAAAAATAGAGGACATTGTGCCGATTATTTCCGGGAAAAGCTTCTATCGGGTGATGAAGAAGCTGGTGGTGAATTTTGATAATGTACAGAACATGGGTAAAAGCACTATGAATTTCGTCTCCGGAATTACGTACGGAATCGGACGGAACAATTTTCTGAAGGCTCGGCGGGCATATAAAAACTATCTGTATGGGTATCCGCCGTTTCTGGGAAGGGAAGAACGTCACGGGAGCAATGTAGCGGAAACCTTTGAATATCAAGGTAGAGAGGAGGATATGGAGGAGGAATAAAATAAAATTAAAAAAGTTCTTGCTTTTTGGTTGCAGCAGCAGTATAATAAAAAAGCTCTCAGGAAAAATGTTCATGAGAGAAGCGCTGAAAGGCTGAAACAAAACTTTTTAAAAAAAAATTTAAAAAGTGCTTGACAACGCCTTGAAGGTGCGATATACTAAATGAGCTGTTTCACTTGAGACAGCGAGAACCTTGAAAACTTCATAGTGCAGAACCGGTCAAAGACGGAACACATTTCGATGGAGATTCTGTCTAAGATCAGTATAAGAGACAAACGATGTACAAATGACTTTAAGTCATACACTGTAATCGGATGTCCCTGTACAATTCTAAACACAAACAATAATGATTCGGAAACGAGTCGAGACGCGAACGCG
>NZ_VUNA01000009.1 GCF_009695905.1 Mogibacterium kristiansenii
ACTATCCACTTCCATCAAATGAAAAAGACAGCGCAACTGTTTTGCAAAAGTAACTTCTTGTCTGGATTTGCAAATTTAAAATCCAGTGCTGCCATAACAAAAGCAGAACTTACTTTTTCAATTCAGGTTAGCCCGGATTTTCTTCTTCCGGGGCCTCATCCTTCCCTCTTCTCCGGGCATTCAGCTCTAATTCACACGACGGCCACAAGGAAGTTGACGACGAAACCTCGGTTCCGAGCGTTTCGTCGTCAATTTTCGAAGATATCTCGCAAACGGCCCGAATTAGACTCGGGGCGGTGTGCCCAGTCGCCTTTGTATGCTAGCCTTCCTGACACAGTTTTCGACTGTGGGCTTTTGCCAATTCCAATCCTTTCCGGTTATACTCTTTCCGGAATTCCTCCCGGATGATTTCTGCGGGGCGGCCGCCCGGTTCCAGTTTGCGCCACTGAAAATCCAGTGCTTCCCGGATATATGCCCACTCGGCGGAGGCGGAGCCCGTCACCGGTGCTGCAATCCCAACGGATGTGGGGCTGTCACCGTTGGCGGAGCCTCCACCAATCGCGGAGCCTGTCACAGGCGCTGCAATCCCCTCGGGGGCGGAACCGGCAACAGGGGCAACGCCACCCTCAGGGGTGGAGCCGCCGCCCCTCTCAAAGAATTCTTCCATTTCCTGCAAAGCTTGCACCGCGTTCTCCCGGATGCTGAGGCCGTTGGAAAGGCAAGTGGAATTATCGAACAGCGCGGCGCGCTTCATGTCACGAAGCGCCCGAAGCTGCTCGCCCTCCGGGAACGGTTTCGGCGCCCGACTCGCCAGGTACACCATCAGGAGATGTAGAAACCGCACATCCTCCCGGAAGATCCCGATTTCCGAGTACGGGTTTTCATCGATAATCCGAATCTCGATATGGCTCACCCCTTCCCGCCGCAGGCGTTCCAAATCATACAGTCCCGCTGACTTCAGCCGCACCGGGTAGTACAGCTCCGCCGGGGACATCAAAGTCCCGTCCTCCGTGTATTTTAGGATGGAATCCACGTACCCCTCCAGGCTGCGGTAATCCAGCACCGGCTCGAAATCGTTCCAATAGCCGATTTCACTGCTCCGCGGACTGGCATACTTCAGGCAAGGCGTGCCGTCTTTTTTCCCCGGACAAAAATAGCTTTCATCCAGTACCGGACTCGCCGCAAAAAGATACACAATCAGCCATGCGTACCGGGTGGTCCACGCCGCCAAATTCAAATAGGCGGCATCCGCACTCCGGCGCTTTTCGCCGGCACAGCCGGTTCCAACGCCGGCATCCCCTACTGCCGAAATTGCTTCCCAGAATTTCTCCGGAAAAGACAGGTTAAAGTGAATCCCGGAATACAGCATCAACTGCGTGCCGTACCGGTCTCTCAAATGGTTCCGGTAGGCCGTCTTCCATGCCTTCTCCCCGTAAAACTCCATGGGCGGATTCTCCCCTTCCGCCTGAACATAGGGCGGGTTGCTGAAAGGCCACAGGTACTCCGGCCCGGTCTCCCGTTTTTCCAGCACTCGGGCCGCCTTCCGGTGCAGCCGCCGCAATGCCTCCCAGACCTCATCCGCGGAATCGCACACATCCGTGACAAATTCCAATTGATTCCCACTGAAATCCACATCCAATTCCACATCCTCCTGGAACGGGTGGGCCGTCTGAGCCAGCCGGCCGCGTCGGTCTACACGAAGACTTTCTTTTTCCAGCCCCATTCGTGCTACCAAAATATTTTTATCCAGTCGTTTCATATTTTTACTCCTACCCACAATATGGAAACGATTTTATCACGACAAAAATCTCATCGCAAGGAAATTCAGAGTGATTTGATAGGAATTTTCATGAAAGATTTGTGAAAGGTGTTGCATTTCCTTGAAATCAATGGTATTGTAACTTTCGTAGAAAATTTTTCCTAAGGAATATGAAGGGAGTTATATAAATGGCAATTACGAAGGACAACGTCATCGGCGAAGTTATCACCGCACATCCGGAACTGATCGAGACATTCTTCCAGAACGGAATGATGTGCATCGGCTGCCCGGCTTCTCAGGGTGAGTCCATCGAGCAGGCATCCCAGGTTCACGGCCTCGACGCGGACGCACTGGTAAACGCTCTGAACGACGCACTAAAAGCAGAATAGTCCGCGGCTCTAGGCGACCGGCTCGGCGAGCTCGATCGGCGGAGCGCATATCAGGGGTCGGCGAAGCCGACCAAACATGAAGATGGGAAGATTCCGGCGCAGCCGGAATCGACCGATTATTGGAGATGTAAAAACCAATCCTTTAAGTTGGTTTAAGGTTTTTGCATATAATAGTAACTGTAAACAGAAGAGATGCTGTTTACAGAATTCTATCACCACCCAATCTCAAACATAAGTTAACACGAAGGAAAAGACAAGGCACCCCCCATCGCCTTGTCTTTTTCGTTGCATTTTTCGGTTCTTCACTTTTTCCTCGCCGGAGGCTACCGGACCTTCACCACACACACAGCTTTCAGCTTCCGGTTTTCCTTGGAGCGGGCGGTGACCCGGATTTTGGCGCTGCGGCGGGCGCTTCTCCGGATGGTCACCTTTCCGGATTTGGTCACCTTGGCATACTTCCGGTTGGACACCGTCCAGGTGACGCTGCGGTTGGTGCCGTTGGCGGAAGCCTTCAGCTTTATGCTCTTTCCCCGCTTCAGGCTCACGGATTTTCGGTTCATCTTCACCTTGGTGCAGATTTTTCCGAAATGCACCGTAATCGTGGCATCCTTCGTGGCCTTCAGCTTGATGCTTTGGCCTTTCTTTGCGGCCGACGTCGGCTTCTTGAAGCTCTTCTTTTTGCCGTAACGGCTGATGCTGTAGGAATAGACGTAGGATCCCTTCTTCGGAGTGATTTTCAGCGTAATGGTCTCCCCGTTCAGAACGCCGGCGGTGCCGGTGACCGTGCCGGAGCCCTTGCCGCTCTTCTTCACTTTGAAGGTGCGGTATGCACTTTCAACCGGGATGCTCTTGAACGTCTCATAGGTGATATCGTCATCGTAAGACACGTATTCCGCATAGAACCGGTTTCCGGCTGACGAACCGTAAGCTGCCGTCTCCTGTCCTTTTCCCCAGAGGGTATAGCTCAGGGCCTCGGTTTTGTCGGTGGAGGTGTTGAACCGGTAGGTATCTCCCTTGCCGTCGGAGGAGGCGCCGCCGAACACGATGCCCTTGGCATCCAGGCCCACGGCGCAGCTTACCAGATTCTGTTCAAAAACATCCTGCGTAAGGGTTGTGTTCAGTACCTTTGGCAGGGTACCCGCCTTCTGCCACTTTCTGCCGTCAAAGGCCATCACATCGTAATTGAGTCCATTGCTGTTCCGGCCCAGAACGTAGTACAGCTTTCCGTTCTGAGCGAAGGCCTTGCCGTCGTACAGACCTTCCGGCAGGTTCGCCTTCTTCTTCCACATTGCGCCGGATTTTACCGGGCAGCTCCAGGTCTCAGCGGACGGCATAATCTTCTTGCCTTCCTTCTTTGCGCCGCCCGTCAGATACAGGTTCCCGTTCATTCCTGCCAAAGCGGTGCAGCCGGCGCTCTCTTCATCGATGGTGCTCGGCATGCTGCCCTTGTCAATCAGCGTGTCGGAATATACCGTCCAGTTCTTCTTGCTACCGGTCAGATCCATGCCCACCAGCATGTAAGACTTCCGGTCGCCCAGATCGCAGCAGATTACCTCATAGACGTTGCCCCTCATATATGTCGCATTGGTCACCAACGTAATTTCCGGGCGTTCCCCCTTCTTGAGCTTCCAGAGGAAGTGCTTCTTCTCCTGACTCTTCGCATACTTCGTCACTGCGTCATCCAGGCTCTGACCCACCCGGTCGTAGTCGTTCTTGTCCACGGTATACAGATTTCCGCTTCCCGCATCGTATCCCAGTTTCCGGATATCGTTCGGAATCCACTGGACGTTATCGCCATCGGAGCTTGCATCCTCCTCGTCGTCGAGCAGGTCCTTGGATGAGGAACTCTTGTTGCGGGCCGCCGCGTCGCTGCGTTCTTCCTCTTCATCCGACAGGACGAACTCCTTCTTGTATTCGGCATTTCCTTTTACCAGATAGAAGATGCCTCTGCCCGTCTTCTCTCCGTTTTTTAAGCTAAAAGCAATACTGCTTCCCGCCAGGTTGTACGAGGATGCATTGGAGATGGTGATTTTGCTGCCGTCGGAGGACACATCCTTGGAAGCGATGTCTCGCTTGGTGTCCTGAACCGTATTGGTCACCGTGATTTCCGGATTGGTTCCGAATCCGGCACCCTCCAGAATCACCTGATTTTTCTTCGGGTCCACCTTGGCCGACCGGACGGCCGGTTTGGCGGAAACGCTGTTGGCGGTGTATTCGTCGAAATCGATTCCGCCGCCGGTGGATACTTCGTTCTTATATCGATCGTTGGTGGTCTGATACAGGATGGATTTCAGCTGCTTCGCATCCGCAGTCGGATTCATCGCCGCAATCAGGGCCACGGAACCGGTGACCACCGGAGTGGCCATGGAAGTTCCGGAGAACAGGGCGTATTTGCCGAATTGATCCGCATCCGCACCGGCTTTGGAAATTCCCAGGGAGCTGATTTCGATGGTGGCATCGCCTTCATCTCCCACCTGGTAGATGAATCCCAGACCGAAGTTTTCCCCTTTCGCACCGGATGCAGAGAGCAAATCTGTATTTCCTTCGGCTCTCCACACATCGTTCATGCTGGAATCCGTCTGGTTAATATCCTCGGAAGCCACGTTCAGGGACTGGATGGTCCCCTGATCCGATACGTCCGCCGCAATGTCTCCCGCGATGAAGAATCCGGAACCCCCGCCCTGGGTGATAGTCCGGTAGGCGATGTTGCAGTAGGTATTGGATCCATCCGATTCTCCGCTCTTCTCGTATGGGAAGTACAGCAGGAACATGTCACCGTTCTTCGCTCCGGTAATCTTCCACTTCAACGCGATTTTGTCGCCGGAGGCGCGGAAATTAGCGTCTTCGGATTCGTCGATGGTCAGCTCCGCTTTTCCCTTGCTGCCCTTGCTCAGCTTCTTTCCGGTCACCGCGGCGCCGAATTCCTTCATGCCGTCGATGGACTTGCCGGAAGCGTCTGTTCCGGTTACCGGGGTGATGCCGTTTTCTTTTATGGAATCTTTATTGAATTCCCCGTAATACTCCGAAAGCTGCTTCACCTTATCGGCGGAGTACAGCCACGGGGTGTAGTTCGGATAGCTCACCGAGGAGAGGATGTTGGTGCCCGGCGCCATCACATCCACGTTCCGCTTTCCGTAGTTGGAGTAGGATGCCAGGGTGCCGTCCTCGGCGGAAGCCGCCACCGAAACGCCGTAATCGGAGCCGGTGTTGGCCGGAGCATTGGCAATCAGGTCGTTGTCCGACGTCTCGTTTCCTGCGGCACAAATGGTGAGAATGCCCGCTTTGCCCGCTTCGTCGATGACGGAGTCGTAAATGTCGGAATCCACATCCGCGCCAAAGGAGCAGTTGATGGCTTTCAGGTTCACGCCCAGCTGCTTGGCCCGAATAGTATAGTAGAAACCTTTGAGGATTCCGCTCAGGGTGCCGCTGCCGTCGCTGTCCAGCACCCGGATGCCCATCAGCCGGATGCCGCTGCTGTCGCCGGATTTGTCGCTGCCGAATACGCCGGCGGTTCCGGTGCCGTTGTTGGCCTGAGCCGCGATGATGCCGGCACAGTGGGTGCCGTGGCCGTTCTGGTCCATCGGGTCGATGCCGTCCGGATCGTCGGAAGCATTGCCACCCAGGAGAATGTCCCAGAAATCCGCCTCCTCCTCTACAAAATCGTGACCGTAGGTGCCGGTGAGCTTGAAGCCCTTCGGGGCCTTCCACATGTGGCTCTTCAATTCCTCGTGCTCGTAATCGATTCCCGTATCCATTACCGCAACTACCACGTCTTTTGCGGATTTCTCTGCGGTCTTGTCATAGGCCTCCCAGCCGGCGGGGGCGTGGATGCCGTCCAGATGCCATGCGGTGCGGAGGTACTCATCGTTCCATCCCGTCCGGTTTCCCGTATCCTTCGCCTCAAAAATATAGTTCGGCTCCGCGTTCTTGATTTCCGGGTTCTTCTCCAATTCCTTTGCCAAGGTCTTGGCGCTTCCGTCCTTCGAGGAAACGACACTGATGACCGTCTCATCTTCCGAAGATTTCGTCGGGGTCAGGGCAATCGTATCTTGAATCTCGTACTTGTCCAAGGATTTCTCCAGGATTTCCGCCTGCTGTCCCAAAGTGTTCTCCGCTTTCTTCTGCCGTTCGCCGGACTTTTCCTTCATGGCACTGCCGAAGGATTCTGCCGTAGCGGCCCGGCGCGCCATCTTCTTCTCCTTGGTCGTCGGCGCATCCGTGGTAACGGCGCCTTCCTTATACTGTACTACCACCTGGTTCGGTACGCATTCCGGATATTTCTTCCCGGAATTGACAGCTCCGGTGAGGCGGCTCCCCTTGGCGGAGGCGGCCAGGTTCGGCAGTTCCGATTCCGTCGTCGCTGCAGCTTGGAATGGCATCATGCTGATGGTCATTCCGCAGGCCAGCGCCAACACCGTCAGCTTCTTCCCTGTGGTCTTCATTCGGTGAGTCTTTTTCTTCATTGCTCTTACCCCTGTCTGTGTTGATGTGTTCTGTTCGGTAAAAATAAATTGCGAATCCGTCCCTACCGGTTTGCCGAGCGCTCGAATCGGGGGAAGATGAACACCCGCCGGCAGCTCCGGCATCCGCAATTTATAAATATTGTACCATAGGAAAAAGCGGTGAAATCTTAAGATTCCTTAAGATTTCACCGTTTTTTTCTTTATCGCGCCCTTCCGGCGCACCGTCTTACTCCGTCACCAGGTAGCTGGCCACGTTTCGTTCGCTTCCGTGGGAGGCGATAATCGTCCCCCTCGCCTGCCGGGTGAACACCCCGGCAAAACTTCCGTTATAGGAATACAATCCGTTCATATTGATGTAATCCCACGTCCTTCCGTCTCCGAACATGAAGTCCACATTGGGAGTCGCATACTGCTCCGCGTATTCCTGGCAGATAAATCCTTTGTTGTAGTATGCCTCGCACACCTCCCGCCATTCCTCCGGCGACCGGCCCCGGCCGTCCGCCACACTGTCGGATCCGTAGGAATCGTTGGGTTTGAGGATGTATTTGTCTTTGTTTCGAATCACTTCCTCCAGCTTAATGCCCTCCTCCCCGAAGTCGCAGGTGTACGGCACATGCTCTCGCACGAACCGGTTCTCCTCTGCCGTGAGAATTGCCCGGGTCTCCTCCCGGTGCAGCATGCTGAAGAAGGTTTTGGCATGGGCCACCTGGGTTCGGAAAGAGCCGCACAAGAAAACATTTCCCTCTCGATAGGCATCCAGCAGCGCCGTGACCGAATCGTACTCCTCCATCACATCCGCCGTCACCGCCCGGCGGTAGATTCCGTGAATCTCATAGCCCTCCGGTGCCAGCAGCCGGCCGTCCTCGTAGCGGAGCGACCGGATGTCGATGACCTGGGCGTAAATTTCTTTTTGCCGAAACCGCGCGGCGAACTCGTAGAACTCCGGCACGTTCCCCTTATCCAGAAAATCCACGATGGCCACCGTCGGCACCAGCGGCATCTCCGGATGTTTTTTCCGGTAGTGGGTGTACAGCTCCAGGAAGGTCTCCACCCAGCTGTCGAATAGCTCGTAGCTCCGGAGCCGATACTTCCGGCAGATGGCCTGGTGAGCCGGGTTTCGCAGGTTCAGCTTGTCCAGATGGAAATCCTCGTTCATGGCGCTGGTTCCGTCCGTGTTGATCTCGCAGAACTTGAAATCCCCGGTATCCTCGTGATAGAAAATATCGAAGCGGGCCATCGGCAGTTCGTCCGGATATCCCGGATCCGCCAGAATCAGCTCCTCCAGTTTCTCGGAAAAGCCGAAGCCCTTCCGATATTCCGGATCCGCCACATAGCGATCGATCACCTTGCAGCAGATTCGGTGGGTCATCTCCACGATTTCCCGAAACCGCCAATCGTCCTCCCGGGTATACACCTTCTGCATCGCCAGCGGCTTGTCAATCAGCCGTCCCCGGGAAATCAGCGGAGTATGCTGCAGTTCCTCTTTCATCTCCTCTGCCGCCGCCCGATTCTCTTCGTAATGTTCCTTCAGCTCGCGGATGTAATCCGCATATATCTGTTCCCGTAAATTCATTGCTACCCCTTCATGATGACTTCGTAATCCTCATCCACGTATTTGAAGCCGTGCTTCCGGCAAACCTCCGCGTACGCCCGGTCCGTCCGAATCATCACCCGGCTCTCTCGCCGCCGATGCTCCCGCAGGTAGTCGCCCAGTTCCCGAAGGAGGTTCTCCTCCAAGTGCCGTTCCCGGAACTCTTCCGCCACCATGACGTCGCACACCAGATAGTACAGCACCCCGTCTCCGCAGATGCGGCCAAACGCCACCAGCTGCTCCTCTTCAAAGATTCCCACGGTAAAAAGACTGTTTCGTATCGCTTCATAGGCCGACTTCAGAGGGATTCTCGCGCCGCACTTCTGCGCCAATGCCGCAAAATCCGCCGGAAGCGTTTCGTTATAACGATATTTCATTTTACAACCCTTTCCTTATCCTTCCAACGACTCGTTTCTTCCCGACAGGCTCCACTCCACCGGTGCTTCGCCGTGTTCCTCCAGGAACTCATTGGCCCGGGAGAAGTATTTTCCCCCGAAGAAGCCCCGATAGGCGGACAGCGGACTGGGATGTACCGATGTGATGATGAGATGCTGCTTCCCGGTAATCAGTGGCACCTTGGATTTGGCGTTGCTGCCCCAAAGGATGAATACAATAGGCTTTTCCCGCTCATTCAGCAGCTCAATCACCCGGTCCGTCAGCTGCTCCCAGCCCTTCCCCCGATGGGAGTTGGCCTGATGCGCCCGCACCGTCAGCGCCGTATTCAGAAGCAGCACGCCGGACTTGGCCCAAGGAATCAGGCAGCCGTTCCCCTTTGGCGGAATTTCAAACCCGACATCTTCGTGAAGCTCCTTGAAGATATTCTGGAGGGACGGGGGTTCCGGAACACCCGGCTGAACGGAGAAAGCCAGCCCGTGGGCCTGTCCCGGTTCGTGATACGGGTCCTGTCCCAGGATGACCACCTTTACATCCTGATATGGTGTGTACCGAAAAGCGTTGAAGATATCGTTCATCGGCGGATATACCGTCCCCTGAGAATATTCCTTCTTCAAGAACTGCCGCAGGTTCAGATAGTAGCCCTTGCTGAATTCCTCCCGAAGTACGTCGTCCCAATCATTTCCAATATTTACCATTTTGAAAGCACATCCTTTCGTTCATAGAATCGGCATACCAGCAGCGCAATAACGGTTCCGCTGAGAGCTCCGCAGAGCACATCCAGCGGATAGTGCACGCCCACATACAGTCTGGACAGAGCGATGAGGAATGCCAGGGTCAGCGCCGGCACGCCGTACTTCCGGGGAAGTTCCCGGAACATCACCACCGCCGTCACAAAAGAAGCCGCCGAGTGACCGGAGGGGAAGGACCAGTCCGAGGGTTTTTCCACCAGCCGCTGAACTCCGGTGAACATCTCGTACGGCCGGATTCGACCCACCAGGTTCTTCAGCATCAGGTTGTTCACCACAAAGGAGAGAATCAGCGCCGTCGCCGCAATGACTCCAACTCTCCGGGTCTTCTTGAAACACAGCATCAGCAGAATCAGGGCAATCCAAATACTTCCGGCGTCCCCCAGGTGGGTGATGAATTTCACCAAAGGTGTCAGTCCTTCGTGTATGACAAAATGCTGAATTTCCATCAGCAGATTTCCATCCCATTGGGTAATTGTGCTGCCCATTCTTCCTCCGTTTCCAAGCCGCTCCGGGCGGCCGTCCTTCCTGTAAAAACCTTTTCTTAACTATAAAAGCCTGCGGCCAGGCCGCAGGCTCTCCGCTCTATTCCATATTATATACGATGAATGGAGTCTTTATATGAATGTTCTGTATTTTTTACCGGAAAATCAGCTCGTCTCTTGCCGGACCGTTGGAAACCATGGTAACCGGAACGCCAATCAGCTCTTCGATGCGCTCCACATAGTCTCTGCATTCCTTCGGCAGATCTTCGTACTTCGTAATTCCGGTGATGTCGCACTTCCAGCCCGGCATGGTTTCGTATACCGGCTTTGCCTTCTCCAGCTGAATGGTGTTCGGGAAGTCAGTGATGATCTCTCCATCCACATCGTAGCCCACGCAGATCTTCAGCTCGTCCAGGTATCCCAGTACATCTACAACGGTGAGTGCCACTTCGGTTGCACCCTGCATCATGCAACCGTACCGTGTTGCCACGGCATCGAAGTTGCCCACTCTTCTCGGACGACCGGTGGTAGCACCGAACTCTCCGCCGTCACCGCCGCGTCTTCTCAGCTCATCCGCTTCCTCCCCGAACAGTTCGGATACGAATGCGCCGGCACCTACGGCAGACGAATATGCTTTTACCACACAGATAATCTTCTGAATTGCATACGGCGGAACGCCCGCACCGATTGCACCGAATCCTGCCAGTGTGGAGGAAGAGGTGACCATCGGATAGATACCGTGGTCCGTATCCTTCAGCGCACCCAGCTGACCTTCCAGAAGAATCTTCTTGTCGTCCTTCAGCGCCTGGTGCAGCACGGCGGATGTATGTGCCACGTACGGTCTCAGAATTTCCGCATTTTCTTTGATTTCTTTGTAAATTTCTTCCGGATCCAACAGCGGCTTGTGGTATAGATGCTCCATCAGCGTGTTCTTAATCCGGCATACGTTCTCGATTCTCGGCATCAGGGTCTCTCTGTCCGCATACAGTTCGCCCACCTGGAACCCAATCTTTGCGTATTTATCCGAGTAGCATGGCGCCATTCCGGCCTTGGTGGAACCGAAGGATTTGCCCGCCAGTCTCTCCTCTTCATACGCATCCAAAAGCATGTGATAGGACATTACCACTTGCGCCCGGTCCGAAACGATCAGCTTGCTGTGCTCTACGCCGGCATCTTCCAGCGTCTTCAGCTCCTCTGCCAGAATCTTCGCATTTACCGCTACGCCGTTGCCGATTACGCTGACCGCGTCCTTGCTGAAAATGCCCGATGGCAGAAGGTGCAGTGCGAATTTGCCCCACTCGTTCTTGATGGTGTGGCCGGCATTGCTGCCTCCCTGAAAACGAACCACATAATCTGCGTCCTGTGCCAGGCGATCGGTAATTTTTCCCTTACCTTCATCGCCCCAATTTGCTCCTACAACTGCTGTAATCATATTTCCTCCTTTAATGCAGCACTCTGCTCTCATAAAGGCTTTGTGACCTCGTCCAATGAATGACCTTCTGCATCGCCCAATTACCGTTGTAAAAATAGCTTTTTTTAAATCGCATGGGCTTCCGGTTTTTCCTTGCAAAAAGGAGAATCCCCGAGCCACACACACAGGCCATTGTATAACAATTTCCTGTGCAATGCAAGGCTTTCGGGGATTCAACCGCACTTACGCGCTATTTCGTCTTCGTATTCTTCGATGCGGACCAAGCGGAATAGTAGGTCGTCTTTCCGACCTTCTTATAAGTCCGAACCCGTACGTAATACCGCTTCTTTGCTTTCAGCTTTGTCAGCTTCTTCGTGGTGGCCTTCGCGGACTTCACCGTGTACTGCTTTGTCGCCGATTTCTTAAAGGTCTTGGAGGTGCTCCGTTGAACCTGGAAACCGGTTACCTGCGCTCTCTGTTTTTTCCAATAAACCTTGATGGATTTCCGTCCCTTCTTCAGCGACTTCATTGCCGGTTTCTTCGGAACAATCCGGTATTTCACGGATACGGTTCCCTTGACGCCTTTGTATTCCTGCTTAAATGTCGCCTTTACGGTGTAGGTGCCCACGTTTTTCTTGGCAGTGGATCCGGAAAGTTTGTAATACTTTGCCGGTACTTTTCCGCCTCGAATCGTCACGGAAACGGTCGGCTTCTGGGTCTTTCCGTTGTACGTGAGAGTCGGCTTCTTCACCGTCATCACAGCCTTCGTGCCGCCGATAGCTTCTTTATAGAAGTTCAAGCTCTGCAGCATGTAGCCGTTAAAGTCGAACAGGCCCATATTGTCCCATGCGCTGGCGCCCGCCGTCGGCTTTTCTTCATAGAACATTTTGAAATCCGGAGAATATCCTTCGGCCGCTCTTGCAGCCCATCCGTTGCCGTATTTCTCCGAAATTTCTTTATTTTTATCCCAATTGTGCTGTCCCGGAACGGTTGGAATCCATGCCGGCTCCCAGTAATACGCACCCAGGCCATTGTAGCTTGCGCCCAGCACTTTGTACATATCCGTAAGTGAATCCACCTGTCCCTGCGGACCCACCTTGTAGTTCACGTAGCTGCTCGGTTTGCCCACCTGGTTGTTGGTTCCGTCGGAGTCTTCCGAACTGCTGAGCCAGGAAGTTTCCATTACCACAAATTCTTTTCCGTATTCCTTCGCCAGATTCTGTACGTCCTTCAAATCCGAAAGTTTGTTTCCGTTTCTACCGGCCCAGAAAGGATAGTAGGAAGACCCCAGTACATCGTAATCTACGTGATACTTCTCCCACGCATCCATTACGGTCTTGTATTTATTGCGATTCGGCGTCTCCAGCTGAAGGGCAATCTTGGTATCCGGTGATACCTTCCGTACAGCGGATGCCGCAGAATTCAAGAACATGCAGGCAGTTCTCGGACGGTTCTTCACCTTGCTCTTGCTGCCCCATGCGTCCGTGTAGCTTTGGTCAAAGTCAAATGCGCCCGGAATTCCGTTGGTAATCTCGTTGCCCAGCTGAACCATCGTTACCGGAACATTGGCGTCTTTGAATTTCGTGAAAATCTCTTTCGTGTAATCGTAATAATCTCTTCGAAGCTGTTCGGTATCGTCAGCATCCTTTTTCCAGGCTTTCGGCAGAATCTGCTGGGTTGGATCGGCCCAGAAATCGGAGAAGAACAGATCCAGCGTAACGCTCATTCCATACTTCTTAGCTTCTTTTCCAAGCTCCAGAGCACGGTCCGGATCCATTCCGCCGCCGCCATAAGTGGTCTTGGTGCCGTCCGTATTGTGTTTCCACGGATCGTTCCATACGCGGATTCGAACGGAGTTCACGCCGTGATCGCTGAGAATCTTCAGCAGCGGTTCTTCCTTTCCTTCCTCGTTATAAAACTTCACGCCGGCATCCTGCAGTGCTTTGTAAGATCCCACATCCACGCCTCGGATCATATCCTTGGTCATACCATCAATCTTTTTAATCTTCACCTTCTGGGCTTTCAGTCCCGGTTCTCCGCCGTATTCGTACGGATTGTACCACTCCGTCACATCTGCTTTTGTGCCGTTTCCATATGCGAAAGCAGCGATGGATTTCTTCAGGTGACCGTAATTGTCCACCAACGCTGAGGACTCCCAACCCAAGAGAGCATTATCGTAAATCAAGCCGCCCTCATTGCTTCCGCTTACGGTGGCTTTCAGAACATCGTAGATCTGAGATGCCTGCCGATCTCTCGTCGCCGAGGTGTCCTTGTCGTCTTTCGTCGGGAAAGAAATACCCGCAACGTACAGATTCTTTCCGGCTGCTTTCGCCTCTCCTTCATATTTTTGGAAGGCATCTCTCAACGCCGCAATGTACTCCGTGCTGTAATAGCTTCCGTACAGCGTCACGCCTACCGCGTCGTACTGAACTCCGTTCCTTTCTTTGTTCAGCTCCTGAAGAACCCCCTTAACATCCTCTGCCTTAGAGGAATCTTTCGCATCTCCCGGTGCCGCAATTCCGATTCCAACCTGAATATCCTTGTTGGAATCCTTGATGATGCCGGAGATATCCCCCATAGCCTTCCAGCCCTTATCAGAATCGTTGCCGCTATATCCCAGGAAATTGTAATTCACGTTATTCCCGATGGTAATCATGTCCGGAGTAAAACCGGCTTTCGTGAATCCGGCCAGAACGGTGTCTTTAGTGTACGCCTTTGCCGCAGCGTCTGCATCCTTTCCATCCCAGGTTTTCGATGGTGTCTGGTCATTTTTGTCCGTCATCCAATCGCAGAACAGGAGCACCATGTTGGTCTTCAGGTCTGCCGCTTTGGCGGCCTTCAGAGTTTTAATTCCATCCTCCAAGGTGCAGAGGTTCTTCTGTCCCAAGTCACCGGCGCTAGGATTTACCGCCACCTTAACGGTCACCGTATTCACGCCCTGCTGCTTGAGGAATTCCATCAGATTCTCAATCGGTCTCTGCTGATAATCCTTAAATTCCTTTTTCCACTCCACATTCTTCTGATACATGGAGAAATCCACTCCGCGAATGGTCCCGTCGCTGATGTTCTCAATCTTCGAAAACTGATTCCATGCCGAGTTCTGTGCCGAATCCCCCGCAGTGTCTGCAAACACAGCTCCCGATTGCACGGAAAAAACCATGGTCAGGCACAAAATCACCGCCACAGCGAATCGTTTTCTGCACAATCGATTTAACATTTCTTTTCCCCCTTTTCTCATTATCGATTTTTTCAATAACCCTGTTTAATTTTACTATATATAACATCCTCGGAAAATAAACCAGCGGTTTATTTCCTGCTAAATTCACTGAAAAATTTCCCGGCCGCCTCAGCCGAAAGAATCTTATTTTTGTGGGTGTATTTCTTGAACAATTCTCCGACAGGTGGTATATTTATTGAGTAAAGTCTTATTATGTACAGCAAAGAATGGAGTTATGAAAATGAAAGAATATACCCCGGTTAAAGAAGGTAAAGTTCGTGAGCTCTACGATGCGGATGACAGCCTGATCATGGTTGCTACCGACCGCATTTCTGCGTTTGACCATATTCTGCAGAACGATATCGTAGACAAGGGCGTGGTTCTGACCCAGATGTCCAAGTTCTGGTTTGATTTCACCAGCGACGTGGTTCCGAATCACATGATTTCAACAGATGTGAATGATATGCCGGAATTCTTCCGGAACGAGAAGTTCGAAGGTCGCAGCATGATGTGCCGCAAGCTGGAGATGCTCCCGCTGGAATGCATCGTTCGCGGATACATCACCGGAAGCGGTTGGGCAAGCTATCAGGAAACCGGCGAGGTCTGCGGAATCAAGCTGCCGGAAGGACTGCAGGAGTCCCAGCAGCTGCCGGAGCCAATCTTCACTCCGAGCACCAAGGCTGAAATCGGCGATCACGATGAGAACATCTCCTATGAGAAGAGCATCGAAGTTCTGGAGAGAGATTATCCGGGACACGGCGAAGAGTACGCTGCCAAAGTTCGGGATCTCACCATCGCCGTATACAAGAAGTGTGCGGACTACGCACGGGAACACGGCATCATCATCGCCGATACCAAGTTCGAGTTCGGACTGGACGAGAACGGAGAGATTGTTCTGGCAGACGAAGTGCTGACACCGGACAGCTCCCGTTTCTGGCCGCTGGAAGGCTACGAAGTGGGCAAGTCCCAGCCGTCTTACGACAAGCAGTTCGTTCGTGACTGGCTCAAGGCAAACCCGGACAGCGACTACAAGCTGCCGCAGGATGTCATCGACAAGACCATTGCGAAGTACAAGGAAGCTTACACGCTCCTGACCGGCAAGGAACTGTAAAAACAAATGCATACTGTTCGGGCGATACCGATTCATCGTTGGTGTCGCCCTTGTTTGTCTCAGTAGCTCAGGGGACAGAGCACCGCTCTCCTAAAGCGGGTGTCGGAGGTTCGAATCCTCTCTGGGACACCATAAAACAAAGCCGAAAGTCCTTTATTTCCGAGGGCTTTCGGCTTTTCTTTCGCAATGTTACAATGCATTGATTTCTAATTCCATTCCTCTGCCAACAGGAAATCGCGGATATTGCGGTGCTTGATTCCGTTTCTGCTCATGTCGAACTCATCCAAAGAGACAACATATTTCGGGTAGTTGTCGCGGATATTGTCATACGCGCCGAACTCACGCCGGACGGTCTCATCGGATGCCAGCAGATAGGCAACCTGAACATATAGTTTTTCTCCACTCTTGTCACATACAAAGTCGATTTCCTTGTCTCCGGTTCTGCCGACTGTCACTTTGTAGTCCCGGCGCAACAACTCCAGATACACGATGTTCTCCAAAATGAGGTTGATATCACGCATATTGCCGCCGAAAACAGCCTCCCGGATGCCGTGGTCGGCAATGTAATACTTCTCATTGGAGGCGAGAATCTGCTTTCCCTGCAAGTCCTCACGCTTGACCTGATAGAACAAATACGCGTCGCAGCAGTATTTAATGTAGTTCAGGATGGTCTCCGGTGCAACGGTTCGTTTCTCGTTTTTGAAGAACTTCGCTAGAGAAGTTGCGGAGAAGGTCGTACCCACATTCGCAATCACATAAGCGATGATGCGTTCCAGCAAGTCAATGTCACGGATCTTGTTCCGCGTCACAATATCCTTTAGCTGGACAGAGTTGAACTGGTCATGAAGGTAGAGTTTGGAAGGAGCATCCTCGTAGCGGATGTTGGCAAGGTACGGCATACCGCCGGATAATAGATACTTCTGAAAGCATTTCTGAATCGGCTCATCCGGTGCGATGGGACGGTACAGTTCTAGAAATTCCGCGAAAGAGAAGGGGTAAATAACGAACTCCACAAAGCGTCCGCCGAGATAGGTGGAAAGCTCACCGGACAAAAGTTTTGCGTTTGAGCCAGTGATATAGATGTCGCAGTCAAGGGATACCCGGAGGGAATTGATACACTTCTCCCAGTCTTTTACCTCCTGAATCTCATCAAAAAACAGATAGACTTTGTCGTTGATCTCTGCGGCTCTCTTGGTAATCTCATCATGCAGTGACTTTGCGGTTTGCAGATGAGAGAAGTTCAAATCCTCAAAGTTGATAGAGATGAACTGAGCAGAGCTGATACCGGACTCCACAAGTTCCTCTTTTATAAGCTCCAGCATAACCGATTTACCGCACCGGCGAATGCCGGTCATGACCTTTATCAGCTCCGTTCCGATAAACGGACGGATGCGCTTCATATACATTTCACGTTTAATCATAAGCATAAGCCTCCTTGCCTGTGGCTGAACACAGTGTAACACATTTACGGCTGAAGCTCAATGGTATATTCCGAAAGCTATAAGATATAACTGATAAAATCTACACTTCTATAAAACCGACAGTTACGAACGAAAAATTCCAGAGGAACTTACACGATGAAATCCTTGATGGAATGGAAGGCTTTAGCTGTATCGGAATTATCTTTACAGGGCTCCGTGAAGGAGTGTGAGGACCTGCTTCAGATCTTCCACACCCATCTGACCCGGAGCGGATGCCTTTGCGGCTGCGCCGAATGTCAGGGCGGATCCGAATACTTCACCGCACAGACGGCTGATGACGCCGGTGCCCGCCATCGACATGGTGATGATCGGACGGTCTGCGTGAATCGATGCCATCTCCTCCGTGGCCGCCAGGAGGGTCAGCACGTCCTTCTTGTTCTGCGGCATCACGGCAATCTTCGGAATGTCCGCACCCATCTCCTGCATTTTGCAGAGACGGCGGACGATGTCATCCTTCTCCGGCGTTTTGAAGAAATCGTGGTTGGACGCCACCACCTTTACCCCGGCGGCATGAGCGCCCTCGATGATTCTCCGGACGATTTCATCCCCCGTGAAAATTTCCACATCGACCATATCCACATAACCGGTCTGAGCCGCTTTGATGTTGATGTCCGCATAGACTTCATCCTCGATGGTTTTCTCACCGCCTTCTTTGAAGGTCCGGAAGGTCATCAGCAGCGGCAGGTCACCCAGCACCTGACGAAGATCCTTCATCACATCTTCCAGCGCTGCGAAGTCGAACACGTTCTCGAACCAGTCGATTCGCCATTCCACTACGTCTGCCGGAAGCCGGGTGATGGCTTTCGCCTCCTCCAGAATGGCTTCTTTTGTAACCCCCACAATCGGCACGCAGATCTTCGGCATACCCTCGCCGATTACCGTATTTCTAACCTTAACAGTATTCATCTCTCTTATCCTTTCCATTCCGCCTGATTATGCGGATTTATGAAATCCCCATTGGACTAATTATACCTCAGTCCGATTCTTAAGCCACCCCCTTGCACCGCATTTTTCCTTTGTGTTACAATCCCTTCATACACGGAGGTATATCATGGCACATTTAAATGAAAATGCAATTGCATATATGAACAAGCGGGGCTTTCGCCACGTTCTCCTTTCGGTGGAAACCATCACCAGCTGATGTGCGCCTCCACGATTGGAGATATCGGTAAGGTTTACCGATGAGGAGAAGGAGTCCCTGCTGGCACAGGGGTACACCTGGGAACCCAGTGAGCTGGGAAATGTATATTATCCGGCGGAGGGAGTCATCATCGATGGGGAGATTACGGTGCGGTACGAAGAGCATCCCTGGCTCACTTGTTTTGAGGTGGATGGACTGCTTCCCGCCAAAGACGACGAGGAAGTCGGACAGTGAAGACTTCCTCGAAACTGTTTTTATGGAAAGGAATTATCGTTATGAATGCAGAAAACACAAGAATCGGTATCATCGGTCTTGGCAGCATGTCCTCTGCCATTGTAAGGGGTTTTATTACCCATGGCGGAATCGATGCAACCCGGATTACTGCCAGCGCACGGAACCGGGCGAGACTGGAGAACAACTGCAAGGCTTTGGGCATTCACCCGGGGACTACCGCTGAGGTGGCGGAGAATTCCGACATCGTTATCGTGGGCGTCATTCCGACGCAGGTGGAGAACGTTCTCCGGGAAGTGCGGGATCTGCTCCCGGGCAAAATCATCGTTTCCATCGCCTACGGGGTTTCCCATCAGCGCTATATGGAACTTCTTCCGGAGGGCTGCCACGTAATCTGCGTGGTGCCGAACACGCCGATTGAGGTAGGCAAGGGCGTGCTGGTATGTTCCAACGATCATTCTCTGACGGAAGAGCAGCTGGAGATTTTCAACGAACTGTTCGGCAGTATTGCCCTGATTGAACTGCTGCCGCCGGAACTTCTGGACCTGGGCGGCATCGTGGCGGGAAGCACGCCGGCATTTATGGACATCGTCATCGAGTCTTTGGCCGATGCGGCGGTTCTCCACGGAATGCCACGGGCCACCGCTTACCGTCTGGTAGAGAAGATGATGGAAGGCTCTGCGGCCTATGCCATGGAGACCGGCTCCCATCCGGCCGCACTGAAGGACGGGGTCTGCTCCCCAGGCGGTGCCACCATAAAGGGCGTTGCCACGCTGGAGACGAGCGGCCTTCGCGGCGCGCTGATTCAAGCGATTGTGGATATTATGAAATAGAGCAGGCCATCGTACAGCGACTGAACCAATGGGTTTTCATTGGACTTCTTAATCTGCGTGTTGATGTCCGTATCATAGATGCCCTTGCTTCTCGCAATCCGACTCTCCGGATCCACCGGTACCGGTTGTCCGCATTGCCCAGTCCGCTTACAACCGCTGCGCGGATGGTGCGTCCGTTGTAATCGAACTCCACTTCTTTGATTCCCTCTTTCTTTGCGGCGCACGGCATGATGGAAACCGATACGATTCTCTTGTATGCTTGGCGATGATTTCATCTGTCTTCTCATAATATTGTGCGTCTAACATACCCTTTCCTCCTTTGTTGTTTTGCACAGATTTTATGTTTGATTACATGTTATTATTATGACATTATACCACGCAGCTTTACCTTTTATTATATTTTATATGTATATTTAAAATATATAATTAAATATAGAACATTTTTTTGTACAAAGTGGTATTATATAAGAACCATATGCCCTACTGGCACATGGTTCTGCAAATGCATCGGTAACGATGAGAAATTAATCAAAGGAGGTAAAGCAAATGAAATTCTTAGTATGTGAACACTGCGGCAATTTGATCGGCATGATTCGAGACAGCGGCGTTCCGATGGTATGCTGCGGACAGAAGATGACGGAACTGGTTCCCGGAACTTCGGACGGTGCAGCGGAAAAGCACGTGCCTTCCTATGTGGTTGATGGAAACAAGGTAAAGGTAACCGTCGGATCGGTGGAACATCCAATGGTGGAAAATCACTATATTGAATGGATTGCCGTGGAGACGGAGAAAGGGGCTCAGCGGAAGACCCTTCAACCGGGTGACAAGCCGGCGCTGGAATTCGCGCTGACGGAGGATGATTCCGTTGTTGCGGTATACGCGTACTGCAACCTGCACGGACTTTGGAAAGCATAATGCAAAGATAATGAAAGAGCCCTGGGCAAATCGCCCGGGGCTCTTTCATTGTTATCCGATCTAAAAATAACTGATCAATGCCGTGCCCACGATCATGACCGCCAGTCCGATGATTTTGCGCGGGGTCACCGGCTTCTTGGGAATTCCCAGGAATCCGGTGGCGTCAATCACCACGCCGGCCAATGTCTGTCCCAGAATATTGAGAATCGTCGCCAATCCGGTACCCATGAGCAGCTGCAGGATGACGTTTCCGCCCACAATGGTAAAAGAACACAGTCCGCCGGTCCACATCCACCAATGGCCCTTGATTTTCGGGAGGGTCGGGTCGATGATGCTGCCCGGTCCTTTGGTCAGTCGGAGGAAAAGAATCACTGCCAGTGCCCCCAGCAATCCCATAATCATGGAGATGATGGTGGCCCGAAAGCTGAGTCCGGCCACAATACCCAATCGTCCGTTCACCGCAATCTGCACCGAGCAAGCGACGCCCGCGATAAAATCCAGGAATCGGTAGAAGTTGATGCCCTTGGCTTTCTCCGGTGCGTCCGATTTGATGTTTCCGGAAACCGCCACCACGCTGGCAAAAACAAGTACCGCCCCCACCGCTCTCAGGAGGGTCATGGGGATTACCGCGGATTCAAACACGCCGAAATGGTCGATGTACAGTCCGGACACAATCTGTCCCAGCACAAGAAAAACCACGGTTTCCACGCTTCCCAGCTTTGGCAGGCACAGAATGCTGAAGATGACGATGATGTCTCCGCAGATTCCGCCCGTCCAGATCCACCACGGCTCTTTGGCAATGGTCCCCAGCGGAATGTACAGATTACCCTGAAGCACCAACAGTACGCAGCCGGTGAGAATCATCGCCAAAATAAATGTCGTACAGCTTGGCAGAAGCGTCGACCGCAACCGCTGGCTGAGCTTCGTGTTCAGACTTGTCATGATGGGCTGGGCGCAGCCCACCACGATGCCTAGAATAAAACCAATCATTACCTATAATGTCCTCTCTTTTTGTTTCTTCCTTTGAAGTCTACCAAGGGCGTTTTCGCTTTGCAAGGATATTTTTTCATCGGTTTTCAAACCATCACATTTTCTCATTTGTTTCCTCGTTTATGTTTAAATTCCAATGGTTCTATGATATTATTTTAAAGGTTATGGTTTTTGAAATGAGCCCTTTTTTTAAAGCATTTAGGGCTTTCAAAAAGACAGATATACACAGCGAGGAGTGGAAAAGTGAATTACACCGAAGCCAGGGAATACCTGGATAACGTGTCCGCGTCCGGGATTATCCTGGGCCTGGACTCCATACGAGCGCTCATGGAAGAGCTGGATAACCCGCAGGACGATCTTCGAATTGTCCACATTGCGGGCACCAACGGAAAGGGCTCCATCCTTTCCTACACAAAGAACATCCTCATGGATGCGAGATACCGAGTGGGCTGCTACAGCTCCCCTTCCGTCTTCGGCTATCTGGAACGCTTTCAGATTGACGGCGAATGGATGGCTGAATCGGAATTTCCGGAACTTGTGCAGAAGGTAAAGGATGCGGCGGACCGAATGACGGCCAAAGGCCTGAACCATCCTACCGTTTTCGAACTGGAGACCGCCATCGCCTTTGAATATTTCAAGGAACGAAACTGCGACTACGTGATGCTGGAAACCGGCATGGGCGGTGACCTGGATTCCACCAACGTCATTAAGAGCCCGCTGGTGTGTGCCTTTGCGTCCATCAGCATGGATCACATCGGCATCCTGGGAAGCACCCTTCGGGAAATCGCCACCTGTAAGAGCGGCATCATCAAGCCGGGCGCTGCCGTGGTGACCGGACCTCAGGATCCGGAGGCCATGGAGGTTCTGGAAGAGGCGGCCGAAAACATGGACTGCCGTATCACCCATACCGAGGACTGCATCCGGAAGGAACATACGCCGGAGGGTCAAATCTTCTTATATAAAGGAAGAGAATATTTCATTCAGCTCTTGGGCCGGCATCAGCTCCGGAATGCGGCGGTAGCCATTGAGGTTGTTTCTGCCCTTCAGCGAACCGGCGCAGCCGTTACGGAAGAGAACATTCGAAACGGTCTTGCGGAAACCCGCTGGCCGGGACGTCTGGAGATCATTCGAAAAGATTCCAAAATCTGGATTCTGGACGGGGCTCACAACGCAGCGGCGGCGGAATGCCTGGTGGAAACGCTCCGGGAATGCTGGCCGGACACGAAGTTCACCGCCGTTACCGGTGTTTTTAAGGATAAGGAGTATTCGAAAATCGCCGCAATTCTCAGCGGCGTGCTGCACCATGCGATTTGCATCGATTTGCCGGATGGCGGCCGCAGCCTTCCGAAGGAGGAACTGGCCGCAGTGTACGAGAAGGTCGGTGTGAAATCGGACGTATCGGATTCCATCGAGACTGCCATAAAAGAAGCGACAGGCGACGCGGTACTGGTGACCGGCTCGCTCTCCCTGCTTCGGTCGGCCAAGGATGGGATTGAGAAATTTTATTTTTAGATAATTATTGCGAAAACTGTGAATAAAGAGAGGAGCACGGAAGTGGATACAGAAAAAATTAAAAAAGCGGTTGTTATGCTACTCGAAGGAATCGGGGAGGACCCCGATCGGGAGGGGCTGTTGGAGACGCCGGATCGAATTGCGAAGATGTACGAGGAGATTTGCGGCGGAATGACGGTGGATGCCAAGGAGCATCTGTCGAAGGTTTTCACAGTTGACAGCGATGAGATGGTGGTGGAGAGAGATATTCATTTCTATTCCATGTGCGAGCATCACATGCTGCCCTTCTTCGGAAAGGTGCACATCGCCTACATTCCGAAGGGCGAGGTTGTGGGGCTGTCCAAACTGGCCAGAACCGTGGAGGTCTATGCCAGAAGGCTGCAGCTGCAGGAGCGCATGACGGCGCAGATTGCGGATGCGATTATGGATTGTCTGAATCCGGCGGGCGTGATGGTGGTGTGCGAGGCGGAGCACCTGTGCATGACCATGCGGGGCGTGAAGAAGCCGGGCACGAAGACGGTGAACGTGGTCACTCGCGGCGTGTTCTCCGGAAACGACAGCCTGCAGAACAGTTTTTTCAACTTGCTGAGCATCCGCTAGGACGAAGATATGGACGAAAGATATAACCGAATTGTGCGAAACGAAGAATTCAATCGGCTGCTGGACGAGATTGAGGCGCTGGAGGCGGACCGCATTTACTGCCGGCACGGGCTGGAGCACCTGCTGGATGTAGCGCGGATTTCCTACATTCAGGTGTTGGAAGACGGACTGGATTATGACAAAAACATCCTCTATGCCGCCGCGCTCCTCCACGATATCGGAAGAGCCGCCGAGTATCGAGACGCCGGATCCCACGATGAGGCCGGTGCGGTGATTGCGGAAGGAATTCTTCGAGACTGCGGATATGCGGAATCGGAAATTCAGATGATTCAGGAGGCCATTCGGGGACACGGAGAAGAAAGGGGCTCGGGACTGGCTGCCCTGCTCCATCGTTCGGACAAAGCCTCCCGAATGTGTTTTCGATGCAAGGCCGCAGATACGTGCAAATGGAAAGTTAAGAACGAAGGGATAGAAAAATGATTATCGGCAACAAAGAATTTGATCTTACGAACAGAACTTATGTGATGGGAATCCTCAACGTGACACCGGATTCCTTCTCCGACGGCGGCTGCTGGAATAATTTAGACAGGGCCCTCGCCCATGCGGAAAAAATGAAAGAGGAAGGTGCCGCCATCATCGATGTAGGCGGCGAGTCTACCCGACCGGGATACACTCAGATCAGCGATGAAGAGGAAATCGAACGAGTGGTTCCGGTGATTGAGGCCCTGAAAAAGGAAATTGACCTTCCGATTTCTATCGATACCTACAAAAGCACCGTGGCAGATGCGGCTCTTTCCGCCGGTGCCGACCTGGTAAACGATATCTGGGGTTTCCTGTACGACGAAAAGATTGCTGCGGTGACCGCGAAATACGATGCGGCTTGCTGCCTCTCCCACAACCGCGAGGTTCCGGTATACGAGAATCTGGTTCCGGATGTGATCGGCGACCTGACCAAGAGTGCTCAGATTGCACTGCAGGCCGGCGTTCGGAAGGATGCCATCATTCTGGATCCGGGCGTGGGTTTTGCCAAGAGCTATGAAGAGAACCTCACCATCCTGAAACATCTGGATGAGTTCACCCGGCTGGAGTATCCGATCCTGCTGGGAACCTCCAGAAAATCCGTGATCGGTCTGACGCTGGATCTGCCGAAGGATCAGCGGGAGGAAGGAACGCTGGTGACCACGGTTCTCGCCGCACAGGCTCACTGCGGTTTCGTCCGGGTACACGATGTGGAGAAGAATGTCAGAGCCATCAAGATGATGGAAGCGATTAACGGGGTAAGATAAAATGCACAGACAAGATACTATTCGAATTGAAGGACTGGAAATTTTCGCAAATCACGGGGTGCTCCCGGAGGAGAACGTGCTGGGACAGAAGTTCCTCGTGTCCTGCGAGATGGAGGTGGATATCCGGCCGGCCGGTCTTTCCGACCGCATTGAGGATTCCGTCAACTACGCGGAAGTCTCCCAGCGGATTAAGCAGGTCATGACCGAGAATACTTTTAACCTGATTGAAGCCTGCGCCGAGCACGTTGCCAAAGCCGTGCTGGAGATGGACGAACGCATCCGCGGCGTGTGGATTGAAATCAGCAAACCCTGGGCACCGGTGGGTCTGCCCCTCCGCACCGTTGCGGTAAGCTGCGAACGCAGACGCCACGAGGTGTTCGTCGCACTGGGTTCCAACCTGGGCGACTCCCGGGCGCTGATCGAAGAGGCGGTGGCCAAAATGGATGCCACGGCCGGCATTCAGGTGGAAGCGATTTCTACCTTGATTGAGACGGAACCGTACGGCGTAACGGACCAGCCGTCCTTCCTGAACGGCGCCGCTCGAATCACCACCCTGCTCACCCCACACGAACTTCTGGATGAGCTTCACCGCATCGAGGCGGAAGCCGGTCGGGAGCGAATCATTCATTGGGGCCCGAGAACTCTGGATCTGGATATCATCTTCTACGATGACCTGGTGATGTCCGACGACGATCTGTGCATCCCCCACGTGGACATGCACAACCGCTCCTTTGTCATCGAACCCATGAAGGAGCTGGCTCCGTACAAGATGCATCCGGTGCTGAAGAAGCGGATGGTGGAGCTGTAACCGGAATTTGGGATTCTTCACTTTTTCCGTTCCTGAATCTCCATCAATATAAAAATATCTCCATCATTTTATTCATAAATGATGGAGATATTTTATTAAATGCGAACATAGCCGGTAGATGGACCTGCACCAACTTTTGCGATATAACCACTCTTAACCAGGTTAGTCAAAGTCCTTTCCACGGTAACTTTGCTTATATCAGGACAAAGCTCCATGATTTCTTTCTTTGTAATCTTGCCAACCTTGTTATCAATAACTGCTTTAATTCTATCAGGCTTAGAAATACTGCGATTCTTTAAATGCTCTACACGGCTTTCAAATTCATTGTATGCTTTCAGCATGATGCCCAGATAGTACTTAACAAAAGGCTCATAGTTGTTTTCACCCTCATGCCAGCCGTTAGAACTTGCTTGAAGGGCTTCATAATATGTTTCTTTAGTCTTTTCAATCAGCATTTCCATACTGACATATTTCCCAACGATGTATCCCGCCTTGTAGAAAAGCAGCAAAGTGAGCAGCCGGCTCATTCTACCATTTCCGTCATTGAAAGGATGGATGCACAAAAAGTCCAGAATAAACATGGGAATCAGGACCAGTTTATCAATGCGGTCAGCTTCCCACGCTTTAAGGAAGCGATTGCAAAGTTCTTCCATCGCTTCAGCAGTCTGAAATGCGGGAACCGGAATAAAACGTACTTTCTGATGGCCATCGGCATCTGTTTCTGCAATTATATTATCGGAGTTCTTATAACTTCCACCGGCAGTCCCCTGTGAATAGGAGTACAAATCTCGATGTAACTGCAAAATAATATTCGGTCTTGGATTGATATATTCATAGCCTTCGTGAATTGTGGAAAGCACTTCACGATAACCGGCAATTTCCTGCTCGGATCGGTTGCGAGGTTCTGTCTTTTGGCTTACCAATTCTTCCAAACGCTTATCACTTGTAAAAATACCTTCGATTCGGTTAGATGCTCCCGTACTCTGAATCAACGCAACCTCTAAGAGCGTTTTCAGTTCATCTACATTGGCTTCGAGAAATAATTCCTGTTTGCCTTTATGTTCGTGAATGCTGCTAATCATCTGAACAATTTCAGGTGTCAGCAACTTCGCAGGACTTGCAATATAATCAAAATCTCTCATAGGAATCTCCTTCATTTCAGCTTTATCTCCATCATTTTATCCTCAAATGATGGAGATTTCAACAAGTTGACCTGAATCCGATCCATGGTCTCCCCCAGGTTTCCATGGCCATAGCCCATATGGTGATTCGGCTTATTCTTGCCGTGGTAATCCGAACCGCCGGTGCGAATCAAACGGTACTTTTCAGACAGCGCTTCCAGGTACCGAGTATCCGCCGGTCGATTTTCCGTGTAGTAAGTCTCTACCCCCTGCAGGCCATCCTCTGCGAACCGGCGAATCATTTTCTCCAATTCCGTATGGTTCAGGAAACGATACCGCACCGGGTGGGCCAGCACCGGAATGCCGCCGGCATTCCGAATCAACTGTATGCACTCCTTCGCCGGCGCCTTTTCCCGATTGACGTAGCAGGGTTCTCCCGGATTCAGAAAACGGTCGAAAGCATCCCGGATGGATTTGGCATACCGGTGCCGAACCAACCACCGAGCAATGTGAGGCCTGCCCACCGCCTCGTTTTCCCGCGTGCTCAGTTCCTCTTCCGGGATTGAAATTCCCATGTCTCGGAATTTTCCCAGAATTCGCCGGTTCCGGCGCTGCCGCTCGCCTCGGTAATATTCCAGTCCCGACTGTAAGTCGCTGTTCTCCGAATCCACATTGTAGCCCAGGATGTGAATCTCATGTCCTTGGTAATCCGATGAAATCTCCACACCGGGAATAATTCGGACGTTTTCGAATAGCCGTGCTGCCTTTTCTAATGCCGGAATACCCGCCAGCGTGTCGTGATCCGTCAGGGCCATAATGTATTCTTGTGGTTCTTCCGAAATCCACCCCTCTGCCAGGGCCAGGACCGTTTCCGCCCGGGCAACCTCAATCAGCTTTTCCGGCGGCGTCGTTCCGTCGGAAGCCGTGGAATGCATGTGCAAATCCACAAATCTTCTATTTATTCCCATCTTCCATCCCCCACTCTATTCCATGCAAATAATATACCTATGTAAAAGCACGCAGCGCCGCGTCGGACAACTGCGGGTTTGCGTGCTCTTTTTTTATTAGTTCCACTGATGTTCTTCCAAAGCCAGCTGAATCAATTCCTCCAGCAGCTGCGGTGCCGGTTTGCCCATGGCTGCCCAGAGCTGCGGATACATGCTGATATTGGTGAACCCCGGAAGGGTGTTGATCTCGTTGAACACGATTCTTCCGTCGTTGCTGTAGAAGAAATCGCAGCGGGACAGCCCTCTGCAGTCCAAAGCTTTGAAAATTTCCACCGCATAGTTTCGAACCTGATTCAGGGTTTCCTCCGGAAGGTCATCGATGACCCGTGTCCGGGATTCCGGATTGTTGTACTTCGCATCGTAATCGTAGAATTCGTCGGCGGACAGGATCTCTCCCACGCAGGAAGCCTGCGGTTCCTCGTTCCCCAGAAGGGCCACCTCGATTTCTCGGCCGGCAATCATTTCTTCCACCAGAACCTTGTCGTCATAGAGGAACGCATCTTCGATGGCCGGACGAAGGTCTTCCGCCTTCTTCACCTTGTGGGCACCCACAGAAGATCCGGCAGAAGAAGGTTTCACGAAAAGCGGGAAGTTTCCGTCGTCCACCGCCAGAGCCCGAGCAATCTGTTCCTCTGGGTTTTTGTCGTATTCGTATTTCTTAAGAACACAATACTTGGCCATATCTACACCGGTCACCGCCGCCAGCTTCTTGGTCACGGATTTATCCATGGCATTGGCCGAAGCGCGAACTCCCGGTCCGCAGTACGGAATCTCCGCCAGTTCGAACAGGCCCTGAATATCTCCGTCCTCGCCGTGGTCGCCGTGAAGCACCGGGATGATGCAGTCGATTCGATGAAGATCTGCGTGATCGGCCTCGTCGAAAATCAGGAAACCATGGGCTACCGGGTCCGCCGGAATGACCGCCTGACGGTTATCCGCTCTTTTTTCCCAGTCCCCATTAGCGATTTCTTCATGGGAGGCCTTGGTTGCATACCAGCGTCCCGCCTTGGTAATTCCCACCACAAGTACATCGTGGCCGTTCTCCTCCAAAGCGGTCAGCACATTGACCGCCGAGTTTCTGGACACTTCATGCTCATCGGATTTTCCCCCAAAGATAACTGCTAGATTCATTCTCGTCCCTTCCTTTCCGCTATTACAATTCGATCCAAATGATTCAGATCCTGCAGCACCACTGCCGTGCTGTAATTTTCATTTTCTTCCAATAATTGACGAACCGCCTCGCCTTGATCGCAGCCGATTTCCATCATCAGGTATCCGCCGTCCGCCAGATGCTTCTCCGCATTTTCCGCCAGGATGCGGTAGAACGTTAATCCGTCCGCTCCGCCGTCCAGCGCCAGTCTCGGTTCGTGATCCTTCACTTCCGTGGACAAAGTCTCGATGACATCGCTTTCAATGTACGGCGGATTGCTGAGAATCATATCGAAGCGCTTCTGCTCCGGAATCGCTTCAAACATATCTCCCTGCAGGAAAATACACCGAGAGAACACGTCGTTAATCTGCGCATTTCCCATTGCCGTACTCAGCGCCTTCGGGCTCACATCCGTCATCGTCACTTCCGCATCCGGAAATTCGTGAGCCATGGTCACGCCGATGGCACCGCTTCCGGTGCACATATCCAGAATAAAAGGATTCTCCCATTCCTTCGCCTTCAGAATTCCGATGGCCTGATCCACCAGCACCTCGGTATCCAGTCTCGGAATCAGTACATTCGGATTCACACGGAACATCAGCCCCATAAATTCCTGCACGCCGGTGATATACTGCAGCGGGGTTCCGCTGAGCCGCATCTCGATGCGCCGCTCGTACTCCTTCCGGTCATCCTCTTGCAGCACCTCTTTGTTCCGCAGAATCAGATCCGTCCGGGTATATCCCAGAATGTACTGCAAAATCTCCTGCGCCTCGTTGGCCCCGTTCTCCACCATAGAGAGACAGCTCTTGCCCCAGTGCAGCAGGTTCCCCAGCGTGGCGTCGTTCGAATCATACCGGATTCCGGGAACGTAGGTCTCGTTGTCTTCTTCTTTTTTCGGAATTTCGTCGGTTTCGGAGGAAACAGTTTTACTTTCCATAAAATCAGCATCCGTCTCGGCCGCCGTTTCCGGCTCATCTGACCCTTTCGATTCTTCCGGTTCCTTGTTTTCCTTCACAATCAGTTTGGCATCCGTATCCACCACACCGTCGATTACCGGCGCATCGGAATCCACCAATACCGCCTTAAGCGCAACGATAGCGATTTCCAGCTGGTGGTCCGTCGGATCCTTCGTGGTGAGCTTCTGCATCATCAAACCCGGGTAGCTCAGTACCCGAACTATAACGTTGTCGTTCTTTCCCGCCAGTCGCAGCACCTCGTAGCTCAGTCCCGCAATGACCGGAATCAACAGTATTCGGGACGTGATGCGCATCCACACATTGGGCCACCCCAAGAACGAGAACAACAGCAGACTGATAATCATGACGAAAATCAGAAAACTGGTTCCGCAGCGAGGATGCAGTGTGTAGAACTTCTGAGCGTTGGCCGGCGTCAGTTCCAGGCCGTTCTCGAAGCAGTGGATGGTTTTGTGTTCCGCCCCGTGGTATTGAAACAAGGTCTGGATGTCCTTCATCCGCGATATTAAATAGATGTACAGAACGAACAATACGATTCGGAAAATTCCCTCGCACAGGTTCAGCACTATGCTGTTGGAAATCCACTTCCCCAGCCAGTTAATGGCAATGGTGGGAAAGATGACGAAAATGCCGATGGAGAGTACCAGTGCAAAAAGCACCGAAAGGAACAGCATCGCATTCCATGCCGCCTTCTCGCCGAATCGGCTGTTGATCTTCTGTTCCAGCGCCGAAGGTTCTCCCCAATCCTCGTCCGGGAAGTTCTCTTCCAGAATATCCGCCGATTCCATCAAGGTACCCATTCCCGTAAACAGGGAATCCGCGAAGGAAATTATGCCTCGGAGAATCGGAATTTTCCGAAGCTTTCCCGCCGGTTTCAGCTTCTTTGTCCGCAGATAGATTTCATCTCCGGGAAGCCGCATGGCAATCGCCGTGCGATCTGCCCCCCGCATCATAACGCCTTCCATAATCGCCTGCCCTCCGATGGATGTGGGGCAGGCTTCTTTAATGAATATCTTCTTGTAGTCCAATTGTTATGCTTCTCTTTCCTTTTTCTTGAAAAAAATTAGCGGTACAGTTTACGGGTAATCAGCTCCACAAAGTCGTGATTGTTCTTCGTGTGGGTCATATCGTCGATGATATCTTCCGTAATCTCCGCCACACTGCCGTTGGACATCTCTCGGCGAATCATATACATGGCGGTGAATTCTTCCGGTGTCAGCAGCAGATCCTCTCGCCGTGTTCCGGATTTATACAGGTCGATGGCCGGGAAAATTCTTCGTTCACTCAGCTTTCGATCCAGGTGAAGTTCCATGTTGCCGGTGCCCTTGAACTCCTCGTAGATAACATCGTCCATTCGGCTTCCCGTTTCCACCAGTGCGGTCGCTAGGATGGTGATGCTTCCGCCCTCTTTGATGTTTCGAGCCGCACCGAAAAATTTCTTCGGCGGATGCAGCGCTCCCGGATCCAGTCCTCCGGAAAGTGTCCTTCCGGAGGACGGTACTTCCATGTTATAAGCTCTTGCCAACCGAGTGATGCTGTCCAACAGAATCACCACATCCTGACCTTCCTCCGCCAAGCGTTTCGCTCTCTGGATGACCATCTCCGCCACCTTGATGTGATGGGCCGGCAGCTCATCGAAGGTGGAATAGATAACCTCGGAACGCTCCAGAGATTCCTTCATATCCGTTACTTCCTCCGGTCGTTCATCCACCAGAAGCACAATTTGCTCCAACTTCGGATATTTCTTTTCGATGGTCTGGGCAATCTTCTTCAGGAGCACGGTTTTTCCCGCCTTTGGCTGGGCTACAATCAGTGCTCTCTGCCCTTTTCCGATCGGTGCCACCAGATCGATAATCCGGGTGGAAATCTCAATACTGGAATCCTCAAGCGAAATTCGCTCGTTCGGGAATATCGGTGTCAGCTGATCGAAGTGCGGACGCCGTCTGGTGTTCACCGGACGATTTCCGTTTACCGTCAGCACGTACAGCAGGGCGCCGTTTCTCTCCCCTTCGTTCGGCAGGCGGGTAATTCCCCGAATCTTATCTCCGGTCCGAAGGCCGAAACGCCGAATTTGGGTAGGAGACACGTAGATGTCCTTTTCCGAGGACAGGAAATTGTTGAACCGAAGGAAGCCGAAGCCTCCTTCTGCAATTTCCAGAATTCCCTCCATCTCCGGCCGTTCTTCCGGACTGTAGGTTTTCTCTCCCGCATCATGACTTTCGCTTTTCTCTGCGGATGTCTTCTGCATAATTTCTTTTTCTTCCGTATTGTTTTCTTTCATGATAATCCTTTTATTAAAAACTATAACTCTTCCTGGGAGGTGATGGTGGACAGAATGGTGTCGTCCTTCTTGTCTGTCTGGCTCACTTCCAGCTTATCCACATCTTCCGGATCGATCTTCTCCTGAAGACCCAGCAAGGTCGAGCTCAAATAGATGGTGCTCAACGTCTCGCCATCCATGCTGATCTTGCTTCGCTCCGTGAAGTTCTTTCCTTTGATGTAATAATCGTCGCCGATTTTTACAATCTTATCGATCTCGATATCCTTGTATCCCATGCGCATCTTGGTCTGCTTGTACGGATTCTTCCCGCCGAAGACGTAATCCTTTCCATACAGCATGTCGTACGCCAGCGTTTTCTGATCGCTCAGATAGCTGGACGACTTCTGAGAATTGCTCTGCTGATAATCGAAGATCACACCACGGTGAGACAGACCCGCATCTTTAAGGAGCTGGGCCCCGGCCTGGTACGAGTAGAGCTTTCGATCATTCTCCGACAGACCGATGTTATCCCAGATTACATACCGGGTCTGGTACAGGTTGCCGTCTGCATAATCCGCGCTCTTCACATCCAGTGCCGGAATGTGGTCGCCGTAGATCAGTACAATGGTCGGTTCGCCGCTTTTCCGGATTTTGCTCAGAAGATCTCCGATAAAAGTATCCATCTGATGCGTTTCGTTTACGTAATATTCGTACTTCCATTTGGTTTCTTCGTTGTCCGCCGTTACCGTGGTATAGGGATCCTTAAATACCTGCTCCGTCGGGTAACTGCCGTGTCCCTGCACGGAAATGATGTGCATAAAAGAAGGATTTTTCGTATTGGTCAGGATGTCCATGATGTCACCGGTCATGGTTTTATCCTGTGCCCATCCGGTCGGCGTCAGCTCGATATTGTTCATGTATTCCGCCGAGGTAAAGCTGTCAAAACCCAGGTTCGCATATACTTCGTTTCGGTTGTAGAACAGCGCCCGATGATCGTGCATCGCATAAGTGGAGTATCCACTGTTCTTCAACACGTAGGCCATGCTTTCCAGGGTTTTCTCTCGAAGCTTTCCCTTGTACGGATACTCTCCCGGACCAAAGAACTTCGCACTGATTCCCGTCAGCACCTCGAACTCCGTATTTGCGGTACCTGCACCGCAAGCCGGCACTTCAAACCAACCGGAAGTGTAGTCTTTCATTAATTTTGTGAAATTCGGTGTCGGATCGTTGGACACCTTAATATTGTGGAAATCCTGGGCATAGGCGAAGGACTCCATCTGAAGCACGATGATGTTCGGCTTGGTGTTATCCGTCTCCTTCTTCGTCGGCGTGGTATCCGTTCCGTTCTTCGTCTTTTTCAAAATCTTCTGAATGGAACTCTTGGAATAATCCGCCGGCTTGGAAATGCCTTTGTTGATGGACGTGTTGATAAAGCAATACGGGAATCCGTAGTCAGTGTACGCATAGTTCAAGTTACCGAAGAAGGTGGACAGCGTGCCCAGCCGGATTAGGCCAACGGTACTTCCCATCGCAGCGGCCACGGAAATCAGAACCACCGCGAAACTTCTTTTGTAGTTCACATTGTCCCACCGGTAGCTGCTAATGTAATACAATACGATAATAGCACCGCCGATGATCAGCGCCGCGGCACCGAGAACAATCTGCAATTTCGAATAGTAGGTAGTGAGCAGTGTCAGTCCATCGCCCAGATTCTGCAAGTCGTACAGGGTAAAAGGAGTCATTCGTTTAATCAGAATGCATCCGTTCACTGTTCCCAAGGTGCCCCATACAATCATGATGAGGAGCGTGACGAACCCACGCTTCCGGAACAGAAGCGTCAGCGTCAGCGTGGCAAAAATAATCAACCAGTTGTACAGGAACACCACTGGCTGCTTCCAAAGCATCATCACGCCGTTGAAAATTCCGTCGGTGGCTCTGGCGAAAGTCTCGATGTACAGGTACATCAGAAAGGACATCGCCGCCAACCGAAGGATGTAGCGCTTCTCATGGAGATTCGCATCGTGGAATCTCGGCTTTTTCTTCGGAAATTTCTCCCGGAACTTTTTCTGAATCTTTTCCTTCACCGAAATCAGCTTGGAAAGAATCTTTCCCGGATTCTTTTTTTCTTTACGATTTTTCTTGAACAATTTTTTCTTAATCAACTATCTCTGCCTCCAAATTGCATCGGATAATTCGGAAAATTCCTCCATGGTCAGACTCTCCGCCCGGCGCTTTGAATCAATTCCGCATTCCTTCAGTGCCTGCTGAATTTTGTCCTTCCCAAAATGATAGGATGCATCCAACGAATTCAATGCCGCCAAAGAATTTAACAGTGTTTTTCGGCGCATCATGAAACCTGCTTTGATGCACTGAAAAAAGAATTTTTCGCTGACCGGAGTGACCGGCGGTTCCTTCCGAAAGTTCAAGCGCAGAACGGCGGAATCCACTTTCGGTGCCGGGTCGAAACAGTTCCGATCGGCGTCACAAATTTTATCTACGGTACACCGATATTGAACGCCATAGGTGATGGCACCGGTGTTCTTGGTTCCCGGTTCTGCAATCAATCGATCCGCCACTTCCTTCTGCATCATGATGGTGATGTTCTCAAATGAAATTCCGGATTCCAGCAGCTTCATGATAATCGGAGTGGTAATGTAGTAAGGCAGGTTTCCCACCACCTGTACCTTGGAGACATTGAACTTCTCCTTTCCGCTCCGAACCAGTTCCTCCAGGTCGATTTCCAGAATGTCCCCGTGAACGATTTCCACCCGGTCGTTCAATGCAAATCGGGTTCTCAAATACGGAATCAATCGGTCATCCAGTTCTACTGCAATCAGCGCGCCGGCATAATTCATCAATTCGTCGGTCAGCACGCCTTGGCCCGGTCCGATTTCAATAACCAGGGTATCCTCATCTGCCAGACTTCCAATGGCGATGTCCTCTACCACTCCGTGGTCCGTCAGAAAATTCTGTCCCAGCTTCTTGGAATGCTGAAATCCTGTACTTTTCTTCTTACTCTTACTCAACTCTGCCCTCTTTATTCAGCGCTTCCAACAGCGCAGCTCGGTCAATACCGAAAGCATTGACCTTCTTTAGAAATGTCTTGCTGTTTCCATAGCCGATTCCGAGAACCGCTGCCGCCTTCTCCCGGCGAGCGGCGGAACCTTCACAACCCGATAAACCCAGCTGCTCCAATTCCTCCATGGTAATCGGATCCGCGGGTCCCTTCGCCGTTCCGGAATGCACCTTCAGCAGGGCCCGGATGATGGCTTCCGGGGAGGCGTTTTCCACCCCGATGTCACCGTCTCGAGTTGCTTCCTCCAGTGGCAGATAAGCCTGCTTCGCTTCCGGAAAACGGGCGGTAATCTTCCGCCGAATCTCCTCGCCGGAGAAATCCGGATCCGTAAATACGATAATCCCCTTCTCCCGATACGCCTTCTCCATCAGCGTCCAGGTTTCTTGCCGAATCCCGAACCCATGGGTTTTTATAATCAATGCATCCACTGCTTTCAGCAGAGCAATCTCATCGTCTCTTCCTTCTACTACTATGGCTTCGTCTATCGCTATCTTCTTCATTCTATTCCTTATCTTCATCCGGGAAGGTAAAAATAATCTCACCGGGATTCACCAGCCGAAGCTGTTCCCGGGCTCTCTTCTCAATATATTCCCGGCTATTCACATTTTTCAATTCTTTTTTTAAGTCATCCCGCTTTTCCGAAAGCTTCAAGTTCTGTTCCTTTAATCGCTTATTCTCGGACTGAAGCCTAGTGATGTTCCGTACAGAAGCAAACAGGCCGATTGCAATAACAATCACCAGAACCAAAACCACTTTGTTCGGTTTCCGTCGCCGCTTCTTTCCGGAGGCCATCGCTTTACGACGATTGGCTCGCTTCTGCGCTTTCTTCTGTTTCTTTCGGGCAGCCACCCGATCCTTTCGCGTCCGATTCAATTCTTCCACGGAAGGGTCGAGGAACTCCTCGTATGGATTTCTTTCCATTCAGAAAACACCTTTCTACTCGTTATTCAGCTGATTTCCCTTATTGCTGCCGTACAGATACGGGTATGGATCCACGTATCCACCGCCGTGTGGATGGATCTCGAAGTGCAGGTGCGGTCCGGTACTGTTTCCGGTATTTCCTACCAGTGCAATCTTCTGACCTTGGGCAACCTTATCGCCCACTTTACACTTCACGGCACTGCAGTGTCCGTATCGGGTGAAGGTGCCATTATTGTGAGTCACCTCTACGCACAATCCGTAGCCCGCAAAGTAGCTTGCCCGGGTGACGGTTCCTCCATCGGAAGCGTAGATTGGCGTTCCGATCGGCATACCGAAGTCCAGTCCGCCGTGGATTCTTCCCCATCTGGATCCGAAGTAGGAAGTAATGACCTCATTCTTCACCGGAATAATATAATGCCCGGTCGGATACCACTTCGGCTTGTCGTTGGTACCCACCAGAACCACCCTGTCCACGGATTTCTTGAGTACTTCCTTATCTCGAATATCTCTCTTTACTTCCTTACCGTTCTGATATACCACGGTACCGGTGATAATCTGTCTTCCGTTCACACCCTTCTGAGTGACTTCTCGGTCTCCCCGGTACATTTCTTTCGTCTTCTTTTCGATGGTCTTGTATTTGATGACCTCTGACATGGTGCCGTCTTCCGTCATCTCTACGGTAATCGGTTCCACCTTTCGGTCGATTTCGATTTTATCTCCCGATTCCGGTGTTCGAATAGTGGCCGTAACGGCAGACAGTGCGGTGGCCACATCTATTTTTTTTCCCTTGCTGACGTTCTTATCACCCTTTTCCGTCGTGTCCGCTTCTTCCTCTTCTCGGTTGGAATCGCTCTGACCGATGACCCGAATTTCTTGACTGTCTGCACTGTAGATTTCCTGCAGCTTCGCGGTATCCTCGTCTTCCATCACGATATGCTGCAAGGACATCTTTCCGCCGTTTTCCAGAATGTCCTCCGCTTCATTTCGAGTCATCACGCTGGTGAGCATGACGTTCACCGGCTTCACCTCTACGTGATGCTTAAATCCGATTTTCTGAAGCTGCATTCCTTTATCCGGCGTCCGGTAGTAATTTACCACGTCATCCAGCACCTTGTCGGCAACGCTCTTGGATTCCACCACAGCCAGCAGGCGGTCTTTTTCATAGATTCCATAACCCACCACGTCAATTTCCGTCATATAGGTGAGCTTGTTCAGCGCCTGGTCGGCGGTATCGATATCCTTCTTGGAGCTGGACACCTTCTTAAAGGTAATATTCTGTCCCACCTTGAAACGAATCTTTGCATCGTTTACCTTGGACAGTTTCTCCCCGGCGATATTCAAAATATTGTACACCTGCTCCTGGTCATCGACGTATCCAAGAATTCTTCCGTTATAGGAATATTGATAGGATGTTTCATGGTCAAAAACAAGAAGCATAAAGCAAATGATGACGATAGTGCCGAAGAATGCGGTAAGCATTCCGGTCGCGTTGTGTTTATAGCGGATCCGGGCGTCATTCATCTCATAAACCAAGCTGTACTTCATGGCGGCGAAAAAACGATCCACGGAAGCCTGAATGCGGTCATGGGTAGAAATCACATCCGCGGCTTCATCCACGATGATTTTTCCCAGAGTGATTTTTCCTTCTTTTGCTGCTTTCTTTGCCGCCTTTTTCTTTCTCTTCTCCGCAGCCTTTGCCTCCGCTTCCGCCGCTTTCTTCGCTTTCGCTTCCGCCTTTTTTCTGGCAGCCACTTCTTTCTTCGCGTTCTTTTCTTCTTTCTTCTTTTCCTTTGAGGATTTTTCTTCCTCCATATTCTCCTCCGGATTCACCGTTTCCGGCATTCGGTTATTCTCATTCATGTTGTCTATCGGTTTTTTTTCAAATTCCATTCATATGCCTCTTCAATCCGCTGTCTCTTGCAGGAGCAAAACTGTCCGTCATCGGTAATCCCGGTATCCCTGCACTTCTCGCACCGATACTTCTTCTCCAGATAGTCTTCCGGATATCCGCTTTGAAGAAGCAATTCCCGCTTCTTCTTTTCCAGTTTATTCCGTTTCTCCATCTGAATCTTTTTCTTTTCTTTTATATTTGATCCGAACTCAAAGGTCATCATGGCCTTATTCAGCTCGCTTTCCAGTTTCAAAATATCGGCCATCTGCGGAATTTTCCGGGCTTCATCCAGATGCTCCTGATACTCCAGCTCGGATTGGTTTCGAATATAATCGTAATAGGCGCCCAGGACTCTCCGACTGACCGTCTTCTGATAGCTGTCCCCTTTTTCGCTGTTGTTTGCGGAAGCCCTTGAGGATTTCTTTGTGTCGATTCCCCCCGCTTCCTTCATCTTGTTTTCCAAAACGCGATTCACATAGCGCAGGGATGGTTCCCGCATTCCTGCAGTGGTCCGACAAGCATCCAGAATTTCGCTCATCTTAAAGCCCCAGCTATCCAGCCAGGTATCCATCATCTCCCGATCGGCCGGACTCGGGGTTCGCTTGAAGCCTACCTCTCGGAAAATTCGGTGGTATTCGGAAGTTCTTTTACTCTCGCTGTCCAGCAGAGCCTTTACTTGAGCGATATCGTGACATCCCTCTTCCGTCCAGCGGATTGCCACCTTAGAAATATAGTCCACGCTGTACTTATCCAGCTCGCTGCAGTATTGAATCGCATAGGAATAGACATCCGGTGTCACCCCGTAAATATTGATGGTATCCCGGATTTTGTTCGCTTCCTGCGTGGAAATCGGCGTTCCTTTCGCCTCCTCCAGATTGGTGTACAATGCCCGGATTTCCAGGTCTTCCAGCCGCGCTACCTCTTCCGCCATGAGTTGTTCCGGCGTCTTGCTGACCGATGCTTCCGGTGCGTCCTGTGGCGCTGCTTCCGGAGATACCGATGCCGTCTTTGCCGGCTTCGCCTCTTCCATCGGCGTTCCGAATATCTCTTCAATTTGGCTGATAAAATCAATTCGATAGGACCGGGTTTCCGGGTCGTATACCTGCTGCACTGCGCCTTTATCTTCCCAGTACGCCCACGCCTTTTCGATATCCTCCACCGGCATATTCAGCACGTTGGAAGTTACTTTTATATCTTCCGCACCGCCAAAGCCCGCATTCATCAGTCCAAAGAGGTATACCTTCACGTATTCTCCCGGAGCTGCCGGAAGCAGTTCGCTGATGAACAAGTTCTCCACGCTGGTGCTGAACAGCAGCGGATTTCGAGTGTTAATTTTTTTGAATCTTATCTTCGCCATTGTACTCCTGTTATGTGTTGATATTGTAATCCTACAGTATGCTTCTTTCTAAATTTCCGAACTTGGTATACTTTCCAATCCATGCCAGCTCCACGACGCCCGTGGATCCGCTTCTGTGTTTTGCCACGTGAACTTCGCAGGTATTGCTCTGCCGGCTCAGATCCACTTCATCGTCGTCCTCCGCATAGTAATCCTCACGCTTTAGGAAAATGACGATATCCGCATCCTGCTCGATGGATCCGGATTCTCTCAAGTCGGAAAGCTGCGGTTTGTGATTCGGTCTTTTTTCAATGTCTCGAGATAACTGAGACAGCAGAATCACCGCGCAATCCAGTTCCTTCGCCAGAATCTTAATCTGACGGGTGATTGCACTGATTTCGTTCACACGGTCGCCGGACTTGAATCCCTGCTGGCTCATAAGCTGCAGGTAGTCGATGACAATCAGGTCCAGTCCCGCTTCCGCCTTCCGTCGGCGGCATTTATTCTTAATTTCCAATACCGAAATATCTGAGGTATCGTCGATAACGATCTTACAATTTTCGAAGCTGTCCTGAGCTTCGCTGAGGCTCATCCATTCGTCCTGGGTCAGGTTTCCTCTCTTCAGGTGCTCCATCTCTACAGAAGCGGCTGTTGCGAACATACGCTCACCCAGCTGTTCCTTAGACATTTCCATGCTAAATATAATGACGGATGCACCATCCGCTGCCGCATTTCCGGCCAGGTTCAGCGCAAACGCCGTCTTTCCCATACCCGGACGGGCTGCCAGAATGATCAGGTCCGTCTTGTGGAGACCGCCCAGCAACTTATCCAAATCCGTGAAACCGGTAGTGATTCCCGGGAGCTGTCCCTTATTTCGTTCCAACTCTTGAATCTGCTTGATATTTTCTACCAGCACCTCATTGATGTCCGTGTAATTTCTCTTCTGGGTTTTGTGGGCGATTTCGAAAATTCGCTGCTCTGCATGATCCAAAATAATATCTGCAGAGTTCTGCCCGTCATATGCCTGCGCCCGCATCTCGTCTGCTTCTTTTATCAGCTGTCGCATGTTGGACTTTGCCAATACGGTTTCCGCATAGTACTTTGCATTTCCCGGGACGATTGCGTTATCCGACAGACGGCTCAGATACACCATTCCTCCCACGAAGTCCGCCGTGTGCCGGCTTCGCAGCTGGGAGTACGTGGTGTTTAAATCGATATTAACATTTTTTCGACACAAATCCTGGAACGCCTTGTAGATTTCCTGATGTTCCCGAAGGTAGAAATCCTCGGCGCGAAGCCGATCTGTCACGTCCATCACCGCATCTTCCGATTGAAGCATGGATCCCAGGACGGCTTTTTCCGCCTCTATATCCTGGGGCGGTTCCAGACTGGTGGTTATCTCCCTTTCTTCTGCCATTTCTCGTCTCTTCTATCCTTTATATACAGTTCCGCGATTACAGTTCCGCAATTTCTTATTCTTCGGAAATAACGACCTTAACGGTTGCGGATACTTCCGGATACAGCTTCACCTCTACGGTGTGCTCGCCAATTTCCTTAATCGGCTTGGAAAGAACGATTTTTTTCTTGTCAATCTTATTTCCAACCTGCTTCTGAATTGCGTCGGCGATGTCCATGGAAGTGATGGATCCGAACAGCTTTCCGTTATCTCCTACGCGGGTTTTAATGGTTACCGTCTTGGATTCCAGCTTCTTTGCCGTTGCTTCTGCCGCAGCCTTCTCTTCCGCATTCTTCTTCTCAATGAAGGCCTTCTGCTTCTCCGCACTCTTTACGTTCTGATTGGTTGCCGGAACTGCCAGACCTGCCGGAATCAACCGGTTGTTGGCAAAACCGTCACTTACTTTTACAATATCTCCGGCCTTTCCGGTACCCTTTACGTTTTTCTTAAGAATTACTAACATGTCTTATTCCTCCTCTGTATTATCCTCATCTGTAAATTCCGGTAAAATCTCTTTGATCTGTTCAATGACTTCTTCCGGATTTTCCTCCACCTGTGCGCCGGCGGACGTGTGATGTCCTCCCCCGCCAAAACGCTCCATCAGCATCTGTACGTTCACATCTCCCAGCGAACGGGCGCTGATGACGGTCTTGTTCATATCGTTTTTGCCCAGTGCGATTGCAGCACGCACCCCCTTTACGGAAAGCAGCGAATCCGCAACCTGCGCGTTGATAATCTGAGCTTCTGTGGAATAGCCCTGGGATGTGGCGATTACCACACCGTTATCCAAGTACTCCGCATTGGCGATGGCATCCGCTTTGGACTGGAAGGTGGTCGCTTCGCTCTGGAAGAACCGCTTTACTTCCGATGTGTCCGCACCTGCTCGCCGCAGCCACGCAGCAGCTTCGAAGGTCCGCACGCCGGTTTTGCTGGAAAAACTGTTGGTGTCCACGGTAATTCCGGCCAGCAGCGTCTCCGCTTCGAACTTGTTCACGATTCGGCGGGTTGCCGTATACTGAATGATTTCCGTCATCAATTCGCTGGCGGAAGAAGCGTAGGACTCGATGTACGCCAGCGTCGGATTGGCAATGGAATCATCGGACAGACGGTGGTGATCCACCACAACCACCCGAAGGTTTTTCTCCAAAATATCGCTGCACTCCACCATGCTCGGGCGATTGGCGTCCACAACGATGATCAGAGTCTTCTCATCCAGAATTTCCTTCGCCTTATCGCTGTTTATGATATTGTAGTTTTCCGTTTCCACCGCCTGGGTGTATACGGTTTGAAGGGCTTCATTGTAATTATCGATCACGATATAGGCATCCCGTTCGTAATACCGGCAAATTTTATATGCGCCGATGGCCGAGCCGAAACAGTCCATATCCGGCCAGCGATGCCCCATGATAACGATTTTCGAGCTCTCCAGAATCAGCTGTTTTAACGCATGAGCGATAATTCTGGATTTTCCCTTGTTATTTTTTTCCAAAGACTGCAGCTTTCCACCGTAGTAGTGGGTGCGATCCCCATTCTTTACAACCGCTTGGTCGCCCCCACGACCCAGCGCCAACTCCAGTGCGGCCTCTGCCAATTCTTTTGCACTCTTCAAGGACTTCATTCCCAAAGCCATGCCGATGCTCAAGCTGACCGGAAAGTCTACCTTCGTATCGATTTTTCTCACGTCGTCCAGTACGGAGAAACGACTTTCGATAATTCGATCCGCATCTCTCCGGTACACGGTCATCATGTAGGAATCCGCTTCGATGGAATCGATGGAGGCATCATACTGAGATGCCCATTTCCGAACGATTCGATCCACTTCCGTCGGAACTGCCAGCCGGCTGTCTTCCGTCGTGCTGGACATCATCTCATCGTAATTGTCGATGCTGATGTACAGGATGCACACCTGTTCCTGCTTTCTCTCTTCCCTCAGGGTATCCCTTTCCGTCACATTAATAAAGTACACGAAAATATCTTCATCATCCTTCGGGTCGTTATTCGTCCGAAGGACAAAGGACTGAGAATTTCGTTCGATTTCAATCTCTTCAGCTTCTTCATCCCGAGCAGCGGCTACGAGCGCTTTCCTCTTCACACCGGTCAGGGCAAAGAAATTCTGCTCCGCAATGCCTTCGTAAGCAAATACATCCTTCATCAGTGCGTTTGCCGCTTTGATACATCCATCCGGTGCCAGTATGCAGGCGGGGAGCGGGATGTCCGCTAAGTATTCGTTTACGCTTGAATTTTCTGTTACTTGTATCTGTTCCATAGTATTCTCGCAGTCTATTGTCCTATCCTTAATTTTTCTTTAAATTATTTCCCAACTGTTCTCAGAAGATCAATCAGTCGGTTTAATTCATCAATGCTGTAGTATTCCAGCTCGATTTTTCCCTTTTTCTTACCCTGAACGATGGATACCTTTGTACCGATCAGGTCTCTCAGGTCGTTTTCCACCGTTATTATTTCAGAAGACTTCTTCTTTTCCGGCTTCTTCGTTTCCTTTTTTCCGCCCTCTTTCAGTTTTTTTACGATTTCCTCCACCGTACGCACCGAAAGCTCTTCTTTTTCAATTCGCTCCGCCAGCATTCGCTGTTTTCTCGGATCTTCCAACGACAGAAGTGTTCTTCCGTGAGCCGCGGAAATCTTTCCTTCACTCACCTTTTTCTGAACATCTTCCGGAAGCTTCAAAAGACGTACGGAGTTTGCGATATATGCCCTACTCTTGCCCAGCGATTCGGATACCTGTTCCTGTGTAAAGCCGAATTTGTGAATCATCTGCTGCAGTCCGTTCGCCTCTTCAATCGGATCCAAATCCTCTCGCTGCATATTCTCGATGATGGTTACAATCAGATTCTGCTTCTCGTCGAACTCCCGAATCAAGCAAGGAACTTTCTTCAGTCCTGCCAGTCTGGACGCTCTCCATCTCCGTTCGCCGGCTACCAGCTCGTATCCGGAACCCTTGCGCTGTACCACCAGCGGCTGAATTACGCCATTGTCCTGAATGGATTGAGACAGTTCCTCCAGTCTCTTCACATTGAATTTTTTTCTCGGCTGATTTGGGTTCGGTTTAATATCATCGATATCGATGTAATGCACCCGGTCTCCCGAATCCGCTTCTTCTTCCTTCTCGAACACTTTATCTATAACCGCGGTATTCTCTTCTTCCAATACCGGTGCCGCATCTGCAAAAAGTGCATCCAGTCCTCTTCCCAGTCCTCTTTTCTTTGATGCCATTCATTATCTCCCTTCTCGCTGTACAAATTCATCGGCCAGTTTCTTATATGCCTTGGCCCCCTTCGACGAAGGGTCATAATCCACAATAGAAAGTCCGTAACTCGGAGCCTCCGCCAGACGGACATTCTTCGGAATCACGGTCTTGAACACCTTATTGCCAAAGAATCTTTTTACCTCCTGCACTACCTGCAGTCCCAGATTCGTCCGACCATCGAACATGCTGAGGATGACCCCGGTTATCTGAAGATTTCTGTTCATCTCTCGGCGAACCAATTCCACGGTTTTCATCAGCTGACTCACGCCCTCCAAAGCGTAGAATTCGCACTGAATCGGAATGATTACTCCATCCGCTGCGACTAACGCATTTACGGTGAGCAGTCCCAGAGATGGCGGACAGTCGATAAAAATAAAATCGTATTCGTCTTTCACTTGCGCCAATACATTTCGAAGTAAAATTTCTCTGCCGAAAATCTGAATCAGTTCCACTTCCGCACCGGACAGATCCACGCTTGCCGGGATGATGTCCAGGTTCTTCGTTTCGGTATGGTACACCGCCTTGTGAACGTCGTACTCTTCCATGGTCAGCGCCTCATAAAGCGTATCGCGAAGCTCTCTCTTCACCAGCCCCAAGCCGCTGGTTGTATTTCCCTGGGGATCGATGTCCACCAGTAACACACGCTTTCCTTTGCGTGCCAGGCAGGCCCCCAGATTGATATTCGTTGTTGTCTTCCCGACACCGCCCTTTTGATTAAAGATTGCGTATGATTTTCCCATTCATTTTCCTTCCTTCTGTAATTAAAATCATCTGTTTATTATATAATAAAAGCACTTTCATTTCCAGTTTTCAGCCCCCGCTATTGCCATATATCACCGAATCTTCACGCTTTTTTCTTTCTTTGTTTCACGTGAAACAATATATTGTATTTTTTCTTTTCGCTGACACAAGTTAAGAAATGTTGTATTGTGTTTCACGTGAAACATATATAATATTTCCTACAAAAAATATCTTTTTTCCTTCAGAAATTTTCACAAAAGAATAATTCTGCACCAGTCAACAACAGTTCGACTATAAGCTTCGAAGAGCATGTCTCTCGAAGATGTTTTTTATGACCGAATCAAGATGAAAAGCATTGGAAAAACCTGTTTGTAGTGGCAAAATAAAAGGGAACGTCGACTCTAGTTCATTGTACGAAGAATTAAAAATCGCCCAAATCTTTTCCTTAACGCAACATTTCAGAGAGACTGGGCGGTTTTTATTTTTACTTGTCCACAGTTAAAGATTACATTTCATTTACAGTTTCCAATAATTCAATCGGAGTTGTAAAAACACCTATTGTATCATTGTTATCATCAAAAAATTCCACTTCAAAATAATTGCCATCGTACTCCAGTACAATAGTTCCCTCTGTTCCGGCTTTTAATCCTTTGAATTCTTTGTTCAATTTTACTACATCTAACTCTTTCATAATTTACTTTCCTTTCTTATCCGGGTAAACCGTGACAATTTTGTAAGTACTTCTGTTATTATCCTTTTGTATGACAACCACTACGTTGGCACTTACTGATTCACCTGCTTTCCCGATTAACTTTGTTTTATAGGTGTGCTTTGTTCCAAATGGGGTTACTTCAGTTTTATCAGGTATTTTTCCTATAATTGATTTTACGATGTTTTTATGAAACAACTTAGAATCAGTTGAAGAATATCCTAAAACATCTTTCATAAATTTTGCTTTTGATCCACCTTTTGGATGATTTATATTAAGTAAATATCCCTCGGTTTTCTTTTTGCTATAACGGACATCTCCGAGTGATTTTATTGGAATCTTTGCCTGCTCTTTTGTACCGTGGCTATTACCAAATTCGCCGTGATAACCTGTACCCATTAAGCCCTCACCACCTTTCGGGAGCTTGAGCAATCACTGTCATACTGAATGATTTCAATACCTGCTTTTATGTAGTCCTTGAATATACAATCCGGAGCTACTCCATAGACTAAAATTCTCTTCGGTTCCAACTTTTTCACAGTTTCTCTTAAACCTCTTTCAAAGTATATTCGCTCAATGTTGACTTTGACACATCCATGCGACCCAACTGCAATGGTTCCATTTTTGGCAACACCGTCACAGCAAAACGCATACGAACGTTCATCAGAAAATCTGATATTTGGAATAACGGTAATGCCGTTCTCCTGTAACCAGTATCCGATAGCTCGGTTTCTGTAAGTGTTCCACTCTTGCATAACAAGAGGCATATCACGATATAGACTGAAGTCAGGAGTAATGACTCCATCAAAATTCTTTAAAATCGGAAGATACCTGTTTGGTGCGTTCCAGATTCTCTCAAATTGTACATCATCCTCGAAGAAATGTACGAAACTATTGAAGTCTTTGCTTCGTATTGATTTTGAAAACACAGTTAACTTGTGTGGGATTACATCAACGGATTTGATACAAGGCATTTCTAAAGAGCCATCATAAGTCGCATTCCTTACAAGAAATGAACGAAAGACATCCTTACAGCCTTTTCTGCTATAGTTAGTTCTAGACATATTATAAAACTTTCCGGGGATTAGTGAGAAAACGGCATAGAACCCCCTTGTTTAGAATATTAATTTACCGTTTTCTATTGAATATCTCTCCGAAAATTGCTATAATACTTCTGCTTTGATACGAATAGCAATATTCGGAGATGAAATCAATATATCTTGTCTTAACAAGTTATATTGATTTTTTTAACATTAAGAACATTCAAGAGGCATCACTCCTTTCACTATTAATCTTTTTATATTGAATTTTGGCAGCATCATAAGAGACACCACATTCTTCAATAATTTCTCCTACGGAACAACCTTTCATTAAATGTGCTGGAACCAAAAGTTCTCCGGCAAAGCATTTCGCTTGCCACTCCGGGTCACGATATGCTTTAATTTTTTTGTTGGTAAAATTTCTTTCTAACTTAAATCCGCAAAAGCAAATGGTGAAATAGTGCCCAATTTCATGTGCAATAGTCATTCTATCTCTGCCATTTCCATTGCAAGCACCTTCATACACGCTTTCCCTTATGCGGATATGACCGGTAAGAGTATTGGTGTCAGCGTGAGTTCCAAAAGGTAACTCGTTATTCTCTACGATTTCATAACTGAAGTTATCAAATATTTCAGCAAGAACATCCAATAGTTCCGTAATGGGAAAATACTTTTCATTTTCTAGACCCAAAAACTTTCTTAACATTAAAGTTAAATCTCTGATATCTTGTCTGGATTTGGGCTCAACAATGTATTCTGCCAAACTATTTCTCCTCTTCTTTTCTCTTTAAAATAGCGAATATTTCTTTACTGGCTTCTTCGTCTAAACTGTCAAAATGTCTGGCAAAGCATACTGCGAGTTCACGGTTACCTGAAGGAATATCTTTAATTTTTAATTCAACAGTTTCTCCGGATTCAATAACGGCATTTTCCAATTCCTCTTGTTGTTTAGCTGAAAGATTGTATAAGTTTGCTAATTTCTCGTACCAAGAGGCAGGCATTTTCTTCTTACCATTTTCAACAGCTGATAAAAATGCTGAGGAAACATTTAAATTTTCGGCCATTTCTTTGAGTTTCTCCCCACGCTGTAGTCTCAATTTTCTCAAAAAAGCTCCAAGTGTTGTTTTCATTGTCCATCCTCCTCAACCAAATTAGGTTAACTGTATTGTATACCACCTTCATCTCTTTGTCAACCTATTTGGGTTAATTTTTATCTAATAATAATCAATCCTTTATTTTTTTCTATCCAACAACAAATACGTCGGCAATTCACGAGCAAAAGTGCAAAAAAAGAGGGAGCATGTTTCACATGAAACACACCCCCTCATTTTTCTACAGCTTTGCTACAGCGGTTCTTTTCGAGCCGTTCCGGATTTTCTCGGGAACTTCGCCGGCGTCTTTTTAACTTTCTTTATATACACCAACGCGTGGTTCTCCGCAGATTCATCTTCCAGATTCACCGTTTCGATTCGGTCAATCTTTCCGCCAAGAAGTCGAATTGCTTTTTCCGCCTCCTTAATTTCTTCTTCTGCCTTTTCGCCCTTGTACGCCACAAAGGTCCCCCCTACTTTAACAAGGGGCAGGCACCATTCCACCAGAACATTCATGGAAGCAACCGCTCGAGATACGCATAGATCGTACCGCTCCCGATGTTCCTTGCTCTGTCCCGCCTCTTCGGCACGAAGATGGAATGTCGTGGTATTCTGAATATCCAGAGACCGGGTAATGTCATCAATTACACGCAGTCTTTTCTGAAGGGAATCGATAAGGAAAATCTTTTTCTCCGGTGCCATGACGGCCAACGGAACTCCGGGGAACCCGGCACCGGTCCCCACGTCTGCAATCGTATCGGCCTTTTCCCATTCCGGAGACCCCACACACCCCAGAGAATCCAGCAGATGTTTTACGATAAATTCTTCCGGATCCCGAACGGCGGTAAGGTTGATATGCTCGTTCATCCGCAAAATCTCATCCATATAGTGAATCATCAATTCCGCTTTTTCTTCCCCTACCTGCTGCTCCAGCCGCTCATAGGCTTTACTCATTTGTCGACCTCTTTCTGTTCTCTTTCTCCAGATATACCAGAAGAACATTGATGTCCGCCGGAGACACGCCGGAAATTCGGCTGGCCTGCCCCAGATTAATCGGACGAATCTCCGTCAGCTTCTGGCGCGCTTCCAATCTCAAACCGCCAATGCTGTTGTAATCGATGGAATCATCCAACCGTTTGCTTTCCAGCTTCTTCATCTTTTCTACTTGAGCAATCTGCTTCTGAATATATCCATCGTACTTAATTCTTACTTCTACTTCATACCGCTCGTTTCGAGTCAGCTCCGGTCTGGTCTCGTCATCAATCTCTGCTGTATCCGCATAATGAATTTCCGGACGGCGCATCATTTCACCGAAGGAGAGCCCTCGGTCGCATTCGGCACTTCCGTGCCTGGAAAGAAATTCATTTTGAATCCTATTCGAAACTGTTTTTTTCTCGATGCGTGCAAGCTCCGCATCTACGTTCGCCTTTTTTTTCAAGAATTTCTGATAACGCTCCTCGCTGACGGAACCGTATTCATAACCCAGCGCCGTAAGACGCCGGTCCGCATTGTCCTGACGCAGTAGCAGACGGTATTCCGCCCGGGAAGTCATAATACGGTACGGCTCGTTGGTTCCCTTGGTCACCAGATCATCAATCAGCACGCCGATGTACGCCTGATCCCGTCCAAGTACCAGCGGTTCCTTCTCTTGAAGCTTCCGAACCGCATTGATTCCGGCCATCAGCCCCTGGGCCGCCGCTTCCTCGTAACCGGAACTGCCGTTAAACTGTCCGGCACAGAACAAATTCTTCACCACCTTGCTCTCCAAAGACGGCTTCAAACTCTGAGGATCGATGCAGTCGTATTCGATGGCATAGGCCGGCCGAACGATTTCGCCGTCCTCCAGCCCCGGGATGGAATGGTAGAACTCCCGCTGAATATCCTCCGGCAAACTGGACGACATTCCCTGAATGTACATCTCATCGGTATCCAACCCCTCCGGCTCCACGAAAAGCTGATGCCGCTCCCGATCCCGGAAACGAGACACTTTATCCTCAATGGACGGGCAGTACCGCGGCCCCACCCCCACGATGTTGCCGGAATACATAGCCGACTTGTCCAGATTGTCCAGAATTATCCGGTGCGTCTCCTCGTTCGTATAGGATAGCCAGCAAGAAATTTGATTCGTTCCGATATCCTTACCTTCATTCATAAAAGAAAACGGCACGATTTCTTCATCTCCCGACTGTTCCTTCATGCGATCGTAATGCAGGGTTTTTCCCAGCATTCTGGCCGGCGTGCCGGTTTTGAACCGCCGCATCGGAAATCCGTATTCGTAGAGTTTTTCCGCCAAATCCGTGGAAGCAGCCAAGCCGTTCGGGCCGCTCCGGAATGCGGAATCACCGATAAATATTTTACCTCCCAGAAATGTTCCGGTGCAAAGAATCACCGCTTTCGCATTGTAGCGGGTGATGGTGCGGGTGATGACACCCTGAATACTTCCATCCTCGATGACAAGGTCGATGACCTCCGCCTGTTTCAGATGAAGGTTCGGTTCTTTTTCGATGGTCTTCTTCATCTCCAGGTGGTACTTTGTTTTATCCGCCTGTGCCCGAAGGGAGTGTACCGCAGGACCCTTGGAGGTATTCAGCATCTTGCTCTGAAGAAAGGTTTTGTCGATGTTCAATCCCATCTCGCCGCCAAGCGCATCGATTTCGCACACCAAGTGTCCCTTTCCCGTTCCGCCGATGGACGGATTGCAGGGCATCATGGCCACGGATTCCAGGTTGATGCACAGCAGCAAGGTGTTCATTCCCATGCGCGCAGAAATCAGCCCCGCCTCGCAGCCGGCATGTCCGGCACCTACCACGATTACATCATATTCTCCCATTACCGGAATGGTATCTTTATTAATCTCTTTTGATGTCATTTAACGCTCCTGTTACTTACCCAGACAGAATTTGGAGAACACCGTGTCCAAAATCTCATCACCGGCCGTTTCGCCGATAATTTCACCCAGTGCCTCATATGCATTATGAACTTGAAGCTCACAGATTTCAATAGATTCCCCCATTTCCAGGAGATTCATTCCATCCACGATGGATTCCATTCCCCGGTTCAAAGCATCCCGATGTCTTTCGCTGGTAACGATGTTTCTCTCCTGCATATTCTGAATGCCTTCCAGAAACATCTCTTGAATTCGATGAGTTACCGCATCCGCACCATTTAAACGGAGAAGAGACGTCTGCACAATTTCCGCTTCCGGAAGAATATCCTTCACTTCATCCTGAGAGACCGCTTCACCCAGATCGTTCTTATTCAGAACGACAAGAACTCGCTGCCCTTTATTTTGATTCAGAATTTTCACATCCTCCGGAGACAACGCTTTGCTTCCGTCCAAAACCAGAACCACCAGATCCGCCGCTTCCATCTCTTCGTGGGATTTCTGAATTCCCATCTGCTCTATCACGTCATCCGTTTCTCGAATTCCCGCAGTATCCGTCAGTACCAAAGGAAGACCGTGAATGGTGGCGCTTTCCTCAATGGTATCCCGGGTGGTTCCGGGAATATTCGTTACAATGGCTCTGTTTTCTCCCAGCAGCGCATTCATCAAGGAGGATTTCCCCACGTTCGGCTTTCCAACAATGGCCACGCGGATTCCTTCTTTCGCAATTCGACCGTTATCGCATGTATCCAGAAGATTTTGAACCTTTTCCTTCACTTTGCTCAAATCTTCACAGAACCGCTGGGATTCCACCTGCTCGATATCTTCATCCGGAAAATCAATATTCACAGCCATCTGAGCCAGCACATCCCGCAGACTTTCCCGAATTTCGGAAATCTCCGTACCGAGGCGCCCCTTCAGCTGACGCTCGGCAATCTGCAACGGCATTTCGCTCTTTGCTTTTATCACATCGATGACCGCCTCCGCCTGGGCGAGATCCATCCGGCCGTTGAGAAATGCAAGCTTCGTGAATTCGCCCGGCTCCGCCATGCGAGCACCGCAGTCCAACACCGTCCGCAAAATCAACCGAATGGAAACGATGCCGCCGTGTGCCTGAATTTCCACCACATCTTCACAAGTGTAAGAATGCGGGGCCTTCATGTACAAGCAGATGGCTTCATCGATGACATTCTCGTTTTCCGGATTCACGATATTCCCGTAATAAGCATAGCGAGGCTTCACCTCCGCCGGGCAGGGACGGAGAATTTTTTTCATGATATTCAGTGAATCATCTCCGCTGATTCGGACGATGCCGATTCCGCCTTCACCTTGCGGCGTGGCGATTGCTGCAATTGTGTCTCCCATTTTCTCTCCTTTAAAAAAAATCCCGGTCATCCGGAGATGGACCGAGATTCCTTCATTTTACTTTTTCTCGATGATAACCCGGCGATACGGTTCCTTTCCTTCACTGCGAGTCGTCACATACGGATGATCCTGCAATGTGGAGTGGATTACTTTACGCTCATAAGGATTCATCGGTTCCAGCGTAATGCTTCTTCCGGAACGCTCCACCTTGCCGGCAAGTCTGTTCGCCAGGTTCATCAGTGTACGCTCCCGCTTGGAACGGTAATTCTCTGCGTCCAGAATAACTCTCACGTATTCATCGCTTTCCTTATTGGCAACGATGCTGGCAAGATACTGAATCGCATCCAGGGTCTGACCCCTTTTTCCAATGATGGTTCCGGTATCCTTACCGGTAATGTTTACATAGACGATTCCATTTCCGCTTTTCACGGTGAAATCCAGATCGATGCCCATCTCTGTGGTTACATCCCGAAGGAATGTTTCCACCGGATGACCTTCTGCCGGCTCCAGGTTCTTCAGATCGGCGAACATGGAACTTTCAGCACGATGTTCCTTATGCTCTTTTCTCCGATTACCCCGGTTGTTTCTGGATCTATGTCTGTCTTTCTTCTTTGCTTTTGCACTTGCTCGAGCATCTTCCATCTCTTCCTGCTCGAACTTATCATAATCTTCTCTGATTTCCTCAGGAACTTCTACTTTCTGATTTTCAGGTAAAGAAGCCAGGATTCTATCGATATCATCGAAGGAACTCTTCTCCTTCTTATTCGACTTCTCTTCCCTTGCTGTAACTCTGACCTTTGCCAGTTTGGAACCTATGCCGAGGAAACCTTTGGAGGATTCTTCCAGAACTTCGACATCGACTTCATCGATGGTGAGTTTGAGTTCCTTGAGCGCAAGCTCTACCGCTGCGTCAACATCTCCTCCCCATTTTTCTGAAACTCTCATTTTCTAACGATTTCCTTTCAATTTAGAAGTTGCATTCAGTCTTCTTTTCAATTCTTTTTCCGCACGGGCAACAAGCTTTTCGCGATCCGCCTTCTCCTTCAAATCCTTCCGAACCTTATTCATGCGAATGTTCAGGAAAATCTGAATGGTCTGACCGCCGGCCCAGTAGATTGCAAGACCTGCCGGGTACGATCTGGCGATGACCAGAATACTGAGCGGAAATACATACTTCATCATCATGTTCATGGACTTCATCTGTGCATTTTCAGCACCTGCAGCAGTGGTAAGCTGCTGAGTCATGGTGAACGAGAAATATGTCGCTGCTGCTGCCGCAATTGGGAGAATCCAAAGATCCGGCTGAGCCAAATCCTTGATCCAAAGAAAAGATTCGTGTACAGCGAACAGCATATCTTCGCTCTTCAGGTATTGCATTGGATTTCTCAGCAATGCAAACAGACCCATGATAATCGGAAACTGAATGAGCATCGGCAAGCATCCACCCAGCGGATTGAATTTCTCCTTGGCGTAGAGCTCCTGCATCGCTTCGTTCATCTTCTGCTGATCGTGTGCATACTTCTTCTGAATCTCCTGCATCTTTGGCTGCAGTTCCTGCATGTTGGCAGTGGATTTAATCTGCTTTACATACAGCGGGAACAGCGCGAGCTTAACGATTGCAGTCAGAATAATCAGTGAAATACCATAATTTCCCACGAAATTATAAATCAGTGTAAGTAGGTATCCAAGAGGTACCGCTATTACTCCCATATAATTCTCCCTGTCTATGGAAGAGGATCGTATCCGCCGGGATTTCCCGGATGACATCTCAGAATTCTCTTGATTCCCAGCCAGCTCCCTTTAATCGGACCGTACTTCTCCAACGCCTGTATAAAATAAGTACTGCAGGTAGGAGTAAACCGACATGCCGGCGGGAACAGCGGAGATATAAACAGCTGATATCCTCTTACCATTAAAATTAAAATACTTTTGATAAAATTGCTGATTGCTTTCATCGCGTTTATCACTTCTCTTCAATTAATCCGCAAGACTTCAGCGACTTCACTAAAGTTCGCTGTACTTCCGGACACTTCTTTCCGTTAATTGAATTTCGTGCAACGAAAATGATGTCGTATCCCGGCCGAATTTCCAGTCCCATCGTACGGATGGATTCTCGCATCAACCTTCTGGCTCTGTTTCTGCATACGCTGTTGCCCACCTTCTTGCTGGCAACAAATGCAATTCGAGAAACCGGCAGTCGGTTCTTCTTATACAGAACGACTACGTATCGGCCTCCTCGGGAAGAACCTTTTCGATAGACATTGTTGAAATTTCTCTGATTACTAAGAATTTCTTTTCTGCACTTCATTTTGTTATCGAATAACCGCTTCAAGCATTCAAGGGAATTAAGCAGTCAGCTTCTTTCTGCCTCTTGCTCTTCTGTTCTTCAGAATCTTTCTGCCATTAGCAGTAGCCATTCTCTTTCTGAATCCGTGTTCCTTCATTCTCTGTCTCTTCTTAGGCTGATATGTTCTCTTCATCTTCCTTTTCTCCTTCCGATATTACAATATCTCTAAGTTGATATAAAATTCCGTACCTTCTAAATTCCAAGGGTACATACATCAAAATATTATACTGATTTCCGCCTTCAAAGTCAATGAAAGTCTGAATTATATCGAAAAATGAAATCTTTTTCTTTCAAAAAAGTATCAAAAATGCTTATTACCACAACATTTAGTGTTTCGAAAAAGTTATGCATAATTTTTTCCACAACATGTGTATAACATTCTTTTTGTACCCTCTAATATTTAGATTTTTGGCGTTTCTGACCACTTGTCATTGTGGAAAATTTTATGTAAAATATGTTATCAACAAGGAGAAAGAGCATTTTGGATACTAACAAGATATGGGAGCAATTCCTGCAATTCATAAAAGCAAACACCACAGAGGTCAGCTACAACACCTGGTTCACATCCCTCTCCATCTACCGTATTGATGAAGATGTGAACATTATTTATCTTGCAACAAAAAACGATATTGCGGTCAATCTGATCAAAAAGCGTTATATGCACCTGATTGAACAGGGTTTTGAGAACGTCACCGGCCAGAGCTACCGCGTACTGGTAAAGTTGGAGGAGGAATATCAGGAAGAGAGCCGGCCGGCTTTGGCTGCCCGGAAAAGAATTCAAAAATTCGAAGACACCAACAAGCTGTTCAATCCGCGACTGAACTTCGATAATTTTGTGGTGGGCAATAATAATAAGTATGCCCACGCCGCTGCCCTGGCCGTAGCGGAATCCCCGGCGGAAGCATACAATCCTCTTTTTATATACGGAGGGTCCGGCCTGGGAAAAACCCATCTGATGCAGGCCATCGGCATCCATATTATCAAAAATGATCCGGAATCCCGCGTCGTGTACGTATCTTCGGAAACCTTCACCAACGAATTGATCAAGGCAATTTCCGAAAATAAAATGCGTGCTTTCAAGAATAAGTATCGAAAAGCCGACGTTCTCCTCATCGACGACATCCAGTTCCTGGAGAACAAGGATAAGACCCAGGAAGAATTCTTCCATACGTTCAACGCGCTGTACGAGGACGAAAAACAGATTGTCATCTCCAGCGACCGTCCGCCGAACCAACTGGTAAACCTGGAAGAGCGGCTGCGTACTCGATTTGCGTGGAACCTGATTGCGGATATCACGCCTGCAGACTTCGAAACCCGAGTGGCCATTCTGAAAAAGAAGGCGGAAAACGCGCAGCTGGAATGGGATGACGACCTGTACGAAGTATGCTGCCTCATTGCGGAGAAATTCACCGACAACATTCGAGAGCTGGAAGGCGCCTTCAACAACATCACCGGTTATTCTAACCTCTTGGACGAACACATCGACGTGGCTTTTGCAAAAAGAACGCTTCGGAACATCATCAAGGATTCCGACGGCGGCATCGCCCCGGAACGCATCCGGTCCATCGTGGCAAAATACTACAAAATCAAGGTTTCCGATATGGATTCTACCAAGAGAAATAAAGAAATTGCCTACCCTCGGCAGGTGGCTATGTACCTTTGCCGGGAGAACACCGAACTTTCCCTGCCGGAAATCGGCGAACTCTTCGGCGGAAAACACCATTCCACCGTCATTCATTCGGTGAACAAGATTACCTCACAGTATGATAACGACGAGGAGACCCGGAAGGATATCGATGCCCTGAAGAAAAAAATTAAAGAACATCGATAAACGCATTTTTGGGCGGTGCGGAAAAGTTATACACATTCGAATAACAGAGTTTTTGTACGGGTTTTTCCTCAGCCAAAAAGCCCGTTACTCACATAGAATTATGAATTCGGGGAGTTTTCCACAGTATCGACACTCCCTACTACTATAACTATATTTATTTATATTAATAATAATGCTCTCGCGAAAGGAATCGTTATGAAAATCTATTGCAATAAATCCGAACTTTACCGTGCTCTGAACAACGCCATCCAGGCGGTTCCGTCCCGGTCCACTTCAAAAATTCTGGAAGGCGTACTGATTGAAACAAAAGAAGATGAAATGATCATCACCGGTACCGACACCTTCATGGTGGTGGAATCCAAATTATCCGCAAAATGCGACGGCATTGCGGATTTCGTGGCACCGGCCGCACTCTTTGCGAATATCATCGGCAAACTTCCGTCAGAAGATGTGATGATGGAATACGATTCCGTAAAAAAAGTTCTATCGATTCAGAGCGGACGTTACCGGTCGGAAGTCATCTGCTTCGATTCCACGGAGTTTCCGAAAGTTCAGATGAAGGAACCGCAGAAGAGCATCACATTGAATAAAGAATCCGTTCGAAAGCTGATTCGGAAAACCGCCTTCTCTGCCAGCGCAGATGAAATCAATGGAATTCTTACCGGCGTCCTCTGCGAAATCGGCGACGGCAATTTCCGCATGGTTGCGGTGGATGCCTTCCGAATGGCAATCTACAACGAACCGCTGGAGGATTCCATCGATGCGTTTAAGGTGGTCATTCCCGCAAAACAGCTTAACAAAATGTCAAAAATCATTTCTGATGACGGAGATGAAACCATCCGCATGGAGCTGGTAGACGAAAAAGCGGTATTTTTCTTTGACGGAACCAAGGTAACACTGAATACCATGAACGGAAGATACATCGATTACAAACGAATCATCAAGGTAGACAGCACCACCGAGGTTCGAATTCAGAAAGATGAACTGATTCGAAGCATTGACCGTGCATCCATCCTGACTCAAAAGGAAAACAACAATATGATTAAGTTCGATATACAGGACGATCTCCTTGAAATCTCGGCGTTGGACAATCAGGGCAATATGAATGAAAAGATTGAGATTATCCAGAAGGGAGAGGATCTGAAAATCGGATTCAACTCCCGCTACATGATGGAGATCCTCCGAAGCATCGATGATGAAGAAGTGGTTCTTTACATGAGAGATAATGTGAGCCCATGCATCTTCCGCCCTCTTCAGGGAGAGCGTTATTTGTACCTGGCACTGCCGATTCGAATCAACTAGTGAGAATTTATGATAGTCAAAAAAGTAGAACTCCACAACTTCAGAAATTACGAAAATCTAGAGCTGTCTTTTGACAGCTCTAGAAATGTTTTTATTGGGGAGAATGCGCAGGGAAAAACCAATCTCATCGAAGGCATCTATCTCTGCGCTTTCGCCCGATCTTTCCGCACCCAGAATTCCGCCAACATGGTTATGCTGGATCGACCGCGGGCCAGCGTGACGGTGGACCTGGTGAGCGAGGATATGGATAAAAGCATTTCCGTGATCCTGGACCGTACCGGCAAAAAGATGATTAAAAAAGACGGCAAAGTCATCCGCAAAACCGCAGAGCTGCTGAACAATCTGGTGGTGATGGTTTTTTCTCCGGAAGATCTTCGCATCATCAAAGACAGTCCGGAGAAGCGGAGAAACTTCATCAATAAGGAGCTGTCCCAAATTCGGCCCCGCTATTACGAATGCCTTCGCCTTTACAACGAAGCCCTTCGCCAAAAGAACAGCATGCTGAAGGACAATCTGAAGAATTCGAAAATCGACGAAAACATGCTGGATATCTACGACCTGCAGCTGGCAAAATACGGAACGGAAATCGTGAAGTACCGGAGAAATTTCATTCGCATACTTTCGGAAAGAGCGGCGGAAATTCAGAAGAGTATTTCCGGCGGAAGAGAAGATCTGGAAATCCGGTATCTATGTTCTCTTTCGGAAGAGAATCAATACGACGCGCTGGTGGCGGCGAGAGACCGAGACCTTTATAGCGGGCACAGCAGTCTGGGACCGCAGCGGGACGATATGGAATTTCTGATTAATGGAAAGGACGCGAAGAAGTACGGATCTCAGGGACAGCATCGCACCATCGCTTTGGCACTGAAGTTGTCGGAAATCGGAATCGCTCGGGATGTGATCGGTGAAAACCCGGTGCTCCTCCTGGACGATGTATTGTCGGAACTGGATGAAGAACGGCAGACATTTCTTTTTCAAGAAATCGAAGACGTGCAGCTCTTCATTACCACCACGGATGTGAACAATCGGATTCTGAAGAAAATGCCAAAGGGAAATGTTTATTCTGTGAAGAGTGGTACTGTGTTTAAAAATACCTTGAAATGATTTAAAATCAAGCCAAAACAAGCCAAAATTATACCTTATGGTGATTTTGGTATTCTTGAATAAAAGACGCGAATATGGTAGAATAAATCGGTTATGTAAATAACCGATTTTTTGTTTGTTTTAATCATAAAAGGAAGGTTTGAATGAGCGCAGAAAAAAAGAAAAGCGACTATACAGGCCAACAGATTCAGGTACTTCACGGACTGGAAGCGGTTCGTGTCAGACCGGGTATGTACATCGGCAGTACCGGATCTCAGGGTTTGCATCATCTCGTATACGAAATCGTGGATAACAGTGTGGACGAGGCACTGGCCGGATTCTGTAAACACATCGAGCTGTCCATTAATGAAGATAATTCCATCACGGTATGCGATGACGGCCGTGGAATGCCGGTGGATATGCATCCGACGGAGCATAAGCCGACGGTTGAAGTTATTCATACACAGCTCCATGCGGGCGGTAAGTTCGGCGGCGGCGGATACAAGGTATCCGGTGGTCTTCACGGTGTAGGTGCATCGGTAGTAAACGCCCTCTCCACGCACATGATTGTTGAGGTAAAAAGAGGCGGAAAGCTGTACGAGCAGGAATATTTCCAGGGAAAAAGAGTAACCGAGCTGAAGGTTCTGGGAGAGGCCGAGGGTTCCGGTTCTAAGACCACCTTCTGGCCGGATCCGGAAATTTTCGATGAAACCATCTATGACTACGATATCCTGCAGAATCGAATGAGAGAGATGGCCTTTTTGAATAAGGGCCTCCGGATTACCATCGAAGATAAGAGAGAGGGACGGAAGAAGAAAGAAAGCTTCTGCTACGAAGGCGGAATTCGAGAATTCGTCACCTTCATGAATCGAAACAAGAAGGTCATCAACGAAGATGTATTCTATTTCGAGAACCACAAGAAGGACGAAGCCACCGGCAAAGAGTATGAAGTGGAAGTAGCACTGCAGTACACCGGAAACTACAACGAAACGGTAATGTCCTATGCCAACAACATCAACACCATTGAAGGCGGTTTCCACCTCCAGGGACTGAAGGCGGCGATTACCAGAACGCTGAACGACTATGCTCGCCGTACCAAGCAGCTGAAGGAGAAGGACGATTCCCTCACCGGCGATGACTGCCGGGAAGGCGTTACCGCGATTGTCAGCGTGAAGCTGACGGATCCTCAGTTCGAAGGACAGACCAAGGCAAAGCTTGGAAACAGTGAAGTTCGTGGTTTTGTGGAAAGCAGCATGAACGAGTACTTCAACTTTTATTTGGAGGAGCATCCGGCGCAGGCCAAGAAAATCGTCACCAAGTGCATCAACGCGGCCAACGCCAGAGAAGCAGCGCGAAAGGCTCGAGAGACCTCGCGTAAAACCAACGTACTGGAAAGCACATCGCTTCCGGGCAAGCTGAAGGATTGTTCCGAAAAGGATCCGGAAATCTGTGAAATTTTCCTGGTGGAGGGAGACTCCGCCGGCGGAAGTGCGCAGGAAGGAAGAGACAGAGCGCGCCAGGCGGTGCTTCCGCTGAGAGGTAAAATTCTGAACGTAGAGAAGGCAACCCGTGCGAGAGCGTTGGATTCTCAGGAAATTCGGAATATGATTACCGCTTTCGGCTGCGGAATCGACGACAACTTCGATATTTCAAAACTGCGTTATCATAAAATTATCATCATGACCGATGCGGACGTGGACGGTGCTCATATTCGGACGCTGCTCCTCACCTTCTTCTATCGCTTCATGAGACCGCTGATTGAGGAAGGCTATGTATATGCCGCACAGCCGCCGCTGTTCCGGGTGAAGAGAGGCAAAGAGACTTGGTACACCTATTCCGACAAGGAGCAGGAAGATCTCTTGGCCGAACTTCGGGAGAAAGACAGCAAGACAAAGGTGGAAATACAGAGATACAAGGGTCTTGGAGAGATGGATTACACTCAGCTGTGGGAAACCACTATGGACTACAACCATCGTACCCTGATTCGGATTTCTTTAGATGATGCCGAAAAGGCGGATGAGATGATTACCACATTGATGGGTGACAAGGTTCCGCCGCGGAAGAAGTTCATTGAGGAAAACGCGCGTTACGCCACATTGGATTTATAGTCGGTATCCGGTGATCTGCGAAATTCTTTTTATGGGAAATCGCGAAGAGCTTGAGATACTGAAGAAGTATAGATAAAGGAGATTGAATGTCAACGAATTTATTGGAAGACAGCAAAATAATCACCCATGAGATGTCGGAGGAAATGAAGACTTCCTATATCGACTACGCCATGAGTGTTATTGTAGGACGTGCCCTTCCGGATGTTCGAGACGGTTTGAAGCCGGTTAACAGAAGAATTCTCTACGGCCTGAGTGCTCTGGGAATTACGCCGGACAAGTCGCACAAGAAGTCCGCCCGTATCGTCGGTGAAGTAATGGGTAAATATCACCCTCACGGTGACAGTTCTATCTACGATGCCATGGTTAAGATGGCACAGGTTTTCTCCACCAGATATCCGCTGGTGGATGGTCACGGTAACTTCGGTTCCGTGGATGGAGACGGTGCAGCGGCTTCTCGTTATACCGAGGCCAGAATGTCCCCGTTTTCCCTGCAGATGGTTCGGGATATCGGAAAGGAAACCGTGGATTTTGCGGATAACTACGACGGCGAGGAACAGGAACCGGTGGTTCTGCCTTCCCGTGTGCCGAATCTGCTGATTAACGGATCCAACGGTATCGCAGTAGGTATGGCTACATCCATTCCGCCGCACAATTTGGGCGAGACCATCGATGCGTGCGTCAAGATGATTGACGACGATGAGTGCACGGTGGATGACTTGATTAAAATCATCAAGGCGCCGGACTTCCCGACCGGTGCGCAGATTATCGGAAAAGAAGGTGCGCGAGAAGCCTATCGTACCGGTACCGGCAAGGTGCTGGTTCGCTCGGAGTGCGAAATTGAGGAAGGAAGCCGGGGACGTACCCGTATCGTGGTAAGCTCCATTCCGTACCAGGTGAACAAGGCTCGGCTGATCGAGTCCATGGCAGCGCTGGTAAAGGATAAGAAGATAGAAGGAATTTCCAACATTCAGGATGAGTCCGCTCGAGGAAATCTTCGGATTGTCATTGACCTGAAGAAGGACGTGAATCCAAATGTCATCCTGAACAGATTGTACAAGCACACTCAGCTGCAGACTTCCTACAGCATGATCATGTTGGCACTGGTAAACGGCGAGCCGAAGATTCTGAATCTGTACCAGATTCTGGACGAATACTTGAAGCACCAGAAGGAAGTGGTGACGCGGAGAACTCGGTTCGATCTGAGAAAAGCAGAGGAACGGGCACATATTTTAGAGGGTTACGTAATCGCGCTGGATAATATCGACGAAGTGATCAAGGTTATCCGTTCCGCTTATAACGATGCGAAAGAAAAGCTGATGATTCGGTTCAGTTTGTCGGAAGCGCAGGCACAGGCAATTCTCGATATGAGACTGGCCAGACTCCAGGGTTTGGAACGTGAGAAAATTGAGGAAGAATTGGCGGAGCTTCGGAAGAGAATCGCATACTTCAAGGAACTGCTGGCAGATGAGAAGAAGCTGATGGGCGTAATCAAGGACGAACTTCTGGAAATCAAGAAGAAGTACGGAGATAAGAGAAGAACCAAGCTGGTGAACGGCGACGGAGAGCTGGATGAAGAGGCCCTGATCGATGAAGAGGATGTGGCAATCACCCTCACCCACATGGGCTACATCAAGAGAGTTCCGGAGAACACCTATAAGGCACAGCGCCGAGGCGGCAAGGGAATTCTGGGACTGACTACCCGGGATTCGGATTTTGTCAAAGATCTGATCATCACCTCCACCCACGATGACCTGCTGTTCTTTACCGATATGGGAAAGGTGTACAAGATGAAGGGATACGAGGTTCCGGAAGCATCCAGAACCGCAAAGGGTACTCCGGTCATCAACTTCCTGAACCTGAATTCGGGCGAGAAGGTCAGCGCGGTGATTCCGGTGAAGGAATTCTCCCAGGACAACTACCTGGTAATGATCACCCGAAGCGGAACCATCAAGAAGACGCCGATGTCGGAATTCGACAGCATTCGGAAGAACGGTCTCATCGCCATCAACCTGAAGGACGGCGACAAGTTGATTTCCGTCAGTCAGTCCAACGGCGACGAGAATATCTACGTCATCACCAAGCTGGGTAAGGCCATCGCCTTCAACGAAAACGATGTTCGAAGCATGGGCCGAAATGCAGCCGGCGTTCGCGCCATCAACCTGGATTACGGCGATGAAGTCGTTTCTATGGAGCTGGATATCGACGGAACCCGGGAGATGCTGGTAGTTTCCGAGAACGGATTCGGAAAGAGAACCTCTCTGGATGAGTATCGCCTCCAGACCAGAGGCGGTAAGGGTATCGCTACTTACGACAAGTCCAAGTTCAGCAAGACCGGTACGCTGGTCGGCGGAATGCTGGTTCGGGACGAGAACGAAGTGATGCTGATTAACTCCAACGGCGTAATCATCCGAATTCGGGCAGAAGAAATCTCCAAGTCCGGAAGAACCACTCAGGGCGTAAAGATTATGAAGGTGGAGGAAGACAGCCACATCGTATCTTTGGCCAAGGTTGTGGATGATGAAGAGAACGCACAGAAGCCGAAGGTTTCAGAAAAAAAGAAATCCGAGGGTGAACAAATTTCTCTTCTGGATTAATGAATAAAAAAAGAATGGCGCAAAGTCGGAAACGTCCGGCTCTGCGTCCATTTTTTTGTGGTTTTATAAAGATGCGGAAAACTAGCGGATGATGATGTCCTGCAGTTTTCTTTTTGGGACGTAATGAACGTCGTCTGCATCCCGGTAGTAGCCGGTGTCTTCCCCATTCTCGATTTCTACCAGGTGAATTTTCTCTGCGGATTTGCCGACGGCGATGACCAGCTTGAGGATGTATTTGTCCGGAATGCCCAGCTCGTCCCTGAGTTCTTCCGGATTGTAGCCGCCCCCCAGCATGCAGCAGCGGTATCCCTTCTCCACCGCCGCCAGGGTGATGCTCTGCGCCGCGATACCCAGGTCGATATTGGTAAAGGTGTCGCTGGTGCTGATGTCCGGATCCTGAAGGATGACAATGTAGGACTCCGGTTCCTTTCCGGCATCCGGCAGGTGGCGCTCCGGAAGACGACCACCCATCTTGGTCGCTTTCTGAAGAATGGCTGCGGCGGAATCCCGGTTGGCGATAAAATATTTCAGCGGCTGCAGGTTCATGCCGGAGGATGAAAGGCGGGCACAGTCAATCATGTCCATCAGTTCCTCGGTGGAAACTTTTGCGCTTTGGTCGAATCCCCGCACGGTGCGGTTCTCTTTGACGTAATCTTTCAGCATGGTACACCTCCTGTTATTTCGCATAATTTTTTTTATTAATGATAGTAATCTATTTGGCGTATGTCAAATAAATATGCTTATAAACTTGTCAAAAACACAAAAAGAAAAAGTTTTCCACAGTTATCAACAATGTGTGAGAATGTGCCGCAGTAGTTGAAATATAAGAGGTGTACGGATGTGAATGAATAATTATGCACAGAGATGTTAACAAATTATGGAAAACTGTGATTATAAACTAAAAGAGGCGCCGCAGTGACGCCTCTTCTTCGGATAATCGGGAATCCGTGATGCATAAAATCTTATTTTGCCCGAACCTTTACGGTCTTACTGTACTTCGTGTAAACGTTTGTGCCGTTGACGTTCTTGTAAGCGCGAACCTTTACGTAGTAGGTTTTCTTGGACTTCAGTTTCTTGATGGTAACCTTTCTGGATGTTGTGGTCTTTGCCAGCTTATACTTCGCACCCTTTTTCTTGAGCTTGTAGTATACCTTGTAAGTGGTTACACCGGTGGTCTTTCCGTAGGTTACGGTCGCCTTCTTCTTTCCGGCTTTTGCTTTTACCTTGGAAACTTTCGCTGCTTTAATTGCGGAGATGTTGACTTCCTTGCCGGTCTTCTTGTCCATTGCAAAGGTCTTGCCATCGCGGTAGTAGCTGTATCCACCGTTGGACCAACCGATCCAGCCATCGCTGTACAGTGATGCATCGTAGCCCATGAGCCATGCTTCCCAAGTGGTCTCGGCTGCTCTCCAGCCGGAGCCGCAGAAGAATACCATATGTTTATTCTGGTAGTCAATGCCGTCCTCTTTCCACATTTTTTTAATGGCTTCACCGGATCTCATGGACTTATCCGCATTTCTGTAACGGAACACGCTGCTGCTGTAGCCGTATCCGCAGTTGGAATAGATGGTTCCCGGGATTCTTCCGGCAAGATCGTGGTAACCGTATCCGGTATCCTTTCCGTCCCACTCCGCTTTGCTTCGAGTGTCAATGACCGCATACTTGGAATTCTTCAGCTCGCTTCTTACCTCAGAAATGGTATCGATGACATCCGGATTCTGAGGCTTGGTGATGCCCAGGTTGGTGGTCTTGTTGGTGTTGATTCCCTTTTCCATGGAGTATCCGGCCGCATTCCAACCGGTCATGGCATTGCTCATTACGTGAACGTTTTCCACACCCAGGTACTTCAGGATAACAGCCATTCTGGTGGTTGCCATCGGTTCCGGACCGGAGATGATTACGCAGGAGTCCAAAGTGATGCCCTTCTTCTCTGCCAGCTGAATCAGTTCCTTATCGCTGTTCAGTCTCCATTCGGTTCTGTATTTTTCTGGTTTGGTCTTTACGTATACTCTCGGAGTTTCGTACTCGTCGGTGTTTACGTGAACAGCGCCCGGGATGTGACCGGCGTCGTATCCGGAACCGGTATTCGGATCGCTGGTTTCGTCTCCCCAGCTTACGTCCAGGATTACCACGTCATCACCGTTGACGATGTGTTTTGCGTTTCTGTCATATTTATCGGATTTTCCGGTGAGGTTGTCGGAAATGTTTTTAACCACATCTTCCGGAACGTACATATCGTAATTCTTGTACTTTACAACCTTGGCTTTGCCGCTGTTAATCAGGTCGGTTCCGTTGAAAACCTTCATGTTTTCCTCGGAATATCCCTGACCCTTGAGCCAGTTGTACACGTATTCCGCATCGGAATCGTTCACATCGTAGATGATGATTTTGGAATCCTTGGTAATACCGGCATCGTCCATCATCTGCTTGTGATAATCCTCGATGGTTTTGCCTTCCTTCTTGTTCGGTGTTACCGCGTTTCGGATGGCATCCGCCGGGAAGCTTACCGCATTCTTCAGGTGACCGCCTCTCTTTGCATTACCGATAGCCCAGCCATTGTACGCGTTCACGCTTCTGGCATCCATCAGAACGGTGCTGCTGTCGGAGTCGGACATGTATGCCTTTACTTCGTCGGCGGTTGCTGTGGACGAAGTCTCCGGCTTCTGCGTTCCAGGATCTACCGCATTCGGATCGTTCACCTTTACGGTGATTTCGCCGGCGTAATCATCATCGTTGACATATTCGATAATCGTTTTATTGTCGTCGTTTGTGTTAAATTCCACGGTAATGGTTTCGGAGAGAATGGTGTAAGGACTTCCGGCAACCAGTTCCAAATTCATAGGACCCATCCAATCCTCCTGGTCTAAAGTAGACGTTTCAATAATTCCATGCTCGTCCGATGCTACCCCAACCGGTTTTTTCACATTTCCACTCGTAAATGTGAATTCCGCACCCTTCACCGGCTGGTCGTACTGGTTGGTAACCTTGATGACCAGCTTGCTGTTGTCCACCGCCGCATTTGCGGTCGCCGGACCGAAGGAGCCGAACACGCTGAATCCGCTGACAATCATCGCCAAAGCGAGAAGCCAGGCACTCAAGCTGCGAATTGCTCGATTCATAAGTATTTTCCTCCTCTTTACTCTTTTAATCTCTGTAAAAACAAATTCCAATCGTCGGACGCGCCCGATCGAGCCCGATGATTTTTTTGAACAGGAATAAAAACCTGTTAATAATTATAATAAGAACAAGAAAGAATATTTTCCAATAGAGAAAACCTATTACTTTGGTAGGCAGAAAAGAAAAAAACTATAAAAAAGGAACCCAGCATTTCGGGTTCCTTTCCTAAAGTTTCCGTATTCACAACAAAATAAAACTAAACGAATTCCTTCAGTCCTTCGCGGATGGTGTTCTCAATCTCCACATGGGCGTTGTTCTGCGTCTTCCGGTCCATCTCCTCAAAATGAACCAGCGGATGAATCTTCACATGAACGGTGCACGGCTGAACCGTTCCCTTCTCCTCCCAGAAGTGGTAGCCCCCTTCCAGAGTAATCGGAAGAATCGGCACCTTCGCCTTCTGCGCGAACTTGAAGCTGCCCGCCTTGAACTCGCCCATCTCGCTGCACTGGCTCCGCGTCCCCTCCGGGAAAATCACCAGGGAAAACCCTTCCTTCATCAGGGTCGCCGCCTCGTTCAGCGTCTGAATGGCTGCCCGGGCATCTCCCCTCTTCAGAAACAGCGAACGAGTGTAGTTAATCGCCTTTGCCAGCGGCTTGAAACCGGTGAACTCCGATTTGGCAATGAAACCGATCTGGAACTTCCGAATCACATAGATCATCGCCAGAATATCCGCATAGCTCTGGTGATTGGCCACAATCAGCATCGGCCCGTGATCCGGAATGTTCTCCTCCCCGTGAATATCGAAGGTAATTCCGATTTTCCGAGATACGGTATCGGCGAACCGACCGGTGCCTTCCAGAATCAGCGCCCGTTCTTCCTCGAACTTTCCTTCCTTCCGCAGGGCTTCGAACTGCGGCGCCATTTTATTAAAACGATTTATTTCCGACAGAATCGCCAGACCCGCCGGAATGCTTTTGAATGGATTCATCATATCCTAAAAATATCCTCCGTTTCCCTGAAGCTTCCGGGCATCACCGGACTTGCAGGTATTCATGCAATAGGTTAGAATCTATTGTAAAATAACGATATAAAAAAAGCAAGGAAGGGTTTACGAGAATGAAACTGGTAATACAGAGAGTCACCCACGCAAGCGTCACCGTGGATAATAACGTGATTGGAAAAATCGGTAAAGGTTACATGGTTCTGATCGGAGTATCCGATACGGACACGAAGGAAATCGCCGACAAGATGCTGGATAAGATGATTAAGCTTCGGATATTTGAAGATGAAAACGGAAAGACCAATCTTTCCTTGGCGGATGTGGGGGGAGAACTTTTACTGATATCACAGTTCACCCTGTACGCAAACTGCAAGAAGGGAAACCGACCTTCTTTTATCGAAGCGGGATCACCGGACCATGCCAACGCCCTTTATGAATACATCATCGAGAAGTGCAAAGAGCGCGTGGATGTGGTGGAACAGGGAGAATTCGGCGCGGAAATGAAGGTCGAGCTGCTAAACGACGGTCCATTTACCGTAATTCTGGACTCTGAGCAGATTTGCGGGTAGAAAACGGAAGAATTCACCGGATTTTCAAGGAATTTCGGAAATAAAAGCTTGCAATCCGGGTATTTTTCTGTATAATAATTGGGTATGGTCTGAATAAGCAGGCCAGAATCCTACATCGCAAGATGTCATTAGGCCATAGGAGGTGAAAACAATGAGAAATTATGAATTATTGTTCATTCTTGATCCGGCTATGGATGAAGCTGCAAGAAACCAGATGATCGAGACCGTAAAGGGCATCATCAACGCTGACGGTGAAGCTGGAGAAGCGGATCTGTGGGGCGTTAAGAAGCTCGCTTACCCGATCAACAAGAAGAAGGACGGTTTCTACGTGCTGATTCCATTCAAGGCAAGTGCAGAACTGCCAAAGGAACTGGACAGAAGACTGAAGATTTCCGATAATTGCATGAGACATATCATCGTTTGCCAGGACGAGAAATAAGTATCGTTCACAGCGTTCGGAAAGGACAGGTGAAACATGAATAGTGTAATTTTAATTGGAAGATTAACAAGGGATCCGGAGCTTCGCTACACACCGAACACTCAGACTGCCGTAGCACATTTCACGCTGGCAATCGACAGACCGGTGTCCGCCGGCCAGGAGAGTCAGGCTGACTTCATTCGAATCACCGTATTCGGAAAGCAGGCCGAGACCGTAGACAGATACCTGAAGAAGGGCAGTCAGGCAGCGGTAAGCGGACGGATTCAGACGGGAAGTTACAGAGACAAGAACGGTCAGACGGTATACACCACTGACGTCATCGCGAATCGCGTGGAGTTCCTTGGCTCTAGAAACAACAACGGTGGAGGCTCCAACGCGAACTCCGGTTTTGGCGGCAATGACAGCTACCAGGGCGGTCAGCAGCAGAGCGCGCCGGCACCGCAGCAGGACGCTTTCGGAGGTCAAGATGATTTCCCGGATGCATTCCAGGCAGCGGATGACGACATCCCGTTCTAGACATATCTTAGGAAAGGAGATTAAGTCGAAATGGACAATAACAACAGAAAGCGCGGCATGAGAAGAAGAAAAGTATGCCAGTTCTGTGCAGACAAGGATAAGAAGATCGATTACAAAGATGTAGAGACTCTGAAGAAGTTCACTACCGAGAGAGGAAAGATTCTCCCGAGAAGAGTAACCGGTACATGTGCAATGCACCAGAGAGCAGTTACCACTGCTATCAAGAGAGCTCGTGTGGTAGCACTCCTTCCTTTCGATGCAGATCTGAACAACTAATCCGCAGAAAAAGTAATTTGAGAACGCTGGAGGTTTCCTTCCGGCGTTCTTTTTATTATAATGAGATAAAAGTATTGGTGCTATTGTTCCGGGCTGTCCGTTCGAACTGCGGGCAGCGGGAAGCAGAAAGGAAAAAAAGAAATGACAGAAAACCAGAAGATTATCGATTTCCTGAATGAACTGAAATCGGCAGCACCGGCGCCGGGCGGTGGTGCGGTTGCGGCACTGACCGGTGCACAGGGCGCAGCCCTGATTATGATGGTGGCGAACCTCACCTTGGGAAAGAAGAAATATGAAGAGTACGAAGAGCTGAATCAGCAGACGCTGAAGGAAGCTCAGGAAGTTCTCACGAAGTTGATTCAGGGAATCGATGAAGATAAGGAAGCTTTTACCGGCGTTTCCGATGCCTATGCCCTTCCGAAATCCACGGATGAAGAGAAAGCGGCTCGGAAGGCAGCGATTGCAGAGGCATCGGTGGCAGCGGGACTGGCTCCGCTGAACGCATGCCGGGCGGCATTGGCCGGATTGCACCTCACCAAGGAGATGATTGGAAAATCCAACAAGCAGCTGGTGAGCGATCTTTACGTAGCGGCCCTGAACCTGAATGCCTGCATTCAGGCGGCGAAGATGAACGTAGTGGCCAACACCCCTGCTCTCACCGACCGCAAGCAGGCCGAGGAATGGAACCGAGAAATCGCTTCTATCGTGGAAGAGGCCAACACCCTGACCGGAGAAATTCTGAAAGACGCCTAGTGAAAATATAGAAATATGAGGAAATGTGCAGATTCAATATAAGGATTTTCAATAAAAAATCGGTTGAATACAAGTCCTAAATTTGTTAGAATGAATCCGTTAACGCTGTTAGTGAATTCTAACAGCGTTTTTTATGGGCTTTTTTATGAATTATAATAGCAGAAAGGATAAAACATCATGCACAACGGTACAGGACTGTTTTTCTGGGGATTCCTGGTGGTATACGGCATCGTCATGTTCGCCATCTCCCCGAAGGCCGTTACAATCGGCGGCTTTTTCAAAGGAACCGACAAGAAGGGACGAGCAGCCTCTTCTTTGATGGTCACCTCTTCGGTATTTATCGCTTGGATATTCGCAAAATCCGTATATAACTGCGCCAATATGGGATACAGCTACGGCATCGTAGGTGGTATCGGTTACGCGGTGTACTGGCTCTGCATTCCCCTCACCGGTTTTGCAATCTACAGACTGCGCCGTCGTTTCGCCGCAAAGTCCATGACCGACCTCCTCACAAGAAACTACGGTGTGGCAGCGGCATTCTGCTTCAGCGCAGCAATTCTGGTTCGTCTGTTCAACGAGGTTTGGTCCAATACCTCGGTCATCGGCGGATACTACGGTGAGTCGGGCAGCAAACCCTTCGTCATCGCCGCACTTCTTTTTACCGCAATCACACTGGGCTACAGCTGCTGGGGCGGACTGCGTTCTTCCCTGATTACCGACGTGCTGCAGGCCGGCCTGTTTGTGGTACTGCTGGTATTCACCATCTTCTGGATTCTGCCGGAACACCCGATGAGCGCATACCTGACCAGCGGATCCTGGAAGATGGACACCGGCGTGGACTTCGTTCTGGGTGCACTGCTGCAGTGCCTGTCCTACGGATTCCATGATGCGGTACTCACCGACCGGGGATTCATCTGCGAGGAAAAGAAAATGCTGAAGTGCTTCACCGTTGCGGGTCTTCTGGGATTCCTGGCAATCACCCTGTTCTCCCTGATCGGTGTGGACGCCATGCTTTCCGGTCTGGAAAATGTGACGGATGCGGCGCAGGCGGTGGCGCAGGGAATGGGCATTGCGGCATTCTTATTGATGGCTATCATGATGGTAATGTGCGGTGGTTCCACTCTGGACTCCACCTTCAGTTCCCTGGCGAAGCTGACCGCGCGGGATCTTCCGGCCATTTTGGGAAAGGATCCGCATGAAAAAGCTCGCTGGATTGGTATCGGATTCATGGCATTTTTCGCGGTTGTGGGCAATTTGCCGATGATTGTGGGAACCGATATTCTGGCGGCAACCACCATTTCCGGAACCATGATTATGGGGCTGGGTCCGGTTTTTCTGCTTCACGGCGCAGGTCCGATTAAGCCGACGAAAATCGGCTTCCACCTCTCCTTCTGGATCGGTATGATTCTGGGAATTGTGGACACCGTAAGCCCGGACAGTTTGGCATTTATGAATATCGGAAACGGTGCGTACGCCAACTTCCTGGGCGTGAACTTCTGGGGTGCCGTACTGTGTTGGGGTTCCTACGCAGTATGCGGTGTTGTGGCTTCCATGGTGGAGAAGGCCGAAGGCCGTCCGGCATGGAAAGGAAGAACCGACGAGGAAATCGAGGCTCTGGATGCAGAGCGTAGTGCCGCCGGATGGGAAGACATCGACCCGGAAGGCATCGATGGATGAGAGCAATACCCTGGTGGGCGAATTCATGTGCCAGGGAAAGATGCAGCAGGCGGTTCGGGATCGATATGTGAAGATGAAGGCGCAGCCGGATGCGGCGGATCTGGAGAACCTCCGTCAGGAAATTTTGAAGTAGAGAAAAGGAAAGAAGGAAAAAATGGCAAGTTGTACAACTCCGAGTTATGCGAGACATAATTTCAAAGATGCGGGAAGAGCATGTCCGGTGGATTACCGTCTGGATTCGTCGGTATGGTCCGCGGCTCCTTCCCCGGCGCACACCTTCGACACCCTGCTGGTGGTGGGCGGACTGTACGGAAACCCCTTTGCCATGGATGCAGTACAGGCAATGTTCGTAAAAGAACAGGAACGCTTGGGCGAAGGCGGCCGGGTGGGCATGGTGTTCAACGGCGACATGCACTGGTTCGACCGGACGGCAGAGGAATTTGCCCGGATAGAAGCCGGTGCGGAGAAATATATTCCAATGGTTGGAAATGTGGAAGCAGAGGCTCGAAGAACGGAAGATGTGGGCGTGGGCTGCGGCTGCGCCTATCCGGATTGCACCGATGATGCCAGCGTGAGCCGCTCCAACCGAATTCACCATATGATGAAGGAAGAAATCGGGAAACATCCGGAATTGATTGCGAAGCTAAAGGATCGGCCGGCTCACATGGTCGCTCAGGTGGGCGATTGCAAAATCGGAATCACTCATGGAGATGAGAAGCTGCTGGGGGGCTGGGACTGTGCCATCGAGCAGCTGGAGGATGTGCTTCGCCAGGGAGAACTGTCCGATTTTATGGAAGAAAACGGAATCGATATTTTCGCCACCACTCATACCTGTGCGGCGGTGGCCGGAAAACTCCGGGGCGGTGTGGTAATCAATAACGGTGCGGCGGGACTTCCCACCTTTGAGGGGCAGCAGTTCGGCGTGCTCACCCGAATTGCGGCAACACCGGAGGAGGATGCCATCTACCGGGCGGAATACAAGGGACTTTATATCGAAGCGGTTCCCGTTCGCTATGATCAGGCGGCCTATGTGGAATGGTTTGACCGGCTGTGGAAACACAACTCTCCGGCAGAGGTTTCCTATCGCAATCGTATTCTGAACGGTCCGGCCTGCACCATCGGAAACGCGCTCCTGGGCGGATTCGTGGTTTTACCCGCGTACCGGGAAGAGGCATATCCGGAGGGAAAACCGGCGTCACCCCAGGATCTGGAAGATGCGATGGCGCGGATTATGTATTTTGAGGATATGGTTCCGAAGGCGGAGTATTTGGAGACGCGGCCGGAGCTGTCCACGATTCAGGTGAATGTGGGAAAGAAGTGCAATCTGTCCTGCGAGCACTGCCATGTGGGCGCCGGCCCGGATCGGAAGGAAGTGATTTCCCGGGAGACGCTGCAAGCGGTGTTGGATGCGGGGGTTCGGTACGGATTCCGGACGATTGATATCACCGGCGGGGCGCCGGAAATGGCGCCGGACTTCCGGTGGTTCATCGAAGAGGCGACGCGGCTGGGATTCCGGGTGATGGTTCGGACCAACCTGGTGATTCTGAAGGCGCCGGCATATCGGGACTTGATTCGGAAATATTGGGAGCTGGGAGTAACTGTGATTGCCAGCCTTCCGAATTTCAGTGAATCGGAGGCAGACAGTCAGCGGGGCGACGGCGTGTTCCGTCAGAGCATTGAGGTGCTTCGGGAGCTGAATGCTGTGGGCTACGGTGCGGAAATGGAAAGTGAGGAATCGGGTGAGCAGAAACCGGAGCTGAACTTGGTGTTCAACCCGCAGCGGGATATTCTGCCGCCAGATCAGGACGAGCTGGAGAATTTGTACCGGAAGGAGCTTCGAAAATACGGGGTGGAATTCAACCGGCTGTATGCGGTGACGAACAATCCAATCGGCCGGTACGGGTGTCACCTGCTGCGGAACGGAATCTACCAACAGTACATGGATATGCTGCTGGATGCATTCAATGAGGAGGCCTGTGAGAAGATGATGTGCCGGGATCAGATCAGCGTAGGTTATGACGGAAGAATCTATGACTGCGACTTCAACCAGGTGATGAATATGCCATGCCGGAACGAAGACCGGGATCTGACCATCTATGATCTGGCTGGGGGAAAAATTAATTCGCTTCAGCGGAAGATTCGGTTCGGGGCGCACTGCTACGGCTGTACCGCCGGTGCCGGTTCCAGCTGTGGCGGCACGCTGGTGCAGGGATAGGATATGTTATAACGCAAATCCCTCATAGAATTGTTGAATATATAAAATGAGCGCCAATTTTGAATTGGCGCTCAGGAATTAATCACTGTAATCTATTTGTCTTTGTGATCCAGGTAAATTTTCATAAGGTAGACGCCTATGAAAATCATGAACATGATGTACAGGTTGCGGACGATGTAGGCGTAGCCATACATTGGTTCAAAGGACATATCTAAATCAAGTGGTGATGCAGTATACCCTACCCAGCAAAGACACATGCAGGCGAGGAAAATTAGAGAAATGTAAGAAAATTTCATAGAGGAATTCTCCTTTCTTTCACTATTTGTTTTATCAGAAAATAAGCTTAACGGAAACGGGGTATTTGACTTCTCCTGAATGTAGTATCCAACACCTCTTTTAGACTGGATACGAAGATTAGACTGAATGGAACGCAGTTTCTTTCGTAATGAAGAAATATGAACGTCCACAGAACGGTCGGTATCATTCGAACCACGTAAATCAATCAATGAGAGTAAAGAGGCACGGGAAACAACACAATGATTCTGTTCAAGTAGTTTCTGGAGAATCTTTGTTTCGTTTGGTGTCAGTACATCAGTACCGCACTCAGTCGTTATTTCGTAACTCTGAGGTGTTAAAATTGTGTTACCACAGGAAAATTGTTCTTTTGAAATCATAATACCCCTCCAAAGTGCTATTTGTAAGTGAATGTTTTTCTAATATTTACACCGTAGGCTTTTTTTGTTGTCGAAGAGCCGTCTTTAATCCACTTGTTTGTTCCATAATTTTTGTGATATACCGTATAAGATTTTACTTTGTATTCTGGACGCATATGAAGGTAGCCACGTTTTACTTGCTTTCCATTCGCTTTCGAAGGTACTTTCCATGTACCAGAATAGGTTAATGTAGAGCCCTTGGAGGAACCCCACGTTGCATTTGCAATAAAACTTTTGTCACATCCAAATGTTGCACCAAATTGTAATGCATAGGATTTAGTTTTTGCGTGAGACAATCCTATGGTAATTCCAGGATCGCCAGATACATTTAGGTAGTCTTTTCCGAAAGAGTTAGATTTATTCTGTACATTTTTAACATTGTATAGAACAGCATCTGCTGATAGTGGAGAAGCAGACATGCTGAGCACCGGGCTAATTGTATCATCGTCTAAAACAATTGTAAAATTCTCGTAGTTCTCGAATGCATTGTCAATGGCATTTTGGAATTCAGTATCAGTAGAAAAGTCATCTTTCGAAATGATGACAGAATTGTCAGCATAAGCGCATATCGGAAGTGATAAGATGAAAATTGTTAATAGAATTAGATACATAGTATTCTTATGTTTCATAGAAATTTCCCTTTCGTAAAGTTCACTAGAAGCATCTTTTACAGATCTGCAACATAATTCTAACTAAGTTATGTTAAGAAAGTGTAAAGATGTCGCTTTAAAATTGAAACATTTTATAATTTCTCCTAATTTTAGTGATGTGCCGAAACCAGATTAGCGTGAGTTATGACGGAAGGATTCAACCACGCAGCGTCACCAGAACCACGGTGCCGGCCCCCGAGCTTTCCTCCACCGTCACCGCGCCGCCGTGAAGTGCCGCGATTTCCCAGACCAGAGAAAGTCCCAGTCCGACACCGCCGTGTTCCCGGCTCCGGGACTTGTCCACGCGGAAGAATGGCTGAAAGATGCTTTCCCGGTACTGCTCCGGAATTCCGAAGCCCGTATCTGCCACGCGAATTTGAATGAACTTTTCATCCTTGCAGATGGAAATGGTAACGGCGCCATCTGGACGATTGTACCGGATGGCGTTTTCCATGAGGTTGAAAAGCATCCGGTAGACCAAGGTGTCGCTTCCAATCATCCGGGCATTCCCCTCACATTTTTCCAAACATTCATCCGATTGTCTATAATATACCCTACCCGTATAAAATTTCCGCTAACTTTCCTTTCTTAACGAAGATTTTATATCCACCTTTCCAACTTCTTCAAAGGTGGTGTTTTACCGGCCCTTCTGCAAGTGGGTGTACCCGCTGGGCGCCTTCTACGGACTGATGAACAAGGTGGTCCTGTTGGGCGTTGAAGTGGACCGGGGAAAATGCGTCACCGTATGCCCTGTCGATGCCCTGGCCTATGGGTGCGGCTTCGGAAGTGACGGAAAAGAAATGAAAAAGAAGACAGAAAAATGAAGACGAAAATGAAGAAAATGATGATGCTGGCGCTGGACGAGGCGGTTGCCATGTATCAGGAGCTGATGGAGCAGGAGAATCAGATTTTTGCAAAGAATAAGAAGTTGTGGGCAAGCCGATTGTGGGCAGTATCACATCCGACGAACAGAAAAAAGCGCCGAACGACTTAATCGAACAGGCGATGAAAAAAAGTGAAGAATCAAAAGGAGGAGCGTTTGCGCCGGCAAATGCTCCTCCTTCACTATATCGCAAATTTTTCGTATTCGGGTTGGGCGGCAGACCCCACGTTGTGTCCGGGATGTTTCACAGCCATCCCCATGGAATCTGCCGGTTCGTTTCCGCCGGAAACCGGCAGAACGAGTCGTATTATATCACAGGTATCTTACCGTGCCAACACTTAATTCTCCCTGGCATCATCAATCAGCAGCCGAATGCAGTGATATAGGTACGGCTTGTACTCTTCGAAGCTGACCGGATCCTCGCTAATCAGGACGCTGTAGCAGGTGGAGTTCACCATTTCAATCAGCGTATAAATCAGAATGTCCGGATTCTTCAGGTGCACGTGATCCCGCTCAATCAGCAGGGAAATGAAATCCTTGAAATTGATGACATCGGAATTCTTCTCCTCAATGCGGCTGTTCAGGAACAGACCCCAGCTGAGATTCTTGGATACGAACCGCAGCAACGTCAGATCTTTCGACAGATAATTCAGAATGAAATCTGCCACGAAGATGAACCGGTCCGCCACCCCCACCTTTCGATTGGCGCCCAGGCTTTCCTCCATCGCGTTAACGGCCTTGGTGAGAATCTGGGAAGCCTTAATCACAATCAGCTCATCCCGCACCGCCTCCTTGCTGTCGAAATAGAGATAGAACGTGCCCTTCCCCACTCCGGCTTTCAGCGCAATGTTCATAATCGTCGTGCTGGAGAAGCCCTTCGTGGTGAAAAGCTCATAGGCCGCGTCCAGGATGTCCTGGCGTTTTTTATTTTTCTTCATATCCACTTTTGTCATAACTACACCCTTGGTAAAAAAAGATCCGTTCGGTTTAACGTTACCGATTTTTCTATAATATACCATTAAGTGAAGGATTCGTCAAGAATAAAATGACCAACGGTCAAGTGTTCGAAATCCTTATATATAAAGTGTTTCGAAAATTGAACAAAGGAATTTTGTAAAAAATTTATCTCAAATATTGACTGCTGGTCATTCCTGTGCTAGTATACTGGCAGATGAAATGACCGTCGGTCAATTTAGATATGCGAAACTATTTTTATAGGGGGATGCAAGAGATGAAATTCGGCAAAGTAGTTGTGAAGCTGAGACACGCAATCCTCGTAATAGCATTGATTTTAATCATTCCGTCAGCAATCGGAATGGCGAAGACTCATGTTAATTACGATATGTTGTCATACCTCCCGAGCGATATGGAAAGTGTAAAGGGTCAAGACCTGTTGATGGATGAGTTCCACAAGGGCGGCTTCTCCATTCTCGTTCTGGAGAATATGAAGACGGATGATGTGACGAAGCTGAAGAAGGACATTGAGAAGGTGGATCATGTGGAATCCATCGTGAATTTGCAGGACGTGGTGAATCCATCCATTCCGATTTCCATGTACCCGAAGGTGGTGCAGGACAATATCAATAACAAGAATGCAACGATGCTGGTAACATTCTACGATACGGGAATTTCGGATGAGCATACGCTGAATGCCGTGGATCAGATTCGAAAGATGAGCAACAAGGACACGTATGTTGCCGGAATGACATCCATGGTTCTGGATCTGAAGAATATTGCGGAGACGGAAGAAATCAAGTACGTAGCGGTGGCGGTAGCGCTGTCCCTTCTGGTAATGATGCTGTTGTTGGACTCCTATGTGGCACCGTTCTTGTTCCTGCTGAGTATCGGACTGGCAATTCTGTACAACATGGGATCCAACATCATGTTCGGAGAAATCTCCTACATCACCAAAGCCATTGCGGCGGTGTTGCAGCTGGGCGTGACCATGGACTATTCCATCTTCCTGTGGCACAGCTATATGGAAAAGCTGGATGACGGAATAGAGCCGAAACCGGCCATGGCAGAGGCCATCAATGCAACGTTGATTTCTGTGACAGGAAGCTCCGTTACGACAATTGCCGGTTTCCTGGCATTGTGTTTCATGACCTATAAGATGGGCATGGACCTTGGATTGGTTATGGCGAAGGGCGTTGTCTTTGGTGTAGTGTGCAGCGTTACGGTGCTGCCGGTGATGATTCTGTTCTTTACAAGAACGTTGCAGAAGACTCGTCACAAGACCTTAATCCCAAGTGCCGACAGATTGTCTCACAAGCTCACATCTCGGTATGGAATTTACATCCTGTGCTTTGGACTCCTGTTAGCTCCGGCACTGTATGGATATGCTCACACGAATACATCTTACGATTTGACGAAGATGGTGGTGGGAGACGGCAAGGATATCGATAAAGAGATGGTTCCGTTCTATACTGCAAATAAGAAGCTATCGAAAGATTTCGGAATCAATACTTCCTATATCATCATCGCAGATGCGAATATGTCGGCGAAAGATGGCCGGTCCATGAGTGAGGAAATCAAAGACGTGAAGGGCGTGAAGAGCGTTCTGGGTGTGGACGGAATGCTGGGTTCTGCGATTCCTCGGAACATGCTTCCGGATGAGCTGAACAACTCCATGCGGTCCGACAAGCACCAGATGATACTGGTGAACTCGAAGTATCGGATTTCTACCGACAAGGTAAATCGTCAGGTGACACAGGTCAACAGTATCGTTCACAAGTACGATAAGAACGGATCGGTTATTGGTGAAGCGCCGTCTACGAAGGACTTGATTCAGCTGACGTCCAAGGACTTCCAGGTCGTTAACTGGATTTCCATCGGACTGGTGTTCCTGATTATTTTCTTCGTATTGAGCTCGATATCACTACCGTTTATACTGATACTTGTAATCGAGTTAGCCATATACATCAACATTGGAATCTGTGGATTCACCGGAGTGGAGCTTCCGTTCCTGGTTCCGGTATGCGTCACCACCATTCAGCTGGGTTCCACGGTGGACTATGCGATACTGATGTCCACTCGGTACAAGACCGAACGAATGGGCGGGCTGAGCAAGCGAGAGTCCATTGATATCGCCGTGCGGACGTCGATGCCGTCCATCATGACCAGTGCACTGGGCTTCTTCGCATCCACCTTCGGAGTGTCGAAGTATTCCAACGTATACTTGATCAGCACCATGTGTTCGCTGATGGCCAGAGGTGCGATTATCAGTATGATCACGGTGATTTTCCTGCTGCCATCCATGCTTATGGCATTCGATCGTATAATTTGTAAAACTACAAGGGGCATGAAAGGATTGAACAATGAGAAAGCTTAACAACAAAATCAAGAAAATCGGCGCCCCGATTCTTGCGGGCGTTCTGGCATGCAGCACAGCGTTGTTTTATGTGCCGCAGATGAATGCAGTCCATGCAGATACGGAGAAGTCCATCAATGAGAACTTCCCGGAGATGCTGAAGACCGCACAGACCGGCGACAAATCCGAGACCGTGTACGCGGTAATGGACGCCGATGGCAATACAACCGATGTTTCGGTAAGCGAGTGGCTGAAGAATGAGGGCAAGTCCAACAACCTCAGCGATTACTCCAATCTGAAGAACATCAAGAACACCTCCGGCGACGAGAAAATGAGCCGGGACGGCAAGAAGCTGGTGTGGGCCGCAAAGGGCAAGGACATCCACTACACCGGAGACTACGACGGGGAGCTTCCGGTAAAAGTAAAGGTCAGCTACTATCTGAACGGCACGAAGGTTTCCGCCGATGAAATCGCCGGCAAGAAGGGCAATGTAAAAATCCGTTTCGATTACGACATCAACGACAGCGTAAAAGAAAACGGCTACAGTCTGACTCGTCCGTACGCAATCGTCAGTGCGGTCGTGCTGAGCAACGACAACTTCACCAACGTCACCGTAAACAACGGTAAGGCGGTAAACGACGGAAACAGCACCGCCGTTGTGGGAATCGCTCTTCCGGGAATGAGCGACAACCTGCAGATTGACGAGCTGGACATTCCGGACCACGTAACCATCAACGCAAAGACCACGAATTTCGAAATCGACGGAACCTACACCGTAGCGGATTCCGGTTTCATGAATGATGTGGATACCACGAAATTGGATGACGCCACCGGTCAGGTTGACGAGCTGGAAAGCGCACTGGACAAGCTGTCCGATGCTTCCAAAAAGCTGGTGGACGGAAGTTCCAAGCTGGCCAAGGGTGCCAATAAGCTGGCGGACAGCTCCTCTCAGATTGAAGAAGGAACCGAAACCCTGAAGGACGGCACCGAGAGCATGAAAAACGGATCCAAGGACTTGAAGGCCGGAACCGGAGACCTGAAGCAGGGGACCGGAGACCTGAAGGCCGGCGTGAAGAACTTGTCCGACGGTGCGGATCAGCTGGTAGCCGGTGCCCAGGACCTGTCTTCCGGAACCACTCAGATGAAAGAAGGAACGGAGGCGCTGAATTCCAGCGTGAACGGTGCGGGCGGACTGGCCGGTGATAACGGCAGCGCTAAGAAACTCAGTGCCGGAGCAGCTCAGGTGGATGCCGGAATCAAGCAGATGGGCAAAACGATTGCGGCACAGAACGCCAAGCTGGCTCAGACTGCGAAATCCATCAGCGACAATCTGGACGGCGTGAATACCGAGAAGGTAAATGCTCCATCCTCCGCCGATGTGGACGGCGCTCTGGAAACAGCTATCAAAGCGGCAGCGGCTTCCGGAGATCAGGACACCATCAATGCATTGAAGAATGCAAAAGAAAAGCTGGGAACATACGAGACAAACGTAAACGATACGGTTTCTTCCGTGAATACCGACAAGCAGAAGATTACTACCGCAAATCAGACGGCGAAGGCAATGTATCAGAGTATTGCAGCTTCTTCCAATGATGACTTGAAGAAGCTGCAGGACGGTGCGGATGAACTGAAGGCCGGAACTCAGGCTTTGGATACCGCCGTCAATGTAGGAGGTACAAAGGCGGACGAAACAAAGGTTCCGAGTCTGTCGAAGGCCGTGGCCGGACTGAATTCCGGTGCCGCACAGCTGGATGCCGGCGTGAACGGATATACCGACAAGGACGGAAAGTTCCATCCGGGCGCACTTCTGGGCCTCCAGAGCCTGCAGGCGGGAATCAAGGTCGATACTAAGGATAAGACCAGCCTGGTAACCGGCGTGAATAAGTTGGATGCCGGTGCAAATAAGCTGGATGCCGGCACTACAAAGCTGGCAAACGGTGCGGTTCAGGTAGATGCCGGAACCGGTAAGCTGGTGACCTACATGGGTCAGCTGACGGAAGGTGCGGAGACTCTGTCTGACGGTGCGGATACTTTGGCAAGCGGAATGGCAACATTCAATAAGACCGGAATCCAGAAGCTGGTATCCACCCTGAAGGATTCGGATATTAAGAGCATGGTGAACCGGGTAAAGGCAACTTTGGATGCCGCTTCCGATGGTTCCTTCATCGGCGGAAAGCAGGACGGTCAGAGCGGAGAGAGCAAGATCATCTTCAAGACCGACGAGGTAAAGAAGGCAAGCAAATCCGATAAGTAGGACCTGCCGGACAATTAAGCAAGTAGAGGGCGGAGCAGTCGCAATTCATGTGCGACGGCTTCGCCCTTTTCTTAGAGCAAACCCACCCCGAAGGCGGTAAGGTTCGCGCTCGCCTGCCCGCAAAGCCAATGAATTCGGTTTCCGTGCGCGAACCCCGGTCCGGAAAAAGAGGAAAAGACGACCCCGGCGCCGGCAAGGTTCGCGCTCGCCTGCCTGCAAAGCCAATGAATTCGGTTTTCGTGCGCGAACCCCGGTCCGGAAGAAGAGGAAAAGACGACCCCGGAGGCGGTAAAGTTCGCGCTCGCCTGCCTGCAAAGTCAATGAATTCGGTTTCCGTGCGCGAACCCCGGTCCGGAAAAAGAGGAAAAGACGACCCCGGAGGCGCTAAGGTTCGCGCTCGCCTGCCTGCAAAGTCAATGAATTCGGTTTCCGAGCGCGAACCCCGAGCCGGAAGAAGAGGAAAAGACGACCCCGGCGCCGGCAAGGTTCGCGCTCGCCTGCCCGCAAAGCCAATGAATTCGGTTTCCGTGCGCGAACCCCGGGCCGGAAGAAGAGAGAAAAGTGAATAATTTTTTTATAAGAAAAACTTATTTGAAAGCTCGCGCCTTCATGGTAGAATAAGGCAAGTATGTGCGTAGCTTAGTAAAGAGAAAGGGGTGCAGCAATGAGAAAGCGGAACCTGCTGATATTCACGCTGGTTGTTGTACTGATGACCGCAATGTCCGCGCCGGTTTTCGCCGGCAGTCAGGGCGACCGGCCGGAACATAAAAGGACTCATACGGATAAGGTCTATGCGGCAAAAAAAGGCTCCATTTCGGTGGATACCCGCCTTCGGATTCGGGAAGACCGAGCGCATGTTCGGGTCCGGGTGAATCAGGGTGCCGCAAAGAAGACCACGCTGTACACTACGGTGTATCTGCTGAAATCTTCGAAAGGTCACTGGACCACCGTGGCCAGGTGGACCGGACGCGCCAATGGGAGAACCTTGAACCTGACCCGCAAGCGGAAGATTGTAAAGGGGCGGTATATGGTAAAAAGTGTTTCCACCGTCCGAAGCGGCCGGGGCAGCGATACCTTGGTGGATTACAGCAAGGAGCGTTCCTGCAGGAAAAGATAAAAAAGAATCTAAAACCCCCGGCAGAGGGCTTGCGATTATGCAAGTACCTGCTGCCGGGGGTTCGTGTTTTATTGGAAATATAGATTAGTCATCCGTCATGCGGTCGATGGAGTTCTCCGCATCCAGCATTCCGCCGGACAGGATGTTCAGAGCGGCTTCGTTCTTGTCGTCGTCCATGTCTTCCACAACCCATACGCCTTTTTCCTTCGTCAGATGGAAGGTAGCGGTCTTCTTGTATTCCTTCTTCTTCAATGCGGAAATTTGCCGGTGCAGCTTTTCGCTCATCACCTTGCTGACCTGCTCGTCGGAAGCGTTGGAGTTGTACAAATCCATGGCTCCGGCAAAGAAATCTTTGAAACCGGCCACGAATGCGTCGCCCATCTTGTAGGTGGTGATATCTACTTTTACCGTGGCCTCATCGCCGTTAATCTCTTCCTCACCGATTTTGTATTCGAAATCGATCAGTCTTGGGTAGAAGTCGTCGGTGAGCACCTTGTTCATTGCGGTGTCCATGCCTTCTTCGTCATCGTCGTCGTCCCAAGCTTCGGCGCCCAGATCAAAGGTACTCTCTTCGTATACCTTCTTGATAGCATCCTGATCCTCATCCTGAATTCCTTTGAGGAACTGATCCACCGTCTTCGATGGGGTCACCTCCGGTTTGGATGAGGAAGAACCGCAGGCACACAGCAATACCAGTGTGCTCAGCAAAATCACAGATATTAATCTCTTCTTCATTTAATACTCCTTTCGTTATTAGAAACGGGATCCCGTTCATGTTCAACTTGAATTGATATAACCTTACACTATTGCCGGGAGGATATCAAGAAAGGCGTGTGAAATTTAAGAAAAGCTTTCGGAAATTTTAAGAAATGACAAAAAACGAAACCGGCAGTTGCATGCCGGCCTCGCCAAAGAAAGGAAAATATATATATATCCATGGGAGTTGCCGCCTGTGCACCCCCGGATGGAAGGCTAGAATGTGGAGAAGAAATCCTCGATGGAATCTTCCCAGCTGTCATCCTGATCCGGAACACTGCCGTGGTGGCTTCCGGAGGAGTCCTGAGACTGCCCGCTGTTTCCGGAACGGGAATCCGAGGAGGAATCGTTGCTTCCGGAATTGCCGGACGAATCGGAACTGCTTTTGGTTCCGCTCTTGATGATATTTTTAATGATGGAATCCACCTCATCAATCGGAATGGCGAACCCGATGTTGTCGATGGACGCCTCTGAGGAAGAACTGCCGGAGGAGTATTTGGCATTGGTGATGCCGATGACCTCTCCGTACAGGTTGAACAGCGGGCCGCCGGAATTGCCGGAGTTGATGGCCGCGTCAGTCTGAATCAGCTTCATGGTGTTGTTCTGAGAAAAAGTCACTTCCCGGTTCAGGGCGCTGATGGCGCCGGAGGTCAGGGAGAAAGTGAGTTCGCCCAGCGGATTTCCGATGGTCACCACTTCGTCCCCCACGTTTGCGCTGGAGGACTTGCCCAGTGTCACGGCCCGGAGCCCGGTGGCGTTGATTTTCAGCACTGCCACGTCGTAACTCTCGTTGTAGCCCCGCACCGTCGCCTCGTAGCTTTTGCCGTTGTTGGTGGAAACCGTGATGGAATCCGCCCCCTCGATTACGTGGTAGTTGGTGACGATATATCCATTGGATGAAACGATGAAGCCGGAACCGGAAGCCGCGGACTCCGTGGAGTAACCGAACATGTTCCGGGTGGTGGATTTGGTGGAGATTCCCACCGTCGCATCCACGTTCTTGGCGTAGACCTGCGCCGCCGTCATCTTTTTGCTGGTATTCACGCTTTTCACGCTCACCGTCCGGTCTCCGCCGTTCCCTTCCAGCAGGGTAGCAGCACCGGTGCGCTCGGCAATCATGGCACCCCCAAAGCCGGAGGCACCGCCGACGAGTGCGCAACTCAGCACCGCGGCGATGGTCCGTTTCCTAAAAGAATGTTCTTTCGGCCGCTTCTGCCGAGGCGGTCGGCTGTTTTTATGGTCATCCCGATTCTCGTCATTCGGATTGATCAGAATGAAGTCGGTGTTGGATTCGTTGAAATTATTATTCATGGGGAATCCTCCTTCATTATCGTGTTGCATTTGATAGTACCAATATACTGAAAAAAACTTAAAGTGAACTTAAAGGAATATAAAAACTTTGAAAAGGAAATTGCAGGTTCAATCATATTTTCATCATAAAAACCGCCTCATGTATGCTATAATGATACGGTCATTTTATAGGAAGTCACTTGTAGGATAGAAAGGCAGTGGATGTTGAGAGGATTTATCGGAACAATGAAAGCAGGAAGAATTGCTGTTGCTGTGGTCGTAGTGATGATCACGGTCTTTTCGACTCTTCCGACGTATGCTCTCCCAACGAAGGATACCGTGCGCCAGCCGGGCAAGGTGTCGTCTAACCGCGCTTTCTATGGAATTGATGTTTCCGTATGGCAGGGAAACATCGATTGGCAGAAGGTGAAGCATGCCGGAGCGGATTATGCATTTGTCCGTGCCGGAGCCACTGGACAGAATTCCTTTGAAATGATTAAGGATCGCACCTATGAAAAGAATATGGACGAGGCGGCAAAGGCCGGAGTGGCCCGGGGCGTGTATTGGTACTCCCAGGCTACCACCACGGAAGAAGCGGTAATCGAGGCAAAGGAAGTCTGCAAGTATGCCGAGGGCAGAAAGCTGGAGCTTCCGATTGTAATGGATATGGAGTTCTCCAACGGCAGATTGGATGCGGCGTATGCAGGCTGGGTTTCGGAAGGCGGATCCGCCAATGCCCGGAAGCAGCTGACCCTGATTGCTGACGCGTTCCTCAATTACTGCAGGGATCACGGATATACCACCTGCCTGTACGTGTCGCAGAGCTTGACGTCTAAGACGTCCGGTGTGGATGTGGCGAAGCTGGTGAAGGACGGCCACGAGCTGTGGATTGCGCAGTACAATATTAACAACACTTCCTCGGAAGATTATACCTACTGGCAGTACAGCAGCATCGACCGCATCTCCGGAATTCGGGGCAGAGTGGACTCCAACTATATGTACATTCCGAAAAATAAAAACACCAACGGCAACAAGAAGATGGAAGCCACCATGGATTACGAGCAGCTGGCGTATACCGGTAATCCGGTGGAGCCGGAGGTAACCGTTCAGGATGGCGTAACGAAGCTCACGGAGAATCAGGACTACACTCTGGTGTACGCAAAGAACATCCGCAAGGGCACAGGCTATGTCATCGTAAAAGGCAAGGGCAAGTATCGCGGATATACGGAATGCGTTCCGTTCCGGATTGGCAGTAAGACCATCGAGAAAGAAGAGAGAGCCAATGAGGTAACGGATGTGGTTACTTCGGAGGTTAACGGAAAGACCCAAGTAAAGTTCACCGCAGCGGAGAGCAACGTAGGTAACTACCGAGTATTCTACAGAAATTCCAACAGTGAGGAATGGCAGCACGTGGACACCAACCGGACGGAAGTGTTCCTGGACGGCGAACAGCGTCAGGTGAAGGTCGCTACGGTGAAAGAAAACAAGGTTATTGCGACGGCGACCCCGAAGAACAACAAGAAGACCGATATTATCGATAAGGCCGTTCAGAACGACACCGAACTTTCCGGTGTAAGCAAAGAGAAGACGAACAAGGTGCGACTGATTGATAAGGAGGTAAGCAACGATGTCACAACAAGTTCCGGAAAGAACTAGCCTTCGTGACCACCTTTCATCCGCACACGAGAAATGGCGAGAACATTCCCGTTTTCGCCGACTTTCCAAGAAGAAGAAAATTATAGTAGGAATGCTGGTGTTTCTGGTATTCCTTCTATTTCTTTTGAGCGCAACGCTGAACCGCTATAACGGATACAATATTCTGTTGTTGGATCGGTATGTATCCTTCGATATGCCGGAGGAAGATACCTTGACGGCGAAGGAATGGAAAAAATTGGTGAAATCCGCAGAGGTAAGCAAGTATCCGGAAGCGCAGTTGAAGCGAGAAGAAAAGTACATCACCAGTCAGTACCACAAGCGGATTAAGGAATACGGATTGACGTATAAGGAATACCTGAAGGAGTCGGATTTGACGGAATCGGAATTCCAAGCGCAGGTAGAGAAGCTGGCAAAGGAGAATGTGAAGGAGAAACTGATTCTCCATTCCATTTCCAGAGAAAAGAAGATTTACGTTTCTTCCGAGGAGATGAAGGCGGCAAAGCAGCAGATGATGAAAGACCGAGGAGCAACCAGTGAGGCGGATTACAAGAAAATTGCCGGCGAGACTCTGGACGAGCACGCAGAGGAGATTGACTTGGAATCGAAACTCCTGTACGGAAAGATTGTAAAAAATTAACAGGGAGACGGAGAGGTATGAATCATTCCTCATTCACCGGAAATACACATTTAGACGAACAGCAGCGAGCGGCCGCAGCGGATTGCAGCGGAAGCTCGCTGCTTCTTGCTGTGCCAGGAAGTGGGAAAACCACCACGCTTCTGGCCCGCCTGGAGAACCTGCTTCGTTCCGGAGTGCCGGACACCTCCGTGCTGGTAATTACTTTTACCAACAATGCGGCGGAAGAAATGAAGCAGCGGTTCCGGCGGCAGTACGGAAATAATCGGGTGGATTTTATGACCATCAACAGCTTCTGCTACCGCGTAGTTTGCTTTTATGCGGACAAAACGGGACGGCAGAAACCGGAAGATTTGACGGACACCGGGCTGCTTTTGCGCCGGATTCTCGTGAGCGTGGCGGGAGATTCTTTTCCCGGGGAGAGCGACATTCGGGAGTTCGCGCAGAAGATTACCTATATCAAGAATATGCAGCTTTCGGAGGGGGAGATTGAGAAGCTTCGAATCGGAGATTACCCGGCGAAGCCCCTGTACGACGCTTATGTCCGGAGCATGAAGGCGCAGAACGCCATGGATTACGACGACCAGCTGGTGTATGCCTGCAAATTCCTGGAGAAGGTGCCGGGGGTGCGGAATCATTACCGGCGGAAATATCCCTATGTGATGGTGGACGAGGCGCAGGATACCTCGTGGCTGCAGCATCGGATTCTGCAGATTCTCACGCAGGACGGGGGAAATCTGTTCATGGTGGGGGATGAAGATCAGAGCATCTACGGTTTTCGGGCGGCGTACCCGGAGGCACTGCTGGATTTTCAGCGCCATTATCCCGGGGGTAAAGTGTATCGGCTGGAGACCAACTACCGGTCCGGAAAGGACATCGTGGCTCTGGCGGACCGTTTTATCCGGCACAACCGAAAGCGATACGATAAAAACATGAAGCCCGCGGCGGAGTCTTCCGGCCGAGTTCGGGTGGAACCGGTGGCGCGGCGGTCCGATCAGTATCGGCAGATTGCCGACTGGATTCGAGAGGATCCGGAGCGGGAAACGGCGGTGCTCTACCGGAACAACGACAGCGCCATCCCTCTGATGTATCACCTGAGAAATGCCGGGATTTCATTTCGAAATCGGGGGCTGGACACCCTGTTCTTTAGCAGCCGGGTGGTGCGGGATGTGAAGGATATCCTGGGATTCGTCATGCATCCGGCGGACAGCGAGCTGTTCTGGCGAATTTACTATAAGCTGAATTACCGGATTTCGAAAAACGCAGTGGGAGATGCGGTGCGGCGAATGGACTTTCGGCGAGAGGACCCCATTCTGGCGGTGCTGACGGAATCACCGCTTCTGGGACGGCAAAAGAAGGAAGATCTGCAGATTCTTCGGGATAACCTGCGGGATATGCGCCTTCGGAATAACGCGAAAGAGGCGCTGCAAATGATTCGCACCGGCATTCGGTACCGGAACGAGAAGAGCGAAAAGCTTTTCGTGCTGGAAGCGCTTGCGGAACCCGCGGATACCATTGCGGATTTCCTGCAGAAGCTGTGGGAATTGGAGCAGATGATTTCTTCCGGAACCGGAAATTTGGAGTCAGCGGACGCCAAAGTGGTTCTCAGCACGATTCACGGCAGCAAGGGAATGGAGTACGACCGGGTGATTCTGGTGGATGCCGTACGGGATGTGCTCCCTTCCTCGGAAAACGACCGGGAGGAGGAACGGCGCATCTTCTACGTGGCAATCACCCGTACCCGGGAGGAACTGATTCTTCCGGATTACGGAGACTGTTCCTCCCCGTTCCTGCGGGAATGCTTCGGCAAGCTGCCGGACCGCAGCGGCAAACCAAAAGACGTGTTCCGGATGGATTCCAAAGAGTTCCGGGAGAAGGCGGCGGAATTCGTCCCGGGAGCGGAGGTCCGGAGCCGGAATTTCGGCGTGGGCGTCATCCGCTCCAACGAAGGAGATTTCCTGGAGGTGTACTTCCCGAAGGACGGGAAGACCCGCAAATTCGTGAAGAGCATCTGCATTGAGAAGGGTTCGCTACGCCTTCTTCCTCGCCAGTCCGTTCTCCAGCGCAGCCGGCAGGAAAATGCTCAGCAGGATTAATCCGCAGCCGATGATTCCCAGGAAGGTGAACCGCTCCCCCAGGAAAATAACGCCCAGAATAACCGCTGCCAGCGGATTGGTCGCCACATACAGGCTGGCTCGCTCCGGCGTGGTGTATTTCTGTCCCACCGGCTGAATCGTGAAACCGATGGCACCGCACACCAGTGCCAGGTACAGAATCGCACCCCATTCCGGCGCAGAGGTCGGGATGGTGAAATCCTCGAAGGCGAACGCCGCCAGCAGGCTGAAGAATCCGATGAAGAACAGATGGAAAACTCCGATGTTCAGCGCGTTGTCGTCCACCGTAACCATATCCATGACCACAACGGTAATCGCGTAGCTTACCGCACCGCCGAAGACCAACAGCTCTCCCGGCGTAAATGCCAGCTTGCTACCCTTCAGGGTCATGAGTGCGATGCCTGCGAGAGCAATCAGCGCACACAGGATATCCATGCGCTTCGGCAGCCGGCGATATACGATGGCCGCCAGCAGCGGCACGATGACCACCGACGTATTTTCAATAAAAGCAGTTGTGGAGGACGGTGTTGTCCGAAGCCCCAAGAGTTCAAACGCCATGCAGCAGAAATAGAGGAAACCCACAATTGCGCTGTGCAATACTTCCTTTTTGGTAACACTGCGAATCTGCTTATGAAAGATTAGTGCTACCACTGCAAATGAAATCAGGAAACGGATGCCGCACAGCGTGAACGGCCCAATGGTTTGCATGGCCAGTTTGCTGAACAGCAGCGACGTTCCCCGTAAAGTGAGTCCAAGCGCAATCAGCGCTTCTGCTTTTCGTTGAGTCATCTCAATACCCCCTGTAAATCCTCCGACAAAAACATTTTCTTTTAATCATAGATGTTCCGTCCATCCCCTTATGAACTGTAACAGCGCTTGAATTATACCACCGCGGGGAATCAAGAGCAATATTTTGCACAATGAATTATTCCCGAGAAACCACCAGGATTCCGCCGCACACCAATACCAAAGCGATGAGGACGGAGCCGTTCAGCACGCCGTGTTCCGACAGGATGACAGAGGAGAGCAACACGCCGGCCACCGGTGTGACGAAGTTGAACACCGTCACATGGCTCACCGGGTGGTATTTCAGCAGAACACCCCACAGGGTGTAGGCAGCGGAGGAGATGAAGGCCATGTACAGGAGCAGCAGCAAGGATGTTGGGGTTCCCACCGTCATTCGGCCGCCGAAGAGGAAGGCCACGATGGCCATGGTCAGTCCGCCGGTGAAAAACTGCCAGCCGGAAAGCAGTACCGGGTTGTGGTCCCGGGAGAAGATTTTAATCAAAATCGACGCCGTGGAGGAGGCGAACACGGAAAGGAGGATGAACCCTTCCCCGTTCCAGGCGAAGCCGAAATTCACCGTCTGACCGACGGTCTCCACCAGGAGCACCCCGGAAAACCCCAAGAAGCAGCCGATGAATTTTTTTAGCGTCATTTTCTCCAGCCGGAACATGTACACCGCCAGCAGGATTGCCACGAAGGCGCCGGTCCCGTTGATGATGGAGGAGCGCACCGCCGAGGCGCGGGCCAGGCCCATATAAAAGAAGATATATTGCAGGATTGTCTGGAACAGGGCCAGTACAGCGATGGGCTTCCAATCGGATTTCTCCGGTAAAAGCAGTTCCTTCTGCAGCAGACTGCCCGCCAGAATCACCAGGATTCCCGCCAGCGCGAAACGGCAGCCGGCGAAAAACAGCTGTCCGGGAACGTTGCCGGAAACGATGGAGAACAGGCGATAGCCGACCTTGATGCACGGGTAGGCGCTGCCCCACAGGGTGCAGCAGAAAATGGCTGTGATGATCAGCGTGGATGTTTTGGACCAGAATTGTTTCATGAGATTCTTCCTTCTATATTATATGCGTTTTTTGTAATCTTTCGGACACGATGAACATTATACATCAAAGACAGTGACTTCGGTAGTGGCGGAGTGCATTCGCAAAATATGACTTTACAAGGTCTCCGGTTCGGCATATAATAAAAAGACTGCTTTGCGAAACGGGCGGCATAGGACGAATTAAGGAGAGTAAAATGAGTAACACGATTAAAGAGAAAGTTCCGGGCTTTGCGGTCTGCTTCCTGCTGGCGCTGCCGGCATGGTTCATCGGGAAACAGTTTCCGGTGGTGGGAAGCGCGGTAATCGCAATCCTGCTGGGCATGATCATCGCCCTGTTCTGGAAGGATCAGGGAAAAGCGAAGAAGGGAATTAAATTCACATCCAAGTACATCCTGCAGACGGCGGTAGTGCTGCTGGGATTCGGCATGGACCTGGGCGTGGTTCTCCGCACCGGCGGACAGTCCCTTCCGATTATCATCAGCACCATCGCCATCTCACTGATTCTGGCGTGGGTGTTCCACAAAGCAATGCACATTCCGGGAAACATTTCCACTCTGGTGGGCGTGGGGTCCTCCATCTGCGGCGGATCGGCCATCGCCGCCACCGCACCGGTTATCGATGCTGACGACAAGGAGGTCGCTCAGGCGATTTCCGTCATCTTCTTTTTCAACGTGATGGCCGCCATCTTCTTTCCGATGTTGGGCACCGCCATCGGCTTCGATACCCACAGCGGCGAAGCTTTCGGTATTTTCGCGGGAACGGCTATCAACGACACCTCCTCGGTGACCGCGGCCGCCGCGACCTGGGACAGCATGTGGAACCTGGGCGCCGAAACTCTGAACAAAGCCGTAACGGTGAAACTCACCCGGACGCTGGCGATTATCCCGATTACTTTGGGTCTGGCCATCCACCGCGCCCGCAAATCTTCCGGCTCCGGTAAAAACAATTTCAGCCTGAAGCGGGCATTTCCGATGTTCCTTCTGTATTTCGTAATCGCTTCGGTAATCACAACCCTTGCGGGTATGGCGGGTGTCTCTGCGGAAGTCTTTGCCCCGCTGAAGGAACTGAGCAAATTCTTCATCACCATGGCCATGGCCGCCATCGGTCTGAACAGCAACCTGGTGGAACTGGTAAAATCCGGTGGAAAGCCAATCGCTCTGGGCGCCGTGTGCTGGGCCGGCATCACCGCCGTGAGCCTGCTGATGCAGCACGTGATGGGCATTTGGTAAGGTGAAGTGAAAACCATAAGTGAAAAGCGCAAACGCAAATCGAAGCGGACGTCTCCGGATGTCCCGCTTCTTTTTTTTGCGAGAAAATTAAACTGCGAATTAAATGACAGGAGTGGTACAGAGGGGTTAGAATTGGTTTGGAAGCCTTTCGGCGGAACGAATTCCGTCGAAACAGAAAGAAAGGAAATGGATGGAAGGAGGAATTTATGAAATCCAAAAGAAAATGGTTGGCAGGCATTCTGTCCGTCGTGATGACGATGACATTCATGCCGACGTATGCGTTTGCCGGTGAGGCAGCGGAAGGCGGAACCGACGCCGACGCAGTTTGGACGGTGAGAAATGACTATGGTAAAGGCGAGGTTTTAGGAAATTACAATGACCTTAGAGAAGCAATTGAACATTCAAATGAAGAGTGCGAGATTATATTAAATCGAGATGCATCCGGAAAAGGCTTGTATTTGGAAGCTGTAGAGGATGGGGACAGTTGGGACAGAAACTTTGATTTTAATGGCCACACCTATACAGTAACAGGCGGTGCAAAAAGAGAGACCGGAGAAACGGAATCGTATGCAATTGGCAATTATTCAGGGTATACGTTCTCTTTCGATAATGGTACATTGAAAATTGAGAACTGTTCTGGCGGAATTAGATCCGCGGGTATTAATATGAAGAATTTCAATGTGGATGCATCGAATTCAAAAAACTGCAAAAATGCAGTATATGCTGAAAAGTATTGCAATATTGACGGAAACAGTAGTGTGAAGGTTCAGCCGGGCAACGATGCATTTAATTATTATAAATTCTCGGGCAATGATAACGTAATCAATACAAAAGGAACAATTCAAGGGGATATCAATTTCTTTGGAGAAAGCGGATATGACGAAATCGCGAGGGTTTTGATTAGAAACGGAAGATTTGATGGGAAAATCAAAAATGCACAGAGTGTTATCTCTGATGAAGAAGGAAATGAGGATCGGTTTACCCACTTGAAGCTGTACGGCGGATCGTTCAGCGAACAGCCGGATGAAGCGTATATTGCAAAAGGCTATGCGGTAAAAGCAACCGATGACGGAAGATATGTCGTAGACGCGGCGGATCCGCTCTTGCAGAAAATTAAGGAATTAAGAGAAGAGGTTGCTGAAGCAGACGACAGTTTGGATGCAGATATTAATGTGACGAACAAGAAAATGTACGATATCAGAGAAAGTCTGGATGCTGCAGAGGAGAGCTTAAACGATGGAGTTTATGAGGACGGTGTTGAGAAGGCAACGCTAAGAGCAGAAAAGTCCATTCAAGAAGCAAAAGCGCAGATTGAGGACGTGACGCTATTTATTACACAGAAGGGAAAAGAATACAGTGAAAAAGGTCAGATATTGAAAGATAAATGTGCAGACCTGAGAAAAGAATTGAAAGAAGTCGATCGGAGTCAGTATGACTTTGGAGATTTTGATGTTGATGAAGGTTTGGATAGCATAGAAGAATCCGCGCAAAAGATGTTGACGATATTCAGCAGTGCGGATGAAAAGGATTATAACGGCTTTGACGAATTGTATTTGGTAGAACTGAATAAACTGAATAAGAGACTGACATCGGTGGAAGTGAAGCTGGACAAGATAAAGAAGTTGCCGAATAAGGTCAACAAAGAAAACAGTGCAGCTTTGGAAGAAGCGAGAAAAGAGCTGGAAGAAACAAAGAAGGCATTGGCAGAGACAGAAAAGAAGCAAGAAGAGCTGAATAAAAAACTGGATGTATTAGCTGCAGAGCTGCAGAAAACGCAGGAGCAGCTGAAGAAGGCAGAGGAAGAGCTGAAAAAGCAGAACAACGCACCAACTCCGTCTTCAACGGTAACTCCGGTAAAGAAACCGGGGCAGGTGAAAGGCCTCAAGCTGAAAGCCGGTAAAAAGAAAGTGACTGTTACCTATAAGAAGGTAAGCGGTGCTACTTCCTACAAAGTGACTTACAGCACCAGCAAGAAATTCAAGAAGGCAAAGACCGTGACCGTGACATCCGGAAAGACGGTGAAGAAGACCATCAGCAAACTGAAATCCAAGAAAACATACTACGTTAAAGTATGCGCCGTTAAGAAAGTGAAGGGTAAGAACTTCACCGGTAAATGGTCCGGCGTGAAGAGCGTAAAGGTGAAATAATAACAGGAGAAAAATGAAGGAGGATAGTATGAAATCCGGAAAGAAATGGTTGGCAGGCATTCTGTCTATCGTCATGACGATGGCATTTATGCCGATGTATGCATTTGCCGGCGAAGCATCATCGGGCAGTGCAGACACTGATGCTGTGTGGACGGTAGAAGATTCCGAGGGATTCATTCTAGGAAACTACAATGAACTGCAGGATGCGATGGAGTCTGGTAGAGAATATGATTCAACAATCATATTGAATCGGGACGCGTCCGGTAAAGGGGCAGCATTGGCGTTGTCGTACGGCGATAGCCCATATTTTAATTTTGACTTTAACGGCAACACATATACGGTAACAGATGGCGCAACATATGGATCTGAATCTGAACGAGCAGCCATTTGCCTTCAAGGAGATGAAGGTCATGTCACTTTTAAAAATGGCACGTTGAAGATTCAGAACTGTGAGGTCGGAATTCACATCGAGGGAGCTTGCACCGGTGATGCGAAGATAACGAATTTCAATATCGATGCATCGGGCAGCAGTGACTGTGCAAATGCGGTGATTGCAGAACAGATAGCGATTAACGGAAACAGCAGTGTGAAGGTTCAACCGGGAAACAACGCAATCCAATTCTGGAGTGACTCAACAATTGACACAGCGGGAACAATACAGGGTAAAATTGTCAATAAAGACGAGGAGAATTACTATAGCCTCAGAATTTACAATGGATTGTTTACTGAAAAACCAAAAGATGAATGTATTGCAAACGGATACGCCATAAAAACAGAAAACGATGGTACTTTTTCTGTAATCCCGACGGAAGAGTGGGCACCGATGATTGCAAAAATCAAAGCACTTCAGAAAGAGGTAACTGAAGCGGAGCACGCCATGGAATCCGATCAAAAGGAAATGGACGACAATATGAAGCAGCTGGAAACGAGCGTCGGGGCTGCTGAAAAGGCTTTGAATGATGACATCTTTGAAGAAGATGTTGACATCAATAAGGCCATTTCCGATGCAGAGAAGTCCATTCAGGAATCAAAGGTGCAGGTAAAGAATATTCAGGCGCTCCTGGAACAGAAGGGAACAGAGTACAGCGAAAAAGGCAAAGAACTCTACTCCAAGTGTGAAGAACTGATTGAAGAATTAAATGAATCGGAATATGACTCCGGAAATTACAATATCTATGAGCTTGAGAGTGTGGCAGAGAATATGCAGACCGTCTTCAGCAGTGATAAATATGAAGAAGAAGAATACAATCAGTACTTAATTGAATTAGAAAAACTGAACACGAATCTGAACAAAGCGGAAGTTAAGCTTGGAAAAGCGAAAGAACTCTCAAATAATGTAAACAAGGAGTTGGAAGACACCTTAAATGCTGCAAATAAGGAGTTGGATGCAGCAAAGGACTCTCTGAATAAGGCGAACAAGGAACTGGAAGAGCTGAACAAGAAGGTAGACACACTTCAGAACTCTCTGAAAGAAACACAGGATAAGCTGAAGAAGACAGAGGAACAGCTGAAGAACCAGAACAATAAACCAACCCCATCCCCAACGGTGGCTCCGGTAAAGAAGCCGGGGCAGGTGAAGGGACTCAAGCTGAAGGCTGGCAAGAAGAAAGTGACCGTTACCTATAAGAAGGTCAGCGGTGCCACTTCCTACAAAGTAACCTACAGCACCAGCAAGAAATTCAAGAAGGTGAAGACCGTAACCGTGAAATCCGGCAAGGCGGTAAAGAAGACCATCAGCAAACTGAAATCCAAGAAGACATACTACGTAAAGGTATGCGCCGTTAAGAAGGTAAAAGGCAAGAGCTACACCGGCAAATGGTCCGCCGTTAAGAAGGTAAAAGTAAAATAACATCATTCATAAGAACACCGAGAATATGTAGATCAAGCGAGATGCCGAGGTATATACTTCGGCATTTTGCGTTCAGTTCTGTGAAATTACTTTTACAATTAACCTTTTAAAAGAAGTTTTAAAAAGTTGTTGACAAGTGCCCGTAACGCGCGTATAATTCCATCTTGTCGTCACCGAAAAGCGAACGCTTCTCGGAGGCGCAGCGTGCAGGCTCCAAGCCTTTGTGGCATTGGATGCGCTCGTGGGCACTGAAAACTTTTTAAAAAAGTTTGAAAAAAGTGCTTGACAAGAGCCAACTGAAGCGCTATAATGAATAAGCTGTTTCGAATGAGACAGCAAGAACCTTGAAAACTTCATAGTGCAGAACCGGTCAAAGACGGAACACATTTCGATGGAGATTTCGTCTAAGATCAGTATAAGAGACAAACGATGTACAAATGACTTTAAGTCATACACTGTAATCGGATGTCCCTGTACAATTCTAAACACAAACAATAATGATTCGGAAACGAGTCGAGACGCGAACGCG